>JBOHLG010000028.1:0-40704 GCA_050729515.1 Caulobacteraceae bacterium
ACATCAGCGACGATCCCCTCATCGGGATCGCCGGAGAGGTTGGCGAACGGAAGGACGCAGATGGAAAGCCGCCGCCCCTCGGCGGCCGTGGTCTTGGTCCTGGCGCCGGCCAGGACCGCGATGCTCTCGAGCGCCTTCTTCCAGCCTGGCGCGGAGAGATCGCCTTTCCAACGGGCGAGATCGGCGCACTGGATCTGATCGAAGGGCATGGGGAGTTGGGCGCCATCTAAATTGAGCTGAACGAGCTTTTTCTCGCCACGAGCCCGCTCCGCCTCCGAGCGGACCCACTCCGAGGTCGCCGCCTCCCTCGACCACAGGACGAGGACCGCCTTGGCCTGCGCCAATCGTTCACTGATCACGTCGGCGTAGGCCCGGTGCGCCGGAATCTCGTCGTCGCGCCAGACGCCAAAGCCGTGGGCTTTCAGCGCCTCGCCGATGGTTCTGGCCTCGGCCGCGTTCGACCGGGCGTAAGAGATGAAGACCTCGCTCACGGCGTCGGTCTAGCAGGATCGGGCGGATCGGGCGAGAAGGAGGCCCGACTCTGACAGGCGATGGACTTCCGCTAGGATGGAAGGCCAGTGGGCTGGAAGGCCATGACCGATATCTTCATTTCCTATGCCAGGTCGACCGAGGAACAGGCGCGAAGGGTTGGCGAGACCCTCGCGGCGCTCGGCTACGAGGTCTGGCGCGATGAGAAGCTCGCCGCCCATGAGACCTATGCCGAAATGATCGAAAGCCGTCTCGCGGAGTCGAGGGCGGTCCTGGTTCTTTGGTCCAGGGATGCGGTGAAGAGCCAGTGGGTGCGTTCGGAAGCCGACCGGGCCCGCGCGCAAGGCAAGCTCGTCCAGCTCAATATCGACGGTTCGTCACTTCCCATGCCGTTCGATCAGATCCAGTGCGCCGACCTGGTCCACTGGCGAGGCGATCCGGAGGCGCCGGGCTGGCGACGGGCGCTCGCCAGCCTCTCCGAACTGCTCGGCCGCGAGCCTCCGCCCGCCGCTTCGGCCGTCTGGCGCTCCGGCGATGAGGACAAGCCCTCGATCGCGGTGCTTCCCTTCGCCAACCTCTCCGGCGATCCCGATGAGGAGTACTTCGTCGATGGCCTGATGGAGGAGATCGTCACCTCCCTCACCCGCATCCGCACCCTCTGCGTGATCGCGAGCGGCTCGAGCCTCAGCCTCAAGGGACAAGGCCTTTCGCCGACCCAGGCGGCGGAAAAGCTCGGCGTGCGCTATGTGCTTGAGGGCAGCGTCCGCCGGCAAGGACGACGAGTGCGCATAGCGGTCCACCTCCTGGACGCATCCATCGGCGTCCAGATCTGGGCCGAGCGGTTCGACGAGACCCTCGAGGACATCTTCGAACTGCAGGACAATGTGGCTCTGGGCGTCGCCGGCGCCATCGAGTTCTCCGTGCAGCATGCCGAGATGCTGCGGCTGATCAGGCGTCCGACCTCCGATCTTCGAGGTTACGATGCCTATCTGCGGGCAGTGGCGCTCTTTCGGACTTACCGCCGGGAGGACATGCTGCAAGCGCTCGAGTTGCTCGAGCACGCCATCGCCCTGGATCCGGATTACGGCCTTGCCCACAGCTTGGCGGCATGCTGCCACGCGCTGATCCTCCGGTTCGGCTGGACCGACGATCCGACGTCCCATCGGCAACGCTTCGAGGAGCGGGCGGCGCACTCGGTGCGGTCTGGCTCCGATGATCCGCAGGTGCTCGCCAGCACCGCTCAAGCCTATTGGGCGGCCGGTCGGCTCGCCGAAGCGACCCCACTGGCCGAACGCGCCGCGGCCTTAAACCCCGGCTCGTCGCTGCCGCTGTTGGCCCGCGGCCAGATCCGGGTGGCCGTGGGCGATCTGGAATCGGCCGAGGACTGCCTCTTGAGGTCGATGCGGCTTGATCCGTTGTCGCCCAATCGAAACCTTCAACTAGGCGCTCTCACCGCCATTCGGTTCGCACAGACCCGCTTTTCCGAGGCCGCCGGCCTGGCGGAGGAGTGGACGCAGATTTCCGGCCAGCCCACCGCCTTCGGCTTCCTCGCCGCTGCCCGCGCCAAGCTCGGCGCAGCGGCCGCGGCGCGCGACGCCATGGGGCAACTGCGCGCGCGCTCTCCCATCAGCGCCGAGGATATGGCGGCTGTGATCTATCAGCAGCCGGCTCACCGGGATCTTTTGATCGAAGGCCTGACTTCCATCGAGCTCGACGTGGTCTCAGCTCCGAGTCGCGAGCCGAGCGCGAATGCCTGACATCTTCCTTTCCTATGCGCGCTCGACCGAAGAGAAGGCGCAGAAGGTGGGCGAAGCTCTGGCGGCGCTTGGTTACGACGTCTGGCGCGACGAGAAACTCGCCCGCCGCGCCTGAAGCGCCGTTCTCACGCCCGCCGCTTGCGATCCCGCAGGAAAGCGGCGAATCTGGCGAAACAAGGGGATCTGGAGGCGATCCTTGCCGGACCTGGCCCTACCCGAAGCGCCTAGCGCTCAGCGTGGCTGGGTTTATCTTGCGCGAGAAAGCCCCTTCGCGCTCGGCGGCTCGCGCATCGTGCCGGCCGCCTGCGAGATCGAGGCGGGCGGCGCGCGAGTGAGGCTGCAACCCAGGGTGATGCAGGTCCTGGTGGCGCTCGCCCGGGCCGAGGGGGCGATCGTTTCGCGCGACGATCTCATCGCCGACTGCTGGCGGGGCCTGAGCGTCGGCGAGGACTCGATCAATCGCTGCATCCAAAGACTTCGCCGGCTCAGCGAGGTCGAGGCGGCCGGAGCCTACGAAATCGAGACCCTGCCGCGCCTGGGCTATCGCCTCATTCGTCCCGCCGCGACCCAGCGGGCGATGCCCGACCTCGGCCCGCCGGGATCGGATGCGGGTCGGCCTTCGATCGCCGTGCTCCCGTTCGTCAACCTCTCGCCAGACGTGGCGAGGGACTACTTCGTCGATGGCCTGATGGAGGAGATCGTCACCTCCCTCACCCGCATCCGCACCCTCTTCGTCATCGCCAGCGGATCGAGCCTCAGCCTCAAAGGCCAGGACCTGACGCCGGGCGAGGCGGCGAAAAAGCTCGGCGTGCGGTACGTCGTCGAGGGCAGCGTCCGCCGTTCGGGCGACAACATCCGCGTCGCCGCCAAGCTCATCGACGCGGAGGCCGGGTCGCAGATCTGGGCCGAGCGATTCGACGACACTCTCGATGACGTGTTCGCCCTCCAGGACCGGATCGCCCAGGCTGTCGGCGGGGTCATCGAGTTTTCGGTCCAGGACGCCGAGACCGCGCGGCAGGTCCATCGCCCGACCTCGGATCTCCGCAGCTATGATCTCTACCTGCGCGCCCTCACCCACCTTCGCACTTATGAGCGCGAGGAGATGTTCAAGGCGCTCGAGCTCCTGGAAAAAGCCCTCGAGCACGATCCCGATTACGCCCTTGCGCTCAGCCTGGCCGCCGCCGCCCACGCCCTCATCCTCCAGTTCCGCTGGTCGAACGATCCGGCCCTCCATCAGGCGGCGCTCACCGATCTCACGGCCCGCTCCTTAAGGAAAGGCTCGTCCGATCCCCAGGTGCTGGGGACCGCCGCCATGACCTACTATACGATCGGCGAGCTCGCCGCCGCCCTCCGCCTGGCCGACCGGGGGGTCGAGCTCAATCCCGGTTCGTCCTTTCCGCTCCTCGCCCAGGGAGAGATCCGCTCGGCCATGGGCGATTTCGAAGCCGCTGAGAGGAGTCTCGCGCTCTCCATGAGGCTCGATCCCTTCTCGCCGAACCGCAACATCCAGCTCCAGACGCTCGCCGCCATCCGGTTCGGCCAGGGTCGCTACGCCGAGGCGGCCGACATCGGTCGCGAATTGGTGCGAATATCGCCCTATCCGACCGGGCTTTGTCTTCTCGCCGCCTCCAGCGGTCAGGTGGGCGCCTTCGCCGAGGGACGCGTGGCGGCCGACGCGATGGCCAGCGCCTCGCCGAATTCGGAGGAAGAGATCGCCGCCATTCTCTTTGCGAAGCCGGAGCATCGCGCCCTCGTCCTCGAAGGACTGCAGAAGCTCCGTCCGGAATCGATCAGGCCGCGACGATGACGTCGGCCCCGGAAAGAGCCTGAAAGTCGATCACCGTCCAGGCGGCGAAAACCACCGGCAGCTTGGTTGAGACGGGGTCGGGATCGCGGCCGAGAAGATCGCGGACGATTGGATGGCTCTCGCAGGTCGCAACCTCCAGCTCAAAGGAATCGAACCTCGGGCCGCCGCCCTTGAACGCGGTGATCTCGATCGGCGAATCGCAGATCGCCTGGTAGCAGGCCTGGCTCGCCATTCCCGCCTGCCGGAATTGCTTGAGAGCTACGCTGGGAGCCTGGGGCTTGAGCTTCACGGCGTCGACGAGGGCGCCGGCAATGCCGCCGAGCAGGGCGCCGATCAGGCCCTCCGCCGCTTCCAAGCCATCTCGCCAGACCGGCGCCGCCGGCCCGGCCGCGGTGCGGCGCACCGTGAAGAGCGGCCCCGTCACGCCGCGCGTCTCCGCCGCCAG
The DNA here is from genome assembly GCA_050729515.1 of Caulobacteraceae bacterium. Taxonomy (GTDB): domain Bacteria; phylum Pseudomonadota; class Alphaproteobacteria; order Caulobacterales; family Caulobacteraceae; genus Acaudatibacter. The sequence continues at coordinate 4,499 of JBOHLG010000028.1, forward strand.
GGTCGGAAAATAGGTGGTCGCGCAGGAAAGGCCGGGTCCCTCAAGATCATCGGCCGGGGAGATCTCGGCCAGGACCTTGGGCCAACCCCACACCTCGCGGCCGGTGACCATGCCGATGGTATAGGAGATGAAGATATAGGGGGCCCACAGGACGAAGCGGGTCTTCAGCGGATGGCCACGATGGGTTTCGATGAGGGGGACGAAGAGGGCGCATTCGCGGCCGGGGAGCCATCCCATGATCTCGCTCGCCGATGTGCAGCGGGCGATATCCATGAAGCTCGCCACGGCGAGGCCGAGCGGGACCTCGTAGCGCACCTTGCCCATTCCGGCCGGATTGAGCAGGGCGTCGGCGAGGCTCTGCATGGCCGGGCGGCTCGCCGAAAAGGCGAAGAAATTGGCCCTCGCGTCGGTGAAGATGCCCGGCGGGGCGAGGTCGGCCGCCCCATGCCCGAGCCAGGAGATGTAGGGCCGCTCGGCCATTAGCCGGGACCTGCCGAGGGCTTCCGGTCCAGGAAATCGTACCCGATGATCTGGACCGGCTCTCCGCAGATCGCCCGCGAGGCCGCTGCGCCCGACATCACCGCACCTTCGAAGGACGTGGTGAGGCCCATCGCGGTGCCTTCTCCGGCGAGGATAAGGTTTGAAAACCCAGACTCCGTGGCGTGCAGGCGGAAGCGCGTCGTGCCGGCGGCCGAGAGGGTGCAGCATTCAGTGGGATCGATGTTGGCGCGCAGGAATTGCACGGCGAGCCGCGCCTCGCCTTCGCAGTTCTGCGGCGCGACGAGCACGCTCCAGTCGAAGCCTTGGGGCGTGCGCGCCGCCGGCCAGGCCACCCCGGAGTAGGTATTGAGCCAAGCCGCCGTTTGAGCGGTGATCTCGGCGAGGGCCTGGGCGGGGACACCGGTCAGCGATGCGGGGCTTCGGTAGAGGTCGGTGGAGAAGGTGCCGCAAAGATAGTGCAGCGAGCCCGGTTTGGGCTCGGGCCAGGGCTCGAACGCGAGGACCTGGCTCATGTCGGCCCAGATATCGAGGTATTCGGGCCCTGACACGCAAGCCGGCTTGGCCCGCGGCCAGCCCAGCCCCTGGGTGGTCGGGCCGCACCAGAGCTGCACGCCGATCGAAGGGACGACGGGGACGTTGTTCACCCAGTCCGAAAAGGCGGCACTTGCTTCGATCAGGCCCTGACAAGGGTTGGGATCTTCGTCGTTGAGCGGCTTGAACGCGCCGAGCGCCACGGCGAGGATGGCGATATCGAAATCCTCCCCGGCGGTCAGGACCACCGGATCGGGGAGCGGCGGCCAGGCGCACCAGTGGCTCTCGAAGTTGACGCCCGCTTTCTGCATCGCCGGGCCGTCCTTGAGCTGCGTCCAGCCCGGCTCGGAAGGCCAGAGGACCAGGCCGTCCTTGACGGTCACCGGCTGGTAGTCGCCGGCGAGAACCTCAGCCTGGCGGGCGAAACAGATCGTTTCTATCTTGCGCCCGCCTTCGGCCGGTCCCGCTGCGGCCGGTCCCGCTGCGGCCGGCTCGATCGAGGTGAGCTTGTGGAAGAAGCGGAACGAGACGCCGGCGGCGAGGAGATGCTGATAGAGCGGCCCCACGATCACCTCGCCCATCCCGGCCTGGACCAGCCACATCGAGGATCCCTTGTAAGTCGCCGCGATCCTGAAGAGCGTTCCGACCGCAGTGCCGGCGGCAAGGTCCGGGCGCGCATCGTCGCCCTCGGCGTACTGGAAAAGCGTGTCATAGACGACCCGCACCACGCACGAGGTCGCCACGATGGTGGGATCGGCGCCGTGGCGGATCAACCAGGCGCGGAACTCCTCGCCGTCAATCGAGACGAACGGCCGGTCCGGCAGGTAGAGATCGAAGAAATAACCTTTCAGGGCGGCGCAGAAGACGTCGAGAACATCGCCCAGCAAGCTCTCGCCGCTGGTCTCGGGCGCGGCGGCCGCGACGGTTTTCTGGTGGGCGTCGCGGGCCCAGGCGATCTGATCGAGGATGTGTGTCAGTTCGACCAGCGAAGGCCGGACGGGCTGCGCCCCGGCGGCGCGCACATTGGCCTTTGCTCTTTGAAGAACCGGTCCAGGTCTGGCCGGAACCTCGGGCGTCGTCGGCGCCGGTCCGGCGGCGGCGAGCGCCGCCGCTTCGTCAGGTTGGTCGGTTCCGGAGAGGAAGAGCAGTATCCAGTCGAGGACCGTCTCGATCATTTGCCAGAGACTGGGGAGCAGAGTCCCGTCGCCGGGAACCCCATCGTTGACCGCCCAGGTCAACGGCCAGTAGCTCCATGATCCGTCCCGCGCCTCCACGCCGATCGGCGTGAAGACCTGGGGCTTGACCGCATCGCGCCAGGTGGGCAGCGCCCAGCCGGGGGGTGCGATGGGGGGCCTTGCCGCATAGACCTCCTGGATCATCTGGAAGGTGTTCTCGTAACAGCCGAACCACACGTGAAGGCCATGTTCGAGATTTCGCCCCAGGGCGTCGCGCCCGCTCGCCGCCTTTCCGCCGAGCCGCCAGCCCATCTGGTAGACTGTCACCTGGTTGGCCTCGGCGAGAGCCGGCGTGCGGGTGAGCTGGTAGGCGGCCGAAAGACCGGCCATGCCGCCGCCGATGATCGCGATCCTGGTCCTGGCCATCGGCCCCCTCAGGCGGTCTTGATCGATTGCGGAATGCCGCTGATCGCGCGGCACGCGAGCATGGCCGACTCGATGGCGCTTTCGAAGCAGCCGCCGGAAAACCGCGTCTTGGTCCAATCCCCGACGACCCAGAGGTTGGCATAGCCGGCGGTCTGGGCGGGGTCGAAACGGCTGGCGACATTGCCTCCGGCCGGGGTCTGCACATAGGTGTCGGAGACGTCGAAGTTGGCCAAATCATAGCGCGAGAGAACTTGTGAACCGGAAACCGGGTTCGGCCCCACATTCGGCCACAGCTCCGAGAGACTCGCCCCCAGCCAGAAGTCGGCCGCGCTCTGCGCGATCTCATGCATTTGGGGCGGCCCCACCGGCAGTCCCATCAGGGTGGGAAGGCAGCCGCAGAAATAGGCGATTGAGCCGGGAGGATCGCTCCAGGTCTCCCGATCCACCAGATGGGACATGTCGCCCCAGGAATCGTAGGGCTCGGCGTAGGAGGTGAGCACGGTCGGTCCGGCGGTCCAGCCGAGCGCCTCCACGGTCGGCTTCATCCACAGCTGAAGGGACTGGGTCCCGACACTGGTTGCGGCCTGGAGCGCGGCCGTCCATGGGGCACTGGCTTCGCCGAGCGAGGGACAATAGCGGCCGATGGATTGTGGCGGCATGGCGATGATGGCCAGATCGAAGTCCACGCCCGCCGTGAGGGTGCGCGCAGGCCCGGCCGAGACCGTGCAGTAGCTCGATTCGAAATCGACCCCCGCCGCCTCGAGGACCGCGCCATTTTCGAGCTGGCTCCAATCCGGCTGGTCGGGCCAGCAGTCGAGATCGAGCACTCGAGTGAAAGGCTGGTAGGCGGCCCCGCCGAGGGTCGCGGCCTGAGGAAGGATGGAGATTTCTTTTAGCGACCCGTCTTCCGCCGGGGATAGTCCCACGATGCGGCTGAAGAAGTTAACCTCGACCCCGCGAGCCGAAAGGACGTCGTAGAAGGGCGTGAACACCGTATCGCCCATCCCTGCGGCCATTTTGAAGAGCGGCGCGTCGCGATAGCCGAGGGCCATCTCCAGCTGGGCGCGAAGCGAAACGCCTGCCGCCATGGAGCCGCTGGCGAGGCCGTTTTCGCGGCCGTTCACGGCGGCGAAGGCGAGATCGTAAAAGGCATTGATCGGACCCGAGCCCAGGACTGTTGGCGAGGCGCCGCAGGAGGCGAGCCAGGCGCGGAAATCCTGCTGGTCGAGCGACTCCCAGGCGCCCGGTCCCTTGAGGAAAAGATCGCGCAGATAACCATAGGCGATGGCCACGCCGATCTGGGCCAGGATTCCCAGGCGGGAGAGAGCCGAACCCAGGCCGATCTCCTCCAGCACGTCCGCAGCGGCCTGCGAGGCGCCGATGGCGCTCGCCGCCGCCTGGAGCGCGGCCTGGGTCGCCAAGGTGTCGGGGGAGTCGGTGATGAAAACCGCCTTGAGCGCATCCAACGCCGCCATCAGGGGGGCTCGCCAGGGTGCATCGGCGGGGGCGGCGGCCTCCAGGCGGTCCGCCAGGGCGAGGATCAGAGCGTCATCATCCCCGGACGGTCCCGCTCCCGAGCCTGGGACCAGGGGACCGTCGCCCGGTTCTCCGGGAAGCGCCGGGAAGGGAATATTCCACGGCGACCACGAAGGCGGCGAGCCGGGCCCGTCCTGCTCCATCATGCTGATCAGCCGCTGAGGGAGGAAACCGTCGGTCCACACCTGAAAGGGGTTGGAGGGATCCTTCTTGATCGCCCTCCAGTCCAGCCAGCAGGCCCTGACCGTCGCGAAGGCGTTCTGGTAGCAGCCCATCAACATGTGCAAGCCGTGCTCTTCGATGCGATCGCCCTCAGCGGCGTTGCGCCCGCTGGCGCACTTGCCGCCGAGCCTCCAGCCCTGGGTGAAGAGCGAGACCTGATAGCGGCCCTGCTGCTCCGGCACGCTCAGCCAGTAGGCGGCGGCGACGCCGGCCGGGCCCCCGCCCAGGATCGCCACCTTCGTGGGCGCGCCGGCCTCTGGTCCCGCCATCGTCCCGTCCCCGCCCCTGTTGGGCTTCACAATTCATCGGCATGGCCCTCGCAAGTCAACCGTTCGACCGGCTGGCCCGGGATCGTCGCGCCTCGGCCGGCCGGCGAAGACTCGGGCCAATCGCCTCATCGACTCGGAGCGGGCTTTTCGCTAGAGCCCGACTCCGAATGTCTGTTGCTCAAAATGGGGCGTTCGCGCCCACCAGAGGAAGATTGTGCCGGAAATTCCGCCGCCACAGGGCCTTTATGACCCCTCGCGCGAACACGACTCGTGCGGCGTGGGCTTTGTGGCCGACATCAAGGGAAGGAAGTCCCACGAGGTCGTAACCCGCGGCCTCGAGATCCTTGTCAACCTCGATCATCGGGGCGCGGTCGGCGCCGATCCCACGGTCAGCGATGGAGCTGGCTGCCTCATCCAGATTCCCGACCCGCTGATCCGCGCCTGGGCGCGCAGCGAGGCGATCGCGCTTCCCTCACCTGGCGATTACGCCATCGCGCAGTGCTTCCTTCCCCGCGACGAGGCGACGCGAGAAGCCGCCGTCGGCCAGTTCGAACACTTCATCCGGGTCGAGGGCCAGCAGCTGCTGGGCTGGCGCGACGTGCCGATCGATACGACGGGCCTGGGGGCGGCGGTGATCGCCTCCATGCCGGTCCTGCGCCAGGCGGTGATCGCCAGGGGCGCGTCGACGAAGGATCAGGACGCCTTCGAGCGCAAGCTCCTGACCATCCGCAAGCAGACCCAGAACCCGCTCGCCGAACTCGCCGCCAAGTGGAGCCTCCCCGGCCTCACCGAATTCTACATGCCCTCATTTTCCAGCCGGACGGTCGTCTACAAGGGCCTCCTGCTCGCCTATCAGGTTGGAAGCTTCTACCGCGATCTTTCCGATCCGCTCTGCTCCTCGGCGCTGGCGCTCGTCCACCATCGTTTCGCCACCAACACCTTCCCCTCCTGGAAGCTCGCCCACCCCTATCGGTTCATCGCCCACAACGGCGAGATCAACACGGTTCGCGGCAACGTCAACTGGATGAACGCCCGTCGACGGACCCTGGAGTCCGATCTCCTCGGACCGGACCTCGACAAGATGTGGCCTCTCATCCCCCATGGCCAGTCGGACACCGCTTCGCTCGACAACGCCTTGGAGATCCTCATCGCCGGCGGCTACTCCATGGCTCAGGCGATGATGATGCTGATCCCCGAGGCATGGAGCGGCAATCCGCTCATGGGCCCGGCGCGACGCGCCTTCTATGAGTACCAAGCCGCTCTGATGGAGCCCTGGGACGGGCCGGCGGCGATCGCCTTCACCGACGGGCGTCGGATCGGCGCCACCCTGGACCGCAACGGCCTTCGTCCGGCCCGCTTCGTGGTCACCGACGAGGATCAGGTGATCATGGCCTCCGAGGTCGGCGTCCTGCCGATTCCCGAGGAGAAGATCCGGCGCAAGTGGCGCCTCCAGCCGGGCAAGATGCTCCTCATCGATATGGAGGAGGGGCGGATCGTCCAGGACGAGGAGCTGAAGAAGGGCCTCGCCCGCGCCCACCCCTATGGCGAATGGCTGGCCAAAACCCAGTTCAAGCTCGGAGACCTCGAGACGCCGCCGCGGGGGGGGCCGACCGCCGCGGCTGATCCCGCCGATCTCCTTCGTCGCCAGAAGGCCTTCGGTTACACCGAGGAGGATCTCGCCTTTTTCCTCGATCCAATGAGCGAGGGGGGCGACGACCCGGTCGGTTCGATGGGGACCGACACGCCCCTGGCGGCGCTCTCGTCGCGTCCGCGCCTCCTCTACGACTACTTCAAGCAGAACTTCGCCCAGGTCACCAATCCGCCCATCGATCCCATCCGCGAGGCGCTGGTGATGAGCCTTGTCTCGATGATCGGTCCCAGGCCCAATCTCTTCGGCCGCCACGCGGGGACCCACAAGCGGCTGGAAGTCTCCCAGCCGATCCTCACCAATGACGATCTCGAGAAGATCCGCTCGATCAACGAACAGCTCGACGGCGCCTTCCGCACCGCCACGCTCGACGCGACCTGGCCCGCCGACGAGGGCGCGCAGGGACTGGAGCGGGCGCTCGGCGTCCTTTGCGCCGCGGCCACCGACGCGGTGCTCGCCGACGTCAATATCCTCATCCTCTCCGACCGCGCCGCCGGACGCGAGCGGATCGCCATTCCCGCCGCCCTCGCCGCCGCCGCCGTCCATCATCGCCTGATCCGTCAGGGGCTGCGCATGCAGACCGGCCTGGTGGTCGAGACCGGAGAGGCGCGCGAGGTGCACCATTTCTGCGTCCTCGCCGGCTACGGGGCGGAGGCGGTCAATCCCTATCTCGCCTTCGAGACCCTGGACGCCCGCCGGCAGGTGCGCGGCCTCGCTCTGCCCGCCCGCACGGCGCAGGCGAACTACGTCAAGGCCATCGGCAAGGGCATCCTCAAGGTGATGTCCAAGATGGGCATCTCGACCTATCAGTCGTACTGCGGGGCTCAGATCTTCGACGCCGTCGGCCTCGCTCCCGAGTTCGTCGAGCGCTTCTTCACCGGGACCTCGAGCGCCATCGGCGGAGTGGACCTCGCCGAAATCGCCGAAGAGTGCGCGCGCCGGCATCGCGCCGCCTACGAGCGTCCGGCCTGGCGCGATGCCCTCGATCCGGGCGGACTCTACGCCTTCCGCTTGACGGGTGAGGATCACGCCTGGACGCCATCGGCCATCGCCGATCTCCAGCACGCCGTGCGCGCGAACGTCCCGGAGAAATTCGCCGCCTTCTCGGAGGCCGTCGACCGCCGCAACGCCGAGAGCCTCGCCCTGCGCGGCCTGATGCGCCTCAAGTGGGCCCCCTCGCCGATCCCCCTGGAGGAGGTCGAGCCGGCCGCCGAAATCGTCCGCCGCTTCTCGACCGGAGCGATGAGCTTCGGATCGATCAGCCGGGAGGCCCACACCACCCTCGCCATCGCCATGAACCGGATCGGCGGGCGCTCCAACACTGGCGAAGGGGGCGAGGAATCGGATCGCTTCCGCCGCCTCGAGAACGGCGATTCGATGCGCTCGGCGATCAAGCAGGTCGCCTCGGCGCGGTTCGGGGTCACCGCCGAATATCTGGTCAACGCCGACGATCTACAGATCAAGATGGCCCAAGGGGCAAAGCCAGGAGAAGGCGGCCAGCTCCCCGGCTACAAGGTCGACGCCAACATCGCCCGCGTGCGTCGCTCCACGCCCGGCGTGGGTCTGATCTCGCCCCCGCCCCATCACGACATCTATTCGATCGAGGACCTGGCCCAGCTCATCTTCGACTTGAAGAACGTCAACCCGGCCGCCCGCATCTCGGTGAAACTGGTTTCCGAAATCGGCGTGGGCACCGTCGCCGCCGGCGTCGCCAAGGCCAGGGCCGACCATGTCACGATCTCGGGATACGAAGGCGGCACCGGGGCGAGCCCGCTCACCTCCCTCACCCACGCCGGGTCTCCCTGGGAGATCGGCCTTGCGGAGACCCAGCAGACCCTGCTCCTCAACGGGCTCCGCGACCGCATCGCGGTCCAGGTCGACGGGGGGCTTCGCACCGGCCGCGACGTGGCCGTCGCCGCCCTTCTGGGAGCCGACGAGTTCGGCTTCGCCACCGCCCCGCTCATCGCCGCCGGCTGCATCATGATGCGCAAGTGCCACCTGAACACCTGTCCGGTGGGCGTGGCGACGCAGGACCCGGTCCTTCGGGCCCGCTTCACCGGAACGCCAGAGCACGTCATCAACTACTTCTTCTTCGTCGCCGAGGAGGTGAGGGATATCCTGGCGCGCCTGGGCATGCGCACTCTGGCCGAGATGGTCGGTCGCGTGGACCTCCTCGACTTCGCTCCGGCGGTGGATCGCTGGAAGGCGCGTGGCGTCGACCTCTCGCGGCTCCTCCACGCCCCCGCCGTCGCCTCCCCGCGCGCCCACTGCAAACGCCAGGAGCACCACCTCGAAAGGGCGCTCGACCATCGCCTCATCGCCGCCGCCCAGGACGCCATCGCCGGCGGCGCTCCGGTCCAGGTCGAGCTTCCCATCCGCAACAGCGATCGAGCCGTCGGCGCCATGCTCTCCGGCGAGATCGCCCGCCGCTGCGGCCACGACGGCCTGGAGCCGGCGACGATCTCCTGCCGCTTCACCGGCAGCGCCGGCCAGAGCTTCGGGGCTTTTCTCGCCCGCGGCGTTTGTCTCGAGCTCACCGGCGACGCCAACGACTATGTCGGAAAGGGTCTTTCCGGGGGCCGCATCGTGGTGCGCGATCCCAAGGTTGGGCGCGACCCGGCCGCCAACATCATCGTCGGCAACACCGTCCTTTACGGCGCCATCGCCGGCGAGGCGCACTTCGAGGGCGTGGCGGGCGAGCGATTCGCGGTGCGCAATTCCGGCGCGGTGGCGGTCGTCGAGGGCGTCGGCGATCACGGGTGTGAGTACATGACCGGAGGCGTGGTGGTCGTGCTGGGAGAAACCGGACGCAATTTCGCGGCCGGAATGAGCGGGGGCATCGCCTATGTCTTCGACCCACGCGGCCGTTTCCCGACCCTGTGCAACCGCGCCATGGTGAAGCTGTCATCGGTCGATCCCACCTCCGCCGCGAGGGGAGAGCCTGGCGCCCCGCTGGCGATCTCCCCGAGCGTCGAGGACTCCGGCATGGGAGATCCCCTCGCCTTCGACGCCGAGCGCCTTCGACTGCTCGTCGCGCGGCACTTCCGACTGACCGCAAGCCGCCGGGCCGAAGCGCTCCTGACCGACTGGGAGGGCGCGCTCGCCCGGTTCATCAAGGTGACGCCGAAGGACTTCGAAAAGGCGTTTCGGGCCCGCGCCCGCAGGCCCGAGATCGCCATGGCGGCGGCGGGGTAGGCATGGGCAAGCCGACCGGATTCCTGGAGATCGAGCGGCGCGAGCGGCCCTATCTCCCCGTCGCCAAGCGGGTCCACTCCTGGCGCGAGTTCGTCCAGCCTCTCGCCGGCGAGGAGGTAGAGCGGCAGGCCGGCCGATGCATGAGCTGCGGCGTGCCGTTCTGCCACACCGGCTGTCCGCTCTCTAATCTCATCCCCGATTGGAATGAGCTCGTCTGGCGCTCCGACTGGCGAGCGGCGCTCGATCGCCTCCATGCAACCAACAACTTCCCCGAATTCACCGGGCGGATCTGCCCGGCGCCCTGCGAGGCGGCCTGCACCCTCAACATCGACGAGGCGCCGGTGGCGATCAAGACCGTCGAGTGCCAGATCATCGACCGCGGATGGCTCGAGGGCTGGATCGTACCGGAGACCGCGGCCTCGTCGACCGGCCGCAGGGTGGCGGTGGTCGGCTCCGGACCAGCAGGACTGGCCTGCGCCCAGCAGCTCGCCAGGGCCGGTCATCAGGTCACTGTGTTCGAGAAGAGCGACCGGCTAGGGGGCCTGCTGCGCTACGGCATTCCCGATTTCAAGATGGAAAAGGCCCTCATCGAGCGGCGGATCGAGCAGATGCGCGCCGAAGGCGTGGTCTTTAGGACCAGCGCCCATGTCGGGGGCGACATTCGCCTCGATTCTCTCCTCGAAGAGTACGACGCCGTGGTTCTGGCCGGCGGGGCCGAGCTCCCCCGCGACCTGCCGATCCCCGGTCGCGACCTGGCCGGCGTCCATTTCGCGATGGACTTCCTCACCCAGCAGAACAAGCGGGGCGCGGGGGATCCCGAATCCCGGGCCGCGCCGCACGGAACGATCACTGCCAAGGGCAAGCGAGTGGTGGTGATCGGAGGCGGCGACACCGGCTCGGACTGCATCGGCACCGCCATCCGTCAGGGCGCCCGCGAGGTCGTGCAGCTCGAGATCCTGCCGGCTCCTCCGCTCAAGGAGGTGAAGGCCCTGACCTGGCCCAACTGGCCGCTCAAGATGCGCACCTCCTCTTCCCAGGAGGAGGGGTGTGAGCGCGACTTCGCCGTCGGCACGAGGGCCGCGCGTGGGGCGGGCGGATCGATCGAGGCGCTCGAATGCGTCCGGCTCGATTGGTCGGCGGGCGCCCTGGGCGAGGTGGAGGGGAGCGCCTTCGAGATCCCCTGCGAGCTGGTGCTGCTCGCCATGGGCTTCCTTGGTCCGCGCCGAGACGGACTTCTCGATCAGGTCGGCATCGAGCTCGACACTCGCGGCAATGTCGCCACCGCCGCGGGCCGTTTCCAGACCTCCCATCCCAAGGTCTTCGCGTGCGGCGACATGCGACGGGGCCAGTCGCTCGTGGTATGGGCGATCCGCGAGGGGCGCGAGGCCGCCCGAGGCGTCGACGCCTTTCTGATGGGATCGAGCGAGCTCACCTGAAATGCCCCGCCTCATCGTCCGGGCCGCAGTCCTTGTCTTCCTCCTCGCCCTCGCCGCCTGCGCAGGAGCCTATGTCGCCGGCGACGTCGGCGCCCATTCGACGCAAGCCGATCCCGCCAACCTCTCCCAGCCGTGATTGAACGACCATGGCCTTCGAGGTCTCGGCGCTCACCATGGTTCCAGAGGCCTTCCCTGGGCCGCTCGGGGTCTCCCTGATCGGTTCGGCCTGGCGGGAGAAGGGCATGTGGAGCCTTCAGACGGTGGACATCCGCGCCTTTTCCGATGATAAGCGCGGCTTCCTGGACGACGCCCCGGCGGGCGGCGGACCGGGGCAGGTGATGCGGGCGGACGTGGTCGCCTCGGCGCTGGACAGCCTCGAGACGGCCTCTCGCCCGCTTCTCTATATGAGCGCCCGCGGCGCGCCTCTCACCCAGGCCGCCGCCCGGAGGTGGTCCCAGGGCGAGGGATTGATCATTCTGTGCGGCCGCTTCGAAGGGGTCGATCAGCGCCTGATCGAGGCGAGAGGGTTCGAGGAGGTGTGCGTGGGCGATGCGGTCCTCTCCGGCGGCGAGGCGGCGGCCATGGTGGTGATCGAGGCCTGCGTGCGGCTCATCCCGGGCGTCGTCGGCGACCCGGCGAGCCTCGCCGAGGAGAGCTTCGCCGACGGCCTTCTGGAGCATCCCCAGTACACCCGCCCCCGGGTCTTCGAGGATCTCTCCATTCCCCAGGTCCTCACCTCTGGCGACCATGGAGCGGTGGCGCGCTGGCGGCGCGACCAGAAGGAGATTTCGACCCGCGAGCGGCGGCCCGACCTGTGGTCGGCGCATCTCGCCTCGCAAGCCAAGCCTGACGCCTGACGGCGTCTGGAGGAAGAAGGAACTCGGCCATGAACCTCATCGGCGAACTCGAGAAGGAGGAGGCGGCGCGCCTCACCAAGGGGCGAAAGATCCCCGCCTTCCATCCCGGCGACACCGTCAGGGTGAACGTCAGGATCAAGGAAGGCGAGCGCGAGCGCATCCAGGCCTACGAGGGCGTGGTCATCGCCAGGGCCGGATCGGGGATCAACGAGAGTTTCACGGTACGCAAGATCAGCTTCGGGGAAGGGGTCGAGCGGGTCTTCCCCGTCCTTTCGCCGATGATCGAATCGATCGAAGTGCGACGGCGCGGCGCGGTGCGCCGGGCCAAGCTCTATTATCTGCGCGAGCGCCGCGGCAAGTCGGCGAGGATCGCCGAACGTTCGGCCCCGAGCGCCGAGCGGAGCGAGGAGGAAGTCGCCGACAAGGCCTGAGCGCTGGATCGCTGCGACGAAGACGGTGCTAGACTGCTCGACGTGACCGGCCCCGGCTACGCCTTTTTCGAGACCGCCATCGGCCGCTGCGGCATCGCCTGGAGCGGCGAGGGCATTTCCGCCACAGCCCTGCCAGGGGATCCGCCGGCGCGGCTTCGCCGCAAGCTCGCCCGCCGCTCGCCGGCGGCCATTCGTTCCGCCGCTCCGCCGCCCCCGGTCGCCGCGGTGATCGCCGACATCCAGGCGCTCCTCGCCGGCGAGCCCCGCGATCTCTCCACCGCCCGGCTCGACCTCTCTGGCGCCTCGGACTTCCACCGCCGGGCCTGGACCGCAGCGAGGGCGATCCCACCAGGAGAGACGGCGACCTATGGCGAGATCGCCGCGCGTCTGGGCGAGAAGGGCGCGGCGCGGGCGGTAGGCGCCGCCATGGCCGCCAATCCCTTTCCGATCATCGTCCCCTGCCACCGGGTGATCGCCGCCGGCGGCGCGATCGGCGGCTTCTCGGCTCCTGGCGGAGTCTCCACCAAGGCGCGGATGCTGGCCATCGAGCAGGCGCGGATCGGAAACGCGCCGAGCCTCTTTTCCGACCTTCCCCTCGCCCTGAAGGGCGCAGAGCCGGAGCGACCAGGAGCCAGTCGAACCTGAATGACTCAAGTGAGGACCCAAGCGACCCAGACCGCCGAGCCGTGGAGCTGGCCGGAGGAACGCTGGCGCGGTCTCGTCGATCAGGTGCGGGCAGGGCGCCCGCTTCGGCCGAGGACCTGGAAAGGGGGGGCCCAGGCCGCCTTCGCCCTGTCGTTCGATTCCGACCACGAGACCAACGAGCTTCGCGACGGCGGCCGCTCCATCGGCCGCCTCGCATGGGGCCAGTACGGCTCGCGGGTGGGCGTGCCCCGCATTCTTTCCATGCTGGCCCGGCAGGATGTCGCCGCCACCTTCTACGTGCCGGCCGTCTCGGCCTTGCTCCACCCCGAGGAGCAGAAGCGGATCATCGCCGAAGGCCACGAGATCGGCATCCACGGCTGGATCCACGAACTCAACTCGCTCCTCCCCGAAGCCGACGAGCGCGACCTGATGCTCCGCTCCGCCGACGCCCTGGAGAAGGTCTGCGGCGTGCGGCCGGTCGGACTTCGCACCCCGTCCTGGGATTTCAGCCCCAGCACGCTCAAGATCGAAAAGGAGATGGGGCTTCTCTACGACTCCTCCCTGATGGCGGACGAAGACTGCTACGAGCTCCTGCTCGAGGGCGAGCCGGCGGGCGTCATCGAGCTGCCGGTCGAATGGGTGCGTGACGACGCGGTCTATTTCAGCATGAACCGCTTCACGCCGGCCCGGCCCTATACGCCGCCGGCTGCGGTGCTCGACATCTTCCGCCGCGAGCTCGACGCCGCCTTCGAGGCGGGCGGAATCTTCCAGCTCACCTGCCATCCGCACATCATCGGCTATCGCTCGCGCTTCTGGATCCTCGAGGAGCTGATCGCGGCCGCCAAGGCCAAGGGCAGGTGGTGGTTCGCCACCCACGCCGAGATCGCCCGCTACGCGAAAGACAATGCGGCCTGATGGCCGACTGGCCGTTCGACGAAACGGCCGACCTGACCCCGGCCGAGTACCTTGCTGGCGCCGGGAGGACCTTCGCCAAGTTCGATGAGCGGACCCAGGACTCGGGCAACCTCTCTTTCGGGGTTGAAAAGGACGGTCGCCGCTGGTTCGTCAAGACCGCCGGAGCGCCGGATCACGCGCCCTTCCTCACCCATGCCCAACGCGTGGCGCTTCTGGAGAACGCTTGCCGCCTCGCCGGTTCGGTGGACTGCGTAGTCTTTCCGCGCTTCGAAGGCCTCGTGCGGTCGGCCTGGGGCCCCATGCTCGTCTATGACTGGGCCGAGGGCGAGCTCCTGCACGCGAGCGCCGATCAGCGCTGCGATCCTGGGAGCGCCTTCGAGCGCTTTCGCTCCCTGCCGGCGGAGGAGATCGCCCAGGCCATCGACCTCGTCCTCGAGGCGCACGTCGCCCTCTCTGCCGCCGGCTGGATCGCCTGCGACTTCTACGACGGCTCGATCCTCTATGATTTCGCCTCCCGCCGCCTCTGGCTCGTCGACCTGGACAATTATCATCAGGGCCCCTTCACCAACGAGATGGGCCGGATGTTCGGCTCGACGCACTTCATGGCGCCCGAAGAGTTCGAGTTGGGAGCCCGGATCAATGAGCGCACCACCGTCTTCAACCTCGGCCGGACGATGGCGGTTTTCCTGGGCGACGGCGGCCTGGCGCGAGCGGCTTTCAAAGGAACCGACGCCCAGCATGCGGCGACGGTCCGCGCCTGCGCGCCTGATCCGGCGGAGCGCTTTGCGACCGTTTCGGAATTGGCGAGGGCGTGGCGCCGCCTGAGCTAGCTTCGGCCGATCCGCCACACCCGATCGCCGAACCTCAGCTGCCAGATGAGCAGAATGGGCGCGGCGAGGACCACATCGCGGCCGCGCCTGATGAGCGAAAGCGCCAGCGCCGCGGATGCAGGGACCCCGAAGAGCTGCCCGAAGAGGATGAGGGCGCCTTCCTGCACGCCAAACCCGGCCGGGAAGAGGAAGCCAAGGGCCTTGGCCCCCGACGCCATGCTGTCGATGGCGATGGCGGCGCCGAGGCTCACGCCGGAGCGGAGAAGACGCAGGATGATCCAGGTCTGGACGCCGGTGAGGATCCAGGCGGCGAGGTGCAAAAGGCAGGCGACGGCCTTGGTCGGGGCCGAGGCGCCGGTCCGCGTCGCCCCGGGACGGGAAAGGAAGTCGGCCGCGCGCCTTGGCCAACCCTGCGGCGCGAGCGCAGCTAGTCGGCTCGCCAGGCGCGGCGCGGCCCGCAAGGCGAGCGCGAAGAGCCCAGTGAGGGCGGCCAGCCCGGCGACGACGCCCAGGACGAGCCGCACCTCGAGCCTCGCCGCGAAGGCCAGGATCGCTGCGCCGATCGCCAGATAGGCGACCTGGGCGGTGAGTTCGAGCGTCAGGTCGGCGAGGGTCGAGGCCACGGCGAAGTCGCCCGCGACGCCCTCCAGGCTGAGGGATCTCGCGCCCATCGCCACGCCGGCGAGTTGGGTGAAGGGAAGGACCTGGGCGCCGGCGTCGCGCACCAGCCGGGCCGTGATGAAGCGCCCGAGCCGGACATCGGGGCGTCCTCGGCCAAGGAGCGCCCAGGCGACGCCGGCCAGAGCCGCCAGGGCGAGCTGGAAAGCCAGGATCAGCGCCGCCCCGCCAGCTCCGAGCTCGAGGATGGAGTGGGCCACCGCCGATGGCCCCGTCCGCCAGATCAGCCATGCCGCGAGGCCAAGCCCGATCGCGGCCATGAGGACCGTGCGAACCTTCATGTCGCACTGGGCTCCAGCTCGACGTCGAAGCTCTCGATATACTCGGAAAGGCGCTCGCGCAGAGCCTCGGCGCGCATCCCGTACCGGGCCGGATCATAGGCATTGACGCCGTAGCCGTCTCTGGGATGGAGCGCGACGTAGTCGCGGAGCTTCGCCTCGAGGGCGTCCGTGAAGGGCAAGTCGAACTGGCCATAGAGCCGCCGAATGGTCGAGACCGGATCAGCCACCAGCTGCAGGAAGCGCACATGGGCGGTCTGCTTGGCCGGCCACATCTCTTCGGCGCAGGCCTCGAGCATCCGCTTGGTTCCGTCGGTCCAGCTGGCGACGACCTCTTCGCCCAGTGCAAGCGGCTCGATCTTGCGTACGAAGGGCCGCCGCAAGACCTCGGTCAGCCGCGCCAGCGACGGCAGCGCCTTGGCCGGATCGCGATGGGAGAAGATCACCCGGGCGTCGGGATACTCCGCCCGCAGCTGCGCGAGCGCGAAGACGTGGTCGGGCCACTTCAGGACCCAGCGACCTTTCCGCTCCCCCTGGAGGTGCTTGAGGAAGCGGCGGTGCAGGCGATAGGCGTCGGCGGATCCGGCTCCCCTCAGCCACTTCCGGTACGAGGGCGCATCATAGGTCGCATCGAACCTCAGGCTCCGGAAGCTGTGGGCGGTGATCTCGCCGCACTCCTGGGGGAAGAGGGCGTGCTGGGGGTGGATCTTCATCAGCTCCGGAGAGATGCGGCCGAAGAGGCTGAACTCGCTTTGCACCCGATCGGGCCCGGCGCCGGGGCCGGCGGCCCAGTGGTCCGGATAGGGATAGACGAGCTGCCAAGAGCGCACCGTCAGGGCGTTCGGATCCAGCGCCAGCAACCGGTGCAGGAACGAGGTGCCGCTGCGCGGCAGGCCGGTGATGATGAGGGGCGCCTTGATCGTGCGATCGAGGAGCGTGGGCTCGCGCAGCTCCCGATCGCGCAGGATCAGTCGGTTCCTCAAGAGCCGCATGACGTCCCATTTGGCGGCCAGCCGGCCAAGGCTGCTGAGGCGTCGGTCGTTCTTGTAGGCGGCGAGCAGACGCGCGAGCGGCTCCTCGATCGGCTCGGGCCCGAAATCCTCCAGGTCGGCCGCCTCGCACGCCTGGCGCATGAGTTCGGAGACCGACCTGCGTCGCGCGCCAAGGATCAGGCCCGACACCTGCCGAGCCTCTTCGAACCACTGAATTTCAGCCACCTCGACCTCGGATCCGCTGGGGTTTGTTTTGCGAACGCCTGGGAGGGCGCGGATGTTCACGAGCGTGGCCTCAGCGACCCCCAGAGAGGCGCTGGACCGCTTTAGCGTGCTTTGGGCTGCCAAAGCTCGATCTTGGCGCCGTGCGACCGGGGCGCCGGAATCTCGCTTCGAGCGCGTCCGCAGCCGCCACGTTGGGTTGGATCTGGGTGATTTCCCCCGCAATTCCAGCGGCCTGAGCCCACCAATGGGGGTGAGATTCGGAGTCTCGATTCGTCTCGTTTTGTCTCGCTTCGTCTCGTGCAGTGTCGTCAGAATCTCGGATCGGGTCCGCAAATTCTCCGGCCGTCTCGGATCGGCTCGGAGGCGAGACGTCGATCAAGGTGTGGCGCACGAGCGGAGACTCCGGCGGGAGAGGTGCAATTGCAATATGATATGTCGATCATCATGTCAATGTGCAAAGACGCAGTCTTCGACTAATCGCTCGCACTTCGTCCGCGACGTCGATCGCGAATGCATCCGCGCCGCTTGCCTTGAAAGTCCGATCGGCGTCCAACTCGATCCAAAGTTCGCCTGGGAGGAAAGTCGATGAGCGTGGAGATGCTGGATCGGCCGCTCAAAACTGCCGCGCGCGAGAGCAACGAGGTCATCGAGCTCTGGCCCGATGGGCCGCCGGGCGGCAAGGCGCCCTACGACGAGCAGACATTCCGCCAAGCCGCGGCCGGCGGCGCCCTGACGACCATGCTGCGCAATGTCTCGGTCCCCTCGCTCACCGTCTTTCGGCCGGAACCGGCCAAGGCCAACGGCGTGGGCGTGATCGTCTGTCCGGGCGGAGGCTGGCGGATCCTGGCCTGGGAGCACGAGGGCGTCGATGTCGCCCGCTGGCTCGCCGCGCGCGGCTACTCGGCCTTCCTGCTCAAGTATCGACTGATGGGGACCGAGCCCGACCAGGCGCGGTTCGAGGCCGAGTCCAACGAGCGGATGGCGCAACTGACCGCGCGCCTGGCCAAGATGAAGCCGGCCCGGTGGTTCTCCGATCTCATCAAGGACGAGGCCTTCGGCGTCGCCCGCGAGGTCGCACATGCGGATGGCGTGAGGGCGCTCGAGTTCGTGCGCGAACGGGCCTCGGAATGGGGCGTCAAGGAGCGCCGGGTGGGGATGATCGGATTTTCCGCCGGCGCCTTCCTCGCCGCCGATGTGGCCATGGAGCCCGGCGGCGCGCCGCTCGCCTTCGTCGCGCCGATCTACGGCGGCGACACGGGCGGTCGGCCGATCCCCGCCGAGGCGCCGCCCCTCTTCATCGCCGTGGCGGCCGACGACACTCTGCTCTTCAGTGTGGCGCGCGGCCTCTTCGAGGACTGGACCCATGCCGGCAGATCGGCGGAGTTCCACGCCTACGCCCGCGGCGGCCACGGCTTTGGGACGGCGCGCCAGGGCTTTCCCTCGGACGGCTGGCTGGACGTCTTCGCGCGATGGCTGGAGGATCAGGGGCTGAGCTGAGGGAACGACGCCCACAGGCTAAGGCGCCGAAGAGGGGGGCGATCCCCCGATTCCCTTACGAGCAGGCCGCATTTCGAGGGCGGCATCTTCGACCGCTCAGCCAAGCCTCCACGAGGTGGGGACCGGCCGGGCGGGTCTGGCCGTTCGAGTCGGCCCCCTCGGCGAGCCTCCGCGCCTGGAGCGTCCCGACATTCTGCGACTGGCGCGGCCTGGCTAGCACGGTCCGAGAACCTCCCCGACCGGCGATCGGCGATTTTCGGCGTCCGGCGTGATCCAGGCGGCGGGAGTGGACCTTAGTCAGACAACACCACGATCAGAGCAACCAGGCAAAAGCGCGACGCAGAAAAGACTCGCCGCCTGTCCTCACGACTTCACCGTGCGCGACGAGGACATGCTCGGGATGCTTCTCGATCAGCGCACGGATTTTGGGCCGCGCGCTTGCGCGGTTTCGGAAACTGATCCGGTAATCGATGGGTGCGTAACCCCATCCCTCGACCATTTTTGAAAATATCGCGATCCGGCGCATCCACCACGGCCAATGGCTCGTCAGAAAGCCATCGCTGAACGTCTGCGACAGGTCAGCGATGATCGCCGTGCGGGATGCGCGATGGAAGAAGATCACCTCTTGCATGAAGCGAGAATTGGAGAAGTGGAATTGATCGATCTGACCGTCCCAGCTGGGAGGCGGATGGTCAGCGAGCGTTCCGGAGAACTCGAGATTGCCGCACTTGGCGATGGTAGCGGCGGTTCCCCATAGCTCTGCTTCCGGAAATGCCACGTGCCAATCGTCGAGAAACAGGTAGTGCAGCTTGTTGGGGCTGACGATTTTCTGAACCGGGCCCAGAGCCCGGACCTCGCTCTCGATCGCGGCGGTTCTTCCGACCGGCGACCACAACCACAGCCCGCCATCGGCGAGGCGCACGATGGCCATCCGCGTCGGATAGTCGAAACCGTTGAAGGAAACGATTCCACCATCGGCGAACCACAGGTCCGGCCCAAGCTGTTCCAGCATGGCGAAATTCTAGTCCGCCCAGCGCCCGCCAACCACCCGACTCTGAAGTTCCGAAGGTCCGGTTGCGGGGTGGGCGCCATCTGTTGGCTTCGCCCCACTAAATGACCCGCATATCTTGGCCAGTCCAACCGTGGGCAGTGGCGTAACGCGATCCTAAAGGCTGCCAGGGGCGCGAGCGGGAGATTTTGCGGACCCTAGTTGAGGGGAGAGGGGATCCGCGCCGCTCGCGACGGGGCGCGATTGGGCCCAGGACGCTAATGCGGGGGCGGTCCTGGAAGCCCCGGCTTGGCCGCTCTACACACGTCGCTTCTCCACGGGAGCCGCAGCCGTTGGGTGACAGCGTCCGCCCCCGACGGGAGGCGACGTGCGCTCAACGATCAAAGCGCCTCCAATGTCCTTCCGAGATCACCTCAACCTCGCCGTCGACGACCTTGATCGCGGTATCGTCGCAGATCGCGTAGGCTGGGTTCGGGAGACTCGCCGCCCAGCGCTCGGCGTCGGCCATGGCATTCTCCGGCAGCGCCGGATGGTCGAGGTGCGGGAAGATCGAGAAGTCCACCACGCCCAGCGCGGCGTCGGCGCCATCCGGCGGCGCCCAGCCCATGAAGTCCGACCCGATCCTGGGGCACATCACCATGCTGCCGGCGCTCAGTCCCATCCAGACCTTGTCCGGCATCGTGGGCAGCAGGGCGGCCAAGCCGGACTTCCGCATCCAATGGGCGAGGTAGAGCGCGTCGCCGCCGTTCACCAGCAACACGTCCGCCGCACGGACCCATGGCGCCCATCGTTCTTCGCCGATGCTGGGCAAGGCCGTAAGCTCCAGAACCCCCAGAGACTTCCAGCCGAGCTCGCACATCGGCGTCGTCGCCTTACCGGTGATGAACCGCCAAGCGCCACCTGGGCTGCCCTGCGGGTGACCGTAGCCGGCGGTCGGGATGCAGAGCGCGTCGCACTCGGAGATGGGTTTGCCGAGCAACCCGGTGAGGGCGGCTTGGATGCTGGGATTTTTCACCCCTGCCGAGGTCAGCAACAGCTTCATGGGGTCCTTACCGGAGACGCATCGGCGCTTGGCCTCGGGGTCGAAGAACTGAAGTTCCGCGCCGAAGCCGTAAAGCCCGTGCGGCCCCGGACTCTTACTTGGTCAGTAATTCGCGAGTGTTCCGTCGGACCATTTCCGCACCGGAATCATGAACACCGTGACCGGAACTGATTTGGTCGACGACAGGAAATTGGTCGAGGCCAGGATCGGAGAGGCCTGCAAATTGGCGCCCCATGCACTGGGATCGATGCGCGGCGCGTAGAACATCAGATGCGGATGCCAGTCACCGGCGCCATCGTTGAGATATTGGTCCTTCGACATCATGAATGAGACCGAGCCCGCCGCCGGCGTCATGTGAGCTGCGGCCGAGGTCTTGTCGCGCTCCTTCATGGCCTCCAAGGAAAGACCCGAGAGCGCCCATTTCGCGCGCTCGAGCATGGCCGGCAACACCGTGCGCACGGCGGCTGCATTGATGCAGTTTGGGGAGCGTATCTTCGGGTTCCAGAATTCCGGGTTCTCGAAGTCCTGATCCCAGGATCGCTCGACGAAGCACACAAAGCCGTTCGCGCCTTTTGCGACGGATACATAGCCGTGCGGGCCGAGCACCATCACCGTCGCATGTTCCGAAATCGATGGAGGCGCAGCGCTGCGCGCCAGCGCAATCTCCTGCGACTGGTTCGCGATCATGTATTGGTCAGGAGGCGCCATGGCGGGGTAGGCAGCGGCTCGCGCGGCGCCTGACGCCGCCGCAAGCGCGAGGAGGCTGCACGCTGCGCCGGCCCAATGCTTCCTGATCATGGCGGATCCCCCTGCCGTATGGGGCTCCATTCTAGCAGCGAGTGGGCTTTCGATCTACGCGACGAAGGCCGTCCTTTGCGGGTCACGTCCTCGTGATCCGAGGTCCGAGCCGGCGGGCAGCCGAGGCAAAGCCGATGCTCTGAATTCTGCTACCGTTCAGGTCGAGGCAAGCGGCGCAGGAACGCGAACATGCAGACGGTCCGATTGGGGCGGACAGGCGCCGAAGTCAGCGTCGCGGGCCTGGGCTGCGGAGGCGCCAGCCGGCTCGGCATGGCCAGGGGCGCGAACGTCGATGAGGCCGCGCGACTCGTCAGCCACGCCGTCGAACTTGGCGTCACCTTCATCGATACCGCCCGCAACTACGGCACCGAGGAGGCGGTGGGCCGGGGCGTCCGGGGCCGCCGTCACGAGCTGTTCCTCTCGACCAAATGCAGTCCCGGCCGGGGCGGCCAGTTGATAAGCGCCGCCGACCTCGCGCGGTCCCTCGACGGCAGCCTGAAACGGCTCGCGACCGATCACGTCGATGTCTTCCACCTGCATGGCGTGACGCTGGCTCAATACGACCATTGCATCGAGGTGCTGCTGCCGGAACTGAGGCGAGCGCGGGCGGCGGGCAAGCTGCGGTTCATCGGCGTCACCGAGACGTTCGGGCGCGACTCGGGGCACCAGATGCTGACGCGCGCCTTGCCTGACGATCAATTCGACGTGGTGATGACCGGGTTCAATCTTCTCAACCCCTCGGCGCGGACGCGGGTGTTTCCCCAAACCCTCAAACACGACGTTGGAACCTTGATCATGTTCGCCGTGCGCCGGGCGTTGAGCGACCCGGCGGCCCTGCGGGAGGCGGTCGCAGGCCTCATCGAACGCGGAGAGCTCGACGGCGGCCGGATCGACGCCGCCGAGCCGTTGGGTTTTCTGCGCGGCCGGACGGATGTCGGCTCCCTCGTCGAGGCGGCCTATCGCTTCTGTCGCCACGAGCCTGGCGCGCAGGTCGTGCTGACCGGGACCGGCGAGGCGCGCCACCTCGAGGCCAACATCGCCGCCATCCAGAGGCCGCCGCTCCCCCCAGACATTCAAGCCCGGCTGCATAGCCTTTTCGGGGCCGTCGACAGCGTTTCAGGCAACTGAGCGGCTAGAGGGAACGCTCGGCTGGGGCGGATTCCGTTCACTCTGCATCGTAGCCGCAGCTCTTGGCCGCTTGTGACCCGAAAGGTTGTCCATGACCACGATGTCGCTGGGCCGCCGGTCGGGGACGAGGATCTTCTCGACATAGACGTCGAAGGCGTCGGCGTTGATCGGCCCGTCCAGGACGAAGGGCGCGACCATGCCGCTGGTGCACAGGCCCTTCGGCTCGTGCGCGAACGGGCCTCCGAATGGGACGTCAAGGAGCGCCGGGTGGGGATGATCGGATTTTCCGCCGGCGCCTTCCTCGCCGCCGATATCGCCATGGAGCCCGGCGGCGCGCCGCTCGCCTTCGTCGCCCCGATCTACGGCGGTGATGCCGGCGGGCGGCCGGTCCCCGCAAATGCGCCGCCCCTCTTCATCGCCGTGGCGGCCGACGACAATCTGCTCTTCAGTGTGGCGCGCGGCCTCTTCGAGGACTGGACCCATGCCGGCAGATCGGCCGAGTTCCACGCCTACGCCCGCGGCGACCATGGCTTCGGGACAGCCCGCCAGGGCTTCCCCTCAGACGGCTGGCTGGACGTCTTCGCGCGATGGCTGGAGGATCAGCGGCTGAGCTGAGGGGGGCGATCCCGACTGAGGAATCGGGGCTGCGATCCCTTCAGCTCGCGCCCCGGTCGGCCGCTCAGGGCAATCGCTCGGCGGTGATGATCGCCCAGCCGAGGACCGCCCGCTCCTCCTCGAAATACCGGCGGCGCTCTTCCATGACGCGCGCGCGGACCTCCTCAGCTTCAGCTTCGCCGGCATGGCCTTTCACCCAGGCGAGGGCGCCTCGCCAACCGAGGCTCCTGTACCGGTCCCAGTCGTCCTCCGAGGACACGATGACGCCGGTCGGGAAGAACCCATGCGAGGTGAAGCCTTCGACCAAGTCGGCGAGCGTCCGGTCATACTCGGCGTACCGCTCGCTCACACGCGGGGGGAATGGCGCTTTGGCGAAGGGCTCGCCGACCGCGATGCGGCCGCCGGGCTTCACCGCATGAGCCATCCAGGCGAGCGTTCCCTGGAGCCCGTCGAGAGCGAACGTCGCCCCGATGCACAAGGCGATGTCGAACGCGCCCTCGCCGGCCTCGTAGGCCAGCGCCGGACCCTCGATGATCTCGACGGAGCCTCTGAGGCGCACGCCGCCCAAGGCCTGTCGGGACTGGCCGGCGAACACCGCGCTCAGTTCCAGGCCGACGACGTGGACGGCGGCGTCTCTGGCGAGGCGGCGGAGCAGCCAGCCCTTGCCCGAGCCGACGTCGACGATCTGATCGCCCTCGCTCACCTGAAGGAATTCGATCAGCTGGTCGAGCTTCTCGGGGGACGTCGGGTTCTGGATCGTGCACAGGGCGTCGACCAGCTCGTGGTAGCGCAGAGGACTCATACCCCGCCGGGTCAGCCGTTCTCGCCGCTTGCGAACAGCCGCTCGCTTTCCGCGAGGATGGCCTCGGCCAACCGTTCGCCCTCCGGACCGACGGCGCGTCCCAGCGCCTGGGCTCGATATTCGCGCTGCATCGCCTCGGTGAGCGGCGTCCAGGGGTGGACCACGGCGCCGCGGAGATCCTCCAGCATGGCCGTGAGTTCGGCGATCGGATCGGCCTCGGGCGACGGCGAGGCGGCCGGTGCGAAGAGATCGGCCTGCACGGCGACTCGGCTCATGAGGCGAGGCTAGCGTCCGACCGGCGGCCTGGCGAGACCGAGGTTGCGCGGGAGCCGCAAAGCCGACAGCCTTGCCACAATGACCCTCCTTTCCCGATACCTCGACGAGATCGCCCGCATCCGGGCGACCGGGGCAGGAACCGAAAAGATCGGCTACTACGGCGCGCTCCGCGCTGTACGATGCACGGCGGCGCCAAGGGCTCAGGCGCGCCGATGGGGCCGCGCAACGGAGCTGGGCGCGACGGTGGTAGCTCGAACGAGGCGAGGGCCCTCCGGCACCAAATCTCGGCCTTGCTGCGCCAGTCGCGAGGCTTGCTCGACGACCTGTGATCGGCCGTGCGGGCGCCCCCCGGATTTGTCCGCTGGACGGGAAGGTGTTAACCATCTGTCGGGGATTGGAGGGTTTTCAAAAATGAGAACACGCGCCTTGCTCGCCGGAGCGGCCTCGCTCGTCGGCGGATTCACCCTGGCCGGCGGCGCGTTGGGCGCGACGACCTTCACCACCCCCGGCTTCTTTACCTACACGGTCTCGAAGAGCGGGATTTTCGACATCACCGCCTGGGGTGGGCAGGGCGGCGGATGGGGCGGGCAGGGCGCAGACATCGACGGAGGCTGGGGCGCCCAGATCGGTGGAGAGGTGACTCTCAGCGCCGGAGAAACACTTCTCCTGGTGGTTGGAGCGGCGGGTGTTGGTCCGGGCGACTATGGTGCCAGCGGCGGCGGCGGGAGTTTTGTCGCCCTTGGCGCCACGCCAGCCAGTTCGACGCCGTTGGTTGTGGCCGGCGGCGGCGGCGGCGCGGGGTCCGGCAGGTATTCCACGCCCCCGGGGGGCGCCGGACAGACCGGAACTTCCGGCGGGATGTCGGGTGGGGGCATACCTGGGGGCGCCGGTGGCGCGCCGGGCCGCAGCGACGGCCCTGACGGAGGCGGAGGAGGAGGAGGCTTTTTCGGTCCAGGAGCGGGATATGGGCCTGGGTATGGCGCGAGCTTTGCCGGACTACGTCCTTCGTCCTTCCCTTCTTACTACGGAGGCGGCCCAGTATATTATCGGCGCGCCGCAATAGGTGGGGGCGGCATGGGGGGCGGGGAACTAGGTGGGGTGTTTAATCCGAACTACTTCAACTATCCGTATACGAGCTTGGGGGGAGGAGGGGGCGGCGGATTCAGCGGCGGCGGCGCCGGCGGCCCAAACCCCTACGGGGTCTACGGTGGCGGCGGCGGCGGTGGTGGAGGCTCCTATTTCACCTCGGCCGGAAAGGAGTTCATCGCCATTGGTGGTGAGAACGCCGGTGATGGAATGATCAAGATCGACTTTCTGGAGTCTGTTCCCGAGCCCGCAACATGGTCGCTGTTCGCCCTCGGCTTTTTCGGCGCCGGCGGAGCGCTGCGCGCTCGCAAGAAGCGCCCCCGCGCAGTCGTCTGAGGCCGCGGGCGAAGGGGAAGCCCGATTCACCGAGGCCAACGAACGCGCCTGGCGCACCTAGCTAAGGGGCCGGGAACGCGGCCAGCCGGCGCCTGAGCCGATCGCCTATCCCTCCGTTCCCCGAGGAGCTGCGCCGTCTTCGGTGCGGCGCGCGGATTCGTGCCGGGACTCCGTGCAAGCGCATCGACGTGACGGACAAAGGCCGCGGCAGGCTTCACGGCGGGTTGAGCACCGGGCCGAAGACCAAGGCCGGCAAGCTGAGGGCGCCGGCCAATCGCGCCGTCGGCCCTCCCGCGCGCTGCCTGCAGTCATGAGACCATGGACGTTGCCTAGCCGACTGTGGCGGCGCCGGCATTCGGCTAGTTGTCCGATCGATGTCGAGAGAGGAAGAGATCGCCCATCTCAAGGCGCAAATCCAAGCGCACAGCGATGAACTGGCACAACTCATCGCCGGCGGCGCCGGAGAGACACAGCGGCAGGCGATCTCGGCGCGCATCGAATTTCTGCGGTTTCAACTAGATACGCTGCTGGAGCGGCCGGAGCGCCCTGGATCGGCTTAAAGGCCCTGGTCGCGACGACCCTGCCTCGGTCCGGTGAGCTCATAGCGGGCGAGCGCCGGCTTCGGGCCTGCCGTGACGTTCTCGGCTGGGCCGATATTCCCGGGCGCGTTGCGGACCTCGCGGAGATCGTGCGCGGCGCGTCCGCCGAGAACGCCGAGCGCATCACTTAGGCGTGGCGGAGAGGAGGTCCGCCGCGATATACGAAGACTCAATGACTTAGAGCGACAACCAAGAAAATCCCCTAATCCGTCCCCGAACAAGCGACGCGAACAAGGGCGAATGGTGGTGGATTTCGTGGTTCGGCATTGCACCGTAGGTTTCGGCCGGTTCGCGCGCGCCGACATGCGGCCGGCGACGAGGATGTTCAAAGACGGCCGCGAGCGGCGGGATCACAGCCCTGGATCACAGCTCGTCCATTGTACCAGCCTAGAGGCTGGCGTGGCCCGCACCGACCCGCGGCGGTAAATGGCACTGCTACCGTTTGCGGCGCGCATGCAGTTCCGAAAGACGGTCCTTGATATGTTCGCTCCCGGCGCGGGTTCGCGCCCCCCCAACGAGGAGAAACGTCATTGAGCCTTCCTGAATGAAGATCTCCGTTTTGAAACCTGGCTTCTCCTGCAAGACCCGGGCTCCGAGCCGTTCCAAGCAGGCGCGGTAAAACGGCAGACTGACCGCCCGAGCTGTGTCGTGCCCCTGGACGCGATGTAGCTCGGTGACCTATACGAGCCCCTATCGCTACGGCTCCGTCCCGCCTTTCGGAGCTCGGGATCGAGTTATTTCGTGGGCGCGCGCCGAGGCTCGGTTCGGGAACTGCCGCTGGAGCTTGGCGATTTTCTGCCGCAGCCGTCTCGACGAGTTCCTTCCAATAATGATGCTGGCGTTTTGATCGCGCCGCTCAACACCCGCGGTGGCGGTGACTCGACACCCAGGCGTCTGGCCGGCCCCAGCTCATTCGCTGTGACCTACCCTCTCGTCGAGGGGTCCACGCTTCGGGAGTCATCCTGAGTGGCCGACCGTCTGAGTCTTTCACGCAAGCTCGGCTTCACCGTCGGAGACTACGCCTGCAATCTCTATTGGCAGGGCGTCTCTATTTTCCTGCTTTTCTTCTACACCGATGCGGTTGGTCTATCGGCGGCGACGGCGGGATTCATCTACATGATTGCCTCGGTCGTCGATTCATTCTGCGATCCCGTGATGGGAACGATCGCGGAACGGACCCGGACCCGCAGAGGCCGCTATCGCCCCTACATCCTCTTTGGCGCGGCACCTCTGGGGCTCGCCTACGTCTTCCTTTATTGGAAGCCGCCGCTTTCAGGCCTCGTCCTCGCCGCCTGGATGCTTGGGAGCCATGTCGTCTTCCGTCTCGCCTACACCGTCCTCTCCATCCCCTATACGACCCTGAATGCGCGCCTGACCGACAGTTCGACCGAGCGCTCGACCATCGCGGGGTTTCGCATGATCTTCGCCGTCTTGGCGGGCCTCACCATCTCCTTCTTCACGTTGCGCCTGGCGGGCATCGTGGGTCTGGAAAGGCCTGCCGGCTTCACCCTTGCAGCCGCGGTGTTTGCAGGATTGGCGACGCTCATCTTCCCGATGGTTTACGTCTCGACCCGCGAACCGGCCGAGACTCCGGCCGAGGTCATCCCCCCCTCGATCGGCCGGTGCTGGCGCGCAGTGCGTCACAATCGCGCCTTCTGGGTGCTCGTCCTCTCCTTCAGCGCCGGATCGGTCTGCTCAGTCGCACTGGGCAAATCGGTCCTCTACTACTTCAAGTATTATCTGAAAGACGAAGCGGGCGCACAGCTTGCGCTGACCGCGATGGCCGCGACCGGAATCGCCGCCATACCGGCTTGGGTATGGGTGACCGCAAAGGTCGGAAAGAGGACAGCGTGGTATATCGCAAGCGGCGTAGGGCTGGTCTTAATGGCGATCTTCGCGGTTTTCGACATCCGTTCGAGCCTCGTCATGACCGGCTGGCTCGTCGCCATCACCTTCAATTCGCTAGGGCTCGCCTTCGAGTTCTGGGCGATGCTTCCTGACACCGTCGAGTATGGGGAACTAAAGGGCAAGGTGCGCTCGGAGTCGATCATCTTCGGTCTGGGGCAGTTCTTCCTGAAAGCGGGCCTGGGGATCGGAGCGGGTCTCTTTGGATGGCTGCTTAGCCTCGCCGGCTACAAGGCGAATATTGTCCAGTCGCCCGAGACGTTGGCCCACTTGAAGCTCTTGATGGTCGCTCTCCCAACACTGGGCCTTCTCATCGCCGGAGCGGGAATGATCTTTTATCCGATGGGCAAGGGCGATCACGAGAAGATCGTCGAGACCCTGGCGGCCGGCTCGAAGGAGGCGAGCGAGCCCAGTTTCGTGCGATAGTCGCCTACACGCAGGTGCAGACTCCAAGGCCGCTCGCGGCTGGGCCTTTGTGCGCCTTGCCCTGGTCCGAGCGTAAGGGGGTGAGCAAAGGGTGTCAGACAGTTTCTGTAGGCGGATCTGTGGGCCTCAACTCTAGGTCTTGTTGACGAAGTGGATTTCCAAATCCCCTAATCGCTGATTCAACTCCGCTTTTTTGGGAGAGCGGCCGAGGTTAGAGGGGTAATGTCGGAGGAGGAGTGGGGGTTTTTCGACTCGTTCGTGATCGGAACCGGTCCGCGTCGCGGGCGGCGGCCAAAGGATCTCGCCTAGTTCTCCGCGATTCGGCTGAGAGCGGCGCGGATCTCGGCTTTGTCGACTAAGCTCGGATCGCAATCCTCGAGCACCTCTTCGGCATACGCGTGCTCGGGATGATTGTGGTTCCGTCGAGTACCGAGCGCGGAAACTTGCTCCCCGGTTGGTTGGGGCAGCATCGGGGCTTCAGCGGACAGGCGTCACAGTCGCGCTTCGAGGCGCGCATCGACCGCGAGCCCTCGTGGCCAACCAACACAATCGATCCGCCGCGGCCCTTTCACAGAAAATCGGACTCTCCCGTTGTGCAGGAACATCTCGTCACTGATCGCTCAGTCCATGAACAAGGGGGGCGTCGATCAGACCGCACGGGAGGACAGCGAGATTGGCGTCCGCCACGCGTGGAGCTACCCACTTGCGATCGCTTCCCTCAACCGGCGCGCCGCTTCTTCGGGGGTGAGGTCGCGCTGGGGCATGGCGAGCATTTCGAAGCCAACCATGAACTTGCGAATCCGGCTCGAGCGCAGCAGCGGCGGATAGAAATGCGCGTGCATGATGAAGGCCCCCTTCGGCCCGAATCTGGAGGGTCTCTGATGAAGCCCCATTGAATAGGGGAAGGGAATGGAGAACAGCCGATCATATCCGGCGGTCAGGCCCGTGAGGATGCGCGCGAGCAGATCACGTTCCGACCCTCCGAGGTCCGTCAGGCAGTCTGCTCGCCTGCGAGGCAGGATCAGCGTCTCGAACGGCCAGACGGCCCAGTAGGGGACTAGGGCGACGAAGCCCTGATTCTGGAGCACCAGCCTCTCACCTAACTCGAGTTCACGCGCGAGATAGGCTTCAAGCAATGAGGAGCCGTGCGTTGCGTTCCACTGGCACTGGCTCGCCACCTCCTTGGCAATTTCGGTCGGAACCGACGAGAGCGCCCAAAGTTGCCCATGAGGGTGCGGGTTGCTGGCGCCCATCATCTCGCCGCGGTTCTCGAAAATGACGACGGCGTCGATGTCGTCCCGCCCATCGAGTTCGGCGAACTGCGAAACCCACTCCTCGACGACCGGCCGAAAATGCTCCGGCGACATCTTTGACAACGTGAGACTATGGTCGGGCGAATAGCACACTACGCGACAAGTTCCGGACTCGTATTCCGCCACGAGAAGCGGATCGGGGGAACCCTTAGCCTCGCGAGGCCCGGGCGTCAGGGCCGGATAATCGTTTTCAAAGACGTACACGCCTGAGTACGGCGGGTTGCGCGCCCCCCCGGCCCTGAGGTTCCCCGGGCAGAGATAACACTCCGGATCATATTGGATGCGCGCGGCGACCGTAGTTTCCTGAAAGTCGCCGAGCCAGGGCCGTGCGATCCGCTGCGGGGAAACCAAGACCCATTCCCCGTTCAAGATGTTGAACCTGCGTTCCGGCCGCGGAGCCTCGCTCACAACTTTACCTCGGTCGCCCCCGCCGCCGCCCGACAGACGAAGGCGTCAGGGCTTCGCCCACGCTTCCGCCCGTATGCAAGCTGGATCGTCGATACCGCTTGCTCAGCGCCGTCAGCAGAGGCCAGTGCAACGATCGAGCCGCCGAAACCGCCGCCCATGATGCGCGCACCGAAGACACCCGGGGCCTCGCGGGCTATAGTGACGAGTTCTTCAACCTCCCGCGTGCTGACGTCGAAGTCATCCCTAAGGCTCGCGTGCGACTGATTCATCAGCCGGCCGAGCTCGGCGAGATCACCTCGCCGAAGCGCCTGGACGGCGCTGACGACCCGGGCGTTCTCGGTCACGACATGACGGCAGCGGCGCGCGAGCGGCTCAGGCAGGCGCGCGAGGGCGCCCGGAAGATCGGAAACCTCGACATCGCGCAGCATCGGCGCTTCGAGCCTGGCGGCGGCGGTCTCGCACTCCTCGCGCCGCCGTCGGTATTCCCCGCTGACGTGCGCGTGCGTCACCATGCTGTCTACGACAAGGAATCGCCCTCTCTCGGGAAAGGGGACGGGCTCGCTTGCGACCGATCGGCAATCAAGGAGAAGGGCCGCGCCGTCCTCTGCGTTGGTCGAAGCGTATTGGTCCAGGATACCGCACGGGACGCCCACGAACTCGTTTTCCGCCCGTTGGCACCACAGCGCGATCGTCGCGCCATCGAGCGAGGTTCCGGAGAGGGAAAGCAAGGCGGTTGCGGCCGAGACCTCCAGGGCCGCAGAGGAGCTGAGGCCGGCTCCGATCGGAACGTCACTCTCGATCCAAAGGTCCGCGCCTGAGAGCTCCACGCCTTCGAGTTGCATCACCCAGGCCACTCCGGCCACGTAGTCGGACCAGTCATGCCGCGGTGTGAGGCAGCCAAGATCGAGCGAAACCTGTTGTCCGATCGAGCCGCCGACCACGTTCAGCCGTCGCGACTCGTTCAACGTCGCAGCCGCCAGAGTGGCTCTGTCGATCGCCGCCGGCATCGCCAAGCCGCCCGAATAATCGGTGTGGTCGCCGATAATGTTGACGCGGCCGGGCGCGCGGAAGAGCCGCGGCTCGACGCCGAACCTCTTTTCGAAGCGAAGCACGACCTCCCACGGCGAGACGGGAGCGAGCCTTTTGAAGGCGACCTCAATCGGCGCCTCGGCGAATCGCCGAAGGCGGCGTTCGGGATTCGAAATCCCGCCCACGCGGTCGTTTTGGCTAGCGTTATTCACATCAGCGTCCGTGATCATCCTGAAGATCGATTAGGCGGTTCCGGGTCGTCTATCCACCATCCTCAGCTTGAATTCACTATTGAAGTCGGAAAATGGATCCAGATGAGGGAGCGTCTTGTAGAAAAATAGGTCGATATAACAGAAGCGATGAGAGAAGCGGCCAAGCGATAATAAGCTAGGCTAATCAACGGCCGCCAAAAAATAAATTGGACAGACGAATTCGACTGCCTCACTCTTCATCCCGAGGCTCAGATTTAGCCGCCGCGCATGAATGGTCCGGGGCCCGTCCGAGGGTCCGTCGGCCGTCACAGTCCACGTTGCGGACACCTTCGATCGAATTTGGGGAGGAACGATCAATGAAGAGCGCGCTCCTACTGGGCGCAAGCGTTCTCTGCTCAGGTCTGGCTCATGAGCAGAACTCTCAGCCAGCAACAGCAGGGGGTCCTCGACCACGGTCACGGAACTGGTTGTAACGGCTGAACGCAAGGAACGCGCGCAGTAAATCCCGGTCGCCACCTCCGCCTTCTCCGGCCAGACTCGCACAAACCGGAATGTACAAGGTCTGGAGGACCTTCAAGGGCTTGTCCCCCTCTCTGCAAGTTCATGGAACTTCATCGTCGATCTCTACCAACCTCGAAATCCGTGGGGTGGGGACCTTCAGCGGAGGAGACCCAGGAGTCGCGCAAATGCAGGACCGCGTTCCGCTGTCGAGAGGTGTTCGGAGAGCCTCGTCGATATGGGATAAGATTTGCGTATAACTGGTGGCGGACCCTGCTCAGATGGAATGCCTCTGAAATTTCGGAGTTGAGGGTGAAATCCCGCTAAGGTGGCGCGGATTTCAGGGCCAAAGCCGCCGCGGCCGCCTCTTGCTATCGACAAAAGAGCTTCGAGTTTTGGGCCTTTCGGATCATGACGGATTTTCGTTTCACTGACCGACATATTGGGTGTTCATCATAGTCACAAGGATGCCGAGATTGTGATTGAAATAGGCCCTCGCATTTGAACAAGGCGCTGGTGAAGGTTTCCTCCGGAAGCGGCGCATCTGGCGAGCAGGTTGAGGTGCCGGTACTTTCTTCGGAAGCGAAGGCACAGGCGCTGCGCCTGCGACCGCTCGGCTTCGGCCTGCTTGCGCTCTACGGATCCGGTTCCATAATCGACGCCTCCACAGGCGTCTTTCTGGGGACGTTCCTCTACTTCTACCTGACCGCCGTCTGTGGACTTTCCGGAACCCTTGCGGGAGCCGCGCTCGGCCTCGCCCTGGTCGTCGATTCTATTCTGGATCCGCTGGTCGGCTCGCTTTCGGATAACAGCGGCTCGCGCTTCGGCCGCAGGCATCCTTTCATGCTCGTTTCGGCGGTTCCGATCGTCGTCTGTCTCGGATTGCTCTTCTCGGTTCCGGTGGGATTGAGCGGTCTGGGCCTTCTCGCCTACGTGATCGTTCTGACCCTTGGTCTACGCTTCGGCCTCTCGGGTTTCAACGTGCCTTACATCGCCATGGGTTCCGAACTCAGCGACGACTATCATGTGCGTTCGACCATTGTCGCTTACCGTGTGGGGTTGGGCACCATCGGCACGGTGCTAATGACAGTACTCGGATTCGGTGTGTTCCTCTCGGGAAGAGTCGGAGGCCAACTCCATCGAGCTGGATATAGCCCCTTCGCGTGGAGCGGCGCTGCCTTGGTCGGCCTGGCCGCGGTTGTCAGTACGCTCGGCACGGCCTCCGCGCGCGATCGACTTCACAAGGGGGTTCGCGGCGAGGGAGCTGCCCTCAGACGAATGTACAAGGAGATGGGGGAAGTCTTTAGAAACCGATCCTTTAACTTCCTCTTTGGCGCATGCTTAGTTTTCTTCATCGGCGCCGGCGTCGCGGGCGCGCTGGCGCTACACGCAAACACCTTCTTCTGGAAACTCCCGCCCTCAATCATCCTGATCATCACGCTGGCCGGCGTGCCCGGACTCTTCGCCGGGCTCGCCATTGCCGGCCTGGTCGCGCGTCGGGTAGAGAAGCGCACCCTCGCTCTCGCGGGCCTCGGGCTGGTCGCGCTGTGCCAATTCTCGCCCGTGATCTTGCGGATCTCGGGCGCCCTTCCCGGAACTACCGCTCCGATCGCGGCACTCGCGGTGGCCAACTTCCTGGCAAGTATCGCCGTCGCGATCGCCCTCATAGGCTTCCAGTCAATGATGGCCGACGCGGCCGACGAGCACGACCTTCTCTTCGGCGCTCGCCGCGAGGGACTCTATTTCGCCGGCCTGAGCTTCGCCACGAAGGCGTCTAGCGGGCTTGGCGTGGTGATCGCCGGACTTGCGGCCGACGCAATTCACTTTCCGAACAATTTGGCGGGACCGGGCGGCCATGTACCCATACCGCCCCTAGTCGCGCGTGAACTCGCCTTGATCTACGGACCGGGGGCTTCCTTGATCACCGTACTCGCCCTCATCATCATCCTTGGATTCAAGATCGACAGGGCCGCGCACACGCGCATTCTCGCCGCCCTCGAGATTCGACGCGCCCGCGTTCGCACTGGAGCCAGCCCACTCCCGCCCGCGGCTCGCGGCGGAGGGCTTGAAAGCCCCATTCTCGCTCAGGCAGTCGAACTTGGGAACGCAGTCGAGGAGATGCGGCCGGGCGCGGGAGACATGACGAACGAGACCGGATGAGCGTGCCGCATGAACCTGAAAGCACTAAGACCAGCCAACGTGGAACCGCTCTTTTGTGATTATTTCGATCTCAATGTGCGATGGCGAGGGGGGCGTCGCGCCGTCATGTTCGAAGGCGCGACCCTTTTATGGCGCGAACTCGGCGGCCGCTGCTACCAGGTCGCGAACCGGCTTGGCTATCTCGGTCTCGGCCCCGGAGATGCCGTCGTCGTTCTCCTTGAGAATCGGCTCGAAACTGCGGAAATCGTGCTTGGCGTGATCCGATCGGGGGCCTGTCTCGTCCCGATCAACCTCACGATTTCAGACGATGCCGTCCTTCGGCAGATCGCCGATTGCGCCGCGGCGGCGATCTTTGCGTCAAGAGAGGAGGCCTTGCGCGTGACGGCGGCGACGGCGGAGCTGGGGGTCGAGCGACGCGTTGCGGTCGGCGCCTCCCTCGAAGGCTGGTCGGAATTCGAGGATTGGCGGGAGGGCTCGAAATCCGAGGCCCCGGACCGGGTTCCGGAACCCGACCATGCCCTGACGGTCGTCTACAGTTCCGGCACAACTGGCGTCCCGAAGGGAATAGTCCATACCCATCTCACCCGGACCCGCAACATGCTGGACATAGGGCGCATTCTCCGGCTCTCGGAAGATACGGTTTGGATCGCGAGCCTCGGATTCTACTCGAACGCCGCGATTTTGCCTTTCCTGATCACTCTGTTGCTTGGGGGATCGGTGGTGATTCTTCATCGGTTCGAGCCCCGGTCGTTTCTCTCGGCGATCGAGCGGCGCGGAGGGACTCACTTTCTGGCCGTGCCCTTGATGTTGAAAGCGATGCTAGCGGAGACGTCGTTTGACAAATTCGATA
The DNA here is from genome assembly GCA_050729515.1 of Caulobacteraceae bacterium. Lineage (GTDB taxonomy): Bacteria > Pseudomonadota > Alphaproteobacteria > Caulobacterales > Caulobacteraceae > Acaudatibacter. The sequence continues at coordinate 39,278 of JBOHLG010000028.1, forward strand.
TCTCCACGATGGAACTCATCGTCGTCGGCGGAGCAACAGTCGATCCGGAGGTAAAGGAACTTGGGCGCCGGCGATTTGATTGCGTACTGCTCGAACTCTACGGACTCACGGAAGGGTTCGTCACCATTACCTCAAGCGCGGACGGGGCGGAGAAGCGGGCTTCGGTGGGGCGCCCCATTGTCGGGTCCGACCTCCGGATTGCGCTTGAGGACGGGACGAGCGCCCCCGTTGGCGAGACAGGAGAGATCGTCGGGCTCGCCCAGTCCATTATGGTCGGCTACCTCAACCGTCCGGAGGAAACCGCAGCCGTTTTCTATGATGACGAGCGCGGCCGCCGCTGGTTCCGTACCGGCGATCTCGGAAAAATCGACGAGGACGGTTTCCTCTATTATGTCGGCCGCAAGAAGGATCTCATCGTCTCCGGCGGCCAGAACATCTATCCGGTGGACATCGAAGGTGTGGGGCGAGGCCATCCAGCGGTCAAACAGATCGCCGTGGTCGGAATGCCTCATCCGCGATGGGATGAAACCCCGCTCGCGGTCATTGTGCTCCACGAAGGCGCGTCCGCGTCGACGAAGGAACTCGCAGACTGGATCAACGCGCGCGTCGGCCGTCGTCAGAAGGTGGCCGCCGCGATCATCGTCGAATCGATGCCCGTCAACGCGCTCGGGAAGGTGCTGAAACGTGAACTGAGAGAAATGGTTCTCAAGCCCTATTCAGCGTTGGGGTCGGTCGGCGACCCGTCTGAGGAGCGTTCCTAATTCAGAGCGTCGAAGATCAGGGGCACGTTGATCAGCGAGGCCCATTTTCTGTTGCGCTGGATGTCAAAGCTTGCGCCCTGCAGGGACCGTCTCTGCGTCACCGTCGGAGCCAGGCACCAGAACGAATCGCCGCCCGGAAAGACTGTGGCACAGGGCGCTGGATCTGATTGGGTCTTCAGGATCAGCCTCAAGCTGTGGCCGGCTGCCAAGCGCGCCACGCGAGGCTGAATTTGGATGTCCAGCCGCACGACCTCACCGGGTGCCAACGGGCTTTCGTGGCTCGAGGGATGATAGGGTCTGATCAAACGGCCATCTCGATCGCGCCAGCACTTGGCTTCCTCCACCGATCGGTGCGAACCGATGAGAGCGCCAGTCGCGAGCTGCCGGGCCTCACCGCCGGCCGATATTTCAAAGACATCGGCGACGACCAAGATCTCCGGTGTCGTCGAGGTTGCGAACACCGTAGCGGAGATCGGCCCGGCCAAAGTCGCTCCATTGCGGAAGGGCGCGGTCGAGTAGGCAAGCTGGGCGCCGGGATACACCGGTGCGGCGTAACAGAGCCGATCGCTTTCGCAGTCGCCGGCTGGAACGGTGGAATCGAGCCTACCATCGGCACGGAGATAGTAGGTCTGGTATCGGCTCACCGGCGGATAGCTTCCGCAACTC
>JBOHLG010000029.1:0-38622 GCA_050729515.1 Caulobacteraceae bacterium
CGCCGCCGGCCTCGCCGCGCGGGAGGCGCTGGCGCGGATCCCATGATCCTTTGGCGATGAGCGATCGGCCATGAAGGGCTTGGCGGTCCTCCTGGTCGCGCTCCTCATCTGGGCCGCCGGACTGATGGCCTTCGCCCAGAGGGTAGTGACCTCGACCCCGGCCGCCGACCCGCCCGCCGCCGACGGGGTAGTGGCGCTCACCGGAGGGTCCGACGTCCGCCTCGAGACCGCCGCGCGCCTGCTCGACGAGGGCAAGGCCCGCCGCATGCTGGTCTCGGGGGTCAACCCAAGGGTTCGCCGCGCGGAGCTTCTGCCACTCACCGGTGCGGCGCGGCGCACCTTCGACTGCTGCGTGGATCTCGGCTTCACCGCCGCCGACACCAAGGGCAACGCCAAGGAGACCGCCAGGTGGGCCAAGGCGATGCACATCCGGAGCCTTATCCTGGTCACCGCCGACTATCACATGCCAAGGGCTCTTCTTGAGCTGAGGTCGGCTCTCCCGGGCGTGCGCATCATCCCCTATGCCGTGGCTACTTCGGACCTCAAGGCCAGGGACTGGGAAGCGTCCTGGCCGAGCGCCAGGCGCATGATGGTGGAGTACTGCAAGTACCTAGTGGTGCTCGTCCGCGAGCGCGTGATGGGGGAGGGGCGGTGATCCACGCCCGCTCGCTCGCCTATGCGGCGCTCTTCTATCTCTTCACGGCGATCTGCGCGCTCGCCATGCTGCCGCTCCTTCTGGCGCCGCGCCGCTTCATGCGGGCCGCGACGCTCCTGTGGATCGCCGGAACGATCCAGCTCCTGAGGGGCGTGTGCGGTCTTCGGGTCGAGATCCGCGGCCGCCACAAGGTCCCTGGCGGGGCGGCGCTGATCGCGGCCAAGCACGAGTGCATGTTCGACACCATGGCGCCGTTCGCGGCGCTGCCCGATGCGGCCTATGTGCTGCGCCGGACGCTGCTGAAGATCCCCTTCTATGGCTGGTTCTGCCGCAAGACCGACATGATCCCGGTCGATCGTGAAGGCGGGACGCAGGCCCTTCGAGCGCTGGTCGCGGCGGCGAAGGAAAAGGCGGCGCAGGCCCGGCAGGTGGTGATCTTCCCCGAAGGAACCCGCACCCCCGACCCCGCCGCGCCCTACAAGCCGGGCGTCGCCGCCCTTTATCGGGACCTCGCGCTTCCCTGCACGCCGCTGGCGACCAACTCGGGGCGTTTCTGGCCGGCTCACGGCTTCATCCGTCGGCCGGGCCTGATCGTCTATGAGTTCCTCGATCCCATACCGGCCGGGCTCCACAGGGCCGAGTTCATGCGGCGGCTCCGTGAGCGCATCGAGACCGCCTCAGCCGCCCTCCGCGAAGGCTGAGGACTGGAGAGCCTCGACCCGCACGAGCAGCGCCTCGAGCCCACGGTCGGCGATTCCCTCGGCGCGCAGATGGGCGAGAAGATCGCGCAGGTAATCGATGTTGCGGCCCGAAAGGCCATCGGCGCCCGCGATGAGCCTCGCCTGTTCCTCGAGGGTGAGATCGCCGGCCCATTGCGGATGGTTGGTGTCGGAGAGGAAGGCGAGCGCGCTCGCCCGCCGCCCGTCATCGAGACGAAGCCCCACCTGCGCCTCGAGGTAGGTTTCGGTCGGCTGCTCGCGCTCGACGAGGTAGGCGTGCACGCTTCGCCAGTCGGCCGAGTCGACCCGGAAGGCGGCGCCCCGGACCGATCCGCCGCGCGTCAGGCCCAGCACCAGGCCCGGCCGATCGTAGCTTCCGCGATGATGGACCGAATAGATGCAGAAGGCGCGCCTTCGGCCATGGAGCCGGGCGCGGCGACGCTCTATGAAGGGGAAACCGGGCCGCCACATCAGCGAGCCGTAGCCGAACACCCACGGCTCGGCGCATCCCTCAACCATCGCCCTCGCCATCCCACTCCGATTCGGCGGATAAGGAGACCAGCGTGCCCGATCGCGCCCCGCAGCGCAAAACGAACCGGATCGGCATCTTCGCTCCGACCGTCCTGCTGCTCATCCTCATCGCTGCCTGGTCCGTGGCGTGGCTGGCCATGGCCCGGGAGGTCAGAACCCGGCTCGACTCGGCCCGCGCGGCGCTGATCCGGAACGGCGGACGGGCGGACTGGTCGGGGGAGCGGGTCTTCGGCTATCCCTTCCGGCTCGACCTCGACCTCCGAACCGTCGACATCGAGGGCCCGGCCGGCTTCGGAGTCGCCGCTCCGCGCCTGGCGGCCGAGGCGTTCGCCTTCGCGCCCCGCCACTGGGTCGCCGTCTTCCCGCAGGGCGCGAGCGTGGGCCTGGGGCCCGCATCGAGGGTGAAGATCGCGACGCTGCGAGCCAGCCTCTTCGAGATCGACCGCTCGCCGCCCCGGCTGTCGATCGAGGCCGAAGGTCTCGCCTTTGCGCGGATGCAAGGGACGCCGACCTTCAAGGCCGCTTCGGCCTTCCACCTTCACACCCGGGCCGAAGGCGCCGGGACGGGGGCCCTCTTCGTCGAGATGGACGACGCCCGCCTCGCCGCGGGCGGGATCCTCAGCGCGGCGCTGGCGGCCCAGCCCCTCACCATCGCTGCCGATCTTTCCTTCGACCACGCCGGCGCCCTCGCCGGGGCCAGTTGGCCGGCGACGGTGCGCGCCTGGAGCGCTGCGGGCGGACGGCTCGAAGTGCGCCAGATCGCCCTCACCGCAGGATCGCAGGCCCTCGTGATCCGCGGCGGCGTCCTGACGGTGGGAAGCGACGGCGCCCTCGAAGGCGTCCTCGCCGGCCGCCTGGTCGAGGCGAGCAGGCTTTCGGCCGGCGCCGCCGGCGCGGGCGGAGCGGCGATCCTCACCCTTTCAAAAGGACGCCTGCGGCTAGGCCCGATCGAGCTCGCCGCCGCCCCGAGGGTCTTCTGAATGCGGGCAGGCGGTTGGCCGAGCGCGATGACTTCGCCGCTTCTCCTCATGTAAGAGGCGGCGCGATGAAAGATCTTCGGCCCCGCCGCGAGGCTCCAGGTCCGCCGCGCGCCAAGCCGGGGATCGCGGAGATCTCACCGTACGTCCCGGGGAAGGCGACCGCGGAGGGCGTCGTCCATCCGGTCAAGCTCTCGGCCAACGAGAACATCCTGGGATGTGGCGAGGCGGCGCGATCAGCTTTCATCGAGGCGGCGGCGAACCTCGCCCTTTACCCGGACAGTCGCGGCGGGCGTCTGCGCGCCGCCATCGCCCAGCGATTCAGGCTGGAGCCGGAGCGGATCCTGCTGGGCTGCGGCACCGACGAGATCTTCGCTCTCCTCAACCAGACCTTCCTCGAACCGGGCGACAACATCGTCCAGGGTGAATTCGGCTTCGGCGCCTACGCCATCGGGGCCAGAGCCTGCCAGGCGGAAGTCCGCTTCGCCCGCGAACCGGGCTACCGGATCGACGTCGACCTCCTCGCCGCCGCGGTGGATGAAAGGACGCGCCTCGCCTTCATCGCCAATCCGGCCAATCCCACCGGCGCCTTCATCACCGCCAGCGAGGTGGAGCGCCTGCACCGGGCCTTGCCGGAAGATGTTCTGCTGGTCCTCGACGGCGCCTATGCCGATTTCAATCGCGACCCGCGCTTTTCCGACGGCCTCGATCTCGCCCGCGGGGCGGTGAACATCGTGGTCACCCGGACGTTCTCTAAGATTCATGGTCTGGCCTCGCTTCGGGTCGGCTGGGCCTACGCCCCGGCCGAAGTCGCCGCCGCGGTCGACCGCATCCGGCTCCCGTTCAACACCTCGATCTGCGGCCAGGCCGCGGCGATCGCCGCCCTTGCGGACGAGGCGTTCGTCAAGAGGTCGGTGGAGCACGTCGAACTCTGGCGGCCGTGGCTCACCCAGCAGATCGCCGGCCTCGGCTTCGAGGTGGTCCCCTCGGCGGCGAACTTCGTCCTGGTTGGCTTTTCGGAGCGTCCTGGAGCCGGGGCGGCCGAGGCCGAGCGGTTCCTCGCCGAGCGCGGCTACATCGTCCGAGGGGTGGCCAACTACGGTCTTCCCAATCATCTGCGGATCACCATCGGTCTGGAGGCGCACAACCGGGCGGTGGTGGACGCGCTCGCCGACTTCGCGGCGGCGAGCAGGCCAGTTCGGTGAGCGAGGACCAGATCTATCATCGCCTGGCGGTGGTCGGGGCGGGGATGATCGGCGCTTCGGTCGCCCGGGCGGCGCGCTTAGCCGGCGCGGCCGGCGAGATCGCGCTTGCCGATCCCGATCCGGAGGTCCGCGAGCGAGTCTCGGCCCTGAAGATCGGCGACGAGGTGTTCGAAGAGGGAGCCGAGGCGGTCCGCGGCGCTGATCTCATCATCCTCGCCGCCCCGCCCCTTTCCATCGAAGCGGCGCTCGACGCCGCCCTTCCAGGCCTCGAGGCCGGGGCGACGGTCTCCGACGTGAGCTCGGTGAAGTCGGCGATCTCCGAGGTCTTCGCGCGACTTCTGCCCCAGAACGTCTTCGGCATTCCTGGCCATCCCATCGCCGGCTCCGAGCAGAGCGGGCCGGACGCGTCAGACGGCCATCTCTTCGAGGGCCGCTGGACAATCCTCACGCCCCAGGCGCGAAGCGAGGAGGCCTATTCGGCCGCCGTCGAGCGCCTGACGCGGTTCTGGCGGGCTCTGGGGGCCCAGGTCGAGGTGATGGACGAGCGGCACCACGACTTGGTGCTCGCTGTCACCAGCCATCTGCCGCACCTCATCGCCTACAACATCGTCGGCACCGCCGCCGACCTCGAGCAGGTGACCAGGGGTGAGGTGATCAAATATTCCGCCGGCGGCTTTCGCGACTTCACCCGCATCGCCGCCTCCAACCCGGTGATGTGGCGCGACGTGTTCCTGGCCAATCGAGAGGCGGTGCTGGAGATCCTCGGCCGCTTCACCGAGGACCTGCAGGCGCTCTCGCGGGCGATCCGCTGGGGCGAGGGCGACAAGCTCTTCGAGCTCTTCACCCGCACCCAGGGAATTCGGCGCAGCGTCATCGACGCCGGCCAGGAGACGCCGCTGCCGAATTTCGGCCGCGACCGCGTCCCCCCAAGCGATTGAAACGCTCGGGCGGGCTCTCTAAGGACCCTTCCGAGCGCCGCCGTACGGGAACGTCCCTCTTGAGGAGTCCATCCCATTGCCCACGCCCGTCACCCAGAAAGAAGCCGAGGCGGCCGTCCGCACCCTCATCGCCTGGGCGGGTGATGATCCGGATCGGGAGGGTCTCCTCGAGACTCCGGGCCGGGTGGCGAGGGCCTATCGCGAACTCTTCGCCGGCTATGGCGATGATCCCCGCCGCCACATGGCCCGCACCTTCGAAGAGGTCGGCGGCTACGATGAAATGGTGGTCCTGCGCGACATTCCGGTGGTGAGTTTCTGCGAGCACCACATGCTGCCGGTGGTCGGCAAGGCCCACGTCGGGTACCTGCCCCTGGACCGCGTGGTGGGGATCTCCAAGCTCGCCCGCGTGGTGCAGGGCTTCGCCCGTCGCCTGCAGATCCAGGAGAAGCTCACCACGGACATTGCCGGCGCCATCGACGAGGCGCTCCGTCCCAGGGGCGTGGGCGTGGTGATCGAGGCCGAGCACAGCTGCATGACCCTGCGCGGGGCCTCCACGCCGGGAGCCATGCTCACCACCAGCCGCCTCACGGGCGACATCCGCGACGACGCGCGCACGCGCCAGGAGTTCCTGCGCCTGGTCGCCTCGAAGTAGGCGAAATCAGCCCTGGCGGGCCTTGAAGCGCGGATTGGTCTTGTTGATGACGTAGAGTCGCCCCTTGCGCCTGACGAGCTTGCAGTCGCGATGGCGCAGCTTGAGGGTCTTGAGGGAGCTTCGGACCTTCATGGGAACTCGGGGGAGGGGCGGAGCGAATTGGGAGCGGCGTCTATAGGGGCGGGGCGCGGCCCCCGTCAAATGCGGGCCTCTATGGGCGAGTCGCTTCGATATCGCGAGACTCCCGCGCCGATCCAGACATCAGAGCCGGAATATCAGGGAAACTCTACCGGAGATCGCCGACCACCAGGTTCGCGGCGGCGAGGTCCTGAACGATGTGGCCGAGGGACTTGTAGATCGTCACCTCAAAAGGCGATCGGCGGCCGGGAGCGGCGCCTGAGAAGACCTCGCCGATCTCCGCGGCGACGTGCGCATCGTCGATGAGGCCGGCCTCCTTGGCGCGGAGGAACTCCCCGCCCTGCGCCAGGATCCCGGCGCGATGATCGGCGATGAAGCGGGCGCGCGCCACCAAGGCCGGCTCGATCTCGGCCGGTCCGGCGACCGAAGAGCCGACCGCGTTGATGTGGCATCCGTCCTTCACCCAGTCGCTGAAGAGGATGGGATCGCGCGCGCCGCTCGCCGTACAGATGATGTCCGCCTCCTGGACCGCCTGCCTGGCGTCAGGATGGAAGCGGACCTCACGGGAAAGCTCGCGGCTGAGGCGCTCAGCGAGGGCGCGGGCCTTGTTCGGCGAGCGGCCCCAGACGATGATTTCGGAGAGGTCCCGCACGCAGGCGATGGCCCGGGCGTGACTCGCCGCCTGTTCGCCCGCGCCCAGGATCGCCAGGCGGGTCGCCTCTGGCCTCGCCAGGGCGTCGGTCGCCGCCGCGCTTGCCGCGCCGGTGCGGATGGCGGTGATCTCGCCGGCGTCGAGAATCGCCGAAACGCCCTCGCCGCTCGCCTTGAAGAGCACCACGACGCCCTGGTGCGAGCGCCCGCCGCGGGCCGGCGCGCCGGGATCGACCGAAAGGAGCTTGGCCCCGAAGACGCCGCCGGCGGAAAGGGCGCCAGGCATGATCCCGAACGCGCGGCCGGCCGCGAGCGGGATGATCGAGCGCAGGAGCTGGCGCGTCTCGCCCTTGGAGAGGGCGACCATCGCCTCGCGCATGGCGGCGATGCAGGCAGGGTACCCGAGCGCGCGCCGGATCTCCTCTGGGCCGCAGTAGAGCGGAGCGCTCACGCCGCCGCCTGGCTGCTCTTCATGGTCTCATCGAGCAGATTGAGAAGCTCCCGCCAGTGCCGCTCGGAGGCGGCGCGATCATAGACCGGCATGTCCGGGGGCGCGTAGCCGTGCTTCGCCCCCGAATAGATCTCGACCTTGTTCTTGACGGCGGCCTGATCGAAGGCGTGGCGAAGGGTCTGGGCGTTGTCGACGGTGAAGCCGGCGTCCTCGTCCGCCCCGCCGACGTAGATCCTGGCTTTGATCTTGGGAGCCAGGAAGTGGGGACTGTTGGCCGAGTCGGTGACCAGGCCCCCCGGGTGGAAGGCGCCGGCGGCGGCGATGCGGTCGGGGAAGGTTCCGGCGGCGATGATCGCAAGGCGGCCGCCCATGCAATAGCCGGTGAGCCCGACCTTCCCCGGCCTCGCCTTGGGATTGGCGGCGATCCAGTCCAGGAACGCGCCGGTGTCCCGCATCGCCTTCTGGGCATCGGTGGAAGCCATGAGCTTGCCGAAGACGGCCCGGCGCGCCGCTTCGTCCTGGAAGACCTTGGCGATGTCGATCGGCTCATAGGGGCCGGCCCTCCAGAACATGTCCGGGAGCAGGACGAAATAGCCGTTCTTCGCCAGGCGCTCGGCCATCTCGAAGAGAGCCGGGCGGATCGCCGGCGCGTCCATGAAGAAGAGGACCGGCGGCCATGGGCCCTCGCCAGCCGGCTCGAAGACATAGGCTCTTGCTTCGCCATCGGGCGTGGGAATGTTGACCTCGGCGCGCGCCATCGTCATCTCCTCTTCGTTCGCCCGGGTCGCAGGCCGGGCCGTCGTCTCAGAAGGGACCCAATGGACGACCTTTTTCAACCTCTCTCATTCGCCCGCGGGCCGGCCATGAGGAACCGCTTCATGCTGGCGCCCCTGACCAACGGCCAGAGCGCCGCCGATGGGCGTTTGTCCGATGATGAATTCGGCTGGCTCGTCCATCGCGCCCGCGGCGGATTCGGCCTGGTGATGACCTGCGCCGCACATATGCAGAGAGTCGGACAGGGTTTCGCCGGCCAACTCGGCGCATTCGGCGACGAACATCTGCCGGGCCTGGAGCGCCTCGCCGACGCCATCCGCGCCGCCGGAGCGGTCTCGGCCGTGCAACTCCACCACGCCGGCATCCGCTCGCCGGCCGAGCTCATCGGGGAAGCCCCGCGTGGGCCCTCGGACCACGCCGAAACCGGGGCGAGGGCGCTTTCCACCCTCGAGGTGGAGGAGTTGGTCGAGGACTTCATCCTCGCCGGCCTGCGGGCCGAGAAGGCTGGCTTCGATGGCGTCGAGCTCCACGGCGCCCATGGCTATATCCTGTGCGCCTTCCTTTCGAGCGAGACCAACCAGAGGACGGACCGCTTCGGCGGCTCGCCCCCGGCCCGCGCTCGCATCCTCTTCGAGATCATCGCGGGGATCCGAAAGCGCGCGCGGCCGGACTTCCAGCTCGGCCTCCGCCTTTCTCCGGAGCGGTTCGGACTGGCCATCGCCGAGCAGATCGCGCTCGCCAGGCGCCTGCTCGAGACCGGCGAGCTCGATTATCTCGACATGTCGCTGTGGGATGTTTTCAAGGCCCCGGTGGAGGAGGCTTTCGCCCATCGCCCCCTGATCGAGTGGTTCGCCGAGCTTCCTCGGGGACGAACGCGGCTGGGCGTCGCCGGCAAGCTGATGAGCGCGGAGGCCACGCGGCGCGCGCTCGCCTCGGGCGCCGATTTCGCGATCCTCGGCCGCGCCGCCATCCTGCACCACGACTTTCCCTTGCAGGCGAAGGCGGATCCGGATTTCCGCACCATCGATCTTCCGGTCAGCGAGGCCTACCTGAGGAACGAGAAGCTGGGGAACGCCTTCATCGAGTACATGGGCCATTGGAAGGGCTTCGTGAGGCGCGAGCAGGAGGCGCTAGTGTCGTGAATTTGACGTTCGTTTCCGCTTCGGGGAGAGCTGATCGAACGGCGGAATCATGACACTAGCCTGAACGCCATGGCGGTCGCTCGCGAACCGGAGCTGTCGAACCACAACCAGCCGCCGCCGCTCGAGGAATACAATCTCTTTTCGAGCGATCGCGCCCTGCACGAGGCTGTGGCGCGGGAGGGCGCGCACGGAACCACCATGGACCTCGAGGCCTACGGCGCCAAGCTCGGCGCGCGCGGGACCCTGGCTCTGGGGGAGGCGGCCAATCGCGTCGCGCCGGTCCTCCACGCCTTCGACCGCTTTGGCGAGCGGATCGACCAGGTGGAGTTCCACCCCGCCTGGCACGCCCTAATGGCGATCCAGGTCGAAGAGGGGATCCACTGCTCGCCGTGGTCCGATCCCTCTCCCGGAGCGCAGGTACGTCGGGCCGCCCGCCTCTACATGTCGGGCCAGGTCGAGGCCGGCACGAGCTGCCCGATCTCCATGACCTTCGCAGCCGTTCCGGTGCTGAGCCGCTCGCCGTCGCTCGCCGGCGCCTGGCTGCCGCGCCTCTTCTCGCGCCGCTACGACCCGGACCACGCCCCGGCCGAAGGCAAGACCGGGGCTCTGGTCGGCATGGGCCTGACCGAACGTCAGGGCGGGTCCGACCTTTCCGGGACCGAGACCTCCGCCGTTCGCGCCGCGGGCGACGCGTGGAGGGTCGATGGCGCCAAGTGGTTCTTCTCGGCCCCGATGTGCGACGCCTTCCTGGTGCTGGCCCGCGCGCCGGACGGCCTGGCTTGCTTCTTCATGCCCCGGTGGAGGCGGGACGGGCGCCTCAATGGAATCCGTCTGCAGAGGCTCAAGGACAAGCTCGGCAACCGCTCCAACGCCTCGGCCGAGGTGGTCTTCGAGGACGCCGAGGCCTTCCTCCTCGGCGAGGAGGGGCGAGGCATCGCCACGATCATCGAAATGGCGGCTCTCACCCGGCTCGACAACGTCGTCTCCAGCGCCGGGATCCAGCGCCAAGCGATCGCCCAGGCCATCCACCACGCCCGCCATCGCTGCGCCTTCGGCAGGCCCCTCGCCGACCAGCCCCTGATGGCCGAAGTGCTGGCCGATCTGGCGATCGAGGTCGAAGCCGCGACGGTCCTCGCCTTCCGCCTGGTGCGCGCCCATGAGGCGGAGGCGACGCAGGTCGACATCGCCCTGCGACGCCTCGCCACTCCGGCGGCCAAGTTCTACGTCTGCAAGCGCGGTCCCATCCTCGCTGGCGAGGCGCTCGAGGTGCTCGGAGGCAACGGCTACATCGAAGAGAGCATCATGCCGCGCCTCTACCGCGAGCTTCCGGTCAATTCGATCTGGGAGGGATCTGGCAACGTCATGGCGCTCGATGTCCTTCGCGCGCTGCGGCGCGAGCCGGCGTGCCTGGAGGCCCTGGAGGCCGAACTCTGCGCCGCCAAGGGCGCCGACGCTCGTCTAGACGCCGCCATCGGCCGACTTCTGGCCATGGCCTCGGGCGAGCTCGCCCAATCGGACTTGCGGCGCTTCAGCGAGGCGGTGTCCCTGGCCCTCCAAGGGGCCCTGCTTGTGGGAGGCGCGCCCTCGGCGGTGGCGGAGGCGTTCTGCGCCAGCCGGCTCGATGGAGCGCCAGGGCGGGTTTTCGGCGCCTCGGCAATCGGATCACGGGCGAGCGAGATCATCGAGCGGGCGGCGCCGACGAATTGAAGCTTCGCCACGTTGAACTCGGCGGCGAAGCAGCCCTTAGTCGCAGCGATGGACCGCCGCCGACTCTTCGCCCTTGGCCTCAGCGCCGCCGCCGCGGGCGGAATGGCCCCGCCCTACGCTTCACCCGTTCCGCCGGCCGTCGGACCGGCGGGGCTGCTGGGCGCATCGGGCGATCCGAACTTCCTCGCCTGGCTCGACGGCTTTGTCTCCCGAATGGTCGCGCAGGGCGTCTCCAGATCGGTGCTCGCCGAGGCCTTTTCGGGCGTTTCGCCGGATCCGCGAGTCGCCGCGCTGGACGCCCGCCAGCCGGAATTCGCGCTGCCGGTCAGCACCTACGTGTCCGATCACGTATCGGCTGGCGCGATCGCCGAGGGTCAAGCCAAGGAGATTTCGGTTCCGGCCCTCTCGGCGATCATCGGCCGTTACGGGCCGCCCGGCGGAATCCTGATGGGCGTGTGGGCGATGGAGACCGGTTTCGGCGCCGACCAGGGGAGCTACGACATCATTCGATCCCTCGCCACCCTCGCCGCCGGCGGTCGCCGCCGTGCGTGGGCCGAGGGCGAGCTCGAAGCCGCCCTCAAGATCATCGCCTCGGGCGAGGCAGCGCGGACGAAGCTCATCGGATCGTGGGCCGGGGCCATGGGTCAGACCCAGCTCGTGCCCTCGGCGTTCCTCGCCTATGCGGTCTCCGCGACGGGAAGAGGTCCCCCCGACATTTGGGACTCGCCCGCGGACGCCCTGGCTTCGGCGGCCAATCTGCTCCGCGCCAACGGCTGGCGGCGGGGCGAAGGTTGGGCGAGAGAGGTGGTCGCCCCGCCCGGATTCGATTGGAGCCTCACCGAAGGGCCGGCGAGGCCGCCTTCATGGTGGAGGAGCATCGGGCTCATCACCGCCGACGGCCAGGGATGGTCGCCGCTCGACGCCGCTTCGCCGGCGATCCTGCTTGTCCCGGCCGGGGCGGCGGGTCCCGCGTTCCTGGCCTTTCCCAACCACTTCGTGATCCGCAGCTACAATGATTCCATCGCCTACGCCCTGGCGGTGGGATTCCTCGCCGACCGGATCGCCGGCGGCGGCCCGCTCTTCACTCCATGGCCGGTCGAGACGCCGCTCTCCCTCGCCCAGAGGCTGGAGGCCCAGACGGCGCTTTCCAGGCTCGGCTTCAATCCCGGACCGATTGACGGGCTCATCGGGGTGAATTGCCGAAGGGCGCTGCGCGCCTGGCAGAAGAGCCAGGGTCTTGTCGCCGACGGCTATCTCTCCCCGCAAATGGTGGAGAGGCTCGGCGCCGCGCTCGCCTCTCTTCCTGGCGGCGCCGTCGCCCCGGCGTGACGGGCAAGTCGGCGAGACCGCCCCTCCGGTCTCGGCCGCGACGAACTGGAGTTGGGGAGCACCCGGTAGCCATGTTGCGGCGCCAAACGGGCCATGGTATCGGGCGCGCGGCTTGTGGCCAGGGCTCCCCTTGGGATCGTTCCGCGAGGCCAGGAGCCCTCTTCGACGCAAACGATCGTTCCTAGCCGGATTTGGACCCGTCCGAGGCCGGCGCGATGATCACGACGGACGGGGTCTTTCGAAGTGGCGGACGACTCTCAAGCGAGCGATGTCGCGGCCCGTTACGCCCAGGCTCTCTTCGACTTGGCGGTCGAAAAGGACGCCGTGGCGGCGATCGAGGCCGATCTTTCGGCGCTCGGCTCGATGATCCGCGAGAGCGACGACCTTCGCCGCCTCATCGCCTCGCCCCAATATGACGCCAGGGCCAAGGCCGAGGGATTGCGGGCGGTGGCGGCGCGGGCCGGCCTGGCGCCCATGGTGCGCGACTTTCTGGGCGTTGTCGCCAGCGGCCGGAGAGCGGCGGCGCTGCAGAGGATCTTCGCCGCCTTTCGCGCCTTGGCCGCCGAGCGGAGCGGGCGCATCCTGGCCGAGGTGACGACCGCCTCGCCGATGAGCGCCGCCCAGGCCCGCGCGCTCGCCGCGGCCCTCGCCGGAGCTCTCGGCAAGCACGCCGAGATCGAGAGCCGCGTCGAGCCTTCGCTCTTGGGTGGTCTCAAGGTGAAGGTGGGATCGCGGCTTTACGACGCTTCGCTCAAGTCGAAGCTCGACTCGCTGAAATTGGCCATGAAGAGAGCCTGAGAGACGCCCCATGGACCTTCGCGCTTCCGAAATCTCGGCCATCCTGAAGAGCCAGATCGAGAACTTCGGCCTGGAGGCCGAGGTCTCCGATGTCGGCCAGGTGCTTTCGGTCGGCGATGGCATCGCCCGGGTCTTCGGCCTCGACGAGGTGGAGGCCGGGGAGATGGTGGAATTCCCAGCCGCCGGCGTCAAAGGCATGGCGCTCAACCTCGAGCGCGACAATGTCGGGGTGGTGATCTTCGGCTCGGACGTAAAGGTCGCCGAGGGCGACGAGGTGCGGCGCCTGGGAGAGATCGTCGACGTGCCGGTCGGGCGCGGGCTGCTTGGCCGGGTGGTCAATGCGCTCGGAGAACCCATCGACGGCAAGGGCCCCATTTCCGACATCGCCGAGCGGCGACGGGTCGATGTCAAGGCGCCGGGCATCATTCCGCGCAAGTCGGTGCACGAGCCCATGTACACGGGCCTCAAGTGCATTGACTCCCTCACTGCCATCGGCCGCGGCCAGAGGGAGCTCATCATCGGCGACCGCCAGACCGGCAAGACGGCGGTGGCGATCGACGCCATCCTGAACCAGAAGGCGATCAACGCTCAGAGCGAGGAGAAGGCCAAGCTCTATTGCATTTACGTCGCCATCGGCCAGAAGCGCTCGACGGTCGCCCAGATCGTCAAGACGCTCGAAGACCGCGGGGCGCTCGACTACACCATCGTGGTTTCGGCCACCGCGTCGGAGCCCGCCCCGATGCAGTTCCTCGCCCCGTTCAGCGGCTGCGCCATGGGCGAGTGGTTTCGCGACAATGGCCTGCACGCCCTGGTGATCTATGATGACCTTTCCAAGCAGGCGGTGGCCTATCGCCAGATGAGCCTGCTGCTGCGTCGTCCCCCGGGCCGGGAAGCCTATCCGGGCGACGTGTTCTATCTCCACTCGCGTCTGCTCGAACGAGCGGCCAAGATGAGCGACGAGTTCGGCGGCGGCTCGCTCACCGCCCTTCCGATCATCGAGACCCAGGCCAACGACATCTCGGCCTACATCCCGACCAATGTCATTTCCATCACCGACGGGCAGATCTTCCTGGAGACCGACCTCTTTTATCAGGGGGTGCGGCCGGCGATGAACATCGGCCTCTCAGTCAGCCGGGTGGGCGGCAACGCCCAGATCAAGGCCATGAAGCAGGCGGCCGGACCGCTGAAGGGCGACCTCGCGCAATATCGAGAGATGGCCGCCTTCGCCAAGTTCGGCTCCGACCTGGACGCCGCCACCCAGAAGCTGCTCGCCCGCGGCGAACGCCTCACCGAGCTTCTGAAGCAGCCTCAATACTCGCCCCTGCAGGTGGAAGAGCAGGTGATCGTCCTTTGGGCAGGCACGCGAGGCTGGCTCGATCCGATCGCCACCGCGGAGGTCGGCCGCTTCGAATCCGATCTTCTGGCCCTCGCCCACGCCCGTCACGAGGGCCTGCTCGAGGCCATCCGGAACGAGAAAACGCTGAGCGAGGAGACGGAGTCCGAACTCCGGACGATGCTCGAGGAGCTATCGAGGACCTTCGCATGAGCGCCCAGACCGCGCGAGCTCCATGGCCAGCCTGAAGGACCTGCGCAATCGGATCGCCAGCGTGGCGGCAACCCAGAAGATCACTCGAGCCTTGCAGATGGTCGCCGCGGCGAAGTTCCGCCGCGCGCGAGAGGCGGCGGAAAACGCCCGGCCCTACGCCAGCCACATGGCCGCGGTGATCGCCAACCTCGCCCAAGCGGTCTCGGGGGCCGGCGCACCGCCGCTCCTCGTCGGAACCGGCAGGACCGAGCGCGAACTGGTGGTGGTAGCGACCTCCGACCGCGGGCTGGCCGGAGGCTTCAACTCCGCCGTCGTGCGCGTCGCCAGGGAGCACATCGCGGCGCGGCTCGCGGCGGGAGCGAAAGTCTCGATCATCACCGTGGGCCGGAAGGCCCGCGACCAGCTTCGCCGGGGTCACGGCGAACGAATCATCGAGAGCCTGGAGGCCGGCGCCGCCCCCACCCACGAACGTGCGGCGCAGATCGCCGACGCCGTTCGCCGACGGTTCGACGCCGGAGAGGCCGACGTGGCGAGCCTCGTCTTCAGCGCCTTCGCCTCGGTGGTGCGACAGGTCCCCACGATCCGCCGCCTGATCCCCGCCGAGGTCGAGGCCGGCGGCGCAAAGGTCGATCTGAAGGGCTCGGCCTATGAATATGAGCCCGACGAGGCGACCATTCTCGAGGCGCTTTTGCCGCGCAACCTGACGACCCAGATCTTCTCCGCCATGCTCGAGAACCAGGCCGGCTTCTTCGCCGCCCAGATGGCCGCCATGGACAACGCCACCCGCAACGCCGGCGAGGTGATCGCCAGCCTCACGCTTCTGAAGAACCGGACCCGCCAGGCGCAGATCACCAAGGAGATGATCGAGATCATCTCCGGCGCAGAGGCGCTATAGACCCCATTCTGGTATGAGCGAGCCCGACATGACCGCGACCGACACAGCCCCTCCCAAGTCCAGGACCCGCGCCCGGGCCGCGGCCCAGCCCAAGGCCGAGACCCCGGCCAATCAGTCCGCGGGCAGGATCGTTCAGGTCATCGGGGCGGTGGTCGACGTGGAGTTCGAAGACCATCTACCGGCGATCCTCAATGCGCTGGAGACCACCAACACCGACCAGCGCTCCGGAGAGCCCTTCCGCCTGGTTCTCGAGGTCGCCCAGCACCTGGGCGAGAACACGGTCCGGTCCATCGCCATGGACACCACCGAGGGCCTCACCCGCGGCCACAAGGTCGTCGACACCGGCGGGCCGATCACGGTTCCGGTCGGTCCTGGCGCGCTCGGCAGGATCATGAACGTGATCGGCGAGCCGGTGGACGACGCCGGCCCGATTCCGGCCGCCAAGCGCATGCCCATCCACCGCGAGGCGCCGAGCTTCTCCGATCAGTCGACCTCGGCGGAGATCCTGGTCACTGGCATGAAGGTCATCGACCTGCTGTGCCCCTACACCAAAGGGGGCAAGATTGGCCTCTTCGGCGGCGCGGGCGTGGGCAAGACCGTGACCATGCAGGAGCTGATCAACAACATCGCCCTCAACTATGGCGGCTATTCGGTTCTGGCTGGCGTGGGCGAGCGCACCCGCGAGGGCAACGACATGTATTACGAGATGATCGCCTCGAAGGTGAACCTGGACCCTCGCGAACACGGCGGGTCGACCGAGGGCTCGCGCTGCGCGCTGGTCTACGGCCAGATGAACGAGCCCCCCGGGGCCCGGGCGCGGGTCGCGCTCACCGGCCTCACCCAGGCCGAGTACTTCCGCGACGAGGAGGGCAAGGACGTTCTCCTCTTCATCGACAACATCTTTCGGTTCACCCAGGCCGGCTCGGAAATGTCGGCGCTGCTTGGCCGGATCCCCTCGGCGGTGGGCTACCAGCCGACCCTGGCCACCGAAATGGGCAACCTGCAGGAACGGATCACCTCGACGCACAAGGGTTCGATCACCTCAGTGCAGGCGATCTTCGTTCCGGCCGACGACCTCACCGACCCCGCCCCGGCCACCTCCTTCGCTCACCTCGACGCGACCACCACCCTCTCGCGCGACATCTTCGCCCAGGCCATCTTCCCCGCCGTCGATCCGCTCGATTCCAGCTCCCGCATCCTCGATCCGCTGGTCATCGGCGAGGAGCATTATTCGGTCGCTCGCCGAGTGCAGGCGATCCTTCAGCAGTACAAAGCGCTCAGAGACATCATCGCCATCCTGGGCATGGACGAGCTCTCCGAGGAGGACAAGGTCACCGTCGCCCGGGCCAGGAAGATTTCCCGGTTCCTTTCCCAGCCCATGCATGTCGCCGAAGCCTTCACCAACCAGCCCGGCGTCTTCGTCCCGCTCGAGGAGACTATCCGCTCGTTCAAGGCGGTGTGCGAGGGTGAATACGACCACCTGCCCGAGAGCGCTTTCTACATGGTCGGGGGCATCGACGAGGCGGTGGCCAAGGCCGAAAAGCTGGCCGCCTCGGCCTGAAGGCCCGCCATGGTCGACAAGCTCAGGTTCTCGCTGGTCTCGCCCGAACGTCAGCTGTTCTCCGGCGAGGTCGACCAAGTGGATGCGCCGGGAAGCGAAGGCGACTTCGGGGTTCTCGTCGGCCACGCGCCGTTCATGTCGACGCTCAAGGAAGGGCGCGTGATCGTCTACCAGGGTTCCTCAACAAGGATTTTCGAGATCCATGGCGGCTTTGCGGAAGTCACCCCCGAAGGCCTGACCATTCTTGCCGAGCAGGCCCGTGAGGCGGCATGAAGATCCGCCGATCCGGCCGGGGTCGATGAACTTTGTTCCGGGTCTTCGAGGAAGGTGAGAAGAATGCGCCGCGCCGCAGCCAGCTTGATCATCGCCGTCGGCGCAGCAGGGTGGCTCGCCGCGCCCGCCCTGGCGCAGAACGCTCCGGCGCAAAGTCCCCCGCCCCAAAACTCCGCCGCGCCCACGCCTTCTCCAACGCCCACGCCTTCTCCAACGCCGACGCCTTCGCCAACGCCGGCGCCTTCGCCGACGCCGGCCCCGCCGACGACCGGGGAGACGGGCGCTCCGGCTGCTCCAGTCGCCCCGACCCCGGCTCCAACCGCCCCCGCCATGGCTCCGGCCGCACCCGGCGCCGCTCCAGCCCAGACTCCCGCCGCTCCCGCCCAGATCCCGACCGCGCCGACCTCCGGCGCTCAGCCGGCCGCTCCTGGCCAGCCGTCCGCCGCTCCGGCAGCTCCGGCCCAACCGCCCGCGCCCCCGCCGCCGCCTCCGCCGCCCACCGATCCCACCGCGATCGCCCTGATCGACGCCTTGGACGACATCTGCGTCCCGGCCGTCGAAGGCAAATCCCTGGATGAGCTCGCCAAGGCGGCGCATTACCGAAAGTCGGGCCAGAACTGGCGCTACAAGACCCGTGACTTCGAGTTGACCATCGAGGCCCAGGGCTCAAACCCGAGCCAGTGCCACGTCGACATCATCCACCCGGTGGATCAAGCCGAGCCGGCCAAACCCCTGATCATCGCTCTCAACAACTGGGCGGGTGTCGTGCGCGGTTATTCGCTCTACCGCAACGACAAGCACGTGCAGGGCGATACCGAGTATATCACCCGCTCCTGGGAGAACACCGCCGACGGCAAGCACGAGGCCCTGGTCCTCACGACCATCCGCAAGGCGGACGATCAGCCTTCCAAGCGCGACGCAGACACCTCCGAAATGATCTACAGCGAGATTCCGGCCCCGCATTGAGTCCGCAGCGATGAGCCGCGCCAGCGACTTGGCCGGGCTCGCGGGCGTGGCGATGATCCTCTTCGCCTATGCCGGCGTCCAGCTTGGGCGTCTGGATCCGCTGAAGGCGCCCTCGCTCCTGCTCAATCTGGCGGGAGCCGCCCTGATCCTGGTCTCGCTCCTCGCCGCCTTCAATCTCGCGGCCTTCCTGATGGAAGCGGCATGGGCGGCCATCGCCCTCTTCGGGCTCATCCGGCTGGCGCTGAAGCGCTCGTAACCTCCTCGAGCCAGCCCAGGCAGTCGCCGGCGAGGCTCTCGGCGAACTCTTCGCCGATCATCCAATGCCCGGCCGATTCGAGGAGCCGCGTTTGGCCGCCAAGCCTTCCGACCTGGGCCTCGACCATCGCGCGCGAGTGGATCTGGTCCCTCCCGCCGGCGAAACCCAGGACAGGCGCGCCGATCCTTTTGGGGGCTCACCAGGGTCGAGGCGAAGGGGTCGAGCCACCAGTTGTAGGTCTCGAGCAGCGCCCGGCCGCTCTCCGCCGTCAGAGGGCACGGGGTTCGATCCTGCGCAGTCCCCGACTGCTCTCCGTAGAAGCGCCGCTCGGCGAGGCGCCGATGGGGCTTGATCGCGGAAGTCCAGCTCCACCCCATCAGCGGCAGGCCCAGCCAGCTCAGAAGATCGCCGGCGCCCCCGGTTCCCCAGGCGGGCGAAGGCGCGATGAGGATCAGGGCCGAAACGCGTGTGCGCTGGCAGGCGAGCTCGGCCACAAGGCCGCCCAGCGAATGGCCGATCAGGACCGGCGGCGAGGATTGAAGGGCACAAAGATCGGAGATCGCGCCGGCGTAAGTCGCCATGGATGCGCCCCACACGGCCGAAGGCGTATCGTTCCACCCATGGCCGGGAAGGTCGAGGGCCAGAACGCGCCAGCCCTCGCGCTGGAAGGGGATTTTGAACAGGTCAAAAACAACCCCCCGGCAGAACGCGCCATGGACCATGACAATGGAGCGAGGCATTGGAAATTCCTACACGGTCAAGCTTGGAAAGGGGAAGCCGTCCTCATCGGTCAAGCCTGCGTCTCGGTCAGCGGCCCGAACGCCTCGATCACCCGGAGGTAGACCTCGCGCTTGAAGGGAACGATGAGGTCCAGGGCCCCGTTGAGCTTTGTCCAGCGCCAGGCGTCGAACTCGACATCACCGTGTCGGTTGAGGTCGATCTCGGAGTCTGCACCGCTGAAGCGAAACGCGAACCAGATCTGTTTCTGGCCTTTCCATCGCCGATCGCGTCCGGCTCTCAGATGACCGGGCGGGAAATCATAGGCGAGCCAGTCCGATGTGCGGGCCAGGAGCTCGGCCGAGGCGACGCCGGTTTCCTCCAGGAGTTCGCGCCGCGCCGCCTGCTCCAGCGTCTCGCCTGGGTCGACTCCGCCCTGCGGGAACTGCCAATTGAGCGGCCCGGGGGCGTCGGCGCGGCGGCCGAGCCAGACAAGCCCATCCTCGCGGATGAGGACCACTCCGACGTTCGGGCGGTGCTTGGAGAGGTCCAATCCCCGCCTAACGGACCTTGGCCAGCGCCGAGGCGGGGACGAGCTGATATCCCTTTTCGCCCAGGCTTTTGGCCCATGTGCTCGCTTCCTTGAGGGTGACCGGATAGGCGAAGCCGGAGCCGAGGGCGGAGCCGTTGTGCGAGGCATCGGTCTCCAGTTCGGCGAGTTGCTGCTCGATCGCCGCGGGAGCTAGGCTCGCATCGATGATGCGGCTCGCCGTTGCCCTGGGAATGTCGCCTCCGTTGCGCGCCGCCAGGCCGTCGTCGATGAAAGCCAAGCCACGCCTTTTGAGGATGGCGTCGAAACCGGCCATGGAGGAAGGCGAGGCGAGGAATTTTCCGCCGAGATAATTGGTGAATCCGAAATAACCCGAGGCGCGGGACATCAGCCAATCGAGCTTGCGGGCGATCTGCGCTGCGGTATCGCCCACCATGAGGGTGTACGGCCCCGGATCGTCGCTCGGATAATCGGCCGGCTCCATGGGCGCCTCGAGCAGGACCTCGTGGCCGGCGCTACGGGCCAGGTCGATCCAGCCCTGGAGCCCATCGGCATAGGGCACGAAGGAGAGAGTGATCTGAGGCGGAAGATCGTTGATCGCCTCGCGCGTCGCCTGCGCGTTCAGACCAAGTCCACCCACGATGAGGGCGATCTCAGGTTTGCCGTCGGAGGTGAACGGGCGGGCGTAGGCTTGCGCCGGCGTCACGCCATCGGGGGCGATGACCGGCAGCGGGCCGCCTGGCGATGGCTCTGAGAAGCCCGTCAGCGGCGCCTGGGCGAGCGTGGCCCCGACGCCGACCATCATCGGAGCCTGGTCCGGCAAGGTGATGACCGCCCCGCCGATGGGAACCGAACTATCCGCCGTCAGGCTGCTGTCCGGCGCGCTGGTCAGCTCCACCGTCGTCGCACCCGTGCCGTCCGCAGAGGCCGAGGGCGGAGAGGTTGCCGGGGCGAGCGTGGCTGTGGCGGCGAGGGGATCAATGCGCGCGAGCGACAGGCGCACTTCGGGAGTCCCGGCTCTGGGATTGGCGGCGAGGAGCAGGCCCGCTGCCGCTCCCGAGAAGGCCAGCGCTCCGAAAAGGCCCATCACCAGCGGGCGTTGCGCCACGGCGCGCCGGCGTGGCGGTGGAGGAGGCGGCGGGGCAGGCGGTCTCTTGGCGAACATTCACCTGCGCTTTTCTCAAGAGAGGAGCAGGCTGAAGCTCGGGCGATATGGTTAATGAAGCGAAAAGGGGCGTTCGCTCAGTTCTTCTTGACCTCGCCGTCCGTCCTGGACTGGGCCTTGAGCGCGGCGGCATGGGCCTGCCGCAGGATGTCGGCGTCGGCCAGAGTCGCGGCCGGCTTGGGAAGCTTGGGCGTCGCCGCGACCGAGCCATACTTGAGCACGTCGATGGCGCGGGTGAGTTGGAAATCGCCGGTCTTCACATCGAAACCCGGAGGCGGCTCTTCGGCCGGGACATGTGGCCCTTCGCGCGTCATGCCGTTCTGAGCCTTGAAAGAGTTGCTGAAGCTGGCTTCGCTGAACTGGAAGGCTTCGTTGGCCTCTTCCTGGGCTTCCTGCCTCGTCTCGGCGACTTCGAGGTCAGGCTGAATCCCCGTCCGCTGGATCGAACGGCCCGAGGGCGTGAAATAAAGACCGGTGGTGAGCTTCAGCGCGCCATCCTGGCCATCGCGGAGCGGAATCACGGTCTGGACCGATCCCTTGCCGAAGCTGGTAAGGCCCACGATGGCTGCGCGATGGCGATCCTGCAGCGCGCCGGCCACGATCTCCGCCGCCGAGGCGGTTCCGGAATTGACCAGCACCACAATCGGCATGTGCACGAGCTTGTAGCCCGGCGTGGCGTTGAATCGCTCGATGTCCTGAGGATCGCGGCCGTGTTCGGAGACCACCTCGCCGCCGTCGAGAAAGAGGCTGGCGACGCCGACCGCCTGGTCGAGGAGGCCGCCAGGATTGTTCCGAAGATCCAGAACGAGTCCTTTGAGGTGTGGATTCTGGGTTTTCAGGGCTTCGATGGCGTCGCGAGTGGAGTCGGTCGCCTTCTCGTCGAAGCTGGCCAGCCGGATATAGCCGTAGTCGCCAACCATCTTGTAGGTCACAGTCTTGGGCTCGATCACCTGGCGCACGAGGGTGACGTCGAACGGATTGGCCTTGAGCCGGGCGATGGTGAGGGTGACCGCTACGCCGGCCTTGCCGCGCATCTCTTTGACGGCGTCATTGACGGTAAGGCCAAGGACCGTCTTGCCGTTCACCGCAGTGATGTAATCCCCTGGCTTGATGCCAGCCTTGGCCGCTGGCGTGCCGTCGATTGGGGAGATGACCTTGATCACGCCGTCTTCGCTGGTCACCACTAGGCCGAGTCCGCCGTATTCGCCGCGGGTCTCAACTTCCATGTCCCGATATTCCTCGGGCGTCAGGTAGTCGGAATGAGGATCGAGCGAGCTGACCATGCCGCTCAGGGCCGAATCGATCAGCTTCTTCTGGTCGACCGGGCGCACGTATTCGCGCTCCACGTCCTGGAGCACGTTCCCGAACAGCTCGAGCATCTGGTAGTCATCACCCGACGAAGTGGGCGTGGCGAGCGCCTTTTGGCTCACATAGGCCATCGAGGCGGCGCCGAGGACGAACGCCGAAACCCCAATGAGAAGATATTTTCGCATTCGACCGCCTTGCCTCGCCCGCAGGCCCAAATTAAGGCGCGGGTCCGTTAACAACTCGTCCAGGCTATAGCAGTTTCCGGAGGAGAAATCGCGGCTGGCTTATCGCCGGCGAGCCGCGATGAGACGGGAGGGATCGACCGGCCGGCCGCCGCGGCGAAGTTCGAGATAGAGCTCGCTCGCCGGCCTCGACATTCGTCCGATCAGAGCGCCAGCCTCGATGCGCTGACCTGGATAGACGGCGAGAGATCCCAGACCTTCGACGACCACGTGATCGGCGTCGTCAAGCTTGAGGATCACCACATCGCCGACGTCGGCGAGGCGCCCGGCGTACTCGACCAGCGCTGGCGCGGGGCTGCTCACCTGGGCGCCTGGGGCGAGCGCAACCTGAAGGCCAGAGGCGCGGGAGCCGTCGGCGCGCTGTTGACCGAAATGGTCGAGGATCCTGGCCCTTTTCACCATCGGAAGGGCCGGCCCCTGGAAGGAGACGTCGCCGACCGCCTCCAGGGCGCGGATCTCGCTCGCGAGGGCGCGCGCCCGCTGGGCCAGTCCGCGCTGCAGGGCGTCGGCCAGACTCGCCGAACGCGCCGCCGCCCTGGGTCGTCGCACCCGCTCGAGATGGCTCGAAGGCCGCGAGAGCTCCACGAGTTCGAGTTCGCCCAGCACCCGGGAGAGTTCGGCACGGTCCCTGGAGATCGTGGCGGCGCGCAGCTCGGCGCCGGTCCTGGCGGAGGGTCCGGCGTGCGAGGCGACGGCGGCGAGGAGGACGCCCAATAGCATGAACTTCGATCCTGCCAGGGACTACGCCCGCAAAAATGGCGAATAGCTTGGCGACGAGATTGCGCCCGGCGGCTTAAGTCGATCGGACGTCTTCAGTCGCGGTGATACGGCCGTCCGGCCAGGATGGTGGCGACCCGATAGATCTGTTCGGCAAGCATCACGCGGGCGAGAGCGTGGGGCCAGGTCGCGGGCCCAAAGGCGAGCTTCCGCTCTGCCTTGGCGAGCACCGAAGCCTCCAGCCCATCAGCGCCCCCGACCACAAAGACAAGGCGGGAAAGCCCAGCGTCCCGCTCTCTGGCCAGCCGCACGCCGAATTCGCGAGAGGACAGGGACTCGCCCTTCTCGTCGCAGGCGAAGAGCCTCGTCTCGCCCAGCCGCGCCAGACGCTCGAGCATCGTTTGGCCTTCAGCGGCCCGGCCTGCAGCCGCCAGTTCGATGATCTCGACCGGCCCAAGACCAAGATCGCGTCCCGCGATCGTCGCCCGACGGCAATAGTCGCGGGCGAGTCGGCCCTGCGGCGAATCGCCCAATCGGCCGACGCAGAGGAGGGTGATCTTCACGGCGGGGGGCCAAGATCAGGCCGAGACCGCCTCACGAAGAGATCCGACCGACCAGATTTTCTCGATATTGTAGAAGGCCCGCACCTCAGGTCGAAAGAGGTGGACGACAAGGTCGCCCGCATCGATGAGCACCCAGTCGCAATTGGGCAGGCCCTCCACCCGCGCGCGGCCCTCGCCCGCATCCTTGAGGGCGCGCAGCAGATGATCGGCCATGGCGCGGACATGGCGCGCCGATCGACCTGACGCGATCACTAGGGCGTCGGTGAGCGAGCTTCGGCCCTTGAGGTCGATGAACGCGATTTCCTGGGCCTTCTCGTCTTCGAGGCGTCCGAGGATCATCTGCTCCAGCGGCGTCTTGTCGCGGGCGCGCTCCAGAGAGGCGGCCGGCAATTCCTGAACCGTGTCGGGAGCCAATCTGCGGGGCAGAAGCACGCCTCCTGATGATGCGACTCGCCAGAGCCTAGCACGCCTCGCCGTTCGCCGTGAGGGCGAGGGCCCTCAAGCGCGTCGAGGAACTGGGATCGAGCGGAGTGACGATATAGGTCCACGCCGGAGCCGTCGCCAGGGCGAGCCGACCGGCCGCGCTCAACGGCAGGCGAAAGCGCGCGAAGCGGCGGGCGGCGCGGCTGGTCTGGCTTTTGAGGGCGAAGCCTGGACGGGCGATGACCGCGACCGGAACCAGGGCGAAGATCTGCTGCCAGTCCTTCCAGAGATGGATTTCGGCCAAGCCGTCGGCGCCCATGATCCACACGAACCTGACGGAGGGCCAGCGCGTCTTCAGCGCGCGCACCAGATCGATGGTGTAGCGCGTCCCCAGGCGCGCCTCGGCGTCGGAGACGAGCATGGCCGCTCCGGCGGCCTGAGCCCGTGCGGACTGGATGCGGCGATCGAGCGAGGCCATCGCCGCAGGCTTGAGCGGGTTGCCCGGCGAGACCAGCCAGATCAGGCGCTCGAGACCCAGGCGCCGCACCGCCTGGTGCGCGGCCTGGGCGTGCCCCGAGTGGGCGGGATCGAAAGTGCCGCCGAACAGCCCCACGCGCATGCCGGCCCGAAGCTGGAAACCCAGTCGAAGTCCGCTCAATTCCCGGCCCTTCACGACCTTTGCGAGCCTCCGACGGTGAGGGCGAGGTCGTCGGCATGGATCATCGGTCCGGCGGCATACCCGAGAAGAGCGGCGATGGCGGCCGATCGAAGCCCGACGATCCGCGTCGCATCAATCGCATCGTAGCGGGAGAGGCCCCGGCCGATCTCCGCGCCGGCGGCGGTCTCGATGATCACCGCCTCGCCCTTGCCGAAACGCCCTCTTGCGGTGAGGACTCCAGCGGCGAGCAGGCTCTTTCCGCGGCGCACGGCGGCGGCGGCCCCATCGTCGACCACGAAGGCGCCCGCCGGAGCGAGGGTTCCAGCGATCCACGACTTGTAGGCCAGAGCCGGAGTGGTCGAGGCGAGAAAGAGGCTCGCTCTTTCGCCCCTCTCGAGCGCGGCCAACGGATCGGCGCGATCGCCCAGGGCGATCACCGTGGAGCAGCCGGCGGACGCGGCGACCCGGGCGGCGGTGATCTTGGTCACCATGCCCCCGCTGCCCAACTCCCCGGCGTTCTCGCCGGCCATCGCTTCGACGTCCGGCGTGATCGCCTCGATGAGCGGGACATGGCGCGCGGCCGGGTCACGCGTCGGATCGGCGGTGTAGAGGCCATCGACATCGGAGAGCAGGACTAGGATGTCGGCGCCCAGCATCTGAGCCACCCTGGCTGCGAGCCGATCGTTGTCGCCATAGCGCAGCTCTTCGGTCGCGACCGTGTCGTTCTCGTTCACGATCGGAACAAGTCCAAAGGCGAGCAGGGTCTGGAGGGTCGATCGGGCGTTGAGGAAACGGCGACGGACCTCGGTGTCGTCGGGCGTCAGAAGGATTTGGGCGGCGCGCAATCCAACCCCCTGCAGCGCCTCGTCCCACGCCCTCATGAGAAGCGACTGTCCGGCCGCCGCCGCCGCCTGCTTCTCGGAAAGCGAGAGACTTCGGCCCGCCAGGCCTAGGCGGCCTCGGCCAAGCGCCACGGCGCCCGAAGAGACGACCACCAGTTTCTGGCCGCGCCTTACCAGGCGGACGGCGTCGGCGGCGAAGCCGTCGAGCCAGGAATTGCGGCCGCCGGGCGTCGCGGCGAGGAGTCGCGAGCCGACTTTGACCACCACGGTCTTCGCCTCCTCGAGCCGGATCAGGGGCGCCATGATCCAACCTCGCTCTCCTCGCCCAGGGACCGCCCAGCAGCCTCGAGGAGCGGTCCCACGCCCTCTCCGGTCGTCGAGGACAGGAGCACCGGCGCCGCGCCGGTGGCGAGCTCGAGCGCCTCGGCCTTGCCGGCGGACTGGAGGGGATCGCAAAGATCGATCCTGGAGAGCGCGACGATCTCCGGTTTTTCAGCCAGTCCCGAGCCGTAGGCGGCGAGCTCCCCACGGACTGCTCGCCAGGCGGCGACAGGGTCCTCGAGAGCGGCGTCCACAAGGTGGATGAGGACCCTCGTCCGCTCGAGATGGCCAAGGAACCGCGTCCCCAGGCCGGCGCCTTCGGAGGCGCCCTCGATGAGGCCGGGCACGTCGGCGATGACGAAGCGCCTGCAGCCGTTCAGATCGACCACGCCGAGGTTGGGCCACAGCGTCGTGAACGGATAGTCGGCGATCCGCGGTCGCGCCGCTGATGCGACGGAAAGCAGGCTCGACTTGCCGGCGTTCGGCAGGCCCACCAGCCCAACATCGGCGATCAGCTTGAGGCGAAACCAGACCTCCCTTTCCTCGCCTGTTCGCCCCGGCTCGGCGCGGCGAGGCGCCTGGTTCACCGGTCCCTTGAAGCGAACGTTGCCAAAGCCCCCATCGCCCCCTTTGGCGAGGCGGACGCGTTCGCCCGCTTGGGCGAGATCGGCGATGAGGGTGGCGCCATCCGCCTCCAGCACTTCGGTGCCGGCCGGGACGGCGAGGACGACATCGGCCCCAGCCGCGCCGGATCGGGTGCGGCCCATGCCTCGCCCGCCGCCGGCCGCGCGGAATCGGCGGCGATGGAGGTAGTCGACGAGCGTGTTCAGCCCCGCCGCGGCCTCGACCCAGACATCGCCGCCGCGCCCTCCGTCGCCCCCATCCGGGCCGCCGAATTCGATGAACTTCTCGCGCCGGAACGATACCGCGCCATCGCCGCCGTCGCCGGAGCGCACGTTGATCCGACACTGGTCGAGGAACTTCATTGGCCGCCTTGTCGCCGAGCCGGCGCTAAAAATCGACTCTCGAGGTCAGCGGGAAGAAACTGGATCACGCGGACGCGGGCTTCGCGCGCATCGGCGAAAGATAAGCCAGACAGGCGCGCAATCGCCCAGCGCCTTGGCTTGGTAGCGGGTCGAGGAATGGCCGGCCGGAGGCGAGCGCCAATCGCTCGCCTGCTCAGCCGTCCAGGCCCAATCACTCGACGCCACGAACGCAATGAGGCAGGTCTCGATGTAGTCGCTCCAGTCGCTCGTGAAGACGAGTTCGCCGCCGTCGGCGATGATCCGGGCGGCTTCGGAGACGAACCGCGGCTGGACCAGCCGCCGCTTGCGGTGGCGCGCCTTGGGCCAGGGATCGGGAAAGAGCAGGTAGATCCGACCGATCGAGGCTTCGGGCAGCAGAGGCGTCAGGTCGCGGACGTCTCCGACCTGCAGCCGGACGTTGGCGAGCCGCTTTTCGGCGATGTGCGAAAGGGCGCTTGCGACGCCGGGCCGGTAAATCTCGGCGCCGAGGATCAGGATCTCGGGATTGGTCGCCGCCAGATGGGCGAGGTGTTCGCCAGCCCCAAAGCCGATCTCCAGCCAGGCATTCCGACAGCCCTGCGCCAAGGCGCGGGGATCGAAGGGGATCTTGGGCGCCGCGAGGCGCGGAAGGAGCTCGGCCATGAGCTCTTCGCGTCGAGGTCCCAAAGGGCGGCCGCGCACGCGCCCGAAGGTTCGCGCCGGCCGAGCCTCAGCGGCCACGACGCGCGAAGGACGTTCGGAGCGGCAGCGTTCCGAGGAGAGAGACAAGAAGGAGGATTGCAAAGGGCGCCTCGCCGAAGCGGAAATAGGGTGTCGGCGCCAGCGCCGGCGGAAGGGCGGCGTCGATGTCGCCAAAAGCGCCGTGGCCGAGCCTCTCGCCCGGGATGACCCTTCCGAACGCGTCGATCATGGCCGAGTAGCCAGTCGGCGTGGCCCGCACCATGGGAAGTCCCGACTCGATGGCCCGGTAGCTCGCTAGATTGAGGTGCTGGATCGGTCCGCTGCCGGATCCGAACCAGGCGTCGTTGGAGACGTTGACGATCCAGCTCGGGCGAAAGCCGACGGCCCGTGCGCCGCTGCGGATAAAACCTGGGAAGAGGGCCTCGTAGCAGATCAGCGGTTGAAAGGGCGGCAGGCCGGAGAGCCTCATCGGCCGGGAGGGAGGGCCGGGGGTGAATCCCTGCCCCACGTGGACGAGTTGCTTGAACCCGATCCTTGCGGCGAGGGCGTCGAAAGGAATGTACTCTCCGAAGGGAACCAGACGGTGTTTGTCGTAGACCGCGACGATGGCAGCCCGTCCGTTCCGCACGCGCACGGCAGCCAGGCTGTTGAAGGCGATGGACTTGCCTTTGGCGTCCTGAGCGAAACGGTAGCCGCCGGTGAGAAGGGTCTGGTTCGGCGCGAGAGCGCCGGCGATCATCTCTTCGGTCCAGGTTCCAGACGCGAGATATTCGCCCAGAGCGTCGGGAATAGCCCCTTCCGACCACACCACGACCTGCGCGGGAGGATTCGCCGGTCTGGCGGTGAGGACGACGTAGCGCTCGACGATATCGGCGAAATCGGCCTCGTCATATTTCTCGGCCTGGGGCACATCGGCCTGGACGATGCGGACGAGCGGCGCATCGGGGCGAGCCGGCGGCGGATGGGCGAGCCTTACCGCGCCGAAGGCCCAAAGGGCGGCGATGGCCGCCGGGCCGGCCAAACCGGCAAGGGCGCGACGGCCCTTCTCGAAGAAGAGCACGGGCGCGGCGCTGGCGGCGAGGGTGAACCAGGTGAGGCCGTAGGCTCCGATCAAGGCGGCGCCTTGGGAAGGGGCGGAGCCGGCTCTCCAGCTCTCGCCGGGCAGGTCCCAGGGAAAGCCGGTGAAGAGGCGCCCTCTCAGCCACTCGCAGCCGGCGAGGACGGCGGCGAACCACAGCACGCGAAGCACCGACCTGCCGGCGGCGAGCCGGTAGGCGAAGCCGGCCAGCCCCCAATAGAGCGACATCCCGCCGACCATTGCGGCCAGAGCGATTGGGGCCATCCATCCCTGGTCCTTGGCGTCCACCTGGAAAGGCTCGATGAGCCAGTAGAGCGAGACCAGGAAATAGCCGACCCCGGCGAGCCAACCGCGCCAGAAGGCCGAACGAAGCGGGGCGCGCGCCGCGCTCCTTTCCAGCAAGGCCAGGATGGCGGCGTAGCCGAGCAGGCCCGGCAGGAATCCGAACGGCGGGGGCGCCAGCGCAGCCGCCGCGCCGGCGGCGAGACAGAGCGCGATGGCGAGCCGGGGCCTCTGGCGAGGGGTCGACTCGCGGTCTTGGACGGCGAGGCCGGTGGGAAGATCGGCGAGAGCTGCGGGATGGTCCATGCTCAGCCGCCGCCGACCGGGCGCACGCGCATGCGTTTGATGCGCCTGGGATCGGCGTCCAGGATTTCGAACTCCAGGCCGGCGGGATGGGCGATCACCTCTCCGCGCTCGGGCAAATGGCCGGCGAGCGCGGTCACCAGGCCGCCTGCGGTGTCGATGTCCTCGTCCATGCCGTCGAAATCGAGTTTCCCGCCGACGGCTTCTTCGAGCTCATCCAGGTCGACTCTCGCGTCGGCCTCGATGACGCCGCCCTGGCGGATGACGATGCGCGCCGTCTGTGTCTCGTCGTGTTCGTCGTCGATTTCGCCCACCACGGACTCGATGAGGTCCTCGAGGGTGACGATGCCGTCCAGGCCGCCGAACTCGTCGATCACCATGGCCATGTGGATGCGCCTGGCCTGCATGCGCACCATCAGGTCGGCGGCGCGCATCGAGGGCGGCACATAGAGCGTCTCTCTGAGCAGCCTGCGGAGCGCCGATTCGCCGCGTGCGCCATCAGGCGTCGCCGCTAGGCGCTTGAAGACATCCTTCAGATGAACCACGCCGACCGGATCGTCGAGTTCGCGACGGAAGACCGGCAGGCGGGAGTGTTCGCTCTCGGCAAAGGCCGCCACCACATCCTCGAAGGGCTGGGAGATCTCCACCGCCCGGATGTCGGCTCTGGGGGTCATGACATCGGCGACGGCAAGGCTGGAGAAGGCTTCGGCATGGCCGACGAGGTCGGCGGCCGCCTTTTCGGCCGGGTCCAGGCGCTTCGCCACCCGAGGAGCCAAGCCCAGGGCGCTCAGAAGCCGCTTCAACGGCCCCTCGACGGGGGGCCGAGGCGATGTCTCTTCGCTCTTGACCGGGTCCATGCCTTCAGGCGCGTCCATAGGGATCGGCGATGCCGAGCCGGGCCAGGAGCGCGCGTTCGGTCGATTCCATGAGTTCGGCTTCGTCGTCCTTAAGGTGATCGTAACCGAGCAGGTGAAGGACGCCATGGATAACCAGATGACGCAGATGATCGGCGAGGGCCTTGCCTTGCTCTGAGGCCTCTTGGGCGCAAACCCCGAACGCCAGCGCGACATCGCCGCGATGACCGGCGGTCCCCTCCTGCGAGGGGAAGGCGAGAACGTTGGTGGGCGCGGCCTTGCCGCGGAAGCGCGCATTGAGGGCGGCGATGGCGTCGTCGCTGGCCAGCAGGACGGTGAGATCGCCTCCGGCCCGGCCCAGCGCCAGTCGCGCCGCCGAGCGGGCGAGGCGGGCGACGGAGGGGAGCGCGGCCTTCCAGCTCGGGTCTTCGATTTCGATCGCGATCACGGCGGGGTCCTCGGCGCCCTGTGCGCTTCCCGGCGAAGCGGAATGACGACGCCGAAGGCGAAAGGCGCCAGACTCAAGATCTCGAGCGCTTTGTTGTCGCAAAGGTATTAGCCACTTGCGGGAGGCCCTCTGGAAGACGCTCACGACCGGCGTTTGGCGCTGTCGGCGTCATAGGCCTCGACGATCCGGGCGACGAGGGGGTGGCGGACGACGTCGGCGGATGAAAACCGGCAGATCGCCACTCCCTTCAGCCCCTCCAGAAGCGATACCGCATGGGCAAGTCCGGAATCGGCCGGATTGACGAGGTCGACCTGGCTGGGATCGCCGGTCACCGCCATCCGCGAG
This sequence comes from Caulobacteraceae bacterium, assembly GCA_050729515.1. GTDB lineage: Bacteria > Pseudomonadota > Alphaproteobacteria > Caulobacterales > Caulobacteraceae > Acaudatibacter. The sequence continues at coordinate 30,687 of JBOHLG010000029.1, forward strand.
CCTTCGCCGAGACGCGTCAGGACCATCTTCATCTGGAGTCGAGAGGCGTTCTGGGCCTCATCGACGATGACGAAGGCATGGGTGAGGGTGCGCCCGCGCATGAACGCGATCGGCGCGACCTCGATCTGGCCTCGCTCGCGGCGACGCCGCAGGCCGTCGGCCCCGAGGAGCTCGCCCATCGCCTCCCAAACCGGGGCCATGTAGGGATCGACCTTCTCGGAGAGATCTCCAGGCAGGAATCCGAGGCGCTCGCCCGCCTCAACCGCCGGCCGGGCGACGACCAGACGCTCGACCTCGCCCGAGCGCAACAAGCCCGCGCCATGGGCGACGGCGAGAAAGGTTTTGCCGGTGCCGGCGGGGCCGAGCGCGAACACCAGGTCTTCCCCCTCAAGCGCCTCGAGATAGCGCGCCTGGGCGGCGGTCTTGACGGCCAACGCGCCGCGCCGGGTGGTGAGGAATGGCGAGGAGGACGCCGCCCCGGCCCTCGCCCCGTCGATGGCGGCGCGGACATCGGCTGTGGTCACATCCATCCTGGAGGCCACTCGCTCGGCGAGCGCCTCGATTGCGGAGCGCGCGTCGCGGCGCGCCTTCGCTTCTCCGCCCAGAGCAACGCCGCCGCCCGGGGTCTCGACCAGCACGTGGAAGGCGTCTTCGATGAGGGCGGCGTGGCGCCCTCCCGGTCCGGCGACGGCGCGCACGGCCTCCTCGGCGAGCGGGAGGAATTCGCTGGGCCCGCGCCTCAAGGGCGGTCCCGGCCCGATCCACCCGTCGGCGGCCAGTCGATCTCGCCGGCGAGGCTATGAGCATCGGCGCGGGTGATGAGGACCGGCGCGATATCGCCGATCAGGGACGGCGGGCCCTGGCAGTGGACGGCCTGCAGGTGCGGCGTGCGCCCCACGATCTGGCCCCGCCTTCGGCCCGGTTTCTCGAACAGCACCGACGTACGGCACCCGACGCTGCCGCGATTGAATCGCTCCTGTTGCCGGGCGAGCAGCGTCTGCAGGCGAGAGAGTCGCTCTTCCTTGACCTCTTCGCTCAGCTGTCCCGCTATCGCCGCGGCCGGGGTTCCAGGTCGGCGTGAATATTTGAAGGAGAAGGCGGCGGCGTAGTCCGCCTCCCGCACCAATTCGAGGGTGGCGGCGAAGTCAGCCTCCGTCTCGCCCGGGAAGCCGACGATGAAGTCTCCGCTGATGGCGATGTCGGGTCGGCTCGTCCGCAGTCGTTCGATGATCCGGAGATATCCGCCGGCCGTGTGACTGCGGTTCATCGCCCGCAGGACGCGATCGGAGCCGGATTGAACGGGAAGATGAAGATACGGCATCAACTCGGGAACTTCGCCATGGGCCCTGATCAGGGCCTCGTCCATATCGGCCGGATGGCTGGTGGTGTAGCGGATGCGGTCCAGGCCCGGAATGCGAGCCAGGATCGTGATGAGCTCGGCAAGGCCGATCTCCTCGCCGTTTCGCCAAGCGTTCACGTTCTGCCCAAGGAGGGTGATCTCGCGCACGCCCTTTTGCGCCAGGTCCCTCGCCTCGGCGGAGATGGCCTCGACGGGGCGCGAATATTCGGGTCCGCGTGTGTAGGGCACCACGCAGAAGGTGCAGAAGCGATCGCAGCCTTCCTGGATGGTGAGGAAGGCGGACGGTCCCGAGGCTCGCCGCGCCGCGGGCAAGGCGTCGAATTTTTCTTCGGGATCGAAACCCGCCGCGAGCGCCTCACCTGACCCGCGATGGATCTTGGCGATGAGTTCGGGAAGTCGGTGATACGCCTGAGGACCGACGACAAGGTCCACCGCACCCTGCCGCCGGATGATTTCGGCCCCTTCGGCCTGGGCGACGCACCCGGCGACGGCGAGCAGCATGCGGCCGCCTTGGTCGCACCTGGCCTGCTTCAAGGCGCGCAGCCGGCCAAGTTCGGAGTAGATCTTCTCGGTCGCCTTTTCACGGATGTGACAGGTATTGAGGATGACGAGGTCGGCCTCGTCCGCCGAGCCGGCCGCGGCGTAGCCGAACGGCGAAAGAAGTTCGGCCATCCGCTGGCTGTCGTAGACGTTCATCTGACAGCCGTAGCTTTTGATGAAGACGCGCTTTGTCGCCGAAACGGTCTCCTCACTCATCCGCAGGAACGCCATAGAGCTCCAGTCGGTGGTCGACGAGGCGGTAGCCCAGGCGCTTGGCGATCGCCCTTTGCAGCGCCTCGATCTCCTCGTCGACGAACTCGAAGACCGCGCCGCTCTTCATGTCGATGAGGTGGTCGTGATGAATTTCCGCGGTTTCCTCGTACCGCGAGCGGCCGTTGCGAAATTCATGGCGGGTGAGGATTCCCGATTCCTCGAAGAGGCGCACGGTCCGATAGACCGTGGCGATGGAGATGTGCGGGTCGATCGCGTGGGCGCGATGATGGAGCTCCTCCACGTCCGGGTGGTCGCTGGCCTCCGAAAGGACGCGCGCGATGACCCGGCGCTGCTCGGTCATCCGCATGCCCTTCTCAAGACAAAGCTGTTCCAGCCTGTGCACGGCTGGGCAGGATACCGCGCCGAGACCCGGCATTAAAGATCGAGGCGAAGGACCAGGGCGTCGCCCGCGCCCGCGGCGCCAAGGTAATAGCCGACGCGCCGGCCGACGGTCCGAAATCCGCAGCCGGTGTAAAGGGCGAGCGCGGCGAGATTGTCCTGGGCGACCTCGAGGAAGAGGCGCGAGGCGCCGCGTTTGCTTGCTTCCTCGCCCGCGATGGCGATGAGGCCCGCGCCCAGCCCCTTTCGCCGCCGTTGCTGCGCCACGGCGAGGGTCAGCACCTCGGCCTCGTCGGCGAGCGAACGGCACAGAATGAAACCAGCGGGACCTGGCTCGTCCTCGGCGACGAAGCCGAAGCCCTCGCCGATGAATCGTTCGAACGCCGCCTCGCTCCAGCCGGCCTCGAAGCAGGCCGCGTGGAGCGCCGCCAGCGCCCCGGCGTCGTCCTTTGCGGCGGGACGGACTCTCATCTCGCGAGCTGGGCGGCGTCGGGCGGCCGCAGATAGAGGGGCCGCAAGGGCCAGATCAACTCGTTTTCCCGACCCAGGCGCGCGATCACGCCCGGATCGGCAAGGCTCCGGCCCGCACAGACCAGCCCGGGCAGATTGGCGCAGAGGAAAGGCGCCCCCGAGCCCACTGCTGCGCAGGGCGAGCCGCCCACGAACTTGGAGAGCCGAACGATCGCCTCCTCCCGGGAAAAACTCGCCGGGGCCGCGACCGCCGAAGCGCCATCGAAGATCTGCATCCATAACCGTGCCCGCCCCGCTTCGATCGCCGCCGCACGCCAACGCGGCGCCTCGACGCTAGCGGCGAGAGCCTCGAGGGTCCCCACCCCGACGACCGGAGTGGAGAGGGCGAGCGAGGCTCCCTTGGCGAAGGCGAGGCCGACTCGGATTCCCGTGAAGGAGCCCGGCCCGATGGTGACCGCGATCCTGCCAATCTTCGCGAAGGCGATGCAGGCGCTCGCGAGGACCTCGCCGACCATGCCGGCCAGTCGCTCCTGGTGTCCGCGGGCCATGGCCTCGGCGGCGGAGGCCAGGACCGTCTCGCCATCGAGGAGGGCGGCCTGGCAGGCTTCGAGGCAGGTATCGATCGCCAGGACGATCACTGGCTTAGACGCGGCCGGTCAGAGAACCTGTTCCACCCGTGTCACTTCGGGGACGTAGTGTCGCAGCATGTTCTCGACGCCCGCCCGCAAGGTGGCGGCCGAGGAAGGGCAGCCCGAACAGGCTCCGCGCATATGCAGCCAGACCACACCGCTCTGGGGCTCGAAGCGGGAAAACAGGATGTCGCCGCCGTCCTGGGCGACGGCCGGACGGATGCGCGAATCCAGCAGATCCTTGATTTCGGCGACGATCTGGGCGGCCTCGCCTTCGTAGGCGTCGGCTTGATGGTCGTCCTGCCCGCTTCCGCGGCGTGGCGCAGCGGCCTCGAAGAGGGGCGCTCCTGAGGTGAAGTGATCCATGATCTCGGCGAGGATGGGGGCTTTCAGAACCGCCCAGTCGACGCCGTTCGTCTTCATGACAGTGAGGAAGTCCGGTCCGAAGAACACGCGCCTGACGCCGGCGAGTTCGAAGAGCGCCTGCGCCAGGGGCGAAGCGGAGGCCGATGCCTCATCGACAAATTCCCGCGTCCCTTGGCCCATCAACTCGCGTCCGGGGAGGAACTTGAGGACGTCCGGATTGGGCGTGGCCTCGGTCTGGATGAACATGTTCGCCTCCGCGACTCTAGATGGGCTTCTGTCGCCTCTCGCGCAACTTCATCTCGCCGCAGTCTTTCTCGGCAGGAACCCCACGATCGAGCGGACCTCCTCGAGAATCGGCTCGGCGAGGGCTCTGGCCCGCTCGGCGCCATCGGTGAGGACATCATCCAGCCGGGTCGGCTGGGAAAGTAGATCACTTATCTTATCGCGGACCGGTCCGATGGTCATGACCAGTCGTTCGGCCAGCTCATCCTTGAATCCCTGGCCGAAGCCCTGACCGGCAAAGCGTTCCAGGACTGCCCCTGGAGACGTTCCCGAAAGGGCTGCGAAGATCCCGACCAGGTTTTCCGCCTCGGGCCGTTCGGCGAGCCCGACGACGGTCTTGGGAAGCGGGGGCGTGTCCGTCCGCGCCTTCCTGATCTTGGCGCGAATGACATCGTCTGAATCGGCGAGATTGATCCGGGAGAGGTCAGAAGCATCTGACTTCGACATCTTGGCCCCTCCATCGCGAAGCGACATCACGCGCGCCCCCGCCGTCGTTTCGATCATCGGTTCGGGAAGGGGGAAGAAGTCCGGGGCCTCGAAATCGTGGTTGAACTTCGCGGCGATGTCGCGGGTGATCTCGAGATGCTGTTTCTGGTCGTCGCCGACCGGCACGTGGGTCGCCTTGTAGAGCAGGATGTCGGCGGCTTGGAGAACCGGATAGTCGTAGAGCCCGACGCTCGAACGCTCCTTGTGGGCGCCGGACTTCTCCTTGAACTGGGTCATCCGGTCGAGCCAGCCCAGGCGCGCGACGCAGTTGAGGATCCAGGCCAGTTCGGCGTGCGCGCCGACCTGCGACTGGACGAAGATAATCGATCGTTCCGGATCGACGCCGGCGGCGATGAAGGCCGCGGCGATCTCTCGGGTGCGGGCGGCCAGCGTCTTAGGATCCTGCCAGTCGGTGATGGCGTGCAGATCGACCACGCAATAGAGGCAGTCCATCTGGTCCTGAAAGGGAGCGAAGCGGGCGATGGCGCCCAGAAAGTTGCCCAGATGCAGATCGCCCGTGGGCTGGATTCCGGAAAAGGCGCGTTGATTGCGCCCGGGAGACGGGCGGGGCGTCGAAGTCATGACTGGGGGATCCGGTTGGCGAGGGGACACGGGCGGCTAGCGGGCGCCTTTACGAGCGCGTCGCCCCGCACCATCGGCGTCCGGATTGAGCCTTCCTCGTCATGGCGATCCGACTAGTGTTTTTGGGGGCGCGCCGCAAGCGCGGCGATGGGCTCAACGGCCGATGCTCGCCCGCGCCTTCAATCGCGCCGGTCCGGAGAGGGGAGCGGCCTCGGGAGCCGAAAGTATCTCGGTGAGCCGCGAGCGCAGCGCCTTGGCCCTGGCCGGGTCTCGAAGCTTGCCGCCCTCGCAATCGACGTAGAAGGCGTCCACCGCCCGCTCCCCGTAATTCTCGATATGGGCCGAGAGAATGGAGAAGCCGGCTTCGGAGAGCGCCCGCGCCAGCGCCTCGAGAAGGCCGGGTCGATCGCGTCCTGACACCTCGATCACGGTGGCCGAGGCCGACGCTTCGTTGTCGATGGCCACGTTGGGAGCGATGAAGAAGGCCGAGGTGCGCGAAAGATCGAATCGTCGCCTCGCCGGTCTGGCTGGCGGGCTTCCCCGGCCCGCCTTCTCCAGAGCGAAGGCCAGGCGCCCAAGCCTGCCGGGATCGTCGGCGCCGAACGGCGCGCCGGAAGCATCCTGAACATGGAAGACGTCGAGCGCTTCGCCGGCCTTCGAGGTGTAGATTCTCGCGCCCACCACATTGCCGCCGTGTTCGGCCACCGCGAGGGCCAGATCGGCGAAGAGCGCCCGACGATCCTGGGCGATGGCCACCACCTCCGCGGCGTTGCGCCCGTTAGGGATGGTCGCCTCGGCCGCCGCGCCGCCGGACTCGGAGGCCCGGCGTGAGAGGGAAAGGTGGGCCACCTGGTCGTCCATAGAGAAAGCCACGAAATAAGAATCCTCCATGGCCTGGGCCCAGGAGCGGGCCTCCGGGTCGGCCGCGATGAGGGCTAGCCTGGCGTCATAGGCGACGGCCTCGCGCCGGCGCCGGGCATAGCCCGCGGCGTCCGAGGATCTCCCGCCCCGGAAAACCGCTTCGGTCGAAAGGTAGAGCGAACGCAAAAGCTCACCCTTCCAACCATTCCACACGCCGGGCCCCACCGCCCGGATATCGGCGATGGTGAGCGCCAGGAGCATGCGCAGTCGTTCCGGATCTCCGCTGAGGGCGGCGAAGGCGGCGATGGTCGAAGGGTCGGCGACATCGCGCTTCTGGGCGAAGTCGCTCATCGCCAGATGATGCTCGACGAGCCAGGCGACCAGCGAAATGCGGTGCGCCTCCAGACCCAAACGCTCGCAGGCGGTGCGCGCAGCGCGGGCTCCCGCCCGCTCCTGGCCGCCCGCGCCACCCTTGCCGGTATCGTGCAGCAGCATGGCCAGGAAGAGCGCCTCCTTGTCCTCGATGAGGGGGAGGACCTGGCAGGCGATGGGATGGTCTTTCTCCAGGCGTCCGGCGGCGATGTCGCCCAGGATTCCCACCGCGCGGAGCGAGTGTTCGTCCACCGTATAGGAATGGTACATGTTGAACTGCATCTGACCGACGATGCGCCCGAACTCGGGGATGTATCGGCCAAGGACGCGGGCCTCGCTCATCAACTCCAGCGCCCTGGCCGCATTTCGCCCGCGCGCCAGGAGGTCGAGGAACACCTTGGCCGCCGAAGGCGTCCGTCGGAAGGCCGGATTGATGAGCCCGACGGCCCGCGAGGCGGCGGCGAAGGCGTCGGGGTGAAGATCGAGATCGCGCGCATCGGCGAGATGGAAGAGGCGCAGCAGATTGACCGGGTCGGCGGCAAAGACATGCGGACCGTCAATGGAGAGCCTTCCGCCCTCTTCGTGGAATCCCTTGGCGGGCAGCGGGCGCGGCCGCGGCCGCTGACGCGGGAGAAGGCGGGCCAGGCCGCGCGAAAGACCGCTCGGCGCCGCCTTCAGGTGTTCGGCTTCCAGCTTGGCGGCGAAGGTGCGGGTAAGGCTCCCCACCTCCTTGGCGACTACGAAGTAGCGACGCATGAAACGCTCGACCGCGGGGGTGTTGTCGCCGTCGCGGCGGGGCCGGTCGTGGTAGCCCATGCGGCGGGCCACCTCCGGCTGCATATCGAAGGTGAGCCTCTCCTCGGGACGGCCGGCGGCGAAGTGGAGATGGGCGCGCACCGCCTCCAGGAAGTCGAAGGCGGAGGTGAAGGCGCGCACCTCGGCCTTCTCGAAGAGCTCCAGCTCGAGGGCCGCCTCCAGATTGTCGGCGGGGTGGAGATAGCGGGCGATCCAGAACAGGGTGTGCAGATCGCGCAGGCCACCCTTTCCCTCCTTGACGTTGGGCTCGACCATGTAGCGGCTCGCCCCGGCGCGGGCATGGCGCTCGTCGCGTTCGCGCAGCTTGGCGGCGATGAACTCGGCCCCGGCGCCCCTCACCACCTCCTCTTGGAAGCGGCGCATCAGCTCACCGGCCAGGGCCTTGTCGCCGGTCAGCCGCCGCGCCTCGAGGATCGAGGTGCGGATGGTCATATCCTCCCTGGCGAGCTTGATCGCCTCGGCGAGGGTCCTGGATGCGTGGCCGACTTTGAATCCCAGATCCCACAGCGCGTAGAGCATGAACTCGATGACGCTCTCGCCGTGGGCGGTGGGCTTGTAG
>JBOHLG010000030.1:0-37929 GCA_050729515.1 Caulobacteraceae bacterium
ACCAGGCCGCCGTAGAAGGCGATCTCCCGGGTGTGCATGCGGTCATAGACCACGCCGACGACCAGGAAGAGGGCAGCCGAGATGATCCCGTGGCTCAGCATCAGGAAGAGCGCGCCCTGCTCGCCCAACACATTGCCCGAAAAGATGCCGAGCGTGACGAGGCCCATGTGGGCGACGCTCGAATAGGCGATGAGCTTCTTGAAGTCGGTCTGCCGGAAGGCGACGAGAGAGGTGTAGACGACCGCGATCACCGAAAGTGCGAAGATGAGCGGGGCGAAGGTCGCGCTGGCGAGAGGAAAGATCGGCAGCGACAGCCGCATGAAGCCATAGCCGCCCATCTTCAGGAGGATGCCGGCGAGGATCACCGAGCCGGCCGTCGGCGCCTCAACGTGGGCGTCCGGGAGCCAGGTGTGCACCGGCCACATGGGGAGCTTGACCGCGAAGGAGGCGAGGAAGGCGAACCACATCCAGTCCTGAGTGGCCGGAGCGAAGTGGTAGGCCATGAGGGCCGGAATCGAGGAGGTGTGGGCGATGGCGATCATGGCCAGGATCGCGGCCAGCATCAGCACCGAGCCGAGCAGCGTGTAGAGAAAGAATTTGAAGGCGGCATAGACCCGGTTGGGACCGCCCCACACCCCGATGATCAGGAACATCGGGATGAGCTGGCCCTCAAAGAAGAGATAGAAGAGCACCAGGTCCAGGGCGCAGAAGACCCCGATCATCAGGACCTCGAGGACGAGGAACGCGATCATGTATTCGATCACCCGGGTCTTGATCGGCTTCCAGCTGGCGATGATGCAGAGGGGCATCAAAAAAGCGGTGAGGAGGATCAGGAAGACGCTGATCCCATCGATCCCCATGCGGTAGTGGAAGCCGGCGAACCAGGCGTCGTCCTCCACGAGCTGGAAGCCCGCGACGCCGGATCTGAAGGACGCGAGGACGAGGACCGCCAGGGCCAGGGCGGCGAGCGTGCTGGCGAGCGCGATCCACTTCACCGCCGAAAGGACCTTGGCGTCGTCCGGCCTGGTGAAGGCGCGCAGGATGAGGATCGCCGCCACCCCGACGAGGGGAATGAAGGTGGTGAGGGAAAGGAGCCCGATCATCTCGCCAGGGCCCAGAGCGCCCAGGAGAGCAGGCCCGCTATGCCCAGAAGCATGACGAAAGCGTAGTGGTAGACGTAGCCGGTCTGCGCCCTGCCGGCGGCGCGGCCGACCACGTAGGACGCGGCGGCGACGCCGTCTGGCCCCAAGCCGTCGATGATCCGCTTGTCTCCGCCCTTCCAGAAAAGATCGCCCAGGACCTCGGCCCCGCGCACGAAGACGGCGTGGTAGATCTCATCGAAGTACCACTTGTTGTAGAGCAGCTTCCAGATGAGCGGGCGCCGCGCCGCGATCCGCGCGCCCAGCCCCTCCTGGGGCACATAGGCCCACCAGGCGATGATGAAGCCCAAGGCGGTGAGGCCGAGCGGGGCGAAGACCACCCAGGACGCCAGTGAGCCCGCCTTCTCCAGATGCAGATGGAAGATCGCCGCGCGCCAGAATGCGCCCCGCCTCTCGCCGATGAAGAGGGGGTCGAAGACGCCCCCCGCCGCCGCCGCGCCCAGGGCGAGGAGAAGAAGCGGGACGAGCATGACCCACGGGCTCTCGCGGGGGGCGGGATGTCCGTGCGCCGGCTCGCTGACCTGCGGCTCGTGATGGGTCTCGACCTGGTGCGCGCTCGCCCGCTCGTCGGACCCGCCGCCGTGGCCCTCGTACGCCTCAGCCCACTTGGCATGGCCGTGGAAGGTCATGAAGATGAGCCGCCACGAATAGAAGCTTGTGAGGCCGGCGGCGAGGACGCCGGCGACGAAAGCGAAGAGCGCCGAGGGGTTGCCCGCCCGGAAGGCGGCGTCGATGATCGCGTCCTTGGAGTAGAACCCGGAAAAGCCGATATCGAGATAGGGAATCCCCACCCCAGTGATCGAGAGGGTCCCGACCAGCATCACCGCATAGGTGATCGGCATGGGCTTCCACAGGCCCCCCATCTTTCGCATGTCCTGCTCGTGGTGCATGGCGGTGATCACCGAGCCCGCGCCCAGGAAGAGCAGCGCCTTGAAAAAGGCGTGGGTGAAGAGGTGGAACATCGCGGTCTGGTAGGCGCCAACGCCAGCGGCGACGAACATGTAGCCGAGCTGCGAACACGTCGAATAGGCGATCACCCGCTTGATGTCGTTCTGGGCGAGCCCAATGGTGGCGGCGAAGAGCGCGGTGAGCCCGCCGATCACCGCCACGAGGTCCTTGGCCGCCGGGGCGTATTCGAACATCGGAGAGAGCAGGCAGACCATGTAGACCCCGGCGGTCACCATGGTGGCCGCGTGGATCAGGGCCGACACCGGCGTGGGGCCTTCCATGGCGTCCGGAAGCCAGGTGTGAAGCAGGAACTGGGCGGACTTGCCCATGGCGCCCACGAAGAGAAGGGCGCAGGCGATATCCATCAGGGGCCAGGAGCGGCCGGCGAACCACCAGGAGAGGTGGGCGTGCGCCGCGCTGGCGGCGAAGACATCGGCAAAGCGGATCGAGCCGAAAGCCCAGAAGACGGTCATGATGCCGAGCGCAAAGCCCATGTCGCCGACCCGGTTGACCACGAAGGCCTTGATGGCGGCGGCGTTGGCGGTGGGCTTCTCGTACCAGAAGCCGATCAGGAGGTAGCTCGCCAGCCCCACCCCTTCCCAGCCGAAGAAGAGCTGCATGAAGTCGGCGGCGGTCACCAGGGCCAGCATGGCGAAGGTGAAGAACGAGAGGTAGGAGAAGAACCGCGCCTTGCCGGGGTCCTCGGCCATGTAGCCGAAGCTGTAGAGGTGGACGAGCGCCGAGACGGTGGTCACCACCACCATCATCACCACCGAAAGCGTGTCGACCCTCACCGACCAGTCTGATCGGAAGCGGCCGACGTCGATGAAGGGCGCAAGGTGGACGGTGAAACGGCCCCAGGGGCCGAAGATCACCTCGAAAAAGGAAAGCCAGCCGAGCGCGCAAGCGAGGAAGAGCAAGACGGTGGTGAGGGCCATCGAGGCCATCGGCCCGATCCGCCGACCCAGGACTCCGGCGATGACGGCGCCGGCGAGCGGCAACAGGACAACCAGGGTGACGAGGATGTGGGCCGTCATCGCCACGGACTCCCGCGCCGCTCCCAAAGAGCCGTCCTTCCACCCACGCCCTCAGCCCTTCATCATCGAGGCGTCGTCGACGGCAATGTCGCCGCGGTTGCGGAAGAAGGTCACCACGATCGCCAGGCCGACGGCCGCCTCGGCAGCGGCGACGGTGAGGACGAAGAGGGCGAAGATCTGGCCGACAACATCGTGCAGGTAGGCCGAGAAGGCGATGAGGTTGATGTTCACCGCCAGCAGGATGAGCTCGATCGACATCAGGATGACGATGACGTTCTTGCGGTTGATGAAGATTCCCAGGACTCCGATCGTGAAGAGGATCGCGGCCACGGCGAGGTAATGGGCAAGGCCGATCATCCCACTTCCGCTCCCTCGCCCGGCTTGATGTCGACCAGCCTCATGCCGTCGGTCGAACGCGCCACCTGGCGGGCGATCACCTGGCGCTTGATCCCCACCCGATGCTTGAGGGTGAGGACGATGGCCCCGATCATGGCCACCAGCAGGACCATTCCGGCGGCTTCGAAGAGATAGACGTAATTGGTGTAGAGCACCTGGCCGATCGCCCGGGTGTTGCTCTCCGCCCCCACGAAGGTCTGAGGCCCGTGCGAGCCGGCGCCAGCCCCGCCATGGGCGACGGCGGCGGCGGCGATCACCATCTCGACCGTCAGCAGGGCGGCGATCGCCCCGCCGATCGGCAGATACCGGGCAAAGCCGGCGCGCAGCGCCGAGAAATCGACATCGAGCATCATCACCACGAAGAGGAAGAGCACCGCGACCGCCCCGACGTAGACGATGACCAGGATCATCGCCAGGAACTCGGCGCCGAGGAGCACGAAGAGGCCGGCGGCGGCGAAGAAGGCGGCGATGAGCGCCAGGACCGAGTGCACCGGATTTCGCGCCGAGATCACCGCCAGTCCGGCGCAAAGCGTGGTGGCGGCGAGCAGATAAAAGGCGATGGCCTGCACAAGCATGGCGGCGGCGCTGGAACTCCACACTCTCTAAGGTTCGAGGGCGGCGTTGGAGCGGGGCGCTTCGGCGAACCGCCCCGCCGGCCGCGGCTTCTTATCGGTAGGGCGCGTCCAATTCCAGGTTCTTGGCGATCTCCCGCTCCCAGCGATCGCCGTTGGCCAGGAGCCGCTCCTTGTCATAGTAGAGCTCCTCGCGCGTCTCGGTGGCGAATTCGATGTTCGGCCCCTCGACGATGGCGTCGACCGGACAGGACTCCTGGCAAAGCCCACAGTAAATGCACTTCACCATGTCGATGTCGTAGCGGGTCGTGCGCCGGGACCCGTCGGCGCGCGGCTCGGCCTCGATGGTGATCGCCTGGGCCGGGCAAATGGCCTCGCAGAGTTTGCAGGCGATGCACCGCTCCTCGCCGCTCGGATAGCGGCGCAGGGCGTGCTCGCCCCGGAACCTGGGAGACTGGGGATTGCGCTCGTTGGGATAGAGCACCGTCGCCTTGGGCCGGATCATATATTTCATCCCCACGGCGAAGGCTTCCAGGAAATCCATCAGGAAGGCGCCGCGGAACGCCTGATCGAGCCGCTCCAGGAAGGGCCGCCTCATCGCCTCATCTCCTCGATATGGCAGCGGTAGTTGGAGAGCTCTCGGGAGTCGTAGCCGCTCTTGAGGCGTACCACCCCTCCCTTCGCTTCGCAGGCGGCGGTGGCCGCGTTCAGGGCGTCATAGTTGGCGTCGCCGACCGGCAGGTCATAGTCGCCGCGCAGAGATCCGCATGCGGCCAGGGCGAGGCCCGCGACGGAGAGGATGAGAGGCGCCGCGGCGTTCACGGAAGCGGCCCAAATTCGCGCCACGCCCCGATCGCCACCACCGCCAGGAGCGAGAGCGGCAGATAGACCTTCCAACCCAGGCGCATGAGCTGGTCGTAGCGGTAGCGCGGGACGATCGCCTTGGCCATGGCGAAGAGGAAGAAGAAGAAGATGATCTTCAAGAAGAACCACATGAAGCCGAAGAAGCTCGCGGCGGTCGGGCTCCAGTGGGCTGTGAAGGGGGTCGGGAACGGCGCCTGCCAGCCTCCGAAGAAGAGCACGCTGATGAACCCGCACATCAGGATCACGTTGGCGTATTCGCCGATCATGAAGAGCAGATAGGGCGTCGAGGAATATTCGACCTGATAGCCCGCGACGAGCTCGGATTCGGCTTCGGGCAGGTCGAACGGCGGTCGGTTGGTCTCGGCCAGGGCCGAGACGAAGAAGACCACCGCCATGGGGATCATGATCACCGCGGCGGGAAGTCCGATGAGACCATGGCCGCCCAGGACATTCCAGTTCCAGAAGCCGCCGGCCTGCTCGGCGACGATAGTCTGAAGATTGAGCGAGCCGGAAAGCAGGATGACGCTGACGATGACAAACCCGATGGAGACCTCGTAGCTCACCATCTGGGCGGCGGAACGAAGGCTTCCCAGGAACGGATATTTCGAATTCGACGCCCAGCCCCCCATGATGATGCCGTAGACGCCAAGGGAGGAGATCGCGAAGAGATAGAGGACCCCGACGTTGATGTTGGAGACGAGCCAGCCGGGGGCCAGTGGGATCACCGCCCAGGCCCCGAAGGCGAGGGTGAACATCACCACCGGGGCGAGCAGGAACACCCCTTTGTTGGCCCCCGCCGGGATCACGACCTCCTTGAAGACGAATTTGAAGAGGTCGGCGAAGGACTGGAGAAGACCAAAGGGTCCGACGACGTTCGGACCCTTGCGCAGCTGCACCCCGGCCCAGATCTTGCGGTCGGCGAGCAGGAAGAAGGCGAGCGAGATCAGAAGCCAGACCATGATCGCCACGATCTGGCCGAACGTGATCAGGACCCATCCGCCGGGGCTCGACCAGAAGCCCATCGTCTATTCCGCGGCCATCTTGGCGCGATCGAAGAGGGCCGCGCACTCGGCCATGGTCGGACTGGACCGGGCGATCGGGTTGGTGAGGTGGAAGCGGGAGATCGGACTTGCCAGCGGCGCCTCGCCGATGGGCCCCTTTGCGCCAAGTCTCTTCAGTTCGAACCGCTCGGGCGCCTGGCCGGGCGCATAGCCGATCTGCCCGAAACTTGGATGTTCGGCGAAGAGGCGCTCGCGCAGTTCATCCAGGCTGTCGTAGGGGAGTCTTTCGCCGACCCGCTCGGAGAGCGCGCGCAGTATCGCCCAGTCCTCCTTGGCCTCGCCCTTGGGAAAGACGGCGCGTTCGCCGCGTTGGACCCGCCCCTCGGTGTTGACGTAGAGCCCCTTCTTCTCGGCCCAGGCGGCGGCCGGAAGGATGGCGTCGGCGCGCTGGGCCCCATTGTCGCCGTGGCTGCCGAGATAGACGACGAAGGCGCTTGTGCTGGAAAGATCGTGTTCGTCTGCGCCTAGGAGGAACAGCACCTCGAGGGCGTCCTCGCGGAGCATCTCGTCCGCGGCGAGGCCGCCTTTTTTCGGAACGAAGCCGAGATCGAGGCCGCCGACCCGGGCGGCGGCGGAATGCAGGACGTTCCAGCCGTTCCAGCCATCGCCGATCAGACCGCCGCGCGCGGCGAGCGCCGCGACCTTCTCGAGCACGGCCGCGCCGTCCTTTCGCGCCAGAGCGCCCTCGCCAAGGATGATGGCCGGCCGCTCGGCCGAGGCGAAGGCCTTGGCGAAATCCGACTTCCCCTCGAACGCCCCGGCGAGATCCGAGCCGCGAACGCCCAGATGATCATAGGCGAAGGTGAGATCCGCCGCCTCGCCGAGGACTCCGAAGCGGGTATTTCCGGCGAGCCACATCTTGCGAAGACGGGCGTTGAGGACGGCGGCCTCGAGCCTGGGATTGGTCCCCACCAGGAGTACGGCGTCGGAGCGTTCGAGGCCGGCGAGGGTGGAATTGAAGAGCCAACTCTGCCTGGGACCCTCGCCCAGCGGAAGGCCGGCCGGCCGGGAGTCGAGGTTCGCGACCCCAAGGCCGGTGAAGAGATCGAGCGCCGCCTTCATGGATTCGGCGTCCTGGAGGTCGCCGGCGATGACCCCAATTCTGGCCGGGTCGGCCTTGGCCAGCCGGGCCCCGACTTCGGCGAGCGCCCCGCTCCAGTCGGTGGGCTCGAGCTTCCTTCCCCGCCGGAGCATCGGCCGGTCCAGGCGCTGGCGCATCAGGCCGTCGCAGGCGTAGCGGGTCTTGTCGCTGATCCATTCCTCGTTCACCGCGTCGTTGACCCGCGGCAGGATGCGAAGAACGACGGGGCCTCGGGAGTCGATGCGGATGGCGCTCCCAAGGCCGTCCATCACATCCACGCTCTCTGTCTTGGTCAGCTCCCAGGGCCTGGCGTTGAAGGCGTACGGCTTGGAGGTGAGCGCGCCCACCGGGCAGAGGTCGATGATGTTGGCCGAAAGCTCGCTCGTCACCGCCGCCTCGAGATAGGTGGTGATCTCGGCGTCCTCGCCCCGGTTGATCATGCCGATCTCCGAGGCCCCGGCCACCTCGGTGATGAAGCGGATGCAGCGTGTGCACTGGATGCAGCGGGTCATGACCGTCTTGATGAGCGGCCCCATGTACTTCTCTTCGACCGCCCGCTTGTTTTCGAAATAGCGAGTGGCGTCGCGGCCGTAGCCCATCGACTGGTCCTGGAGGTCGCACTCCCCGCCCTGGTCGCAGATCGGGCAGTCGAGCGGATGGTTGATGAGCAGGAACTCCATCACCCCTTTGCGCGCCTTCTCGACCATCGGCGTGTCGGTGAGGATCTCCTGGCCGTCGGCAGCCGGCAGGGCGCACGAAGCCTGGGGCTTGGGCGGCCCCGGCTTCACCTCGACGAGGCACATCCGGCAGTTGCCGGCGATCGAGAGGCGCTCGTGGTAGCAGAACCTCGGGATCTCGCAGCCGGCGAGCTCGGCGACGCGGAGCACGGTCATCCCCGGTTCGAACTCGACCTCGACGCCATTGACCTTTGCCTTGGGCATGGAACCGCGTTCAGGGCGCCGCGTCGACCAGACCCAGGCGTCGCTCGATGCGCTCCACGCGATCTTCGAGGCGATCGAGACGACGCTGGACTCCGACTAGGTTTTCCTCGACCGAGGTCATACGGATTTTCAGATCGCGGACATCGTCGTGCACGCGATCGATCTTCATCTCGAAATCGGCGAGCCGGCGATCGAAGCGGCGCAGGTACTCGAGAACGAGGCTTTCCGGTTCGTCCGCCATGGCGCCGCGATTAACCCCCTCCCCCGTCGCGATCAAGGCGATCCCGCCGCGTGTCCCGCCTGAGAGACGCCGTCTCCTCTACTCCGCCGCGATCAGGCGCGCCCCAGCGACGTGCGGGCGGCGGGCGCGATATTGGGCGATGCGATCCTCGATCTCACCGCGGAAGTGGCGGATGAGGCCCTGGACCGGCCAGGCGGCGGCGTCGCCCAGGCCGCAGATGGTGTGGCCTTCGACCTGGGTCGTGACGTCGAGAAGGACATCGATTTCCTTGGGGTCGGCCTCGCCCCTCACCATGCGCTCGAGCACCCGCCACATCCAGCCGGTGCCCTCACGGCACGGCGTGCACTGGCCGCAGCTCTCGTGTTTGAAGAAGTAGGCGTAGCGAGCGAAGATCGCGATGACATCGCAGCTCTTGTCGATCACGATCATGCAGGCGGTGCCGAGCGCGGACTTGAACTCCTTGAGATTGTCGAACTCCATGGTCGCGACCTCGGCCTCATCGGGCAGGATCATGGGGCAGGTAGGCCCGCCTGGGATCACCGCCTTCAAGTTCCGCCAGCCGCCCGTCACGCCTCCGAAATGCTCCTCGATGAGCTGACGCATTCCGATCCCCATGGTCTCCTCGACGACGCAGGGGCGGTTCACCGAGCCGGACGCGGCCATGAGCTTGACGCCGGTGTTGTTGGGCCGCCCGAAGCCCGCGAACCAGGCCGCGCCGCGGCGGATGATCTCGGCCGTCACGGCGATCGACTCGACATTGTTGACGGTGGTGGGGCAGCCCCAGATCCCCGAACCGGCGGGAAACGGCGGCTTGAGGCGCGGAAAGCCCTTCTTGCCTTCGAGACCCTCCAGGAGCGCCATCTCATCGCCGCAGACATAGGCGCCGCCGCCATGGGTGACCTGGATGCGGCACGGCCAGCCGTGGCTCGGCTTGTCGCCAAGGAGCCCGGCGGCCTCGGCCTGGGCGATGGCCGCCTCCAGATGAGCGCGTTCCAGGACGTATTCGCCGCGGATGTAGATGTAGCAGTCGTGCGAGCGGATGGCGTAACAGGCGAGCAGGCAGCCTTCGAGCAGACGGTGGGGATCGTTGCGGAGGATCTCGCGGTCCTTGCATGCCCCGGGCTCGCTCTCGTCGGCGTTGATGACGAGGTAGTGCGGCCGCTCGCCCACCTTCTTGGGCATGAACGTCCATTTGAGGCCGGTGGCGAAGCCGGCCCCTCCCCGCCCCCGCAGGCCCGAGACCTTGATCTGCTCGCAGATCCACTCGGGGGTCTGCTGCAGCATTTCCGGAAGGGCGTTCCACGCCCCGCGCTTCTTTGCCTCCTCCAGGCCGAAGTCGCGTTGGCCATAGAGGTTGGTGAAGATCCGGTCCTTGTCCTCGAGGATCCCGACCATGCCTACCCGCCCTTGAAGGGATGGGCGCGCAGATACAGCAATCGCCGGGCGATGGAATAGAGGAGGAGCGCCCATCCGACGGCGATGACAGCTATGGCGCCAGCGCTCTCCCAGGCCGGGGCCAAGGCCTTGGAGCGGGCGATGACCAGAAGGAGGACCCCCAGCAGGCAGACCGCGAATCCGGCCGTCCGCGCCCGCCGGCCAAGGCTCCGCAGGTGGTCGATGTAGGCCGAGCGGGCGGCCAGATCGTCGGCTTCGCAGTCCATCACGCCTCAGCCTCGGCGTTGGGCAGGCGCTCGATCGGCGCGGCGCGCGAGCCATCGAAGAGCGAGGGGTCCGAAAGGGTGAGCGGGCCGCCTTCGGGCGCCGAGCCCTGGCGTCCGATCGCCGAGCCGGCCGGCGGCGGATCGCCCGCCGCCCACGCGTCCAGGATGCGCGCGAGCGCTTCGGCGTCGAGATCCTCGTAATAGCGATCGTTGATCGAGACCATGGGCGCGTTGGCGCAGGCCCCCATGCATTCCACCTCGACCCAGCCGAAGGCGCCGTCCGCGGAAGGCTGGTCGCGCGGTCCGATCCGGGCCTCCAGGAGCGCCTTCAGTTCGGAGGCGCCGCGCATGCTGCACGGCGGGGTCCCGCAGATGCTCACAACCACCCGGCCCATCGGCTCCAGGTGGAACATGGTGTAAAAGGTGGCGGCCTCGAAGACGCGGATGACCGGCAGGCCCAGCATGTCGGCCACCACTCGAAGGGCCGGTTCGGGAACCCAGCCTTCCTGCTCCTGGACGATCATCAGGATCGGCACCAGCGCCGAGGGCTGCCGACCGGCCGGAAAGCGGACGATCCACGCCTGGGCGGCGGCGAGATTCTCCTTCGTGAAGGCGAAGGAGGCCGGCTGCTCCTTGGCGAGGCGCCGCACGCTCATCGGTCGATCTCACCGAAGACGATGTCGAGACTGCCCAGGATGGCCGACACGTCGGCCAGCATGTGGCCGCGGTTGAGCCAGTCCATCGACTCCAGGTGCGGCCATCCCGGCGCGCGGATCTTGCATCGGTAGGGCGTGTTGGTGCCGTCGGCGACCAGATAGACGGCGAATTCGCCCTTGGGCGCCTCGACCGCGGCGTACACCTCGCCGGCGGGGACGTGATAGCCTTCGCTATAGAGCTTGAAGTGGTGGATGAGCGCCTCCATCGAGCGCTTCATCTCCTCGCGCCTGGGCGGGGTCGCCTTGTGGTCGCGCGCCAGGACTGGGCCTCTCGTTTTCTTCAGCAGCGCAACGCATTGCCGCATGATCCGGATCGATTGGTTCATCTCCTCCATGCGGCAGAGATAACGCTCGTAGCAATCGCCATGGACGCCGACCGGGATCTCGAACTCGAGTTCGTCGTAGATCTCGTAGGGCTGGTTGCGGCGAAGGTCCCAGGCGACCCCCGAGCCCCTCAGCATCGGCCCTGAGAAACCCCAGGCGAGGGCCTGCTCGGCGCTCGCGACCCCGACGTCGACGTTGCGCTGCTTGAAGATCCTATTCTTGGTAAGAAGCGCCTCTATCTCCTTGGACACTTTTGGGAAACTTATCGACCAGGCCTCGATGTCGTCGATCAGGGCCTCGGGAAGGTCGAGGCGCACGCCGCCGGGGCGGAAGTAGTTTGCGTGCATCCGCGCGCCGGAAGCCCGCTCGTAGAAGACCATCAGCTTCTCGCGCTCCTCGAAGCCCCACAGCGGCGGGGTGAGCGCTCCCACATCCAGGGCCTGGGTGGTGATCTGAAGGAGGTGGTTGAGGATGCGGCCGATCTCGCAATAGAGCACCCGGATGATGCTTCCCCGGCGGGGAACCTCCAGACCCATGAGCCGCTCGATGGCGAGGACGAAGGCGTGCTCCTGGTTCATCGGCGCGACATAATCGAGGCGGTCGAAGTAGCCGATGTTCTGGGCGTAGGGCCTGGCCTCGATCAGCTTCTCGGTGCCGCGATGGAGCAGGCCGATGTGTGGATCCACGCGTTCGACGAGTTCGCCGTCCAGTTCGAGGACAAGGCGAAGAACACCATGAGCAGCGGGGTGTTGCGGACCGAAATTGACGTTGAACTTGCGGCGCTCTGGGGTGCCGGGCGGGGCCGTCTCTTCGAAGACGTTGATGTCCGGCGGCGAGGCGATCTCTTCGCTCACGGCGTCTTTCCCGGGTGATGCGGGCCTGCCGGGTCAGCCAGTCCCTCGCCGATCGTCTCCTCGCCGGGCAGTTCGTAGGGATAGCCCTGGCCGGGCCTCGCATAGGCCGCGCCCTCCCATGGCGAGAGGAAGTCCCACTTGCGGAATTCCACTGATTTCACAGGCTCGTAGACGACCCTCTTCTGCTCATCGTCGTAGCGGACTTCGACATAGCCGGTCATCGGGAAGTCCTTGCGCATGGGATGCCCGGAGAAGCCGTAGTCGGTGAGGATGCGACGAAGGTCGGGATGGCCGGAAAAGAAGATCCCGTAGAGATCGAAAGCCTCCCTTTCGTACCAGTCGGCGCAGGGAAAGACCTCGACGACCGAGGGGACCGGCGTTTCCGCATCGGTCTGCACCTTGACCCGCACCCGCCGGTTCCTCGCATGGGAGAGCAGGTGATAGACGACGTCGAATCGTCTCGGCCGCTCGGGATAGTCGACCCCGCAGAGATCGACGAGCTGCGAAAAGCGGAACTCGGGATCGTCCCTCAGGAGCCGCAGGGCCGAGACGATGCGGTGGGCGGGCGCAAGGAGCGTCAGCTCGCCGAAGGCCACGATGGGCTCCGAAAGCGCGCCTTCGGAATTGGCCGCGATGCGCGCGCCGAGATCGGCGAGCTCAGCGTCGGGGATGCGCCAGGTCATCTCTCGATGGTCCCGGTACGGCGGATCTTCTTCTGCAGTTGGAGGACGCCGTAGACCAGGGCCTCGGCGGTGGGCGGGCAGCCAGGGACGTAGATGTCCACCGGGATGATGCGATCGCAGCCCCGCACGACCGAATAGCTGAAGTAGTAGTAGCCCCCGCCGTTGGCGCAGCTTCCCATGGAGATGACGTAGCGGGGCTCCGGCATCTGGTCGTAGACCTTGCGGATGGCGGGCGCCATCTTGTTGCAGAGCGTGCCCGCGACGATCATCACGTCGCTCTGGCGCGGGCTGCCGCGGGGGGCGAAGCCGAAGCGTTCCAGATCATACCTCGGCATCGACGCCTGCATCATCTCCACCGCACAGCAGGCGAGGCCGAAGGTCATCCACATCAGCGAGCCGGTGCGAGCCCAGGTGACGAGGTCATCGATCGCGGCAGTCACATAGCCGCGGTCGGCGAGCGAGCCGGCGACGCCGTCGAAATAGGGATCCTCGGCGTCGGGACCCACTCTGGGATCATAGCCGGGCGTGCTGGCCCGGCCCGCCGCCTTGGCGATGAGTCGCGAGCGCGCCGGCGCCTGGGGCCCCGGATCGTTCACTCCCATTCCAGCGCTCCCTTGCGCCACTCGTAGACGAACCCGACGGTGAGGATGAAGAGGAAAGCCAGCATGGAGAAGAAGGCGAACTCGCCCGCAGCCTTGGGCAGCTTCATCAGCGCCACCGCCCAGGGGAAGAGGAAGGCGACCTCCAGATCGAAAATGATGAAGAGGATCGAGACGAGATAGAACCGCACATCGAACTTCATGCGTGCATCGTTGAAGGCGTTGAAGCCGCACTCATAGGCGGAGAGCTTCTCCGGATCGGGCGCGTGCGGGGCGACGATCCAGGCCGCGGCGATGAAGGCGATGGCGATGAAGGCCGCCACGCCCAGGAAGATCACGATCGGCAGGTACTGGAGAAGAAAGGCGTTCATGGCGGCGTCGCCCTTCTAGCCCATGGGCCGAGGGGGTTCAAATGCGAGGACGCCGCGCAGGCGCGTGCCCGAACTTCGCCGCCGGGCGCGCCGCTCAAGCCCGTAGATGGCGGCCGTTTCCACGATGATTTCATGATCATGCGACCAAACACTGAACTGCTATGTCAGACATTGCAGCGGAAATCAGCGGGCATTTTCGATCACCTTTGCCGACTTCGCCGGCATCAACTGGAAGTTTTCGGGCAGGGTTGGGCATGGAGGGCGCAGGATCGGGCATCGATTGGACATGAATGAGCTGAACCGGCTCCACGCAACCGCGACGCGACGGATCGTGACCAGTTGAAGATCGGTTCGCCGCGATCCCACGCATTACTTGCATATTGTAATTGTCACGCCGGAAGTCAATGGTCGAGCAGGCGAGACCGAAGGCCCGCGGTTGACCTCCGCCCCCGCGCCGACCTATCTGGGCTCCCCTCGCGCTGCGGGTGTAGCTCAGTTGGTTAGAGCGCCGGCCTGTCACGCCGGAGGTCGCGGGTTCAAGTCCCGTCACTCGCGCCATCATCCCCAAGTCACAATCGGACGCGCGGCTGAAGGCGGTCGAACCGCAGGCTGTCCCGTCTCCCCTGGAGCCGCGGAGACCAAAGCAGTTTCCGCGCGATCCGCCAGTTTCTGGGTGAACTGAGCGCAGGCGGATTGGGGCCGCCCACCACTTCGGATAAGGTGGCCGCAAGCGCGAGCGGCGGCTCGGGACGTTCCGGGCGCCTCGCGGGGCTTGGGCGTCTGAGTAGTGCGACCTCACAGATGAAGAGCCGGACCGTCCTGATCTCGGGCTGCGGGGTGGCCGGACCGACCCTCGCCTACTGGCTCCTCGCCGCCGGATTCACCCCGACCCTGGTGGAGCGGGCGGCGAAGTTCCGCGCCGGCGGCTATGTCATCGACTTCTGGGGCCTCGGCTTCGATATCGCCGAGAAGATGGGCCTTGCGCCGGCGCTGAGGACCCGTGGATACGAGATCGCCGAACTGCGACTCGTCGATGGCCGTGGACGGCGGGTCGCCGGCTTCGGCGTGGACGTTTTCCGCGAACTCACCGAAGGCCGCTACGTCAGCCTCCAGCGGGGCGACCTCGCCCGGCTGATCTTCGAAGAGATCGAGGGTCGCTGCGAGACGATCTTCGGCGAGAGCGTGACCGCCCTTAGGCAGACCGGCGAGGGCGTGGAGGTGAGCTTCGAGCGCTTGGCGGCGCGACGGTTTGATCTGGTGATCGGCGCCGATGGACTGCATTCGGCCGTTCGCGAGGCGGCGTTCGGGCCCCAGGAACGGTTCGAGACCTATCTCGGCTACGGGGTCGCCGCCTTCGGCGCCAAGGGCTATCGGCCGAGGGACGAGGGCGCCTATGTGGCCTATGCCGCACCTGGCAAACAGGCGGCGCGCTTCGCCATGCGCGAGGATCGTACGATGTTCCTCCTGGTCTTCGCCGCCGGCCGGCCTCCGAAGAGCGAACTGCGCGACGCGGCGGCCCAGAAGGCGTTGCTGCAGGCTCAGTTCCACGACGACGGCTGGGAGTGCCCGCAGATCCTCGCCGCCCTGGAAGCCGGCGACGACCTCTATTTCGACCGGGTCAGCCAGATCCGCGCGCCGGCGTGGTCGCGCGGACGCGTCGCGCTCGTCGGCGACGCCGCGTTCGCCCCCTCGCTGCTGGCGGGTCAGGGCGCGGCCTTGGCCATGATCGGCGCCTATGTCCTGGCCGGCGAACTGGCGGCCAGCCCGGAAGAGCCTCACGCCGCCTTCCAGCGCTACGAGCGAACGCTGCGCGGCTTCATGACCGCCAAGCAGAAGGCCGCGGTCGCCTTCGCCGGCTCGTTCGCGCCCAAGACGCGGCTGGGTATCTTCACGCGCAACCTGGTGACGAACGCCTTCGCCATCCCCGGCGTGGCCAAGCTGGCGATGGGGGCCAGCATCCTCGATCGGATCGACCTGCCAACCTACCCGGCCCTGGCGAGGGGAGGGCTGGAATGGGTGGCCCATGGTCGCGCCTTCACCGAACGCCAGCTGGAACAAGGGCGGGGAGGTCGTTCGAAAAGCCTCAACGAGTTGGGAGACGAGGGCCAGGACCGGTGAAGCGGAAATTGCGCCGGCCAGGAGCGGTGAGGTATGGAAGAATGTCACCCGTTTGAGCGCCTCGCCGAGGAACTGGCGAATGAGACCAGGAGGATTCGGATGACCGTTCAGGACCGGCATATTCGGGCGCAGCAGCTGAAGAGCCGATATCCGGAAAAGACCGCTGAGACAGCGCTGGAGGAGAGCCGTGCGCGCCCGGCGGAGGAGCTCGAAGCCACAGAGCTTCTGCAGACGATCAGCACCGAACTGGTCCAGGCAGAGAACGTCGAAGCTCTCTACGAAAGGTTGGTCGAAGCGGCGGCGCGCCTCATGGGCTCGGACTTTTCGACCATGCAGATGCTCCATCCGGAACGGGGAAAGGCCGGTGAGCTCGAGCTCCTCGCTTTCCGTGGTTTCGATTCCGAGGTGGTCAAGTTCTGGGAGTGGGTCCGGGCCGATTCGGGATGCACCTGCGGGATGGCCCTTCGAACCGGCAAACGCGCGATCGCCGAGGATGTGGAGACCTGCGAGTGGATGGCGGGTACAGTCGACCAGCCTGCCCTCCTGGCGGCCGGCGTCGGCGCCGCCCAGAGCACCCCTCTCGTCTCACGATCGGGCCGGCTCCTGGGAATGATCTCCACCCATTGGCGCAAACCCCACGCGCCGAGCGAGAGCGAGCTCAAGCGCTTCGACATCCTGGCGCGTCAGGCCGCCGATCTCATTGAGCGGGCTCAGGCCGCCGAAAGACTGCGGCGAAGCGAGGCGCGTTTTCGGGCAATCATCGATCAGGTCGCCGCCGGCTTGGCGGAAACGGATCTTGAAGGACGCATCATTCTCGCCAACCCGCGCTTCTGCGAGATGGTCGGGCGCACCGAGGCCGAGCTTCTGAGCCTCACCGCGCAGGAGATCACCCATCCGGAGGATCGGCCGGCCCACGCGGACCTGTTCTCCAACCTCGTCGCGACGGGTTCCGACTACGTGATCGAGAAGCGCTACCTCCGAAAAGACGGAACGCCGCTGTGGGTGCGCAACAGCGTTTGCGCCATCGGGGACGGCGACGGCAGACTGACCCATGCGGTCGCCGTCTCGATCGACATCACCGAGGGCAAACAGGCCCAGGAGCAACAGACTCTTCTGCTCCGCGAGATGAACCACCGGGTGAAGAATCTCTTCGCGATCACGAGCGGCCTCGTCTCCTTGAGCGCGCGATCCGCTCTTACGCCCGGCGAAATGGCGGCCTCAGTACGCGAAAGGCTCAACGCCCTCTCCCGCGCTCACGAACTGACCCGGCCCGGGGTGACCGGGATGATCACGAGGGGCGCCCAGGAAACGACCCTGCACGCCTTGGTGGGGACGATCTTCGCGCCCTACGCGAGCGGCCGCCCGGTGATGGCGGTCGAGGGCGCGGATGCGGCGATCGGCGCGGCGACGATCACCAGCATGGCCCTGGTCATGCACGAACTGGCGACCAACGCCGCAAAGTACGGCGCGCTCGCCTTGCCGGGAGGGGCGGTCGACATCCACTGCGCCGTGGAGGGCGAGAGGTTCGAGCTTCACTGGAAGGAGCGCGGCGGACCTCCGCTCGACGGTGAGCCGCAGGTCGAAGGATTCGGCGGCACGCTCACCCGCCGGGTCATCGAGGACCAGTTCGGCGGAACAATCGCGCGAAGCTGGGAGGCGGACGGATTGCGGATCCGACTCTCGATTCCCTTGCAGCACCTTGGCCGGGTCATGGACGTCGAATCCTCCGATGCCGCCCCGATCCTCGCCGGCCGAACCGCCGCGGAGCCCATCGCGCGGAGCGGGCGGGGGGCCGCCGAAGCCTTTGCACAAGGCGCATCGGCGGCCTGACGCGGCTTGGCGAGGCGTCGTTTCTAGAGGAACCTGGGGCCCGGCTGGACCTTCAAGCGCCATGGCCAAGTCTCCCGCCAAGGCCAAATCTCCAGCCAAGACTTTGGGCCGCCGGCTCAAGGTCTTCGAGACGCAGCTCGGCTTCTACGAAACCGTGGTCGCCGCGCCCAGCCAAACCGCGGCGCTCAAGGCCTGGAGCGTCGTCCAGAACCTCTTCGGCGAGGGAAAGGCGCGGATCGCCAAGGACCCCCGCGCGGTCGAAGCTGCCCTGGCCCATGCCGGGACGCCCCTTCGCCGCCCGGTCGGCTCGGCCGAACCCTTCACCCTGGAGCCGAAGACCCTTCCCAAAACGCCGTCGAAAGGGAGGGCCAAGGCACATCGCCCCACAGCGGCGGACCGCTCGCGGCTGAAGGCGGCCGAGGCGGCGCTCGCGAAGATCGAGGCGCAGCGCGAGCGTGAGGAGGCGCGCCTGCGCGAGGAGGAAGAAGCGCTGTTGGCCCGGCGCAGGGCGGCGGACGACGCCTATGCCGAGCGCCGCGCCGACGCGCTCGCGGCGGTCGCGTCGGCCCGCGAGGCTCTCGGGCTCAGATGCGCAGCATCATCCCGCCGTCGACAGCGATCGCCTGGCCGGTGACGAAGCTGGCGTCCTCGCTGGCGAGGAAGAGGGCGAGGCGGGCGACATCGATGGGTTCGCCCAGGCGCTTGAGGACCGATTTCCTCGCCCACACCTCGGCGATCTTCTCGTCCTCGAAGGCGCGAGCCGTCATGCCGGTCTTGATCGCCCCGGGGAGGATGGCGTTGGCGGTCACCCCTGCGCGGCCGAGCTCGAGGGCGAGGGTGCGGGTGAGGCCCAGTACGGCGGCCTTGGAGGCGCAGTAGGCCCCAAGGCCATAGTCGGTCCCCAGGGCCATCACCGAGGCGGTGAAGATCATCCGGCCTCGGGTCGAGGCGACGAGGTGGGGAATCGATTCGCGGGCGAGGCGGAAGCCGGCGTCGATATTGACCGACTGAACGAGGGCCCAGTCCTCGTCGCGCATCTCGCGCACGGCGGCGTTGAGGCCGATGCCGGCGTTGCTGAAGAGGATGTCGAGGCCATCGAAGAGGAACACGGCCTTGCGCACGATCTCCTCGGCGACGCCCTTGCGCCCGATGTCGGCCTCGTGCGGCTCGATTCCGCGGGCGTTGAAGGTGAGATTGGTCCTCGGCCGGTCGACGGCGAGAACCCGCGCGCCCTCCTCGGCGAAGAGCTCGGCGCTGGCGCGTCCGATGCCCGACGCCGCCCCTGTGATGATCGCCGCCCTGCCGGCCAGCCTCGCCATCGACTTCCCCCCGAGCTGCGCGCGAGAGTGCGAGGGCACGCGATCGGTGTCAAACCAGACGCGAAGGAGGAGACCTGTGATCAAGCTCACCTATGTTCTCAGGCGCGCGCCGCACCTTACCCGCGAGGCCTTCCAGGACTACTGGTTCGATCACCACGCGCCATTGGTGAAAAGCGTCGCCGAGGTCCTGCGCATTCGACGCTACGTCCAGCTCCACAGCCTTCCCGCGGAAGCCTCCGAAGCGCTCAAGTCCTCCCGCGGCGGCCCGGAGGGTTTCTATGGCGTCGCGGAGCTCTGGTGGGAGAGTTTCGAGGACATGGCGGCCGCCCAGGCCGATCCGGCCGCCCGCGAGGCCGGCCGCCTCCTGCTCGAAGACGAACGCACGTTCATCGACCTTTCCCGCTCGCCGCTGTGGTGGGGCGAGGAGAAGGCGATCTTCTAAAAAGCGCGCATCTCGCGCCGCCGCTGGCCAAACGGCCGCCCGGCGCCCATCTGCAAGAGCCCAAAAATCCAAGGAAGCTTGATCATGACGGACAAGGCGAGAGCGGTGGGGTTCAACCATGTGGCCCTCGAGGTGGGCGACATCGACGAGGCCCTGGCCTTCTTGGGCCGCCTCTTTTCCTTCGAGCTGCGCGGGCGCGAAAAGGACATGGCCTTCATCGACCTGGGCGATCAGTTCCTCGCCCTGCAGAAAGGCCGCCGCCAGGGGCCCGACGATGGGCGCCACTTCGGCCTGGTGGTGAGCGACAAGGAAGCCGTGCGGCGGGCCATGGCCGAGGCGGGTATCGAGGCGCTTCCCGGCCCGTTCCTCGACTTCCGAGATCCGTGGGGCAATCGCATCGAGATCATCGGCTACGAGGGCGTGCAGTTCTCCAAGACCGCCGGAGTGCTGCGCGGCATGGGCCTCGATAGGCTCAGGAAATCCAAGGCGGCCCTCGCCGAGTTGGCCGAAAAGGGCATGGCGGCGGAGTGAAGGCGCGAGCGCGGTCTCTCCCGGCGCGGCTCGACCTTCCTTAGGATCCCGACTGGCTCGACGAGGCGTCTTTGGCCGAAAGGCCGAGCTTGGCGGCCCGGGCGGGCAACTTGGGATCGAGCTTTGAGGCCGCGGCCAGGTCGGCCTCGCCCGCCGCCGTCTTTCCCGATTTCAGCTCGGCGAGGCCCCGGCCCCACAGCGACCAGGGCTCCTTCGGACGCAGCTTCAAGGCGGCGTCATAGTCGGCGATGGCGGCGTCGTCCTGTCCGAGCCGCAAGTGAACCATGCCCCGGCTGTCGAGGGCGGCGAAATTGTCGGGGTCCTTCCTGAGGCTGGCCTGACAGTCGGCCATGGCCTTGTTGAGATCGTGGTTCCACAGAGCCCTGGCCCAGCAGCGAAGGTTCTGGATGGCATAGCGGCCGACGTCGCCCGGGTGCTGGCGCATCCAAAGGTCGTACTCTTCGACCGCGTCGGGGAAGTCGTCGGCGGCCTCGTAGAGGTTTCCGAGGGAGACGCGAAGCCCCGCCTCGGGCGGGAGGGACTTGTCGGCCACGGCGAGGTCGGCCAGCGCCGCCGGCTTGTCGCCATCGGGAAGATCAAGGCCGGCGCGAAGGAGACGAGCCCTCGCGTCCTTGGGCGCAAGCGCGATCGCCTGGTCGACATCGCTCCTCGCCTCACTAAATTTCTTCTCGCGAACGTACATCTGGGCGCGCAGGAGGTAGGCGTCGGCGTCCTTGGGATCGAGCGCGATGGCGCGGGTAAAGTCGGCGATCGCGCCGGCCCGATCGCCGCGCGAGGCCAGCGCCGCACCGCGGCGCTCGAACCCCGCCGCGTCAGTGGGCGTCGGGCCCGCTCCGGCCTCGATCGGAGAGGGCGCCGAGGCGCCTGGCTCTGCCTCCACCCTGGCCTTGCCGCCGAGTCTGAAGACCGGCCCTCCTTCATAGGTGAAAAAGAGCTCGTGCAGGTCGTTGGCGACGAAGATCCGGTGCGAGAGGAAGAAATCGATCCCGACCCGCATGTCCGCTCCAGGAATGCTGAAGTCGGAAATGAGAAGGCGCGTGTTGCGGATCTCCTCGCCGCCCAACTTGAAGCTCGCCACCGGCGCGATCCAGGTGCGGAAAACCCGCCCACCGACTCCTCCGGCCCCCTCCCCCACCTGCGTCACCCCGGCCGTTCCGGGCCCGATCCCGAGGCGCTTGGCCGCTGCGAGCGAAAGGACCGAGCTTGGCGTTCCGGTGTCGAACTCGACCCGCACGCGCGCGCCGTTGATGAACGCCTCGCCGGCGGTTCGGCGGTTCACGCCGAACATGTTCTCGATCGACATCTCGCCAATGGGCTGGTCGGGCTTGGCCCAGTAGGCGAGATCGGCGACTGCGCAGCCCTTGGTCTTGAAAAGACGGTTCGCTCCGTCGGCGAGATCATATTCGACATCGCCGATCGCGAGCAGGTTCTGGCCCATCACCCCAGCGACGCCGTGGTCGAGGGTGTTTCCACCGACAAAGAACGGCACACCGTGAATGGGCATGCCGGCCAGAGTGAACACGTTCACAACCGTGGCTCCGGAGAAGGATGAGCCACCAAGGCCTTCGATGATCATTCGCGTCGGCTCGACCTCGAGCCCAAGAGCCCGGGCGCTGTCGGGCGTGAAGAGGCTGGCGAAAGCCCCACTATCGATGATCATCCGCGCTGGGTGGCCATTCACCAGGACGGGAATGGTGGCCCGCGGTCCCATCATGACGACCGGCAGATCGGCGAACTTCTCGACCTGGCAGCCCGCCGTCGCCGGCGCCGGCGCGGCCGCGATGCCGGCGAGGACCGCCGAAAAAGCCGCGACGATCAGATCGCGAAACCGCATCACCTTCGCCCATTCCCGACCAGCGGCCCGAGGCCGAGCACGGCGGCGCGGGCCGGCAGCTTGGGATCGAGCGCGCCGGCCGCGGCCAGATCGGCGTCGCCCGCCGCCGTCTTTCCGGATCTCAGCTCGGCGAGTCCCCTTCCCCACAACGACAGGGCGGCCTTCGGTCGAACCGCGAGAGAGGCGTCAAAGTCGGCGATGGCGGCGTCGAACTGGCCCAGGCGCAGATGGACGAGGCCCCGGCTCTCGAGGGCGACGGCGTTGGCGGGATCCTTCTTCAGGCTCGCCTGACAGTCGGCCATGGCCTTGTCGAGGTCCCGGTCCCACAGAACCCGCGCCTGGCAGCGATCTCGCTCGACCTGATATCGCCCGACATCGCCCGGATGCTGGCGCATCCACAGATCGAAGTCGTCCACCGCCGCCGGGAAATCACCGACTACCAGATGGAGGTCGCCGGCGGCGGCGCGAAGCGCGTCTTCCGGCGAGAGCGCCGCATCGGCCGCGGTGAGATCGGCCAGCGCCGCCGGTTTGTCGTTCCGCCGGATCTCCAGTTCGGCGCGCAACAGGCGAGCGAGCGCGTCGGCGGGCGCAAGTGCGATGAGCCGGTCGAGGTCGGCCCTCGCCTCTTCCCATCTCTTTTCGCGCAAGAAGATGCGCGCGCGCATGCGAAGGGCGTCCTCGCCCCTGGGATCGAGCGCGATGGCGCGGGTGAAATCGGCGCTCGCGCCGGCGAGATCGCCGCGCGCGGCGAGGGCCGCCCCCAGGCGCGTCAAGCCGGCGGCATCGACCGGCGCGGGCAGCGCTTCGATCGGAGATGGGGAAGACGGCCCCTGAGCCGCCTCCACAGTCGCTGAGCCACCGACCTTGAACACCGGGCCGCCCTGGTAGGTGAAGACCAGCTCGTGCAGGTCGTTGGCCACGAAGATCCGATGAGAGAGGAAGAAATCGATCCCGACGAGCATGTCGGCCCCGGGGATGCTGACATCGGAGATAAGAAGATGGGTGTTGCGGATCTCCTCGCCGCCCATCTTGAAGCTCGCCACCGGCGCGATCCAGGTGTGGAAAACCCGTCCGCCAACCGCACCCGTCCCTTCGCCGACGGGCTTCACCCCGGGACTTCCCGGTCCGATGCCGAGGCGCTTGGCCGCGGAGAGGGAAAGAGACGAGTAGGGCATTCCGGTATCGAATCCGACCCGGATGCGCTTGCCGTCCATGAGCGCCTCGCCGATCGCCAGGCGGTTGAATCCACCCAGGGGCTTGATGTGCATTTCGCCGAGCGGTTCGCCGGGCTTGGCCCAATAGGCGAGATCTGCGGCGGCGCAGCCCTTGGCCGTGAAAAGGCGGATCTCCCCGCCGGCGAGATCGAACTCGTCGTCGCCGATAGCAAGCAGGTTCTGGCCGACCACGCCGGAAAGACCCAGGCCCAAGGCGTTGCCGGCGACCACAAACGGGACATCTTGAACGGGCGTGCCGGCGAGGCTCAGCAAATGCACCTTGGCGACCGAGGCGAAGGAAGACCCTGCCAAGCCACGGACGAACGCGCGGGAGGGAAGAACATCCAGGTTCAGCGCCTTGGCGCGGTCGGGGGTGATGAGGCTGCTCGCGGCTCCGCTATCGACCATCATCCGCGCCGGCTGGCCGTCCAACTCCACCGCGATCGTCACCCTTGGGCCGATCATGGTGACCGGCAGGTCGGCGATCGGCTCGAGATGGCAGGCGGCGCGCGCTTGGGAGGCCGGAGTGGGGGCGAGGAGGGGGCTCGCGGCCAGCGCCGCCAAACCAGCCCGATTTCCGGGAAATCGCACCAATGCCCCCACTCCCCGGCCTCAAGATGGCCCACGAGGGGGTGGGGTTGTCAAATCCGCGGAAGACATTCACGCGGCGAGCGACTGAACGCCCCGAAGCGACAGCCAAGACGCTCAAGAAGCGAGCGAAGGCTGGTGGGCGGCGAGGGGTTCGAACCCCCGACCTCCTGGGTGTAAACCAGGCGCTCTGACCAGCTGAGCTAGCCGCCCTTGCGGCTCGCGGCGATTAGGCCCGAGCGGCGCAGCGCGTCAAACCCATCCTCGCAGCCGGAGATTAGCGGGGAAATGCGAGCGCTTCCTCCCGCTTCTCAGTGCGTCACCACCAGGCCGCCTTCGAGATCGTCGCTCGCCGAGGCGGGCGGCGGCACGGTCACCGGCGCATCCTTTTCGCTCCACTCGATGGGGATGAGCGGGGCGGTGAGGGCGCGGGCGAGGACCTCGTCCACGGTCGCCACCGGGATGATCTCCAGACCCACTTTGACGTTGGCCGGGACCTCGGCGAGGTCCTTCTCGTTCTCGGCCGGGATGAGCACCGTCTTGATCCCCGAGCGCAGGGCGGCGAGCAGCTTCTCCTTGAGGCCGCCGATGGGAAGGACGCGGCCGCGCAGGGTGATCTCGCCGGTCATGGCCAGATCGCGCCTCGCCGGGATCCTGGTGAGCACCGAGACGATGGCTGTCGCCATGGCCACCCCCGCGGAGGGGCCCTCCTTGGGCGTTCCGCCTTCGGGCACGTGGACGTGGACGTCGGTGGTCTCGAAGATCGGCGGCTCGATCCCGAAGCGCACCGCCCGGGCGCGCACGAAGGAGGCGGCGGCGGCGATGGACTCCTTCATCACCTCCTTCAGATTGCCGGTGATCGACATGCGCCCCTTGCCGGGCATCTTCACCGCCTCGATGGTGAGGATGTCGCCGCCGAACTCGGTCCACGCGAGGCCATTGACGATGCCGACTTGATCAGCCTCCTCGGTCTCGCCGTAGCGGAACTTGCGCACCCCGGCGTAGCGGGCCAGGCGCTCGGGATCGATCTCGACCTTGATGAGCTGTTCCTTGGCCATGTCGCGCACGCTCTTGCGGGCGAGGTTGCTCATCTCCCGCTCCAGGGCCCGCACGCCGGCCTCGCGCGTGTAGTAGCGGATGAGATCCCGGATCGCCTCGTCCGGCACGGTCCATTCGCCTTGCTTGAGGCCATGGTCCTTGGTGATCTTGGGAAGGAGATGGCGCTTGGCGATCTCCACCTTCTCGTCCTCGGTGTAGCCGGGGATGCGGATGATCTCCATGCGGTCCATGAGAGGCTGGGGCATGGAAAGGGTGTTCGCGGTGGTGACGAACATCACGTTGGAAAGGTCGTAGTCGACCTCCAGATAGTGGTCGTTGAAGTTGCAGTTCTGCTCGGGATCCAGGACCTCGAGCAGAGCACTGGAGGGATCGCCCCGCCAATCGGCGCCCATCTTCTCGATCTCGTCGAGCAGGAAGAAGGTGTTGGTCGTCTTGGCCTTCTTCATCGACTGGATGATCTTGCCGGGCATCGAGCCGATGTAGGTGCGCCGGTGGCCGCGGATCTCGGCCTCATCGCGCACGCCGCCCAACGAGAGGCGCACGAACTCGCGGCCCGTGGCCCTGGCGATCGAGCGGCCGAGCGAGGTCTTGCCGACGCCCGGCGGCCCGACGAGGCAGAGGATGGGCCCTTTCAGGGCGCCGGTGCGCGCCTGGACGGCGAGGTATTCGAGGATCCGCTCCTTGACCTTCTCCAGGCCATAGTGGTCCTCCTCGAGGATTTCCTCGGCTTTGTTGATGTCGATCGGCTTCGTCTTGCTCTTGCCCCACGGGATGGAGAGCAGCCAGTCGAGGTAGTTCCGCACCACCGTGGATTCGGCGCTCATAGGGCTCATGTTGCGCAGCTTCTTGAGCTCACTTTCGGCCTTGGTGCGCGCCTCCTTGGAAAGACGGGTCTTCTTGATCCTCTTTTCGAGCTCGACCAGCTCGTCGCGGGCGTCGTCGTGTTCGCCGAGCTCCCGCTGGATCGCCTTCATCTGCTCGTTGAGGTAGTATTCGCGCTGGGTCTTCTCCATCTGACGCTTGACCCGGCTCCTGATCTTCTTCTCGACCTGCAGGACGCTGATCTCGCCCTCCATCAGCGCGAAGACCTTCTCCAGCCGCTTGCCGACATTGAAGATCTCCAGGAGCTGCTGGCGGTCGGCGATCTTCACCGCCAGGTGGGCGGCGATGTTGTCGGCGAGCTTGCCCGGCTCGGTGATCTGGGGGATGGCCGCCATGGCCTCGGGCGGCACCTTCTTGTTGAGCTTCACATAGTTCTCGAACTGCTCGATCACCGCCCGTGAAAGGGCTTCGGCCTCATGGCCCTCGCCGCGCTCCTCCTCCACCGGCACGAGGGTCGCCTCGCAGAACGCGTTCTGGGAGGTGAAGGAAACGATCTGGGCGCGCGAGCGGCCCTCGACCAGCACCTTGACGGTGCCGTCCGGCAGCTTGAGGAGCTGGAGCACCGAGGAGAGGACGCCGACCTCGTAGATGTCCGATGGCGAGGGATCGTCTTCGTCGCGGTCCTTCTGGGTGACGAGCAGGATCTGCTTGTCGCCCTTCATCACCTCCTCGAGGGCGCGAACCGACTTCTCGCGGCCCACGAAGAGCGGCACCACCATGTGCGGGAAGACCACAATGTCCCGCAGCGGCAGCACAGGGACGGTTTTGATCTCGCTCATTGCGACGTCACTCCTGGCGGGGCTGGGTTTGGTCGTAACTTCGGGCGCCCCGCCCTTGTTGCGATGACCCGGACGATGGACCGAGTCGAGGGCCCTGCGGCGATCGGGCTTGGGGACCTTTCGAAGGTTTATGTGGATGTTTCGAAAGGCCATTCAAGCCGCCCGCCAGGCGCAGCTCAGTCGAAAAGTGTCGCGAAGCTTCGCCTGAGCTCGGCCTTCTGCACCTTGCCCATCGCGTTTCTGGGCAGTTGGGGAACAAACACGATCCTTCTGGGCTGCTTGTACCTGGCGAGCCTGGGAGCGATGGCGGAAAGGATGGCGGCCTCGTCGAGCGGGCAAGCCGGATCGGCCACTACGAAGGCGACGGCGGCTTCGCCGAGGTCGGCGTGGGGCAGGCCGACGAGCGCGCTTTCGACCACGCCCTGGAGGGCGTCGATCTCCCGTTCCACTTCGAGCGGGGTGATGTTGAGCCCTCCGGAGATGACGAGATCCTTGGCCCTTCCGACGATGGAGAGATAGCCGGCCTCGTCGAGCCGGCCGAGATCGCCGGTGATGAAGAAGCCGTCGGCGGTGAAGGCGGCGCGGCTCTTTTCGGGATCGCCCCAGTAGCCGGAAAAGACGTTCGGCCCCTTCACCTCGACCATCCCGACCTCTCCAGCCAGGAGCTCCCGGCCTTCCTCGCCGACGACGCGCAGGTCGACGTCGGGGAGGGGCGGGCCGACGGTCCCGGCGACCCGCTCGCCTTGACAGGGATTGGAGGCGTCCATGCCGGTCTCGGTCAGGCCATAGCGCTCCAGAATCACGGCCCCGGTCCGTTCGCGCCAGGCGGCATGGGTCGAGGCGAGCAGAGGCGCCGATCCCGAAATGAAGAGCCGCATGCGGCCAGCGAGATCGCCGGTCAGGTCGGGCTCGGCGAGGAGGCGCGTGTAGAAGGTCGGAACGCCCATGAGGACGCTCGCCCTTTCCATCGCCTCGATGACTGCGGCCGGCGAAAAGCGCGGCTGGAGAATGAGCGCGGCGCCGGAAAGAAGGCTCACGTGGCAGGCGACGAAGAGGCCATGGACATGGAAGAGCGGCAGGGCGTGGATGAGGATATCGCGTTCCGAAAAGCGCCACAGGCCGGCGAGCGTCTGGGCGTTGGAGAGGAGATTGCCGATGCTGAGCATGGCGCCTTTGGAGCGGCCGGTCGTCCCCGAGGTGTAGCAGATGGCGGCGAGGTCGCTTTGCGTCCGGGGGGTGGTGGGGGAACGATCGCCCATTGAGGCGGCGAGGCCGGCGATCGAGCCCTCCCCGGCTTCATCGAGCGTCTCGACGGGCCGCGCCCCGGACGCGGAGAGACCCTCCGCCCGTCCTGGGCTGGCGAGCGTCAGGGCCGGAGCGCAATCGCCGAGGAAGAAGGCGAGCTCGGCGTCGGTGTAGGTGGGGTTGAGCGGCACCCAGACGGCGCCGGCGCGAAGCGCGCCAAGGTAGGCGATCAGATTGGCCGCCGACTTCTCGATGCTGGCGAGGATACGATCGCCCGGTTTGACGCCCAGATGGCGATAGGCGTTGGCCCAGCGCCCGCTGGCGGCGAGGAGCTCGGCCCTCGACAGACGCGTCGCTTCCCACTCCATCGCCGCCGCATCGGGGGCTCCGGCGGCGAAGAGCGCGTCGAAAAGCGGGCTCGCCACCTAGTGGTCCGATTCCAACATTTGCATCCGCCTGATACCGCGCGCCGGGCAAATGTTGGAATCAGGAAGGCCGCTAGCCCGCTAATGATCCTAGCGTCGTTGACGAATTTGACGTTCGTCACTGAGCCCTCCCCCGCGCCCAAACGAACGTCGAATTCACGACACTCGCGCCTGCGCCCTATTTGGGCCGTAGCGCGCTCAATCGTCGAAGCGCCGCGGCGAGCGCCGGCTCCAGCCTCACCAGCTCCTCGAGATGAGCGGCGGTGAGCTCGCCGAGCAGAGCCTCGGCCTTGGGCGTCAGCGCAACCAGCATGCGTCTCCTATCGTCGGGAGCCGTCGACTTCTCGACAAGTCCCGCATCGATCATCCGCGTGACCAGCTCGGCCGACGAGTGAGGCGCGACGAGGAGCCGGTCGGCGAGAGCCCCGACGCTGAGCCGCTCTTCGCTTCCGGCGATGGCGAGGAGGGCCTGGTGCTGTTGCGAAGGAAGACCGGCGGCCGACGCGGCGCTGGTGCTGAAGACGAGGAAGCGCTTCAGCTCGTGGCGAAAGTCGGCGATGGCGGCGTATTGCGCCCTGGAGAGTCCCGCAGCCGGCATGGTCTTCGCCTCCCCTGGCGCGCCCTGAGGCGAGACGCCATCGCCCGTTCCCGGCGCCAGCACTGCCGATTGAAATCCAAAGAACATGATCGAGTGTTAAGGAATAGCGCCTCGGATCGGTCAAGCCCCAGAGCGGCCGGTCGTCGCGTTCTTCGACGCGGGCTGCGTCTGGGAGATCGGCTGGAACGGCGTCTGGGTTAAAGGCCGCCGCGGCCGTCTCGAGGCGATCGCCCCTCGTGGCGCGGATCAGAACGCCAGCATATCTTCGGGAATGCGGCTGCTGTTGCGAGAGGCCTGAATGACATTGCCTTTTCGCCCAAGCGCCGTGATCTTCGACATGGACGGCCTGCTCTTCGATA
This sequence comes from Caulobacteraceae bacterium, assembly GCA_050729515.1. Taxonomy (GTDB): domain Bacteria; phylum Pseudomonadota; class Alphaproteobacteria; order Caulobacterales; family Caulobacteraceae; genus Acaudatibacter. The sequence continues at coordinate 28,754 of JBOHLG010000030.1, forward strand.
CCGAAGCCCTCTGGCAGGAGGCCCTACTTTCCGCCGCCGCCGAAGCCGGCCATGAGATCGCCGACGAGCTCTACAACAAGTCGATCGGCGTGCGACGCTCGCAATGCCGGGATCTGTTTCTCTCTCATTTCGGCGATGATTTCCTCTTCGACGATTTCCACGCGGATTGGCGGCGCCATTTCTGGCTGATCGCCGAACACAAGCTTGCGCTAAAGCCGGGAGCCCTGGAGCTGCTGGAAATCCTGGACCAGCTCCGGCTCCCGCATGCCATCGCCACATCGTCGTCTCGAACGACCGTCGAGCGTCACCTCGCCGCGCACAGCCTGATGGGTCGTTTCGCCGAGATCGTCTGCCGGGGCGACTACGAAAAGGGCAAACCTGCGCCCGATCCATTTCTGAAGGCTGCCGAACGCCTGGGGGTCGAGCCTCGCTTATGTCTGGCCCTGGAAGACTCGCACATCGGCGTCCGGTCGGCGGCGGCGGCTGGCATGATGACCGTCATGGTTCCCGATCTGCTTGAACCGACAGAGGCGATTTGCGCGCTCTGCGTCTTTGTCGCCCGCGATCTCCACCAAGTCCGCAATCTGGTTCTGGCGTGGGGTCAGTGAGGCATCGGTCACGACTTGGGCGCGTGGCTCGCCGCTCTCAGCGCTCGAGCCCCGCGTGGGCGGCGAGAGACGCCGGGCTGCGCCAGTCCCGCACAGCGAGCGCGCGCGCCGCATAGCTTCTGAGCGTGCGGGACGCGCCGACCCCGGCGGCGCCGGCCAAGGCGGCGACCACTCCGACGATCGAAAGCGCCCCGGCCCTGGAGTGGGAAGCGTCGACAAGGAGCCGTGCGGCGAGGAGCACGGCGGCCATGGCCGCGATCATGGCCCATTCCTCCTTGGCGAGGTCGCGCCGCTCGCCCCTGGTGAGGAAGGTCCTGTGGACGATCGGCCGCCAGAGAAGGAGAAAGCCGAGGTTCCCGATGAGGCCGACCGCCCCGGTTCCGATCGCGCCGAAGCGGAACGCCGCCCAGACGGCCGCTGGGATCCAGAACGCACCGAAGATGAGATTGCCGGTGAGATGGAGCCCCGCCCGCCCGGCGGCGTACTGGAGGAGGAACGGAAGGACCATCAGCGCCGACAAGCCCGCGCCCAGAGCATAGAGGCTGAGCACGGTTGAGATCTTCGCGGCCACCGCCGCGCTGCCGGTCCACGCCAGAAGGACGGCCTGCGGCTGGGCGGCGAGCGTGCCGGCGAGGGCCCCGGCCAGGACCACGACGAGGCACGAGGAGAGCCTATAGAGGCCGAAGAACTCGACCTGCCGGCCCTGGGCGATGAGGGCCGTCAGCCGCGGCTGCACGAGCCCAAGGATGGGCGGCATGACGACCCGAACGCCCGTGCAGATCGTCACCACCAGGCTGAAGAGGCCGAAATCGCCCAGCGGCAACGCGTGGGAGAGCGCGAGCTTGTCAACCTCGTTGATCAGGGTCGCAATGAGGCAACCGACGGCGACCGTCGCGGCGAATCGGCCCTCGGCCCGGAGCGCGCGCCATCCGGCTTTCCAGTCTGGGCGGCCGGCCGGCCCCAAGCGCCACAGCAGGATCCGGTTGGCGACCGCCTCGATCGCCGCCCCGGCGAGCTGCGCCCAGAAGAACACAGCCGGATCGGCGGCGACAAAGGCGAGGCAGGCGACGGACGCCGCGCTCCGCAGCGCCAGGCCGGCCAGGGCGACGCAATTGCTTTCGACCTGCCGCTCCAGGCCCATCAGCGCCGACTGGTAGAAACCGGTCAGCCACCTCACCGCCAGGAGCGCGCCCATCAATTTCAGCGCAAGTTCGACCTCGCCCGCCGCCAATGAGGAGCGGCCCAGCCAATGGGCCCTCATCTGCGGGGCGAGCAGGAAGAACGCCGCCGCGGCCAGGAGCGCCAGAGCGGCGAAGATGAGTTCGCCGACGAAAAGGAGGCTCCCCGCCTCCCTGGAGTCGAGCACGCCGGCCTTGAAGCGGGAGAGCTGGCGGGCGACCGCCGGGGAGACGCCCAGATCGAAGACGATCATCCAGGCCTGGGCGATGATCCAGAAGCCCACCAGCCCATACGCCTGCGGGCCGAGGAACCTCAGATAGATCGGTGTGACGGCGAGGCCGACGATCGCGACTCCGGTCCGGGCCGAAAGAGTGAGGACGAACTTGCGGCTGAGCGCCTCGCTCGACCGCATGAGGGCGAAGATCAGGGGCCGCTTCACGGGGCGGTCGCCATGGGGTCGAGTGGGCTCGTGACCCGCCCTCCAGTGGGGAAGCAAAGCGCGATGAGCTCCGGAGAAGTTGCGTCGCGCGCGGCGCGACCTTGAAGACAATGCGCCGCAAGTCCGCCGCACACTCCAGCTGCGACCGTGAGCTTCGTCCAAAGAGACGCCGATCGATCCCGGATGATGTTGGAGAGCGTCGCGGCCGCATTCAGCGCGGCGTTGGTCCGCGGCGCGCCGCGGAAGGCGACGGCGAGGCCGCAGGCCCGCGCCATGCGCTCCAGTCCCTCGCGGCTGAACACGATCCGATGGCGGGGAAAATCCACGTCGCGCGCCCAGCGCCCGGCGGCCCCGAAAAGGAAGCTGTCGGCGTTCGGCGTCGAAATCCAAATGCCTCCATCGGGCCCGACATGATCGGCGAGCCCGCCGAGGACTTCGGCCGGATCGGGCACATGCTCGATCACGTGCGAAAGAGTGATCCAGTCGTAGGGCGCCGCCGCCCCCAGCTCCGCCCGTTCGATCCAGCGCCAGGGCCCGACGTGCGAAGGGGGCGTCAGGTCGGATCCAAAGGCGGCGCAATCGCGACGGGCGACTCCGAGCCTCGCCAGGAACGCGCCTGAGCCGCATCCATAGTCCAGGACCTTCCGCGCCCCGGGCGGAACCCCCCTGGCGAGATAGTTCCGCCTCAGGAAGGCGAGAACGGCTCGGGGGATCGAGCGCCATCCCACCTTTGGGGCGCGGCCGGTATAGTAACCGGCATAGTAGCCGGCCAGTTCGTGGTCGCCGGGGAAGCGGTTCGGATAGAGGCTGCCGCACTCTTGGCAACGGAGGAACTGGCCCGAGACGGCCTCAGCCTCGTCCGTGCGGACACAAAAGGCCACCTTCGCGTCGGCTCGGCCGCTGCAGATGCACCGATTGTCGCGCCAGCCCACGCGCCCGGGCTACAGGGATTCGCCCTTGAGGCGGGAGAGCGTTCGATCGGGGATAAAGCAGCTCCGAACGCCGCGCTCGCGGCGCGCCGGCGAGACTTTCCGGCTCACTCCTCGGCGATCTTCTGAAGGGCGCGCGGTCATTCGGACCCGGATCGCGTCGGGAAGGATGGCGTACATAGTCATCCCCTCGCGGCCAAGTACGAGGGCGAAGCTTGAATCAAATGTCTTCAGGCCGCAGCCCGGTGAGCTTGGCGATCCTGGCGATCATCCTGGGTCCGATTTCCACCGAGCCGTGGAATGCGAACACCGTGTCGCTCCAACCGGGCCGAGCGAGCACGCGATGAGAGCCGGTTTGCCTCTTGACGCTCCAGCCGATGCGCAGCAACGCCGCAAGGACGCGATCAGCCTTGGCGGAAGGCCACGCGCTCACGCCGCGAACAGGACCTCGGCTTCCTCCGGAGTCGGTTCGCCGTTTTCGATACGATCGGCAATCACCCTAAGAGCCAGGGCGATGGCTCCGGCGCGCGCCTTGGCGCGGGTCTCCCCGTAGGCCAGTACGCCGGGAAGCGCAGGGACCGCGGCGATCCAGCGGCCGTCGTCTTCGCGTTCGATTTCCAGTTTCATCGGCCTGCTCGCTCCTCTGCGCAAACATGGAGGGAACTCGCAGGCTGCGCAATGGAAGGCGCGCACATGGAATCTAGGCTCGAGGTCGCGGCCGGTCTGCTGGCCCGGGGCGCGCCGCCGCGCCCGCCTCACTCCGGTCCATAGAACCGGTTGAGCTCGGCATAGAGGGCCGGATCGAGGTCGCGGCCGGTTAGGGCCGGATCGTCGGGCAGATGCCGGTGGGCCTTGAAGACGATGTTGGCCGAGCCGCCGAGCCTGGGATTGTGGACGTAGAAGGGGTTCACATATTCCCAGACGATCTGGCGGTCGGGCGCAACCTCGAAGAGCCTTCCCACCGAGGCGTGGCAGATGAGGGTGTTGCCGTTCGCCAGGCGATCGGCCGAGCCGGCCATGACGCTGTAGAAATGGAACGGCGGATCATCGGCATAGGACCAGGCGATCTCGCCCGAGGCCCGATCGACCTCCAGAACACGCGAATAGTCCGCATCGCCGAACCGGTGGACGCCGTTGTCGAAGAGAAGCAGCCGCCCGTTGGCCAGGATCTTAGGATCGTGCTGGTGGTGGACGACGCCCCTCCCCCACTTCCAGCGGAAGGCGCCGGTCTTTGGATCGATCGCCGCGACGGTGTGGGTGCGGCGAAAGCTCACCAGCCAGTCGGCGTCGGGCGTCTCGCAGATCGAATTGGCGTGGGTCCATTCGAGGCGATGATCCATGGGGCAGATCACGTCCTCGTCGGGATCGAGATGCTCCCAGGACCTCCATTCGGAGACGATCTTGCCGGCCGGATCGACGGTCAAGATGACGTCGGCGAGGAGCCGGGTAGGATCGTCAGGCTTGGCGATACCGCCCTTGACCCTGGCGCCGATCTCCTCGGGGAGCCAGCGCCAAGCGAGGAGGAGCGTCGAGCCGTCGGCGAGGCGATGCTGGTCGTGGTGCAGCCACTCGTCGTTGAATTCCCAGACGAGGTTCCCTTCCCAGTCGAGCTCGAAGACCGAGGGCGACTGGCCCATCAGCCCGCGCATCCCCTGGACGTCCGGCGAAGGTGTGGCGCGGCAGAGCAGATTGCCGCTCGGAAGGAGCTGGGCGTAGCTGATCCCGCGCGGATGGCTCCAGCGCTTGCAGATGCGCCCCTTCATGTCGATCAGGTAGGCGCGCGCCGGCGCCCCGCCGCTGAAGAGGGTGTAGCCGCGGCAGGCGAAGTCCGGCGCATAGTGGATGAGGCCGTTGCGGTATTGGTGGGAGCGGGCCAGGGGAACCTCGCGGAAAGGGTTGGGGTCGGCGCGCAAGCTCGGCCTTGCGGCGTCGGCTGGCAAGACTCCTGAGCGGACGCCGACCGAGGCGGTGGCCCGGATCTAGTGCGCCTGCCACGCATTGTTGGCGCGGTCGCAATCGGGGAGGCGGTGGTCGGGGTCGATGACGACGCTGGCGATCGGCTTGCGCGAGTCGATGGCGATCGGGTGGGCGCCGGAAGAGATCCAGGCCTCCGCAGGAACGATCACGTCGGAGGTCGTCCCATCGGCGAATGTGATCCTCACTCTGGCCGGCAACGGCAGGCGCCCGAGGTTGGCGAGGTCGATCAGCGCGCCCTTGGCCGGATCGCCATCCACGTAGCTGACGCCGGTCACGGCCATATCGAAGGCCCAGTTATGGAAGAACCATCCGCGCCAGAACCAGGAAAGATCCTCGCCGGATTCGCTCGCCATGGCGCGGAAGAAGTCCGAGGGCTGCGGATGCTTGTAGGCCCAGTCGCGAATGTACTTGCGAAATGCGAGGTCGAACCGCGTCGGCCCCAGGATGTCCTCGCGGAGCAGCCGCAGGCCGAACGCCGTCTTGAAGTATTCGACCGGGTGATCGTAGGCGAACGGGATGACGTCGGCCCGGGTCATGATCGGCGGGGCGGCCGGATCGGCGATCAAGGCGGCGATCTGATCGGCCGGGGGCGCGGCGCCGGGCGCAAATTCCGCGTCGCGCTTGGGTCCCCATTCGCCATGGTTGAAGGCGTCGGACTCATAGGTGTCGATGAAGGTGTTGAGGCCCTCGTCCATCCACGCCCAGCGTCGCTCGTCGCTGCCGACGATCATCGGAAAGTAGGTGTGTCCGATCTCGTGAACGGTCAGATAGAAGAGCTGCTTGCCCCGGTCGGCGACGCCGTCGAACACCAGGGCCGGGTACTCCATCGCCTCGACCGGCCCGGCCACGTTGATCGCGTTGGGCCATGGGTAGGGATACCAGCGGCGGGAAAAATCCTCGATGGCGAACTTCAGGTACTGGGTTGAGCGAGACCAGTTGTTCTCGCCGCTCGTCGCCTCCACCGGATAGACCGACTGGGCGAGCGCGGCCCGGCCGTCCGGCAGATCGATCCGCGCGGCGTCCCAGATGAAGGCCCTGGAGGCGGCGAACGCCGCGTCACGGGCATGGTCGATGTGAAAGCGCCAGGTCCGCACCCCGGCGGCGGGGGTGACGGCCGCGGCCGAAGCCGCAGCCTCTGGGGCGGTGCGGATCATGACCGTCTTGTCGCTCGTGCGCGCCTTTGCGAGCCGCGCCTGCTCGATCAGGCTCAGCGCCTCCCTGGGGTTCATCAGGGCGCCGGAGCCGACCACGACCATGTCGGCGGGCACGGTCACCGAATAGTCGATGGTCCCGACCTCGAGGTAGAACTCCTGGCCCAGATACGGCAGCGGATCCCAGCCGCGCACGTCGTCGTAGACCGCCATGCGCGGGTACCACTGGGCGATGTCGAAGATCGCGCCGTTCTTCGAGGCCATCCACCCGGTGCGGCCGCCGAAAGCGACGCCTGGAACCTCATAGTGGTAGCGGATGCGCAGCCGCGCCCGCCCGCCGGCCGGCGGAAGCGGAGTCGGCAGGCGCACCTCCAGGCGCGTGTCGCTGACGATGTAGGAAGCCGGGATGAACCCCCGGCCGCTCTCGATGTCGACCGCATCGAGCACGTCTCCTTGGGTGAACCCCTTGCGCGGCCGTCCGCCGACGGCGCCGGCCCGGGAATCGCGCCGATAGATGTTTTGGTCGAGCTGCAGCCAGAGCACGTCGAGCCTGTTGGGGCTCTCATTGACGTAGCTGATGACGACCTCGCCGGTGAGCGTCTTGGTCGCCGGGTCGAGCCGCGCGGCGATCCTGTAGTCGGCGCGGTTCTGCCAATAGTCCGGGCCTGGCGCGCCATCGCCCGACCGATAGCGATTGACAGGGTCGGGCAGGGTCAGCGGCTCGAAGGCGCCGCGCGGGTCATAGGGCTTCATCGACGAGATGTTGCAGCGCCCACCCGCGGCGCTTGGCGAGGCGCCGTCGGCGCTAGAGGCGCTCAGCGCGGCCCCGGCGCTTTGGGCGACTGCCAGAGCGATCGCCATCCCCAGTCCGATCGCAATCGCCCCTGGTGGTGGCATGCGGCTCCCCCGCCCGACCAATGCGCCGAACTACGATCTCGGCGCGGTCCTGGCAAACCAAGGGCGGCGCCCGGGCGACGGCCTCACCTGATCATCGCGGAAGCAGCGCGTGGTCCTCCCGGGTCGCGCTCACGGCGGCAGGCTCCAGCCGGCGGCCGTCAAGGCGTCCTCGACCATCGTCATCAGCCTGGGGCCAAGCGCGCCTTTCTTGAGGATGCCGAATTGGCGTCGGTCCAGCCTGCCGAGGGTTGCGCGCGCCTCGTCGATTTGGCCGACGGCCACTTCCACCGCGGCCAGGGTTGCGGCCGCCCAGGAATTGGCCGGGGCGATCTGCAGGCACTCCTTCAACAGCGGCAGGGCTTCGTCGAACCGGTCCAGGGCGGCGAGGCAACCGCCCATGCTGCCATAGACGTAGGTGCGCCAGGGCGACTTCGGATTGAGTGCGAGACAGCGTTCATAGAGCGAGAGCGCCTCCGCATACTCGCCGGTGCGCAAACGCGTGTTGGCGGCGATGTCCCAGGCGACGCCAAGCGCCGGGTTCATCGCCAGCGCTCGGTCTGCAAGCGCGCGGGCCGACACCGGATCGTTCTCAGCCAGGAGATGCGCCTCGGCCACCCAGGTCAGGACCTCGGCATCGTCTCCGCCAAGGCTCATGGCCTGCTTGATCGTCTCGCCTATTCGTTCCCTGGCCGGAGCATCGAGCTCGTCAACGGCGAAGGCCGCGCGCAGTGAAAGGGCGCACGCGAGCAGGCCGAGCGCGCCGGCGTGACGTGGCTCCTGCGCCAGGGCGCCTTCGCAGAGGAACTCGAGCTCGTCCAGATCCTCGGCGCCGGCGCGGCGCACCACTTCGCGTCCGCGCAGCCACAATTCGTGCGCAGAAAGACTCCCGGTAGGCTCGGCCGCGATGCGATGGACCTCATTGGCCAGGATCGCCGATTCGATCCGCGCTGCGCAGCGGAGCGAAACGTCGTCCTGGAGGGAAAAGGGATCGGCGAGAGCGCCTTCGAAGCGATCGGCCCATATCCGGTGACCGCTGGCGCTCTCGGTGAGCTGGACATTAATTCTCGCCTTGTCTCCCGCCCGCTGGACCGCGCCGCTAACCACATACCGCACCGACGGCGCTGACCCGGCGTCGGTGACCGCGAAGATGCCGAATCGAGAAAGGGCCGTGACCAGCTCCGCGGCCAGTCCGGGCGCCAAGCCGTCGCCGTCTGCGGCAGGGTCGGAGAAGGGCGAGACTGCGATGACGAACCGCTCAGGCGTCGCAACCCGGCGCTGAGTGACGCGGGCCGGCGTCTCCATCGGCTCGGAGCCGGCGGGGCGGCCGACCAGTTCGGCGACGCTGCCGGCGAGCTTGCGCCAGCCCCGAACCCCCTCGTCCCCACTCCATCCGACGAGATCGGCGCACTGGATTCGGTTGAACGGCAGGGGCGGGACGGCTCCGTCCAAGCTCGCCTGGGCGAGCGTGCCGGCCTGGCGCGCCACGTCGGCCTCGGCGCGCACCCACTGACTTTTCACCGCTTCTGCCGACCACAGAACGACGACTGCCTTGGAAGCCCGCAGACGCTCCTCGATCACTTCCGAGTAGTCGCGGTGCGCTGGCAGCGCATCATCCCGCCAGACGCAATAGCCCAGTCGCTGGAGCGCGGCGGCGACGCGGGCCGCGTCGGCTTCTCGCGAGCGGGCATAGGAGATGAACACCTCGCACACGCCGCTCCTCCCCTCCCCGTCCGCTCAAACGATCAGCGCGCCCGCCGTGGACGCCGCCTCCCACTCTAGCCGACCGTGGCTGCTGGCCGAAGCCTGCGGCGGGTCGACCCCGCAGAAGAGGGCGGAACTGACTCTGCGCATCCCCTAGCTTCGCCGGTGCTCGATTTTCACTGCTTCTGCAAGCAATTCTCGAATTGGCGCTAAATTCGGATTTGGCGGGCCTGCGCGAGCGGGAGAAGAGACGTGGTGGAGGGGCGGGTGAAGGAGCGCCAGCGCACGACCTCCG
>JBOHLG010000031.1:0-37500 GCA_050729515.1 Caulobacteraceae bacterium
GCCCCCCCCCCCCCCCCCGGCTTCGCGGGCCCCCTCACATGCTACGCAGGGGAGGAGAAATGCGGGCCGTCCAACTGTTGTCGGCGCGGTCGCAATCGGGAGGCGGCGGTCCGGATCGATGACGACGCGGGCGATCGGCTGGCCGGCGACCCGTCCGCGCCCCGCTGGGACTGACTGCCACCCGCGCGGCGAGCAACAGGCGACGCCTGGTCCTGCAGGCAGCCCGCGCCTGAGCCAGGAGCCGTTCCTTGCAACCTTCTGAGGTCCAGCGTGCGGTGCGTGCGGCCACCTCGATCGCCTCGACGCTCGACCTGACGGTCGAGGACGCCGTCGTCGTCCACAACTCGAACAACCTCGCCGTGCGGCTGCTCCCCTGTGATGTCCTTGCCCGGGTCGCGCCTTTGGGGCGGGATAGGTCGCAGTTCGAAGTCGAGCTGGCTCAACGACTCGCCGAGACCGGCAGTCCTGTAGTCGCGCTCGAGCCTCGGGCGGGGCCTCGCAATGACCGGGTCCTCCGAACTCGTACATTGAGCCGCGGTGGCCCGATTGGCTCAAACCAAGTTGAGCACCAACGGGTCCGATGCCTGCGCGGCCATTTCGATCGGCTATGTGATGAACCAGATGGGCGATCGCGGCGATCCTCGCGCTGCGCCCTCTGCGAAGCGGCTTGCGACGGCCACTGAATCGATGAACTTCACTGTCGCGCCAGGTTGCGCTTCGTCGATGACTGGCGGTGACAGAAATTCGGCCAGCCCCCGAAAGGCTCGACTAGCCGAGCCCCAGCTCGGCGAAGTACCCCCTCAAGGCGATCGCCGCCCGTTCAACCCCTGCCGCATATCCGGCGAGTGTGTACCACCGCAAAGCCCAAAGAGCGTTGGCGATGCGGAGCGCCGCGAAGCGCTGAGAATAAGCTTCGTCGAAAAGGCTCTTGTCGGCATACCCCTCCTCGAGCCAGGCGACCGGCAAGGCGGGCGACTCCCAGTAATCCCATTTGGCGAACTCGTTGATCGGCGAATCCATCGAGACCTGCCCAAAGTCGATGATCCCAGAAAGACGATTTTCGTGGACGAGCACATGGCATGCGCGAAGATCGTTGTGCGTCAGACGGCGCCGAGACGGCCCGGGCCGCATCATCGCGGCGTCATAGAAGCGGAACGCGCGCTCTAGCGCCCGTCGGTCCACGCCCGCTCGGCGCGCCAGCGGCGCAAACTCGGCTTCGGAGGCGAGAAAGTCATCGGTGTCGTTGGCGAAGAACCTGGCGGCTTCCCCACAGTCGTCCAAGCCGATGGCGTGCATTCGCGAAATCAGCTCCCCCAACTCGCGCACGACGGACCGGAGCGTATCGCGAGGCAGCGACAGGCTATCGGCAAGACGCTCTCCGGGGAGCTTCTCCAGGAAGCAGACCTCCAGCTCCTCCCCGTCGGCTTCGAGCCGCTGGACGGAGAGGACTTCCGGAGCCGGCATGCCCAGATCTCGGCAGCGTCCGATGGCCCAGGATTCCTTGGCGAACTCCCCTTCGGCGCGTCGGGCGATCCGCAAGATGAGCTGAAGCTGGCTTTCGAAGGTTACTCGATAGACCTCGTTGGCCTCGCCATGGACGATGCGTTCCGTCGCGCGGATGGGGCTCGCCGTCACCTCACGCGCCGCGGCGGCGATGAGTTCAGGCGGCGCCTCAAAGCCGGCATGCAAGGCGGCCAGGTGCTGCGCGTACTCCTCGGACATGCGCCCGTCCCTACAAGCTTGCCTCGGTTGGATAAACGGCTCGCGTCCTGCGTGAAAGACCGCGACAGGCGACGCCTGGTCCGATAGGCCGCCCGCGCCAGAGTAGGTAGGAGCCGTTCCTTGCAGCCCTCTGACGTCCAGCGTGCGGTGCGTGCGGCCACCTCTATCGCCTCGGCGCTCGACCTGACGGTCGAGGACGCCGTCGTCGTCCACAACTCGAACAACCTCGCCGTGCGGCTACTCCCCTGTGACGTCCTTGCCCGGGTCGCGCCTCTGGGGCGGGACAGGGCGCAGTTCGAAGTCGAACTGGCTCAACGGCTCGCCGAGACCGGCGGTCCTGTAGCCGCGCTCGAGCCTCGGGCGGCGCCGCGCCCCTACGAGCGTGACGGCTTCGTGGTCACGCTGTGGACCTATCATGCATCCGCAGCGCCTCCAGAGGTCGCCCCGGCCGACTACGCCAATGCGCTCGCGCGGCTGCATGCCGCCATGAGGACCCTCGATGTCGCCACGCCGCACTTCACCGATCGGGTCGCGGAGGCCGAGCGGCTCGCAGCGAGCCGCGTCCTGACGCCGGCGTTCGCCGACGCGGACAGGGAAATGCTCAGTCGCACGCTCGGAAACGTGAGGCGCGCGATCGCCGACTGCGGCGCCGCCGAACAGCTGCTGCACGGCGAGCCACACCCGGGCAACCTGCTCAGCACCAAGAGCGGGCCGCTTTTCATCGACCTCGAGACCTGTTGCCGCGGGCCGATCGAATTCGACCTGGCCCACGCGCCTGAGGAGGTCGCCCTGCACTATCCGGACTTCGATCGTGATCTGCTCGGCGAGTGCCGGCGCCTCGTTCTGGCGATGGTCGCGGCGTGGCGCTGGGATGCAGGCGACCAGTTCCCGAACGGGCGACGCGTGGGCGAAGAACTCATCAACACGCTGCGCAAGGGTCCGCCCTGGCCGTCGCTCGACGCGATGATGCGGCGTCTCGCTGGCTCATAGGCCAGCGGGCTCCGCCAGCCTCTGGACAATGGAGCGAAGTCAGCCACCGCGCTTCATTGAGGGCTGCGCCCGTCGTCCGCCCGCCGCCCGACCCCGAAGTTCGGAAACGTCCAGCGCGGGGGGGGGGGGGTAGCTCGCTTGCCGGTAGAGGCTCGCGCCTTTTTCCCGCTCGTCGCCAGGGCTAGCCTCTTCCCAATCGGAGAGGGAGCCGCGTCATGACGAAGCTGGACGGTGCAAAGGTGGTGGTGATCGGCGGCGCTTCGGGCGTCGGCTTCGCCGTGGCGACAGCGGCGATGGAGGCCGGCGCCAAAGTGGTCGTGGGCTCCAGCCGGGCTCCGCGGATCGAAGCGGCGGCCCAGAAGCTCGGTCGGGGCGCCGAGGGTCGGACCGTGGACGTGAAGGACGAGGCTTCGGTCGCCGCTTTCTTCGACGCGGCGGGCCGGTTCGACCATCTGGTCTTCACCGCCGGCGACTGGGGCCAGATGTTCGGCCCGACCCGCGATCTCGACGTCGAGGCCGGCAAGGCCCGAATGGAGGTGCGCTTTTGGGGCGCGGTCCGCGCCGCCAAACACGCGATTGGCCAAATCGCCAACGACGGCTCGATCACCTTGACCGGCGGCATGCTGGCGCACCGGCCCATGCCGGGCGCGCCCCTGACCACGGCCTCGGCTCACACGACCGAGGGCCTGGCGATGGGCCTCGCGCGCGACTTGGCGCCCATTCGGGTCAACGGGGTCTGCCTGGGCCTGATCATGAGCGAGCAGGTTCAGACCATGGGCGAGGCGAGGATCAAAGGTTTCACCGCCAACCTGCCGCTGCCGCGTGGCGGAACCGTCGAGGAGGCGGCGGAGGCCTACCTCTACCTGATGCGCGCCAGCTATGTGACCGGCCAGGTCGTGCGGGTCGACGGGGGCGCCAGCCTGGTCTGAACTCATCCCTCGCGCGGCGGCGGCGCCCTCACAACAGGCGACGAGCGCGCCGTCAACAAGGCGCAGCGTCGGCTCTACCGGGCGAGGCGCCAGTCCGGTCTTCGGCACGCCCACGACGCCAGCAGCCGACCCGGAACGGACGCCCATCGAGACCGACCGGTTCAAGGCATCGGCCGTCTCGCACGGATTACGGTCGGCGCGTCAGCTGCGCAGGCTCGGATCGAGGCGTCAGGCCTCGGGTCGGCAACTGAAGGTTCGCGCGCATGCGCTCGACACTCCCTTGTTTGGCGTCCGGCCAATCCAAGTCCGCGCCTGTGATCAGCTCGAAGGCGCGCCCATAGGCCGCCGCTACCTCAAGCAGGATGTCATCAGGCGCCACGGGGAGTGGATCAAGGTTTGGGTCGCACTGAGAGATCAGCCAACGCCTGATGATATCTTTGTCGAGGCGATCTGGTTGGAGACCTTCTCTCAACCGCGTCTCGTAACTGTCGGCCATCCAAAACCGGCTACTGTCCGGTGTATGCAATTCATCGGCAAGAACAAGTCGCCCTTCGAGGTCCAGGCCGAATTCATACTTCGTGTCGACAAGCAGAATTCCCTTTCGCGCCGCCAACTCTCTGCCTCGTGCGAAAACGGCCAGCGCCGCGGCGCTTGCCTCTTCCCAGAGAGCGTCGGAGACCAGCCCCCTGCCAATGGCTTCCTTGCTGGTGAGCGGCTGATCGTGAGCGCCCTTCGCGGCTGGGGTAATCACGGTCTCGGGAAGCTTCTCGTTCTCTCGCAAGCCCTCTGGCAAAGAAATTCCGTAAGGGCGTGGGTCACCGGATCGGTACATTGTCCAGATGGACGTCGAGGTCGACCCGGTCAGATAGTCCCGGACCACAAATTCCACAGGCAGCATCTCGAGCGGCTTGCAGATGATGGCGTTCGGATCGGGAACCCGCACGAGGTGGTTTGGGACGATGTCGGTCGTCGCGCCAAACCAGTAGCTCGAAAGTCGCGTCAATATTTGGCCTTTGAGGGGGATCGACGCAACGAGGCGATCAAAAGCGCTCAGACGGTCGGTTGCGACCATCAACCGATTGCCGTCCGGAAGCAAATAGTGATCCCGAACCTTTGTCCTTGCTATGAGTTCAAGCGGATATAGGTCCGTCTCCCAGATGCGGTCGGACAAATACGACTTGAATTGATCGGGTCGCACTCCCGGCCCCCTTCTCCTTGGGCGCCGAAACGCGGCGCGCTTTGGCCTTCGCGCAGCACGGGCGACAGCGACGCATGGAACCAGATCGACAGGGCCGATAGCGTCGCTCATAGCCTTCGCGCAAGGGCGCCCATGGGGCGGAAGCCTCGAATCGTCGGCATGCCCAGTTCCGACGGCACGGCGGCGACGTTCATGTGCTTGTATTCGATGGACCGCTGGGAACGGCCGATCTCATCCATCAAGCGTTTGTTGTGGTGCGCCTTTACGAAACGACGACCGGCGAGCTCTTCGCCGAGCATGGCGAAGTAATCGGCGATGATCAGGTCGAGTTCACCGTCCTGCCATTCCGCGCCGGTCTTGGCCCTATCCGCCATCCGGCAGGTCCCGCCGGGTCGTCCGTCGCGGGGCCTGGTGTAGCGCAATGCGCCGAAGAACACGCGTGCGCCCGGCATGTCGAGCGCTGGCGCGACGTTCAAGCACCACCGGCCTTCGGACGCTTGGCAGGATCAAGGTTCCGGCCGCCACGCCTGCACTTGGCGCACCAATGCCTCGACGTGCTCGGGCGGGGTGGTTTTCAAGATTCCATGGCCGAGGTTGAAGATGAACGGTCCGTGGCCCAAGGCGGCCAGGATGCGAGCCGCCTCTGCGTGCATCGCCGCGCCTCCGGCCACGAGCAGCTGGTTGTCCAGGCTCCCCTGAACGCATCGCCCCAGGCGAGCCTGCACCTTCTCGGCGGCCCAGGATAGCGGGACGGCGCTGTCCAGACCCACGCAGTCGACGCCGGTCGCCTCTGCGTAGCCGACGTATTGCAGCCCGGCGCCGCGTGGGAAGGCGATGATCGGGGTGGCGGGATATCTCGCGTGAAGGGCTTCGACGATGCTGGCGACCGGCCGCACGCACCATAACTCGAAGAACGGGCCGGGAAGTATGCCCGCCCAGCTTTCGAACAGCTGGATCGCTTCCGCGCCCGCTTCGATCTGGCTGGCCAGGAATTGAGTTATGGCCTCGGTCAGCAGGTCGATCAGCGGCTGGAAACCTTCCGGATCGCTCAAGGCCCATTGCTTGATGACGGCGTGGTCGGTGGCGCCGCCGCCCCGGCCCTCGACCATGTAGGTCGCGACTGTCCAAGGCGCACCCGCATAGCCGATCAGCGCCACGTCCGAGGGCAGGGCGAGCGTGAGCCGCCGCACCGTCTCGTAGATCGGCGCGAGTTCCTGGTGCAGCCGTGAGAGACCGAGGCGCGTCGCCACATCGTGCGCCGACCGGATCGGCGGCGACAGGACCGGACCTTCGCCATCCTTGTATTCGAGAACCTGGCCAAGAGCCGCGGCGATCTGCGGAAGGTCGGCGAACAGGATGGCCGCATCGAGCCCGAACCGCCGGATCGGTTGCAGCGTCACCTCGACCGCATGTTCCGGCGAGTTGCACAACTCGAGCATGCCGCCTGCCGCAGCGCGCGTCACATGATACTCCGGCAGGTACCGGCCCGCCTGGCGCATCAGCCAAATGGGTGGCCGGTCCGTCCGCTCCCCGGCAAGCGCACGCAGAAGCAACTTTCTCGGCTCGGAATTCACGATCGATGCACTCTCAGTCCAGTCCCCTCCAGGGCGCCGCCCGGAGCATATGAGAACGTGGCGCGCCCGAGTGATTGACCTCTGGCGGCGGCGCGCGGAAATTGCACGGTACGTTCCGCGCAATCCTCTGAGGGAGGTGGACCGTGACCGCAATCCTCACCGAGTCGGTCGTGGCGCGCGCCAAGGCCAAGGGTTGGCCGGACGGTCTCGCCGAGCGCGCGCTCGCCGCGAGCACCCCATCTTTGCAGATCGACCAGTGGCTGCAGGCGAGCGCCGATGCGAATTTCCTCTTCGAGGTGGAGCGTATCACGGCGGTCGACAGAGGCGCACGGCGGTGAAACAGCTGGCGAAAAACAGGTATCAGAAGGCGGCCCGCCGGCCCGGCGATGCGAGGGTCCCTCGCTCCCAGGTCGGCGAGTTGCTGAGGCTTTCACGGGCCGAAGACGCCGAGGACCGACTCACCGCCGCCAAATTCCTCTGCCCCTGCCACATTCGAGGGCGCATCCCGGAGGTTTGGCGCGCGATCTTCCGGTTGATGGAAGACGACGATGCGCGCGTGCGGTTCGCCGCCTGGCACACGCTCGAGGATGGAGGATTGCCCCCCGAACCCGATAGCCTGGCGTGGCTGGCGTCGCGGCTCGATCAGGAGCAGGACCCCAAGGTGCGACGGTTCGCCGGGCAGATCATCGGCCCGGCTCTGGCCGAGCGCCGTCGGCTGGAAGATGTATCCCTGCGGCTCCTGGGCGCGCGGGCCGGCCGCCGGCGCGGGAAATGCGACTTCTGCGGCGAGCGCGATGTCGAGGTCGGGCGCGACCTGGAAACCCTGATCCCGACCGGCTCTCTTTCGCGTCCGGCGCTGATCTGCCAGGCCTGCCTTGGCCCGACGGGGACCGCTCGCCCGGCTTGAGTTCGCGGGGTGCGCCCATGCGACCCGCAGCCCGGCGGTTGACTTCGGTCCGAGATGAAGTGGATGGTCTCCGGGCGTCAGAGACGTCGCCCGTAGCGGGGTCGGCGACCCTTGGTATCCGTCACCCGAACCGCTTCCACCCCGCCTGCCGCGACACGCCGAGCGCTTCCCCCACCGCAGCCAACTGACGTCGCATTCTCGCAGGGTGGCGACGATGTCCTGCATGGATCGGTCGACCGCTTCGAAGGCGCCGTCGTGTCCGCTCAGGGTGTTGAGCAGGACGTCGGTTTGCATGTTGCCCGGCCAAGAACTCATCGGCACGCTGCGGATGCGGCGACTTGCAGGTTGGTCGGCTGATGGCGTGGCGGGCTCTGATTTCTAACGCGCACTAGCTTCGCCGAACTGGGGCGCGGCCGCCAAAGCTTCGAATGTGGCCACGATGAGGGCATCGCTGACGCTGCCTGGCGCAAGAAAGCTCTGCTCCATGAACCCAAGGGCGATAGCCTGCATGACGACCGGGAGCTGGGCTGCCGGCAGAGGGAGTTGTTCCTTTTCCTTTGCGAAGCGATGCGCGAAGTCGTCGCCGAGCGCTCGCAGGGGCTCGGCGAAAGCGGCGGCGATCTGATCCCACACCTCCGGGTGGGTCAGGGCGTAGAGCTTGAACTCGGCGAGGAAGGCCGCATTGGCCATCATCGCCGGGCGCAGCGCCGCCACGGCCTCGCCGATGGCCCGAAGGGTCTCGCGCAGCGACATTCCGGGCGCGAGGGCCGGAGCCACTACGAGATTCTTGGAGGCGACCACGGCCAGGAAGAGCTCGTCCTTGCTGGCGAAGTTGGAATAGACCGCGCCCTTGGATTTGCCCGCCCGGGCGGCGATTTCCTCCAGGGTCGCGCCTCGAAATCCCTTTTCGGCGATCAGCTCCAGGGCCGCCTCGATGAGCGCGGCGCGCGTGCGGGCGCGCGTACGGCTGAGCGGCAGGCCGCCACCGATCGCCCCGATGTGAAGACCATTGTCCAAAATCAGACTCACTAGTATTAAAATTCCAGTCGGTACATTCTGCCGCGACCGGCGGCGTCCATCAAGGAGGCGCTCAGGTGACCCCGTCCCAGGAAGTCGAAACGAGCGCCGGCCCGGGCCTTCGCAAGCCGCTCGAGTTCGACATCGTTTCCGCCCGATTCAAATCCGACCCCGCCGCGACCTTGGCGAAGATGCGAGCGGCGGGGCCTGTGATCCCAGTCCGGATGCCGTTCATCGGCCGGACGTGGGCAGCGACGACCTACGAGGCGACGCTGGCGATGGTCCAGGACAACGGCCTTTTCGTCCAGGAGCGGCGCCACGCCGGCAAGGCGGGCGTCGCTCCCGGGTTCTCATGGTGGGCGCCCAAGGCGATCAGGATCCTCTCCAACAACATGCTTCTGAAGGACGAGCCGGATCATCGCCGCCTGCGCAAACTGGTCGACGGCGCCTTCGCCCGGCGCGACATCCTGGCGATGCGACCCAAGGTGGAGGCCCTCGCCGACCGGATGCTTGACGGGTTCGCGGGCGCCGGCGAGGTCGACCTCGTCGAGGCCTACGCCCGGCCGCTCCCCATGGCGGTCATCTGCGACCTGCTCGGCCTTCCGGAGGAGGACCGCGCCGAATTCTCGGCCCTGGCGCAGCAGGTTCTGGCGCAGCAGGGCCGCATCGCCAACCCGCTCGGCCTGATCCTCGCGGTCGGGATCTTCAACCGGCTCCTCGCCTATGCCCGCGGCCAGATCGAGGCCGCCCGTCGGACGCCGCAAGCGGGACTGATCGGCGAACTCGTCCGCGCCGAGGAGGCCGGCGACAGGCTCGACGCCGATGAGCTTCTTTCGATGATCGTGCTTCTGCTGATCGCCGGTTCGGACACCACCCGCCACCTGATCGCCGACAGTGTCATCGCTCTGGCGCGGAACCCCGAGCAGAAGGCCCGGCTGCTGGCGGATCCGAGCGGGCGCATGGAGCGGGCCGTCGAGGAGTTGGCCCGCTACGCTTCGCCGGTGCAGTCCACCAATCTCCGCTACGCCGCGCGGGACGCGGAGTTCTTCGGCGCGCACCTTAAGCGGGGCGAGCCGATCCTGGCGCTGCTCGCCTCCGCCAACCGCGACGGGGCCGTCTTCGAGCGTCCCGACGAGTTGCGCCTGGACCGCTTCCCAAATCGGCACCTGGTGTTCAACTCGGGCATCCATTTCTGCCTGGGCATGCAGCTCGCCCGCCTCGAAGCGCAGAGCGCGCTCCAGAGGCTCTACGCGCGCTTCCCGGACCTCAGCCTGGCGGACCCGGATCGGATCGAATGGGTGGAGCGGTTTGGCCTTCGAGGCCCTAAATCCCTCAGGGTCCGATTGCGCCAGGACACGGGGCGCCTCGCCGCATAGAGCTGTGCGGGCGGCCTCAAAACGTCAGCACTCCCAGCACTGCCAGGACCGACGCCAGGGTGAGGTGCAGGATGATGTGCAGCGTGTTGGGCCGTATGCCGTTGCGCTCGGGTAAAAACGCGTGGGTGGCGCCGAACATTGCGCTATAGCGCGCCGCCCACGCCGGCTCTTGGACCAGAAAATAGGGAATCCACCAGGCGCGTATTCCCCCTAAGAACACGGCGCCGAACGTCAGCCACAACCACCACATCAGCCAGCCCGGCAAGCCGCGATCGGCGTAGGCGATGGTCGCGAGAAGGCCGAACGCGAACGGCAGGGTGCTCATCAGGGTCACGGCCGCCAGCTTGGGGCGGCTGTCCGCAGCCTGGACCGCGGCGACATCGTTCAGCGGCGGCAGAGGGACATAGTCGTGCAGGCCCAGGAAGGCGACCACGAAGACCTGCAGTCCGATCAGAACCAGGGTCAAGGCATGGCGCATGACCGATCGAGCCGACCCGGGACCCCGCCGCCGCGGCGCTCGTTCAGGCCGAGGCCGCGCCCGCCTTCTTCTCGGCGTAGATCATCAGGGGCTGGCCGCGGCCATCGACCACCTCGGCATTGACCACCACCTCCTCCACGCCCTGCAGGGTGGGGAGCTCGAACATGGTCTCGAGCAGGATGTCCTCGAGAATCGAGCGCAATCCGCGCGCCCCGGTCTTCCGGGTGATGGCCTTGCGGGCGACGGACTTTAAGGCGTCGTCGGTGAAGGAGAGGCCGACGTTCTCCATGTCGAAGAGGCGCTGGTACTGCTTGATGAAGGCGTTCTTGGGCTCGGTGAGGATCTTGACCAGGGCCTCCTCGTCCAGATCGTCGAGCGTGGCCAGGACCGGTAGGCGGCCGATGAACTCGGGGATGAGGCCGAAGCGCTGCAGATCGTCGGGCTCGACCTGCCGCAGAATCTCGCCGGCCCGGCGTTCGTCCGGATCGGCCACCTTGGCCGAAAAGCCGATCGAGGTGCCCCGTCCGCGGCTGGTGATGATCTTCTCCAGGCCCGAGAAGGCGCCCCCGCAGATGAAGAGCATGTTGGTGGTGTCGACCTGCAGGAACTCCTGCTGGGGATGCTTGCGCCCGCCCTGAGGCGGCACCGAGGCGACGGTGCCCTCCATGATCTTGAGCAGGGCCTGCTGCACGCCTTCGCCGCTGACGTCGCGGGTGATCGAGGGGTTGTCCGACTTGCGGCTGATCTTGTCGACCTCGTCGATGTAGACGATGCCGCGCTGGGCCCGCTCGACATTGTAGTCGGCCGACTGGAGCAGCTTGAGGATGATGTTCTCGACATCCTCGCCGACGTAGCCGGCTTCGGTGAGGGTGGTGGCGTCGGCCATGGTGAAGGGGACATCGATGATTCGGGCCAGCGTCTGGGCGAGCAGGGTCTTGCCTACGCCCGTGGGGCCGATGAGCAGGATGTTGGATTTGGAGAGCTCGACGTCGGTGTTCTTCTGGGCGTGGTTCAGCCGCTTGTAGTGATTGTGGACGGCGACCGAGAGCACTTTCTTGGCGTGATCTTGGCCGATCACGTAATCATCGAGCACTTCGCGGATTTCGCGAGGCGTGGGGACGCCATCAGGGCTCTTCTTGAAGGCGATCTTGTGCTCTTCACGGATGATGTCCATGCACAGTTCGACGCATTCATCACAGATGAACACCGTCGGGCCCGCGATCAGCTTGCGGACTTCGTGCTGGCTCTTCCCGCAGAACGAGCAGTAGAGCGTGCTCTTGCTGTCCCCGCTAGCGGCTTTGGTCATCGTCGCATCTCACTCTCCGACCCCTCCAGCAAGGATTCAATGACCCTCTGGGTCCGGCGTTCCTTCGCCGATGATCCTGCAGGATAGGCGCCGCAGATTGTCCAATTATTGACTTTCCCCGATCCAAGAGCGGATCACAAGAGGAGGGGCGGGGTTGAGTCGCCCAGAAACGTCTTCTCAACGCGCCCTGTGGCGAAACGTCCCCAGTGGGTTTGTGCGGAAATGGGAACCGGCCTCATCGATCGAAAGGGGGCAAGCGCAGTTCGGCCACTCGTCGCCTTCGATTTCGACGGCACCCTCACCTGCTCCGACAGCTTTCGCGACTTCATCGCCTGGCGCGCCGGCCCCGCCCGTTACGTCAAGGGCCTCCTCCACATCGCCCCGGAGTTCATGGAATACTTGCGCCGACGCGACCGCACGGCGCTCAAGGCCGCCATGGTCGGCGAGTTCCTCACCGGAGCGGAGCGCGCCGAGCTCGCCGCCGAGGCGGCGCTCCACGCCGAGGAGCGCTCGCGCCTGCTGCTTCGGCCCGACGCCCTGGCCTGCTGGCGCCGCTGGCAGGCGATCAACGCGCGGCTCATCATCATCACCGCCACCCCGGAGTTCATCGTCGATCCCTTCGCCCGGGGCCTTGGAGCCTGGAAGCTGATCGGGACGCGCCTGGCATTCGATGAGGCGGGCCGGGCCACCGGCGGCCTCGATGGCCCCAACTGCCGGGGCGCGGAGAAGGTCAGGCGCCTTCGCGAGGCGCTGGGAGAGGACGTGCGCCTGGAGGCCGCCTACGGGGATTCGGATGGCGACGAGGAAATGCTGGCGATCGCCGAGGAGAAGGGGATGAAGATCTTCGGCCTTCGGCCATGAAGCACGCCGCAAGCGCGGCGCTCGACGCGCTGGAGCCCCTGCTGGAGAAGATCAGGGCCGCGCACAGCCTCACGGAAAGATCGCGCGGCGTCTTCTATCGGAAGGGCCGGGCCCTCCTCCATTTCCACGAGGACTCCTCGGGCCTCTTCGCCGACGTCCGCGGGGCCGAAGGATCCGATTTCGAGCGGATCAGGGTGGACGCGCCCGAGGGGGAGGCGGCGCTGCTCGCCCGCGTCGCGCTGTTGAAAAGCTAACCGCCGCCCTCCGCCATCGATCATGGCCCCAGAACATCTCTCCTAGAAGGAGCCCTCCCCCACCCGCTCATCCCGGGCGAGCGAACGCGAGACCCGGGACCCAGACAAAAGCCCGATACGAGCGCTGTTGTTGAGAGCTTTGCCTAGGCCCCGGCTTTCGCCGGGGTGAGCGGAAAACGGAGGGGCCGGCGCGGGCGACCACACTGAAAGGTTGGCGGCCGCTCCCCTCTCCCGCGTCGCGCCGCTCGCACCGGAGGAGAAGACCGCGCCGCACCTTCCAGCCGGGACTTCCGCCCGGCGATGACGGTAGAGGGGGGAAGCGGCGCGGGTGGCCACCGGATCCGCGGGAAAGCCCGGGATAACGGTCCTGGCTATGACCTGTTGGTAGCGAGCGCCGCCCCCGCCCTTCCCTTCCTCACCCCGGCTTGGCGGCGGCCTCTTCGGAGGCGATGCGGCTCATGTAGATGTGGTCGACGATACCCCACTCCTTGGCCTCTTCGGCGCTCATGAAGTGGTCGCGCTCCAGCGTCCGCTCGACTTCCTCGTAGGTGCGTCCGGTGTGCTTGGCGTAGAGCTCGTTCAAGCGCTTCTTGGTGTAGATGATATCCTCGGCATGACGCTCGATGTCGCTGGCCTTGCCCTGGAAGCCGCCGGAGGGCTGGTGGAGCATGATCCGGGCGTTGGGGAGCGCCACGCGCATCCCCGGTTCGCCGGCCATCAGCAGGAACGAGCCCATCGAAGCGGCCATGCCCATGCAGGTCGTGGAGACCGGGCAACGGATGTATTGCATGGTGTCGTAGATCGCCAGGCCCGAGCTCACCACTCCGCCGGGCGAGTTGATATACATGTCGATCTGCTTCTTGGGGAACTCCGATTCAAGATAGAGGAGCTGGGCGCAGATCAGGGCCGAGATCGAATCGTCCACTGGGCCATTGAGGAAGACGACCCGCTCGCGCAGGAGCCGCGAGAAGATGTCGAACGCCCGCTCTCCGCGGCTCGACTGCTCCACCACCATGGGGACGAGATTGAGCGAACTGGCGAGATGGTCGTTCATGGCTGGTGAGTCCTTAAGAGACGGGAGCTTCGGGGAGTTGGGCGCTTTGGGGAATCGGGGGCGTGGAGAGCATGGGGAGCGCCCTCGATATCGCGTGGCGAGGCGCCGCTTGCAAGGCTCGCCAAGACGTTGCCGGCGATCAGCCCGACTTCGCCCCCGGCTTTATCCCTGACCTGGGCGTGGGCTTGACCGAAGACTTGGCCGCGGTCTTGGGCGCAGGCTTGGGAGAGGACTTGGCGGAGGGCTGCCCCGCGGCCTTGGGGGCCGGCTTGGCCGCTTTGGTCTTGGCTGCAGTTTTGGCGGCTGCAGGCTTGGAGGTCTTCTCCGCCGCAGGCTTGGCCGTCTTCTCGGACGTGGCGGGTTTCGCCGCCTTGGATTGCGCCTCGGCGGGGGCGGTTTCATCAGCCTTGGCGGCGGGGGCCTTTGCAGCCTTGGCGGAGTCCTTCGCCGCCTTTGGGGCCTTCTTGGCCTTCGAGGCCGCTTTCGCCTTGGGAGCGCCGTAGGCCTCGGGAAGCTCGTCTTCCCGCAGCAGCTCCTCCTTGGAGACCTGGCGGTCGGAAACCTTGGAGCGGGAGAGGATGTGGTCGACCACCTTCTCCTCGTAGAGCGGGGCGCGGATCTGGGCCTGGGCGGTCGGGTTGTTCTTGAGGAGATCGAAGATCTGCTGGGCCTGGGGGCCGTAGCGCCGCGCCTCCTCGCGCATCGCCTCGGAGAGCTCCTCCTCCGAGATCTCGATGCCGGCCCGCCGACCGATCTCAGCCAGGACCAGGCCCAGGCGCACCCGCCGCTCGGCGATCCGGCGGTATTCGGCCCGGAGCTCCTCCTCGCTCTTGCCCTCGTCTTCGGGGGCGACCTCGCCCTTCTCCTTATCGGCCTCGAGCTGGCTCCAGATGCCGGAAAACTCCCCCTCCACCATCTTGGCGGGAAGGGCGATGTCGTGGCCCGAATCCAGGGCGTCGAGCAGGGCGCGCTTCAGCTTGTGGCGCGAGTGATGCTCGAAGTGATGCTCGAGATCGTGGCGGATCGCCGCCTTGAGGGCGGCAAGATCGGTAAGGCCCAACCGCTCGGCCAGAGCATCGTCGGCCTTGGCCTGCTTGGGCGCGCGCACCTCCTTCACCTGGACGACGAACTCGGCCGCCTGGCCCTTCAAGCGGGCGACGGCGTAGTCGTCCGGGAAGGTCAGATGGATCATGACCTGGTCGCCGGGCGCGGCGGCGAGGAGCTCCTCCTCGAAGCCGGGGATGAACCGGCCATCGCCCAGCACGATCTCCGCCCCCTCGGCCGATCCGCCCTCGAAGGGCTTTCCCTCGATCGTGCCGGCAAAGTCGATGAGGAGCTGGTCGCCCTTGGCCGCCTTGACAGCCTTGCCCTTGCGCGGCTCGAAGGTCCGGTTCTGGGCGACGATCGAGGCGAGTTCGGCGGCGACCTCCTCTTCGCTGGGCGTATAGACCGGCCGCTCGAAGGCGAGCGCCTCGACCTCGGCAGGCTCGAACTCCGGCATCACCTCCACCGAGATCTCGTAGGCGAGGTCCTCCTTGCCGGCGATCACCTGGGCCATGTCGGAGGTGGGCGCGAGGTCGGGCTGAGAGGCGACTCGCAGGCCATTGTCGGCGAGCACCTGCTGGGAGGTCTCCGAGAGGGTCTTTTCGACCACCTCGCCCATCAGGGACTTGCCGAAGATGCGGCGCACGTGGGCCGGGGGGACCTTGCCGGGGCGGAAGCCCTTGAGCCGCAGCGTCGGGGTGAGCTCGGCGATGCGCGCCTCGAGCCTGGCGTCGAGCTCGCTCGCCTCGACGGTGACCCCGAAGGTGCGCGCCAAGCCGCTCTGGGACTTCCCCTGGGACTTCTCAGTCACCTGCATGGATCAAGATCTCCCGATCGGGCCCGGCTTCAAACACCAACGCCGGCGCGGAGGCGGGTCCGGGCCGGCGCTGACCTGGTGGTGCGACTCGAACGCATGTACCCCATCGCCCGCGCCGCGTCGCACCACAAAACCTTGAATCGACGTGGATCGGACCACAAACGGATGGGAACCATACGTTTGCTACGATCCACTAGGCGCGCATATGCCACGGCGCGGGGCCGCCCTCAAGGCTGCGAGCCGCGGGCGGGCCTGGTGCGGGCGGAGGGACTCGAACCCCCATGCCGTGAGGCGCTCGGACCTAAACCGAGTGCGTCTACCAATTCCGCCACGCCCGCTCCTCTGGCTCGATAGGCGGTTTGGCGTTGAGGCGCGAGCCTTGGGCCAGGCACCCCACTACAGCCACTCTCAACTCCTTTCCTGAGCCGGCGCACACGGCCCTGGTCCTGTTGCGAACTTCCGACGCCAAGGATTGCTCGTCGGCTGCGCTCAGAAGCTCGGCTTGGCCGTCATGAGCCAGATGATCCCGATCACCGAGGCGAAGGCGGGAAACCCGAACGCGAACCACAGGCGCCACAGACGGTGATATACTGGCGGCAGCGGCATCTCCTGGGCGGCGGCGGCGCGAGCGAGGTCGCGCATCTTGAGTTGCATCCAGACGACGGGCAACCAGAAGACGCCAGCGACCACGTACAGCGCCAAGCTTAGACCGACCCAGCCGGTCTGAAACGGATAGCCCGCCATCCAGGCGAGGCCGGCGCCTGTGATCGGCTGGATGACCACGGCGGTCGCAGTGAACACGGCGTCAGCGATCACCACGACCCCGGCCGTGTGGGCGATGATCCTGGCGTCGCCCGTCCGGTGGGCCATTAACATGAAGAAGGCGATCCCTGCGCCCGTGCCGAGCAGGACGGTGGCGCCGATGACGTGAAGCGTCTTCAAGAGCAGGTAGAGGCTCATCGTTCGTCCATCATCGCCAGGACGGCCATCGCCAGGAGGGCGGCGGGCACGCTCTTGACGAGTGGGCCGAGCGGATCCGCCCAAAGCCTCGGCAGCCACAGGGTTGCACCCAAGAGATAAGCCGCTGTCGTGAGGATCATGCCCTTCAGAGCCAGCGGAGCGATCCGGCGGACACAAACCAGCACCGCGAGGGCGATGTCGACCAAAGCGCCCGCGACGACGAAACCTGCAGCGAGCCCAAAAGGCAGGGCCGTATTGGCCAGCAATCGGCTTGCCGCGGCGTGGTTTGCGAGCCCGATCGCTCCAGAGACGCCCCAGAATGCGGCGAGCGTCGCCAAGGCGACCGGCTTCACGAAATACAGCCGCGCGTACCATCGTTCCTGCACGCCGGATGGCCATCGAGCCAAGGTTTCGGCCAACCTCTGCGGCCTGAAGCCGAGGTGCTCCTCGGCATCTTCGGAACGCCCGACAAGACCCGCCGAGATTTGATCGATCGCGGCGGCGCGCATCGGGCTTCTCCAGCCCAGCCAAGCCAATCGATCAGCTGTCCATGCGGCCAGATCACCAAGCCATCTCGGCATCGCGAGCAACGGCGCGGGCGGGAGACCAAGCCAGCTTCTCAGGGCGAGCAGGACGTCGCGCAAGCTTGTCTGCTCCGGGGCGACCAAATCGCAGGTGATCTTCGCGGGCGCAGAGGGAAGGACGCTCCGCGCGACGGCCTCGGCGAGGTCATTGACCGAGATGACCTGGACGGGCGAATCCGGGTTCAGCGACGGGATAACCCCGGGGAACGCCGCCAGTCCGCGCAAAAGGGCGCTCCCCCCATACGCCGCCGGAGCGAGAACCACGCCGGGACGAAGGATCACCCAATCCAAGGCGCTCGATCGCAGCGTCTCGTCGGCCGCGTTCTTGGTCTGCCCGAATTGACCGCGGCCTCGTTCCACGCCGACAGCGGATATCTGCACGAAGCGTCGCACGCCCACGGCTGCGCAGGCTCCGGCCAGGACGGTCACGGTCTTGACGTGCACCGACTGGAGGTCGTCCCGAGGGCTATCTTGCAAAGCGCCTGCGCAGTTCACGACGGCGGCTGCCCCAGCGAGCAGCGGCTTCCAGGCTGCGGGATTCGTCTTTCGAAGATCTGCGGCGACCCATCGAACGGCCGGGAACCTGCGCTTCGCCGCTGCAACGTCGCGGCCCACGCCGATGATCTGGTGGCCATCCCGCAAGAGACGCGCGGTCACAAAGCCGCCAACCAGTCCGTACGCTCCGATCACAAGGATGCGCATTCACTGCCCCCGGACAGCCAGCTTACCAGAACGCCCTCGGGTTGATGTGCATAACCGAGCCAAATTCGCGATGCTGATCAGCCGACGCCGGTAGGCCGCTATTCCCCCGGGGCGCGAGGCTTCGGGTGGCCGCCCGACGACTGCCAGGGCGTTGCGCTCAACGCGTTCGCGGCGCTCTCATGGGGTGACACTGACGCTCGAGGGCGATCGAGATGGGGCGAGAGTCGAGCGTCACGGCGGCCGCTCAGCCGCGCGTGGTCATCGTCGGAGCCGGGTTCGGCGGTCTGGAGGCGGCGCGGGCCTTGGCCCACGCGCCGGTCGAGGTGGTGGTGGTCGACGCCAAGAACCACCATACCTTCCAGCCCTTGCTCTATCAGGTCGCGACGGCCGCGCTGTCGCCGGCGGAGATCGCCTGGCCGATCCGTCATCTTCTGAAGACTCAAGCGAACGCCCGGGTTTTGATGAGCCGCGTTCTTCGCGTCGATCTCCCCGCGCGCCATGTCGTCACCGATGCTGGTCCCCTCGAATACGATCAACTCGTCATCGCGGCCGGCGCGACGCACTCCTATTTCGGCCACGACGGCTGGGAGGTTTTCGCCCCCGGCCTCAAGACCCTCGAGGACGCCCTGGCGATCCGACGACGGATCCTCTCCGCCTTCGAGCACGCCGAGTTGGCCGGCGAGAACCAGGCGGAGCCGGCGGCGACGACATTCGTGGTGGTGGGCGCAGGCCCGACCGGCGTGGAGATGGCCGGGGCGATCGCCGAGATCGCGCGCGACGCCTTGAAGTCCGAGTTCCGCCATATCGAACCGGCCGCGGCGCGCATCATCCTCCTCGAAGCGGGTCCGCGGGTCCTGTCGAGCTTTCCCGAGAGCCTCGCCGCCGAGGCCGCGCGGCGCCTCGCCCGCTATGGCGTCGAAGTGCGGACGGGGGCGAAGGTGGTCGAGATCGACGCGAGGGGCGTTTTCCTCGACGAGGGCCGGATCGAAGCCTCGACCGTCGTGTGGGCCGCCGGCGTCAGGGCCGCCGCCGTGACCGCCGGGCTCCCCGGCGAGCATGACCAGGCCGGAAGGCTCCGTGTGTCGCCCGATCTTTCCCTGCCCGGCCATGCCGAGATTTTCGTCATCGGCGACGCCGCAGCCGTGACCTGGCGGGCGGGCCGATTGGTCCCCGGCATCGCTCCGGCGGCCAAGCAGATGGGGGCCTATGTGGGCCGCGTGATCGCAGCACGCCTTTCAGGGCGTCCGCCGCCGCCGCCGTTCCGCTATCGGCACGCCGGGGACCTCGCCACGATCGGCCGCGGGGCGGCGGTGGTGCGCGTGGGCGAGGTCGATCTGACCGGGCTCGCCGGATGGCTCTTTTGGGGCTTCGTCCACATCTATTTCCTGATCGGACTGCGGGCCCGGTTCTTCGTGGCGCTCGACTGGCTGTGGAGCTACGTCACCTATCAGCGGGGCGCGCGGCTCATTACCGGAGCCTAGAGCGCATCCCGCAAAAGTGGGAAATACTTTTGCGACGAGGATGCGCTCAAGATCTTGAATCTGGAGCATTTCCTCTTTGGCGAATTGATTCCGCTTCGCCGAGAAATGCTCTAGGCGCTGCCGCGCGAGCGCTTTTCCCCGCACCACTCCGCAACCGACCCCCGAATAACGGACGAGTTCGACAACGGCAGCCAGGGCCACACTCCGTCCTGAGCCGGCGCCTAGGCCCGCAGCGCGAGCAAGCGGGGCTAACTGTTGGTCTCGCCGGTCTCCTTGTCCCCGGCGTCCACCGGCTTGGATTCGGGCGAACCCTCCTGCCGCAGGAAGATGCTGAGGACGATGTAGACGCCGATCGCGGCGAACTCCGCCTCCCAGCACTGGAAGACCGAGAACCAGAAGCTGGACGAGCTCGCGTAGGCGCTGAACGAGCTCGCCGCCAGGCCCCGGAGCATCTGGTCTTCGTTGTGCTTCCAGCTCCCGAAGAGCGCGTGACACGCGAAGGTCGCCACGAACATGGCGAAGAAGGTGAGCGCCAGGCCGTTGCACCGCAACCACTCTCCGACCGTCGGCTTGAGCGTCAGTCTCAGCGACAGCTTGCGGTGGCTGGCGCCCTCCCCCTTCTTGGAATGCGGCGCGCCCCGCTGGCGCAGCACCGAACCGAACGAGATCAGCACGGCCAGTTGCAGGATCGCCGCCTGCCAGTTGCTGAACACCCCATCGAGGAAAGTCCCCGTTCCCAGATAGGTCGAGAAGCCGATTTGCGGGAAATGAGCGGAGCGCAGGTCGTGATTGAAGGCGAACCACCCGGTGAGGGCCTGGGCGGCGAGGCAGACGAGGAACAGGCTGAAGAGCGCAACAGACATGCTGTCGTTGCTGAAGAACCGCTTCAGGGCCTGCCCGAGGCCTCCCCCCTCCTTCAGTGCTCGAGATTGCCCGGACATGCCCAAACAACGGCGCCGCGCCCGATCGTATCCACGGAGAGATACATGGCCTTTCTCACCCGGATGGGGGCGCGCTCGGAAGGCCAAGACGGTCGCCTTTCGACCAATCGGTCAGCCCGATCAGCTTGCGTGCGACCTCGGCGGCGGCGAGGCCATCGCTCGCCACTCGATGGACCCAGCCGGGCGAATTCTTCTCGAGCCATTTGGCGGCCTTCCGGCTTCGCTCGAGGTGCCAGTCGAGGCCGCCGCCGACCTCTCGCGCGCCGAGACGCTGGACGATCGTCTCGTCTCCGGCTGTCAGGAGCGCGCCGATGAACCTGACGTTCGAGCCCATCGCGCGGGTCATCCAGTCGGCGCTCGTGACCGCGACGGTGTTCGTGTAGACCAGTCGACGTTGTCCCAAGGCGAAATAGTTCGCCCACACGGCGCGCAGGTTGGCCTCGGAGATTTTCTCGCGGACCGGGTCATCCGGCGGCGCCGGATGGATCTGATCGAGATTGTCGCCTTCGATGAGGCAGTGGGCGACATCCAGCTCCTGCAGCTGGCGAGAGACTTCCCAGCCCGCCGTCGACTTGCCGACTCCGGCGCGACCTCCGATCAAGAGGACTTCGACTTCGGCCGCGCTCACGAGGAGCGGACCATGGTGCCGACTGGATGGAATGGCTCGAGCGGCATCTCGGCGCGCCCCTTGGCGATCAGCTGGGCGATGAGGGCGCCGGCGTAGGGCCCAAGCGTCAGGCCGCTCGGCCCAAGGCCATTGGCGATGATGAGGTTTTCCAGGCCCGGGGCCGGACCCAGGACGGGCTTCTCGTCGGCCGCCAGGGGGCGAAATCCAATGCGCGTCTCGCTGATCGTCCACTCGGCGAGAGCCGGCGCGACGGCCAGCGCGGCGTTCAGCACCTCGGCGATGCCGCCGGCGGTCAGGCGATGGTCGAACCCGGCCCGGGTCTCGCGGGTCGCGCCGATCACCACCCGCGAATCCTCGAAGGCCAGCATGTAGTAGCTGTTCATCATCTCCACGATCGGCCAGGCCGCCGTCGCTTCGCCGTCGCGCCGCAGATGGAGGATCTGGCCGCGCTGGGGCTCGACGGAGAGGCGGACGCCGGCGGGGGCCAGGAACTCGTCGGCCCAGGCCCCGACTGCGGCGACGACGAGGTCGCACTCCAGAGCCTCGCCCTCGACTTCGATCCCGGCGAGCCGACCGCCCCTCAGCAGAAGCTGCGCCGATCCCTTGCGAAGCTGCGCCCCTCGGCCAAGCGCGGCGCGCGTCAACGCCTGGGCGATCAGGGCGCCGTCGACGCGGGCGCCTCCTCCGATGCTCACCGCCGCGATCCCCTCGCCGAGCGGCGGGAAGCGGCCGCGCGCCTCTTTGGACGTCAGGCGCTCGATCGGTCCGGCTTCCGGCGCCTGCGGCAATCGCTCTGCCAGGCGCTCCTCGAGGGCATCGAGCTTGGCCGCCTCGGAGGAGACGAAGAGGGCGCCCACTTGGCGGTAGGCGAAACCCCCCTCGCCTTCCCTGGCGAGGGCGGCGACGAGCCTGGGATAGTACCGCGCCGCGGCGGCGGCGAGCTGGTAGGACGCCGGCTCGGCATAGGCCGCGCCCCAGGGGCAGACGATCCCGGCCCCTGCGTCGGTCGCGCGGCCCTCATCGGCGCGATCGACGAGGACGACTTCGGCGCCCTCGCCCGCCAGATGATAGGCTGCGCTTGCGCCGAGGATTCCGCCGCCGACGACCGCAACCTTCATGGGAGGACCTCCAAGGCGCGCCGGCCTGTGGCGAATTCTTTGGCGAAATCTCTGGCGAAACTCGGGCGCCGGTCTCGGTCGCGCGGCCGCCAAAGTCCAGGGCCTTGCCCGCGGCGCCCGACTCCTGATCGCCTGAGGGCGTGATCACCCCTCCCGATGATCTCGCCTTCACCGTCCTTCTGCCGGTCTGGGCCGGCGATGTCCCACATCATTTCCTGCAGGCCTTCGCTTCCCTGGATCGGGGCGGGACGCGCGCCGCCGAGGTTCTGGTCTGCCAGGACGGGCCGCTTGGCCCCGACCTGGAGGCCGTCGTCGCGGCGTGCTGCGAGAGGCCGGGCGTGCGCCGCCTCGTCCATCCGGTCCGGCGCGGCCTTCACGCCAATCTCAACGACGCCATGGGCGAGGTCCAAACGCCGTGGGCGGCGCGGGCCGACGCTGACGACCTCAACCTCGAGGGCCGCTTTTGCGACCAGGTCGCCTTCCTCGCCCGCCATCCCGAGGTCGATGTCCTGGGAGGATCTGACGCGGTGACCCGTAGATGCCTTTAATGCACGCCCATCGCGCCGCTGCAGGCTACAACGAGCGGCTATTCGCGGGCGGACTCAGACGCCAACTTCACCTATCCCGGTTCAAATGGGCGCGGAACGTGGCTCAGAAACTACCACACAAGCGATTACTTGAGATCGGCTGTCACGATGGTCGCCTCTTGGATTACATAAGTCCCGAGCACTATGTTGGCGTTGATGCCAACTGGGAAGGTGGGCTCGATAAAGCTCGTTCGCGAAATCTGGGAGGCGCAAGAATCGAGCTGGTCGAAACCTCGTCACCAGCTTCGCTTGACGCTTATCAGGATCAAGCTTTCGACCTCGGAGTCGCGCTAGAAACTCTGGAACACGTCTCCGATGCTGACGGCTATCTACGCCAGCTCGCGAGGCTGTGCGACAACGTCATCATCACAGTGCCAAACGAAAAGGGGCTCGTTTTTCTCGCGAAATGGGCGGCGAAAGCGCTGCTCCTCGCTGGGGACGGCCGAGAAAGATACAGCCCGGCCGAGATATGGCATGCAACGACAGGCCAAATGCACAAGGTGCCGCGACGTGAGCACAAGGGATTCGACTACGCCGCGTTCATAGAAGGTCTCAAGCAATGGTTCGTGGTCACCTCAGTAGTCGGGCTCCCGATCGGCCCACCTCGCTTTGCGTTCGGCGTAGCAGTCATAGCCTACAGCCGACGTCCGGCCGACAAATCCAAGCCGGATCTAAGGATTGTGAACCGCTTGACGCCTTCACCTGGGCCCCAACTTAACCCGGTCTCCGGAATGCGGGGAACCAGGAGGGAGATGGGATCTCGAGGCGAAGCCGGGCGGCCAACTGCGAGCGCCTACTGAATGCGCCGCTACAAGGCCCCCACGTCGCAGAACCTCCACAAACATACAGTGGAGGGCTTCGGATACGAGTGGGACTTGTATGATCAAAACGGACTCCCCGCCGAAGAGCGTTCCAGGCGCTTCAACGAATACTTTTCTGTATTCCCGCTCGGGTCCCTACCCGCGACTGCGGAAGGTTTTGACATAGGGTGCGGCTCGGGAAGATGGGCGGAACTCCTAGCGCCTCACGTGAAGCACCTCCACTGCATTGATCCTTCGGAAAAGGCCCTCACGGTCGCGCGACGCCGTCTGAGAACCATCGAGAACGTTAGACTTCACCTTGCGTCAGTCGACTGCATCCCGCTGGCTGAAGCGAGCCAGGATTTCGGCTACGCTCTCGGAGTGCTTCACCATTGCCCCGACCCCCAGGCGGCGATGGAATCGTGCGTGAAGAAACTGAAACACGGGAGCCCCTTTCTCGTGTACATATACTACAAGTTCGAAAATCGACCGCCCTGGTACTCAGCACTCTGGAAAGCGACCGATCTAATCCGGAGATTTATCTCCGTTCTCCCATTCAATGTACGCAGAGTAGTTTGTCTTACCATTGCCCTAACTGTATACTGGCCGATCTCAAGACTAACTAAATCGCTAGAGCGTGCCGGCGTCGACGTAAGAGATTTTCCGCTAAGCTATTATAGGGACTGCTCATTTTACACACTGCGGACGGACGCGTTGGATCGATTTGGCACACGTGTAGAGTCGCGGTTCAGCAAAGGCGAGATACTCAAGATGATGAGGCGCGCGGGCTTAGCCGACATTGAATTCCGGAAGGACGCACCATTTTGGGTGGCCTGCGGGCGCCGCGCCCCAGCCTAATCGACCCCATTTTGGATTCCACGAACGCGGGCTTAAGTCCGCCGCGACGGGGCAAACTATTGGCGTGCGCCGAAACGCAGGCGTCGACACGGTGGCACCGTGCGTCTCGCACGAAATGAGACGGGACGAACCAACTGGCTACCGCTGTCCTTCCAGCCATGCTTGAAACATCAACACGTCCCATAGGCGATAGTGCTCGTTCGCACGGCCACAGACGTGGTTCGACCACATCCTCTGGATCACCGTAGGATCCAAGTAACCTTCTTGCCTGAGTCGACGGTGATCCAAGAGCGCCTCGGCCCAGCTTCGCAGCGGACCGCGCAACCAAGTTTCAAGAGGCACCCCAAACCCCCGTTTGGGGCGATCGATAAGAGTACGAGGCACGTACCGGTAAAGCACCTGACGTAGCTGCCATTTGCCCCTACCGTGTCGAACCTTCTGCCGCATAGGGAGCCGCCAAGCCATCTCTACCAAACGGTGATCTAATAGCGGCACGCGCACCTCCAGCCCCACCGCCATACTGGCGCGATCGACCTTTGTGAGGATGTCGTCCGACAGATAGCTCACGAGATCCGTGAACATCATGCGCTCCACCGGATCGAGAAGATCAGCCTGCCTTCGAGCATCTGTCAGCGCGGTGAGTGGCTCGCCGCGCGCGCCAAGCACCAGTTCCACGGGCCGCCGCCAGTGTGACACCAGTTCGCTGTACATCAGGTCCATGGAAGGTGCGCAAAGCAGGGCTGCTAGTCGATCAAGCTTGTCGGCGGGGTTACTCACACGAAGCGGGGACGGCAAGAAAGGAGCTACAAGCGCGACTAGCCGGGCCCAGGATCCGGGCTTCGCCCGGATAGCGCCAACGAGGCGGCGGCGCAGGCGCGCCGGCAAGCGCACAGCTGCCCGCCATAGCCGGCTGCCTAGGACATAGCGCGTATAACCCGAGAAAAGTTCGTCGCCGCCATCGCCCGAAAGACAGACCGTCACATTCCGTCGAGCCACCAGCGACACAAGGTGGGTCGGAATTTGCGACGAGTCCGAGAACGGCTCATCGAAAATTTCAGGCAGTCTAGGGACCACGTCGAGCGCGTCCCTCGAGGTGACGTAAATCTCATGATGGTCCGTGTTCAGGTGCCTCGCGACGGCCTTCGCGTGGGGGGCCTCATCGTGCTCCGACTCGTGGAACCCGACGGAAAAGGTGTTCACAGGGCGAGGCGATTGGGCCTGCATCAGAGCGACAACCAACGAAGAGTCGACGCCGCCGGATAGGAAGGCACCGAGCGGAACGTCCGCTTGCATCCGTAGCGCCACGGCATCGCGAAGCAAGTGATCGAGCTCCGCAGTCGCCTCGTTGTCAGATACGTCAAGCCGGTTTGCTGCACCCGATTCGGCAACAGCGCGAGCAGACCAGTACACACGTGACCGCCTCATAAGCGAGTCTATGTTCGAGACCTTAGCGTCGCCCAGCTCTAAACTGAGGAGGGTCCCAGGCAGAAGTTTGTAGATGTTGTTGTAGATAGAGTAGGGTGCCGGGATGCAACTGTGGCGCAATTGGAGGCACAACGCGTCACGGTTCACCTCATTAGCAAACCCAGGCATCGTGGATATGGATTTCAGCTCGGAGGCGAAAACGAAGAGCGGGCCAACCCAACCGAAATATAGCGGCTTGATGCCCAACCGGTCGCGCACCAACGTAAGGCTGCGCGTGTTGCGGTCCCATAACGCAAAAGCGAACATCCCAATGAAGCGTCCGAGCGCCTCTTCCAATCCCCAGCGCTCGATTGCTGCAAGCATTACCTCAGTGTCGGAGCGGCCGCGGAACGGTCTTACGCTTGTCTCTAGTTCCCGACGTAGCCGTTCGTGGTTGAACGTCTCACCGTTGAACGCGATCACGTATCTACCGCTCGCCGAAGCCATGGGCTGGTGGCCCTCGTGGGTGAGATCCACGATTGATAACCTACGGTGGCCCAACGCGATGCCATCCTCGGCCTGTTGGAAGTAACCTTCGTCGTCTGGCCCGCGATAGAATATGGCGCTGGTCATGCCCTCCAGTAGCGCCGTACGCTCCTCCAAGCTAAGTCTCAGCCGTGTATCCCAGAATCCCGCAACCCCGCACATCAGCCAGCACACCACCGTTGGGGAGGCGGGCCATCGAGGCGCGGAATTGCCGCCGCCCTTTTCGGAGCAGGTGCCTGGTCAAGTCGCCACGGGAGTTGGTCGCCAATTCCATCCGGCGGGGCGGGGAACGTCATGCTGCCCTATTCGCGCTCATCAGCCGGCTACCGCACTAATGATTGCGGCGAATCGCGCGGAAAGCACGTTGATACTGAAGTTCGCTTCGACAATCTCCCGCCCACGCTCGCCCATGTGCCGCGCCAAACGGTCGTCGACAATCAGGCTTGCGATTGCGTCCTCCCAGTCCGCGAGCGTCTCCGCCGCAAATCCTACACAACCCATCGCAAGCACCTCAGCGCTCATTCCCACCGGAGACGCTACGATCGGCAGTCCGCAGGCCATGTAAGTCAGAAGCTTCAGGGCACACTTTCCGCGCGCCCAGTCCGTATCTCGCAATGGCATCAAGCCGACCAGGAGGTCCTGCAGAGCTGACGATTCGACCGCTGGGGTCCAACGCACGTACTCGACCCGCCCCGGTGGCAAACTCGTTAGAGAGGGCGGACGGTCGCAGACCACCCTCAGCCGCGACTCCGGGAAACGCCGCATAACCGAGCGAAGCGCCGGCTCGATCCGCTCAAGTTCGACCAAATTGCCGCCCGTCCCCGACCAGCCAATCACCGGCGGCCGCCCACGCGAGGTCTCGACGGGCGCGAAGAGCCGCGCGTCGACTCCAGTGGGCAGGAGAAAAACGCGACTGCAGTAACGGCTGAAATAATTTGCCAAGTAAGAGTTCCCGCAGATTACAGCGTCGCACCTCGTCGCTAGGTCGCTTGCGACGCGCCCGCGACGCAGCAGCCAGATCGCATCGTCCACGTCCAGGATGCGGGGCCGGCCGAATAGTGGCTCCCACGTAAGCAGAGTACTGATCAGTTCGCGCTGGAAAATCACCACGTCATATCTATGAGATCCAGCGACCTGGAGCCCGCGTTCCGCAATGGAGGCGAGAAGCCATACCGGGCGGAGCCAGGACGCCTCAGGGGGATACTTGCCAGCACGTGAGGTAAATTCTTTCAGCTCGATGCCAAACTGCGGCATCGCTTCCAGATATTGCCGAACGCGAAATCTTGCGCTTGGAACTGAGACGCCCCCCGTATAGGCGGCAGCGCGCAGAGAAATTCCAAAAGCGCCCAATTCCCGGCTTACCCGGCGTTTGGAGGCAAAGCGTAACGCCCGTCGTCCGGCAGCCGAACCTGACGCACGATGGCAACTGCTCCGCTCAGGATCAGCAGCTTTACGATTGGATTTAGAGCCAAAAGCAGGCTCTCGTTGAAGACCGTCATCAGGACGCCGTAGTAGATCGGCGCGTACAAGACCTGCCAAAGCAAGCGCCCCTGAACCGCGCGGCGGTGCACCGCGCCTGCGGCTACTCCGATCCCGAGCATGAATGCTGCTACCCCGAGGACTCCGCCGATCGGGTAGTACGAGAAGAACGCCGAGTAAGTGTTATAATAAAGTCCAGGACCTATTTGGGTGTACTGCGCATTCATGTCGGGAACATCGAAGTAGTTTCCGAAATAGTTCGTCGTCCGTTCGAAAAAACGCCACGGGCTCCAAACGGCCGCCACTGAATGCGGGTGCGCAAGGTACGCACTGAAACCTACCGGCCCCGATGCCAGGTAATCGCCCAGCTTCTCAAGCGTCGCGCGAACGGCATTCGAAAAGGAGCCGATGTCCACGCCCGTTCCCAGCGCGCGTTGCACCGTCACAACACCGAACGAAGCAACAAAAACACCCACTGCAACGAGCAGGCCGACCTTAGGAAGACGCCTTTTCTGAAGAGCGTAGATGACAAATAGTGTCACCAACAAACTGAGCGCTCCGGCTTTTGCGCCGGTAAGAAAGTTGTAGACGAAGCCGAGTCCCACGACGGCGGCTACCAGAATCCACCAACGGCGCCCGGACTCACTCAGTGCAAAGGCGAGCACGGCGAAGATGCT
Source organism: Caulobacteraceae bacterium (assembly GCA_050729515.1). Classification (GTDB taxonomy): domain Bacteria; phylum Pseudomonadota; class Alphaproteobacteria; order Caulobacterales; family Caulobacteraceae; genus Acaudatibacter. The sequence goes on from JBOHLG010000031.1 coordinate 28,293, forward strand.
CGATAAGGTGACGAGATTAGCTACAAGCGGGGCGCGGGAGAATTCGATTGATTGAAACACCAGGACGTCGCGGATCTGCACGAAGTATTCTGCAGAGAACAATGGAAAAGTGGTTAGCTGCAGTACGTAGCGCAGGTAGAATGGCATCCCTAAAACTAGAATTAAGAGAAAACCGCCTATAATAACGCCATCGCTTGCCAATCCAGAGAACGGCTCTCTCGCGCGAGCGGGAATGGCAGCACCAATCGCAGAACCGATCGAAAACGTTGTCAGGCCACAAAGAAAAATTGACAGGGCGAGCCAGGAGATCCCGTATAGTCGACCGCCATTGATTACGATGACAATTAACGCGGCAATCCAGACTGCTGAAATTGCCACTGAGGGATCCAGCCATGACCTAGCGCGCCACCAGTTGAGCGTGAAAAGCCCTGCAATTGCCGCGATGCCTATGACCGAGATTATGATCGGATTCATGCAGAGTTATCGCAGAATTGTTCGGCCCAGCTCACGGTTTCTCCGGCCGACGAGCGCCGAAGTGGGCGCTTTGAAGGAATCGCGACCTCCGCTTTTGTAGGTTGGCGAGGGGGGCGGCGTCCATGCCCCGGCCAGCGCCATTTCACGTTGGAGCGCTGTGGAAAACGCTCCTGAACTGCGTCCTGATTTCAAGCGGATTTAGGCCAAAGATGGCACACGCATAGACCACTGCGGCGACGGTAACGCGCAAAATCAGGGATCTCCAGCTAGATTGCCCGCGCGATAGCACCAGGATCGCGGACATGGCGGCTGCCGCCAAGACTATCTTCAGCAGGTCAGGCCCCCGCACCCGTGCGATGATATGACGCCTCCCAAGCAGCACGCTGGAGCCAAGCGCAAGTATGAAAGAAACGAGCCCTGCAGAGGCCGCGCCGACCGCGCCCCAACGAGGAATGAAGATCAAATTGAGCAAGATGTTGAGGCCAGCGGTCGCACCCAAGAGCGTCGCCTGGTTCTTAGTCTTGCCAGCGACCATAAAGACTACGTCGAACGCGTAGGAGCGAACCCCAGCGAACGCCACACCAACTGCCGCGATGGCGGTGATTAGTGCCGACTCTCCGGAAACGAAGTTTCCCAGCAGAAGTCTAGACAACGTTGGTGCCAGCAGGACCAAGCCGATAGTAGCGGGGAGCGCAAGCCCCGCAATCATAAGCAGGTTTCGACCAAGTATAACGCCGGTTTCGTCGGCTCCATGTTCAGCGTAACACTTAGCCGCAAGTGGAAAAACTGCGAGTCCCAAGCCTGAGAGGAGGCTTCCAATCGCGTATTGACCAAGGCCGTACGCCGAGGCGTAAACGCCAGCCTCGGCTGCCCCCCGCATTGCGGCTAGCATAAGACGATCGGCATTATCGATAACCAGAGTGAAGCCGAGGGTCAGCGCTAGGGGTAGCCCATAGCCTGCGAGCAGCTTGGCATGCGCCCAACTCGCTTTGCGCAGCTGAGCCACTCCTCTAAGCCAGCGAGGAGCAGTGAGCAGTCCGGCGGCAAGGAAGCCCAGAGCCACGCCCAGCACTAGCGCGATCACTGAGTGTACAAGCCAGAGCGCCAGAAGCCCGGATGCCAGACTGAGAGCCGATCGCAGTAACCCCGCGACCCCATATCTGAGCGGGTTCAGATCCACTCGGCAGGCGTCCAGCCCGAGTTCAAACCAAGCTTGAGCGCCGGCCAATGCAACCGTCACAGCGAGCACGGCGGGGGTGAAGGGGCCTGCCGCTCTACTTATCAGTGCGGCGAGGACCGCGGCGAAGCCGGCCATCGATACAAAGAGAACCGCATAAATAACCCCGATCGATCCGAGCAATTGGCCGAGGTCGAATGTTGGGTCGACGCCAAATTTCACCAGGCATTGACGCACCCATTGAAATCCGACCCCGGATATCAATGCGGCAGATGCCAGTATTACCGAATAGCAGCCGTAGTCGGTTGGACTCAACACCCTCGTAAACGCGAACAGGGCAATCATGCCTATCGCGGCTGCAGTAAGTCTCGCTAGCACGAAATAGGCACTGTATCGTCCCTGTCTCATAAGCTGCTCGCAAATTGTCAAAGTCGAGGAACGCGATGTTACCGGTGGAGTCGAGAACGAGACCACGTTAGTCAGATCAAGACCGCATGGTAGGACGACTGCGAACCTCTTGCGCAGCATCGAGCGTGGCAATAATCTCCCTATACTGTCTCGCTATGAATTTGATCTGGTAGTGATCCTTGACGCGTCGCCGCGCGCTTTGGCCGCGTCTTTTGATGGCGGCGGGCGAAAAAGAGACCATTGCGCACATTGCTCCCGCGAGCGCGTGCGGATCGCTTGGTGGCACCACAAGACCCGTGTCCCCGACAATTGACCCGCTGTCCCCCACGTTAGTGGTCACGCACGGGACTCCGTGGCTCATTGCTTCTAGGAGGACATTCGGGAAGCTCTCCGAGGAGACCGAGGATAGAACCAGCAGATCTATCCGCTCATAGAAGGGGGCCATCTGGCCCAGCTCGCCGTGGGCGATCAATTTCGCCGGACTCATGCCCGATCGATCTACCAGTTCGGCAAAGTTTACGTTCGCCATCTCTGCGGCCTCGCCGGCAACCTCAAATCGCAGGTGCGGGTAGCGGGCGCTAACGTGGGCGCAAGCACGAAGGAAAGTTAAGTAGTCTTTCTGTGGATGAAACCGCGCGGCCATTCCAATCACGGAAATTCGCGCCCTTCGATGGACCCGACGGGGCAGCTCCACTCCGTTGGCGATCACCACTGAGCGTTTGTTGTGGTAGCCGAGCTTAAGGTGCTGTCGCCTCGCGGCCTGTGAAACGTAGATTATCGTGCCGGGCACCCACGAAAGCAGCGCGGCCGCTCGGGCGGTAATTGAGGTGAAAAGCCCGAGTTCTCGTGGCGCATACGTGGCGTGGATACTCCACGCTATCGGCCCATTGTATCTGGCCAGGAGAACGGACAGAGCGCTCACTACGCAAGCGTGATACATCCAACTGCTGATCGATGCAGGCGCCCTGGTGCGGATGGTCGCCGCGAGCCGGACGACGGTCGAAAACAGGTCAAGGGGCCCGCGGGCTCCCAGGCTAATTAACTCGACGTCGCAGCCGTCTAGGAGCTCTCTGCACTCGCCAGAGATCCCGCCCAGCGAAACCACGCAGATGGTGCTCGCCGGCTCCTGGCTGATCAGCCGTGCCAGCATTCGCTCCGCCCCTGCCCTCCGGCGGAAGTCAGTGATTACATGCATTGCGGTCACGACCCGCCGCTCCCCTACGAATCGGAAGCAATTCCGAGTAAACCTGCGATGTTTGTAAGAGCACCGAGGTCTCCTCAAAGGTTGACAAAGCTTTCTTTCTCGCCGCGGCGCCCATTCTGGTGCGCAACCTTTCGTCCTGCGCCAGCAAGCGGAGAGCGCTCACGAGTTCACAGACCGCATTAGGACCGACAATGATCCCCTCAACTCCATCGCAGACAACTTCCCGACAGCCGGGTGCGTCGGTAGTTATAAGCGGCAGACCGCAAGCCGCTGCCTCAAGAAGGGAGCGCGGCACTCCTTCGCCGTAGCGGGTAGGGAGCACGAAGACGTCGACCGAGCGAAAGAGGGCTGGCATGTCGTCGACTTTTCCCAGCCATTTTACCACACCTCGGTCGCACCAAGATTGAATGTCACGAATCTTGGCTGATGCTGGATTGCCCGCGTCTGGCGTTCCGGCGATTAAAAATTCTGAAACAATTCCGAGACGCCGGAATTGCCCAGCCGCGGCAATGAAGTCATCGAGTCCTTTGGACCAAAGCAATCGCGACGCGAACAAGGCCCGAAACGGTTGCGACGGACTCCCGGAACCCCGCACGGCCGGCACGAATTTGGCGCAGTCAACTCCCGACCCAAGTATTAGACGCAGGCAATCACTCTTGACCCATCTACGACGCGTGAAGAACGCTAGATCGTCCGGGTTCTGAATAATCACCCGGGTTCCGTGACCGGAGCACGCTACGCGGAGCAGAGATCCCACCGCCCGGCCGACCAGTGCCGCGCGCGTGCCAGGAGTAGTAAAGACATGACCGAGGCCATTTATCGAAAGTATACGACGTTCTGTTCCCGCAAGAATCGCCGCCAGAGCGCCATATACCGCAGCCTTTATGGTGAATCCATGGATGAGATCGATTCGCCTTTCACGAAGTACCTCATACAATGTCAGGAGGGCGGATATCTCTGTAATGGGATTGAGACCCAGTCGGGTGAGCGGCACGGACACCCACTCGAATCCTTGTTCAGTGATACGGCCAGCGTAGGGACCCGGAGGGCAAAGTAAAACAACGTCGTACCCCTTGGACTTGAGGTGCCTGGCGAGAGGGAGGCGGAAGTTGTAGAGGTACCAGTCAGTGTTCGAAAATAAGGCTACTCTCGTTCCGGAATATGCACGCGCACGCGAACCGCCAGAGCGACGAGCGGGTTTGCGCCGATCAATCAAAAGGCCCAATTGCGGCTACTCGTCTGCTGAATGGTGCCAAAGCGCGGGATTTAATTCCTTAGCTCGCCGACTGATCCGATCCCCTGAGCACGGCCACTATTCCCGGGTGCCGCACGCCTGCGGAACGATAGGTGCGACCGCGCCTGAGGGCACGTTTTCCGCTCCCGGCCGACACCGAGTTGTCCGCCCGCCAGCGAAAGACGTCCCTGGGCTAACTGAAGGGATTCTGTTGTGGTGGATAGGTTCGTTATAGGCCTTGGTGGCCGATATTGCAGGCTCTAGACGTGGTTCTCAGCGTGATTCTCCCGCCGTCGTCGGAGTTGCATCATGAGAGGGCCTCGTTCGTGGACGGTCAAGCTGGCAGGCTTGCTCCTCGCGTTCGGTTTGTTTTCTGCAGCAGGAACGGCGGGCGCGTCCCCCACGCGCCAGATCGAGTTCCCAACCCGAGACGCCGATCCTCCAGGGGCCACGGACTACCGTATTGGGCCCCTGGACAAGCTCGACATTACTGTTTTCCAGGTAAAGGATCTGACCGCGCAGGGGGTGGAAGTGGACGCCTCGGGGCGCGTCTTGCTGCCCCTCATCGGCTCCGTGATGGCCGCCGGCAAAACGACGACGGAGCTGTCCGCTGAGATCGCTCAGCGGCTCCAGCGTTACCTGCAGTCTCCGCAAGTCTCCGTGGTGGTCGATGAAGCCGTCAGCCAGAAGGTAAGCGTCGAGGGTGCGGTCGTCGAAGCCGGCGTTTTCGAAATGAAGGGCCGCACCAGTCTGCTCGAGGCGGTGGCTATGGCGAAAGGACCGTCCAAGGACGCGAATCTCCATCGAGTCGCGATCATCCGCAGCATCAATGGAGTCCCACACGAGGCTACGTTCGACTATCGCGCGATCCAGGAGGGGCGCACGGGAGATCCGGAGGTGCTGGCGAGCGACGTGGTCGTGGTTGACGATTCGAAGTCCAAAGGCTTTTGGCACGGGGCCGTGACCTGGCTGCCGCTCATGTATCTATTTTCCGTAATTCCTTAAACTACGATGTTACGCGCCCTCTCCGGCCGTTTTTTTCGTTCTGATGAAATGATGGACTTACGGCCGGACGTTATCCGCCCAGATGGTCATTGGACGCGGGCGCTTACGTCATCCGCCCTCGCCTTCCCCGCTTCCGGCCCGGGCGGCCTACTGGGCCGTGCGCCGCTAGCTCTGGGGCGCGTCAGGCGGTCTCTTGGAGATCGGCGATGATGACCGCCAGATCGCGCTCGATCCAGGCCGCCGTGGCGGCCAATCCCGCCTCGGCCAGCCAGGCGAGCTGATCGGCAAGTCGGCTGGGCTGGTCGAAGACGCCGTCGATCGGCGTCACCACGTCGGCCGGGTCGGCCGGAACGATGAGGTCGCCGAGCACGAACCGTCCGTTCGGGGAAAGCACAGCGGCCACTCTGCGGAAAAGATCGGCCTTGGCTGGGCCATCGAGGTGATGCACGGCGAGCGCCGAGACCACGAGGTCGAAGGGACCCTTCGGCATTTCCCCTTCGAGCGCGCCCACGCGAAGCTCGGCGCCGGCGGGAAGGCGAATGCGGGCCGCGGCCAGCATCTTCTCGCTTTCGTCGAGGCCCACCAGGCGTGCGCCAGGGTGGAGGCGCAGAACGCGCTCGGCCGTCACGCCTGTGCCGACTCCCAGATCGAGGATCCGCTTAACGCCTCGCCGATCGGCGGCGCCCGCGACCTCGTCCTGAAGCCGGCCATAAGAGGGAACCTCCTGGGCGATCGTCGCCTCGTAGATCACTGGATCGAAACGGGATTCCACCATGGTCGGCTCCGTCGGGCGAGGATCGCAGGCTCGCCGGCGACCTCCTCGATCATGGGCGACCGCGAGTGTCGGCTGCCCATCAACACTGTCGTGGCCGGTGTGCTTGGGCAGCCGGGACAAGCCCGGCCGTGACGTTCAGGGGGGATATGAGCTCGCCGCCGCGGCGTGAATAGGGCGCTCACCTCGCCCCAAATCCGGTGGCCAGCGCCCGCAGCGTCTCGAGCGCGATGGCGAGATCGAGCCAGGGGGAGAGGTTCTTGAGGTAGTAGAAGTCGTAGTGGAGCTTGGTCCTCGCCGCCTGCGGGCGGGCGACATTGCCCTGGCGCACCTGGGCCCATCCGGTGAGGCCGGGCCTCACGATGTGCCGGTAGGCGTAGAGCGGGATCTCCCTTTCGTACCATTCGGCGAGTTCGATCGCCTCGGGGCGCGGGCCGATCCAGCTCATCTCGCCGGCAAGGATGTTCCAGGCCTGGGGAAGCTCGTCGATGTGGAACCTGCGAAGGACCCGGCCGATCCTGGTCACCCGGGGATCGTCCTCCTCCGTGAACCGCTCGCCCCCCTCCTCGGCATGGCGCATGGTGCGCAGCTTGAGCATGCGAAAGGCTCTTCCGCGAAAGCCGATCCGGGTCTGGGTGAAGAAGGCCGGCCCCGGGCTCTCCAGCCGGATCAGGAGGCCGGCGGGAAGGACGACCGCCGCGACGAGCGGGGCGAGCGCGATCACCGCCAGGATATCCAGGGCGCGCTTGAAGGCGCGCCACAGGCGGGCGCGGTCCCGCCAGGCGAGGGCGCCTTCGGTGAGGCGCTCGATGGCGACCCGGCCTTCCGCCGTCTCGCCGATCTGACGGCGATCGAGGACAGGGACGCCGGCGACGGCGAAGCGGGTCAAAAGGTCCCGCCAGGGGCCGGTCTGCTCGCCTGAAAGATCGGCGACGATCCCGTCCAGACCCCGCCGGAAGTGCGGCGCGCCCAGCCTCGTCAACACGATGAGGGGCGAGGAGGGAAAATCCGCCGGGGCGAGCGGCGGGACCAGGCCCAGTCTCAGCGGCCGGCTCGCGCCCAGCACCTTTTGCAGGAAGACGAACCAGGCGATGGCCATGGCGCCGCAGGCGAGGAGGTCCCAGCGGGAATGGGGAGCGGTCGCCGTCTCCAGGACGAGGCCGAGCAGGGCGAAGGGAATGGCGAAGGCGAGGACGGCGTTGAGCGAGGTGGCGGCGCCGGGAAAGCGGCGGATCTTGCGCCAGGCCAGAAATCCGCCGGCGAGCGCCAAGGCCGCGCCCAGGAGGGAGATCTCGGCCGGGGCCCGCGGTGGGGCGATGGCCAGGAGGCGCGCGGCGCTGCGGCGGACGAGCGGTGGGAGAAGGACGGCGAAGAGAAGACCGCCCAGAAGCTGCACGGCGTCCCGGGCGAGCGCCGCCTCGAGCGCGGCGGCGAGCCGGTCACCAAGAGTGCGGCCCGCCAAGCCGGGAAAGACGTCTGCGACGAGGACGCGCTCGAGAGCCTGATTTTGGCGAATTTCCTTTTCGGCGAATCCACTTCGCTTCGCCGGAAAAGGCGCGGGTACTCCGCCCCGCACGGCGCCCCAGGCTGACGCCCCTGGGGATCGGCGGCCGATCTCGACGCTCGATGCGCTCTGCGCCGTCACCCTGGCGTCGCTCCTGCCGGAACCGGCTTGACGCTCGCCCGATTCGGCGGGCGATCAAAGCTCGTGTCCGGGATCATGACAGCGAGACGGTGGACGCCCCACAGTGGCGCCGGTGAACCGTAGAGAGCCGATTTCGTCGGAAGCTCTTGACGAATTGCAATACACCTTGCATATTGCGTCATAACGCCCTCTCAGAGATGTCCCCTATGCCCGAATTGCAAAATCCCAAGCATGAAGTCTTCGCCAAGGCGCGCTCGCGAGGCGTCCGTCTTCAGGACGCCTACGAGGAGGCGGGCTACACGCCCGATCGCAGCCACGCCGCCCGCCTCGCCGGCCGGCCGGAGATCGCCGAGCGGATCGCCGAGCTCCGCCATGATCGACTGCAGGCCGACCCGATAACGATCATCGGCACTCTGATGCGGATCGCCGGCGAACTGATGCGCCAAGGCACGGTTCCGGCCTACAAGGAGGCGCGCGCGGCGCTGGTCGAGGCGCGGCGAATCCGCGCCGAAATGGCCGCCGACTCTGATCGCGATCGCCAAGAGCGGGAAAAATCCGCTACTTGCGAGCCGGTTCTCAGGTTGCAATTCAAGCCATTGGCGGCCGAGTGCGACCTCGCCGCGGCCAATTAGCGGCCCTTCAGCGGCCTGGCGCGAGCCAGGTCGCAGCCGGCTTTAGGCCAGCTTTAGGCCGGAGCGAGGCGATCGGCAGCCCGGTCGTGGCGCGGCTCGCGCCCCCCAAATCTCGCCGCCTCTCCGGCGACGAGATCATCGCGCCTGGAAAGGGCGAGGCGGCGGCGCGTTCCACTGTGGACCGGGACGACTTGGCCAATAGCCTGCATCGAGCGCCAAGTCGGCAAGCCCGAGCTTCGGAACCCCTCCCAGGTCGGTCTCACATCTGTTTGAACATGCATAGCTCGCCAAACGTGGGTTGCCGGAACGGCCGACTCCTGATCGCCTGCGCTCCACAGAATAGGAACTCCATGAGTGGTCGACCGTATCCCGCGGCGTCTCCCAAACCGACGACGCTCACCCAAAGTGGCTGGTCCTGCCTGCGTCTGACCTGCTTCCGTTTACTTCAACTGGGGCTTCAATTTTGACCTCCAACGATCCGCCAATGGGCTCCGTCGAGCGCTTTCGACCCGGCATCCCGACCGATCGGACCACGGGCACCGTGACCCAGGTCATGTTCGCGGCCCCTCCCCAACATCAGGGAAGCCCTCGGCGCACTAGCCCTGGGCTCATTCTGATCTGGCGCTGCCTTTGCGCCCAGCGCTGGACGATCCTGGC
>JBOHLG010000032.1:0-36312 GCA_050729515.1 Caulobacteraceae bacterium
GCGACGCCTACCTGATGGACTTCGTCGAGAGCTACAATCGAACCCGGCTGCGATGTCTCGGCTACCACGCCCCTCTCGAAGCCCTCAACAACCTCACGGGACACAACACTTTCGCCGGGGTGAGCGGTTGAAAGGCAGGGGTCTGGCTTCAGTGTCGAAAGCCGCGCGCGCCGGTGAAGACCATGGCGAGGCCGCGCTCGTCGGCGGCGGCGATGACTTCGTCGTCGCGGATCGAGCCTCCGGGCTGGATGACCGCCCGCGCGCCTGCGTCGGCGGCGGCGATGAGGCCGTCGGCGAAGGGGAAGAAGGCGTCGGAGGCGAGAACCGAGTTCTCGGCGAGCGATGAGGCAAGGCCGGCGGCCTGCGCCGCCTCGGCGGCGCGAAGGGCGGCGATGCGCACCGAATCGCGCCGGTTCATCTGGCCCGCCCCGATGCCGGTGGTGCGTCGATCCCTGGCGAAGACGATGGCGTTGGACTTGACGTGCCGGGCGATGGTGAAGGCGAAGATCAGATCGCGCATCTCCTCCTCCGAGGGCGCGCGCCGGGTGACCACCTTCAGATCGATCGGCGAGAGGTGGGCGGCGTCGCGGTCCTGGACAAGGAAGCCGCCGGCGATGGAGCGGAAGACCTCGCCGCGGCGGGCCGGGTCGAGAAGCGAGCCTGTGAGGAGCAGGCGGAGATTCTTCTTCCTGGCGAAGACCTCAAGAGCGGCGTCGTCGGCGTCGGGGGCGATCACCACCTCCGTGAAGATGGACGCGATCGCCTCGGCGATGGCGCGGTCGAGGGGCCGGTTGGCGGCGACGATGCCGCCGAAGGCCGAGACGGGATCGCACTCGAGCGCCCGCCGCCACGCCTCGACAAGATCCCCCGCCAGGGCGACGCCGCACGGATTGGCGTGCTTGATGATGGCGATCGCGGCGGCCTCACCGGGCGCGAACTCGCTCACCAGCTCGAGGGCGGCGTCGGCGTCGGCGATGTTGTTGTAGCCGAGCGCCTTGCCCTGGACCTGGCGGGCGGAGGCGACCGAAGGACCGGCTTCGCCGGACCGGTAGAGGGCGCCGGCCTGGTGGGGGTTCTCGCCATAGCGCAGGACCGAGACGAGTTCGCCGGAGATCGCCGTGCGCTGCGGGAAGGAGCCGCCGGCTCGCTGCGCGAACCAGGCGGCGATGGCCGAATCGTAGGAGGCGGTTCGGGCGAAGGCGCGGGCGGCAAGGCGGCGACGCAACTCAAGGCTCGTCCCGCCGCTCGCCTCGATCTCGGCCAGAGCCTCGGAAAGATCGTCCGGCGAGGTGCAGACCGCACACCAGGCGTGGTTCTTGGCGGCCGAACGGATCATCGCCGGCCCGCCGATGTCGATCTCCTCGATGCAGGCGGCGGGCGCAGCGCCGGAAGCGACGGTCTTCTCGAAGGGATAGAGATTGATGGCCACAAGATCGATCGGGGTGATCTGGTGCTCGGCGAGAGCGGCGGCGTGCTCGGCGCGCTCGCGGGCGGCCAGCAGCGCGCCGTGGACGGCGGGGTGCAGGGTCTTCACCCGGCCCTCCATCATCTGAGGCCAGCCGGTGAGATCGGCGACGTCGATGACGGTGGGACCCGAGGCGCGGATCGCCGCCGCCGTCCCGCCGGTGGAGACGAGCTCGACGCCCGCCGCGTCGAGGCGCCTGGCGGCCTCGGCGAGGCCGGTCTTGTCGTGGACCGAGAGGAGGGCCCTTCGGACCGGGACGTGGTCCGGCGCGAAGGCGGGCACGGAGAAAGAGGCGGAATTCTGGATGGCGGGCGCGGTCATGGCGGTCTCCTATTCTCTAAGAGGGCGCCCAGGCGTGCGGCATTTTCGGTCTAATCGGCCCCGCGCTCCCCGGTGGTGCTCCACCTTCTCGCCAGTCGCGCGGGACCCGTGCGAGATACGCCAGGCGAAGGGGCGCCGGCAAGGGGCGGCGGGCGCCGATCAGGACTTCGGGCGAGGCCAGAGCGCATCCCACAAAAGTGGGAAATACTTTTGCGAGGAGGATGCGCTCAGGATCTCGAATCGGGCGCATTCGCCCTTCGGCGAAGCGATTCCGCTCCGCTAAGGAAATGCGCGGGGCGAGCCGTCGGACCAGGTCCGCACCGGGACCATGAAAATGGTCGCCCGCTCCTCGGGATCATCGGCCGCGATCACCGGTGAGCCGGGCAGGTTCGCGCCCCAACTCTTGGCCGCATCGCCGGGCGAGAAGAACATCAGGTGCGGCGCCCAGCTCCGATCCTCGTCGTTCAGGTTCTGCGCCTTGGACATCATGTAGCACATGGCCCTGGGCTCGAGCGGCGGCAGGGCCTTTTCATCGAACGCCGGGGGGAGCGCGGCGGCGATCTGGACCCTCGATTTGCCGGCCATCACCAGCCGGGTCTTGAAGAGGTAGATGGGCGCAAAGCTCTTCGCCGCCACGGGATTGAAGCAGATCGGCGAACGAATCCTCGCATTCCAGAACTCCGGATCGCCGGTTTGGGCGCCCCATGCGCGTTCGACAAGGCAGAGAAAACCGTTCGAGCCCTCGACCGCGGTCGCATATCCGGCGCGGCGCAGCACCATCACCTGGGCGTGGTCGGAGATCGGGGCGGGAGCGGCGCTTCGCGCCAGCGAGATTTCGGAATTGGCGTCCGACATCAGATAGTCGCCGATCGGCGCCATGGACGAAAGTGGGGGCGCCGTCCCCTGCGCGGGCGCTGCTGTCGCGAACGCGGCCCGACTACAAGGAAAAGCGCCGAGAGCGCGACCGCGCTCAACCTGTTCCTCGTCATGCGAACCTCCCGGAAGCGCCAACTGGACCGCGACTATATCGATGGCTGGATTTGGCGGAAGGCGCCGATAATGAAGCGCGCTTGATCGCCGATGAGGCGGCGAGTGACGAAGAATCAACGGATCACTCGGTGAAGTGCCGAGAGCCAGCCCCTCCACCTGGGGTCTGGTTCGGTCGGGCTCTGGAGCATCGTGTTGCAGACGTAGCCGACCGCGGTTCCGCTCTCGGGATGAGCGAAGCCCCACCGCCCGCCGGCCCCGGCATGCCCGAAGGAGCCCGGCCCCAGCATGGGCTTTGCGGGGGAGGGAAGTTCGAAGCCAATCCCATACACTTGGGGCTCGCCGCGCACCAGTTTGGCGAGTTGGCCGGGTGGGGAAAGGCCGGCGGTCTGAGGCGCCCGCGCGCGCTCCATCTGGGCCGCCCCGATCAGCCTGACGCCGCCGACGGGGCCGATGAGCGCGGCGTAGAATCGGCCCAGCGATCGGGCGTCGCCGATGGCGTTGCCGGCCGGAAGCTCCCCGGCTCGGAAGTCGCGTCGGACATTCATCTGTGCGATCACGGCGTCGGTGGTCATCGCCGTCGAGAGGAAGACCCGGACGAGGCGATCGTTCAGATCGAGCCCGGCCGCCTGGAGGAGCCCGCGCCACTGCTCCAAAAGGATCTGGGGGCCCGCGGTGAAGTGGGGCGCCACGCGCGGCTCCTCCTCCTCCGGAAGGCCCATCCACAGGTCGAGCCCGAGGGGTTGGGCGATCTCCTCGGCGACGAAACGCCCAGCGGTGCGGCCGTCAACTCGACGGATGATCTCGCCGGCAAGGGCTCCGAAGGTGACGAAGTGATACATGGACGCCGTTCCCGGCGGCCAGAGCGGCGACATTTCCTCCAAGGCGGCGGCGCAGCGAGCGGGATCGAAAAGCTCGTCCGGGCCTATCTTCGCTTCCGGCTCGTAGCCGAAGAGCCCGGCGGTGTGGCTGAGCGCCTGACGAACCGTTATCCTCTGCTTGCCAGCGTTGCCGAACTCCGGCCAGTATTTCGTCATCGGGGCATCGAGATCGAGGGCGTCGCGCTCGGCAAGGATGTGGCAGGCAGCGGCGACGAGCCCTTTGGTGCAGGACATCAGAACGCCGATGACGCGCCCATCGTAAGGTCGGTCCCTGACCGGATCTCGGCCCGCCCAGAGGTCAACCACGACCGCGTCATGGCGAAAGACGCAGAGCTGGGCCCCGCCCTCGTCTGCGGCCTGGGCCTCGAGAAAAGCCTCGCGCACGCCCTCGTAGCCGGCGGCCGCGGTCCCGCCGCTGGAACGGGACGGGCGCTTCCTCATCTCGACGCTCCTCTGGAGCCGTAAAGCGGCTCGGGCGCGGTGAAGGCCGAGCACGGCAGATCCGGAACGGCCAGCCGCAGCGCGCCCAGGGCGACGCCGTCAGCTCGGGGAAAAGCCCGCACCTCGCGGTCCGGGTCCAGTCGGGCGAGGGCTTCGATGAAGGCGTCGTCGGAAGCAAAGCGCCCTTCGACGACGATCGGACCCTCGGCGCCGATCGCCTCCAGCGCGGCCAAGGTGCGCCGGGCGAGATCGGCCTCCGCGTCGGGGCCGGCGCCAATCGACCGCTCGTAATCGCGCCCACCCATGAACCTGGCGGTCGGCGTCGGCTCGCCGAAGATGTCGACATTGGCCATCGCGGCTCCGGCAGGATCGTAGCACGCGGGCATCCGGCTCCCGACCGAGAGACAGACGAACCAAGTGCCGGTCGAAACCAGCGAGAAGGCTTGGTTTTCGAGCCCAAGGAGCGCGCGGGCCGCGTGGAGGGCGGCGTTAGTGTCGTGAATCCCGCAGCAGATCCGGCAGTGGCGAGGAAGGCCGAGCTCGACCGCGAGATCGGGCCGAATCGAACCCAAGATCGCGTCGGCGCGCCGAATCGGCCCCAGCCGAGACGACCAGCCGCGGTGCTCCGCAAGGTTGGAGAACCGCCGCTCGAGCGGGCGCCACAGGTCGGAATGACATCCAAGGCTGGTCGTCTCGCAAGCGCGCTCCCCACACAGTCTCCAGGCCCAATATTGCGGCCACAGCAGAACCTCGGCTGCATCAGGCCAGAGACCGGGAAAGAGGGACTCCAGCCAATAGAGCTGCAGGCCAAGGTTGAGCCCTCCGGAAAGTCGGGGCGACAAGGTGGCCTCGAAGGGATCGCGCAGAACCTCATAGGCGAACGCGATGTCGGCGGGCGGCGGCTGCTCGTAATCGAGGGCGAGGATCGGCGAGGCGCCCCTCATGAGGACCGCTGCTGCGCCATGGGCCGCCGGGGCGATGGCGACGATCTGGGTCTGGCGCGCCAATTCGGCGAGCGAAGCGAAGAGCCAGGCCTCGATCCCCTCGATGTCCAGGCGCCGGAGCCCGCCCGTCCGGCGGACGGGATTGTCGCGAACGAACCTGGCGATACTCCACCCCTCGAGCGTCCAGGCCGCGAGCTTGCTGCGGGTCTTGCCCACATCGAGGGTCGCGACAGCGGGGGGCAATGAGGACGACATGATCGAGAGTGAGCGAAAGTTACGCGATGTGATTGTTTGCATCAATGGCAGGTGCTAGAGATAAAAGACAACCCCGGAGATAAGCGTCTTGGATGGCGACAGCCGGTTTAGGCCCGCGAGTGCGCTAACGCGTCCTGCATCGCGCTGGGACCGGCGAAAGGCGCGCACCTTTTCTGAGGCCGAACTTCTCGTCTACCGCTCCAATCTCCTCGGTTCGGACCGCTCGGTGACCAACTTCGGCGGCGGGAACACCTCCGCGAAGATAAAGACGTCCGATCCGATTACCGGCGAGCCGACGGATGTCCTTTGGGTAAAGGCTTCCGGCGGCGATCTCGGTTCGATCACGCCCGCGGGATTCGCCCGTCTGAGGCTCGATCGCCTGCGCGCTCTCGAGCGCAGTTTCGAAGGAAGCGTCGACGAGGCGAGGATTGCTGGGCTTTACGCCCACGCCGCCTTTGAGCCAGCCTCGCCGGCGCCTTCGATCGATACGCCGCTCCATGGCCTCCTGACCTTCGCTCACATCGATCATGTGCACCCCGATGCGGTGCTCGCCCTCGCCGCCTGCAGCAACGGTCCGGCCGCCGCGCGCGAGGTCTTCGAAGGACGAGTGGGCTGGACCGAGTGGCTCCGGCCGGGCTTCGAACTCGCTCTGAGGCTGAGGGCCCTCGTCGAAGCCGATCCCGGCCTGCGCGGGGTGGTGTTGGCGGGCCACGGCCTGATCTCCTGGGGCGAGACGGCGGAAGCCTGCTTTCGCAACACCCTGGATATCACCGCCAGGGCGACGGATTTCCTGAACGAGCGCCTCGCGCGCCGGACCGCATTCGGCGGCAGGGCCTATATAACGGCAGACCGCGCCGCCCGCGCCGCCCAGGCCTCTCGCCTGGGGCCGGAACTGCGCGCCCTGGCGGGCGATCGGCCCCGCAAGATTCTGCATTTCGACGATTCCGCTGAGACCCTGGAGTTCGTCTCCTCACAACACGCGGCGAGGCTAACCGAGGCCGGAAGCGCCTGCCCCGATCATTTCCTTCGCACCAAGATGCGGCCCCTTCTCCTCGATCCGGACCTGCTCGAGGAGGGCGGCGCGGCCTACCTCGCCGAGGCGTTCAGCACCTATCGGACCCGCTACGAAACCTACTATCGCCACATGGCCGGACCGGAAAGCCCGGCGATGCGCGATGCGAGCCCGGTGGTGGTCCTCCACCCCAGGCTCGGGATGTTCACGCTGGCTTCGACCAAGCCGGCGGCGCGCATCGCAGGCGAATTCTACCGCAACACGATCAACTTCATGCGCGGCGCCGAATCCATCGGCGCCTACCAGGGCCTGAACGAGGTGGAGGCCTTCGGGATCGAATACTGGGCCTTGGAAGAGGCGAAGCTGCGCCGCCAGCCGCCGCTTTCTCCGCTCGCCGGTCGGATCGCACTCATCACTGGGGGCGGGGGCGGCATCGGACGAGCCATCGCCGATCGTTTGCTGGCCGACGGTGCGTGCGTTGTCCTTGCCGATCTCAATAGGGCGGCGGCGAGAGATGCAGCCGACGAACTCGAACGGCGACACGGCCCTGATCGGGTCAGGACAGCGATCGCGGATGTAACCAGCGAGGCCCAGGTCGCCGAGGCGGTGGCCTGCGCCGCAAGGGAATATGGCGGGCTCGACATCCTCATCGCCAACGCCGGCATCGCCTCCTCGGCTCCGCTCGAGCAGACCACGCGCGAGCTGTGGCGGAAAAACCACGCGGTCCTGGCCGAAGGTTACTTTCTCGCCGCACGCGAAAGCTTCCCGCTCCTCAAGGCCTTTGGCGGGTCGATCGTCTTCGTCGGCTCAAAGAACGCCCTCGCGGCGAGCGTCAACGCCGCGGCCTACGCCTCGGCCAAGGCGGCGGCGGTGCATCTCGCCCGATGCCTGGCGCTGGAGGGGGCGGCCCATGGCATCCGGGTAAACGTCGTCAATCCCGACGCGGTCATCCGCGGCTCCCATATCTGGGAAGGGGAATGGCGCACGGAGAGGGCGGGCGCCCACGGAGTCGACCCGGGCGAGGAGCTCCTGGCGCACTATCGCGACCGCAGCCTCTTGAAGCGCGAGGTGCTGCCCGAGGATGTCGCCGAGGCGGTCGCCTTCCTGACCTCGGACCGCGCCGCCAAGTCGACCGGCAACATCCTCAATGTGGACGCCGGGATCGCCCAGGCGTTCCCTCGTTGAGCGTCGGGTCGGAGGGCCGCGCTTGATCCTTCAGCCGATCGCAGCGGACCTGATCGAAGAGGACAATGCCGCGCGGCTCGCCGCGCTCGAGGACGACTACGCCAGCCTGGGCCGCATCCTCGATCGGCGGGGCAGCTCGATCGAATCGGTCAAGGACAAGGTGAAGGCGTTTGGGCTCGCAGTTCCGACATGGGGCCTTGGGGTCGGAGGCACACGATTCGCTAAATTCCCGCTGCCCGGCGAACCGGTCACCATCCGAGAAAAGCTCGAGGACGCCGCCATCGTCCAACAGCTTGGCCGCTCAACCCCGCGCGTCTCGCCGCATTTTCCCTGGGATCGGGTCGAGGACGCCGAAGGCCTGCGCCAGGAGGCCGAGGTCCTCGGCCTGGCCTTCGACGCGGTGAACTCCAACACCTTCCAGGATCAGCCGGGTCAAGGGCGGAGCTACAAGTTCGGGTCCCTCACCCATACCGACGAGGCGGTACGCGATCAGGCCATCGCCCACAACCTCGACTGCATCGCGCTCGGCCGCCGCCTCGGATCGAAGGCGATCACGGTGTGGATCGGCGACGGCGCTAATTTTCCCGGTCAGCAGAACCAGACCGCGGCGTTCGACCGCTATCTGGATTCGATGAGCCGGATCTATGACGCCCTTCCCGGCGACTGGCGCCTCTTCATGGAGCACAAGCTCTACGAGCCGGCCTTCTATTCGACCGTAATCTCGGACTGGGGAACGAGCCTCATCGCCGCCCAGCAACTCGGCGAAAAGGCGCGCTGCCTCGTCGACCTCGGCCACCATGCGCCGAGCGTGAATATCGAACAGATCGTCGCCCGCTTGGCGAGATTCAATAAACTGGGCGGGTTCCATTTCAACGATTCCAAATACGGCGACGATGATCTGGACGCGGGATCGATCAACCCGCACCAACTCTTCCTCGTCTTCAACGAACTCATCGATGCCGCCGATCGCCAGGGCGAAGGGTTCGACCCCGCCTATCTCATCGACCAGTCCCACAACATCACCGACCCCATAGAAAGCCTTCTGGTCTCGGCGGCGAGCCTGGCCGGCGGCTACGCGCGCGCCCTACTCGTGGACCGCCAGGCTCTGGAGGCGCGCCAGAACGCAAACGATGCCCTCATGGCTTTTTGCGAAATGCGACGCGCCTACGAGACCGACGTCGCGCCGATCCTGGCGATGGCCCGCTACGAACTCGGCGGGGCCATCGACCCGGTGGGGGTTTTCCGCGCCTCGGTCTGGCGCGAACGCAAGGCCCAGGAGCGTGAAACGGCGACGACCGCGGCCGGAATTGTCTAGGCTCAATGGGCGTTTTTCGGGCGGAGCACCCCGGCGCCTTCCATTCGGAGACCCCCCTGCATGCACCCAAGCCAACGCGATGCCCAGATCCTGAAGCAGCTCGAAGGCGAAGGGTTCGTCACGTTCCGGCAGCTCTGCGCGCAGCTCGACGCTTCGGCAGCGACCATCCGGCGGGATCTCGAACGTCTGGAGACAGCGGGCCGGATCGTGCGAGTGAGAGGGGGAGCTCGGCTGACGCCAGAACGCGTCGCCGAGCGCCTCGCCGGGACGCCATTCGAGATCAATCTCGCCCGGATGGCCCTCGAGAAGGCGGCGATCGGCAGGGCCGCGGCTGCGCTCTGCCGGCCGGGCGAGGCGATCATCATCGACGGCGGCACCACAACCTTCCAGATGTGCGCCTATCTCGCTGGTCTCGAACTGCAGGTGCTCACCAATTCGCTGCACATCGTGGGCGAGCTCCTCGGGCAGAGCGGTACGCGGATCTCCGTGCCGGGGGGCGCGATCTTCCGCGAGCAGAACATCATTCTCTCCCCCTTCGACGAGGACGGTCTCTCGCGCTACCAGGCCGCCAAGCTTTTCATGGGGGCGGCGGCGATCGGGCCTCGGGGCCTGATGCAGGCGGACGTCGTACTCATTCAGGCCGAGCGCAAGCTGATGCAGAGGGCGGACCAGATGATCATCCTGGCCGATTCGTCCAAGTTCGAAGGCTCGGCGAGCTTCCTGGTCTGCGATCTCGAGGCGATCGACATCGTGGTCACCGACCGCGGCGCCTCGGCGCGGGATCTCGCCATGCTCCGCGAGCGGGAGATAGAGGTGATCATTGCCGACCCCGACTAGCTCCGCGCTGCGGCCAGGACGCCAATCTCAGAGCTCCGGCGGGCGGCGAGTTTTTCGAGAATGCGTCGATGGGCGCGCCGATCGATCCTGTAGCCGAGCACGATGAGGACGCTCGCCGAGGTGATCACCGCGGCTATCGGTCCGTAGATCAGGCCGAGATCCCGCACGCCGCTCCACGAAATGTGCAGCGCCGCCGATTGGCCGGCGATGTTGCGGGGGATGCCGATGAGGTCGAGCGAGATGCCGCCGATCAGGCCGCCGAGGCCGCTCGAAGCCTTGGCCGAGAAGCTGAGTCCAGCGAAGTAGAGGCCCTCTCGCCGAGCGCCGAAAAGAAGCTCGTGCTCGTCTGCGGCGTCGGCCATCATCGACTGGAATCCCACCACCGCCATGGTCACGCCGGCCCCGGCGAGGAGGGAGGCGATGCCGAGCGTCGCCAGGGGAGCGAACCCGTTGGGAGAAATCACGCCGGTCAATCGCAGGGCGACCGGGGCGAACTGGCAAGCGCAGATGAGGAGCAGCCCGGCGATGACAAGCGAGCGCTTCTCGCCGGCGCGGCCGAGAGCCGCGACGATTGTAATCCCGACCACAAGCCCAGGCGGGCCCATGAGGGAAATGATGAGCATCTGCCGAGGAGTGAGTCGCCAGAAGAAGAAGTTGGCGTGCTGGGCGAGCGCGCCGGCCGCGCCCTGGGCGACGAAGAAGACGAGACAGGCGGCGAAAAGGATGAGGAAGGATCGGTTCTTGAACACCTCGCGCAACTCACGCACGAGCTTCACCAGAGCCGGGCCGCGCGCGGCCGCGCCCAGATGCAGCCGCCGTCTCGCCGAAAGCGTGCCGAGACCGCAGAGAAGGCCGGCGACGGCGAGCAAGAGCGCGCCCCACCAGGCGAAGGGCGCATGGCCGGACCGGTTGAGTAGGCCGCCACGGGGCCCGGAAAGGAAGACGCCGTAGCCCAGGACGAGCGCCGTCACCGTCCCCACCGCTCCTATGGCGATGCGCCACGCGACGACCGTAGACCTGGCCTGATATTCCTCGGTCACCTCCGCGCCCAAGGCGATGTAGGGGACGTTGTAGGCCGAGAGCCCGATGCGAATGGCGAGCGTGAAGCCCGTCGCCCAGAGGAAGAGCGAAAGGCCCTTTAGGCCGTGCGGGATCGAAAAGAGGAGGCCCAAGGCCAAGGCGATGGGGATGGCCGACGCGATCAGGAACGGATGCCGGCGCCCCAGGCGCGAAGAGAGGTTGTCGGAGAGCGAGCCCATAAGCGGGTCCACCGCCGAATCCACCACGAGGGCGATGGCGAGGGCGACGCCGGCAGCCGCGCCGGATAGGCCGCAGACGGCGGTGAGATAAAAGAGCAGGAAGGCGGCGAGATAGATTGCCGAGGTCGCATCGACGATCGCGCCCGCGCCATAGACAGAAAGGAATCCGACTCCTAGTCGCGTTCGTCGGATGGCGACCCCGGCCTCGATCGGTTCGGCCGCAGCGGCCTCAACGGCTGGGTGGGACAAGACGCTCGCCGGTACGCTGATTGACGCTGACCTTCCAGGGATAGTGGTCGCCCTCGCCGCCGGCCCCGACATTCTGCATGTGGTTTGTGACGGCCTTGCGCCACGTGGAGGAGGTGTTGGCGGTGGTCATGTGCGGGGTCTTGGAATGATGGAAAGTGACATCGCCCCGGCGAATCGGACAGACCACGACCCGGGTCTCGTCGACTTCGCAGACGAGTAGGTCGCTCTGGACACCGTCCACCAGTGAATGCGGCAATACGCCATCGCCGTGACCGCGGTCGATGAAATGCATGCAGCCGTTGGCGACATTGACGTCCTGGAGCGGGATCCAGCCGGTGACGGCCTTGTCGAAAAGGTTGCGGCCCCAGTAGGCTTCGTCCTGATGCCAGCAGGTCTGCGCGCTGCGGCCCGGCGGCTTGGCCAGGAACTGGTCATACCAGAACGAAAGCTCCATCCCCATGAGCCCCTCGCCGAACCGCTTCAGCCACTTGCGGTAGGGGCGATCGCCAATTTCCTTCCACACGAAGGAAGGCGACGACTGGATAATTTTGAACGAGCGGTCCTTCAGACCCTCCTTGTCGGACCAGGCCCAGTCGTTGGCGTAGCGCTCCTTTTCGCGAATGAGGACCTCGCAATGGGCCTCGAGTTCGTCCAGATCGGGCGCCGGAATGGCCTGCCGGGCCACCAGCCAGCCGTGTTCGCGAAAGAAGGCGATCTCGTCCGTCGAGGGGTCAGGGAAGGCCATACTCAGGCCCGCCTCGCATCGATGGGGTCGATTTTGGCGAGCTCGACCTCGATCGCGCCGGCGACCCTGGAAAGATGGACGCGCATGGCCGCGGCGGCGTACTCGGGATCAGCGGAGCACACGGCCTCGACGATGCGGCGATGCTCGGCCAGCGTCGCCGCCGGCCGTCCCGGTTCGGGCAGAGCAAGACGACGGACCCGGTCGAGGGGGGCGCGCGCGGCCTCCAAGAGACGCAGCGCCCTTGGAGTCTCGACGCCGGCGAAGAGGATCTCATGGAGGGCCTCGTCGAGATCATGGAAACGGGGAAGATCGCCGCCCTCGAGCGCCGCTTCCTGAGAAGCCAGATTGGCTTCGAGCCGCTCGATCAGAGCCTCTTCGACGCTCCCGGCGAGACGACGCATGGCCTCGCATTCCAGGGCGGTGCGGATGAAGAGACTCTCGCGGACATCGACGGCCCGTATGGGGGCGACGAAGCTCCCATGCTGGGGATAGACCTCGGCGAGCCCCTCTTCGGCAAGACGCGCAATCGCCTCGCTCACCGGAGCCCGCGAAACGCGGAGTTCGGCCGCGATCTCCTCCTTGCGCAACGCGGCGCCGGGCGGCAGGGTGAGTTCGCGAATCTGGCGCCGTAGATGCCGGTAGACCCGCTCGGCCTTGGTCTGTGGGCGCAGTTCGATCACATCGGCCGCCATGCTGGCATGTTAGCGCCGATTACCCGTGGTGGCGAGGGGGATGTTCAAGCCGGTTGCGTGATGGCTGGCATTTCAGATCACCTCCAGGCGATCGCGGTCCGGCAGGGGCGGAAAGGAAGCCGTCGGTAGGGTCTGATACCAGTAGGCGACCGAGGCGATGTCGTCCTGGAGGGGGAGATAGCGGCGATCCTTGCCGGAGCGCCAGCCGAGGGCTTGGATGGTGACTCTCAGGTCTCCTTCGAAGCGGATCGGATCGCCGATGTGCCAGCGGTAGAGCCCGAAGCGCTGCTGGGAGCTGTAGAGCCCGTCGGGGCGCAGGATCTGCGGCAGGCCGGAGTAGGGAGTGGTGAACTCACGATAGCCGGCCGGAAGGCTGCGATCGGCGACGCCCGGGTCGAAGTTGTAGGCCCCGCCGAAATAATCCTCGACCCCGGTCCCGCAGATGGTGGGAAACGCCCCATCGCCGTCGATGAAGAACTTGATCTCGCCCTCGCCCCACCACCCGGAGTTATTGACGCCCCAGGCGAGATAGGTCCCGACGTAGTGGCCCTGGCCGAAAACGCCGTCCAGGAGGGTGAAGGCCTCCTTGTAGGGAAGGGGATTGGCGCGCCGGAACTGGGCGTGGAAATAGGCGCAGTCCTCGAGCACGTCGGCGAGGGCGTAGCTGATCTGATAGTAGATCACGATCGCCTCCTCGCTGAGGTTGGCGAGAGTCAGCTTGGCGCGTTTCCGGAAAGGCATCTCCCAGTAGCAGTTGAAACCGCGGCCAGGGTTCACGCACACGGCGAGCGAGGCGACCTGGGCGTACTTCTCCCATCCGCAAGCGAAGAAGTCGCCGACCGGACACTCGATCGAGGGCGCCGGCTGATCGTCCCAGAAGGCGCGAAAGATGGTGTGGCGCCAGCGTCCGCGGGCGAGAGTCATCCAGATTTGCTGGATCGCGCCCGCTCCGGAAATATCGGCGAGGATGGCCGTCTCGCCGGGCTCAATGACGATGTAGGGCGAGATCTTCCAGCCCTGGCCGAGGTCGCGGGCGGCGCCGGCCGCCGGACCATCGACCGACATGCCGCCCGCGCCCTTCTCTCCGGTGACGTTCTCCGGGGAAATCGAGCGGGATTTCGCCGCCGAAAGCCGCGACAGGTTGCCGAGGTGGACCCCCAGGCCGGAAAACTCGCTCATCGGGATGACAACCTTTGCTTCAGACAAGACCGCGGCGGGCGAGCGAATGCATCAAGGCCCGCGCGCCGAAGGTCCAGGGACCCGCCTCGTTGCTGCGGGCGACCGTGTTGAGAAGGACGCCAAGCCCTGGCGAGGCGATGCGCACCCGGTCGCCGTCCACGTGGGTGAAACCCTGACCTAGCCCACGTCGGTCGTCGGTCGGGACGTGGCCTGCGCCGAGGAAGAGCATGAGTCCGTCCGGGTATTGATGCTCCGACCAGGCGGCGGCGACGAGCTCCAGCGGATCACGGCTGATCTCCTCAAGCCCGTACTCCCCGCGAACCGAGAATCCATCTGGGCCGGTTACGTCGAGACAGACCCGGGCCCGCCTGACGTCGTCGAGCGAGTAGCCGGTGTCGAACAGGCGGACGAAGGGGCCGATCGCGCAGGAGGCGTTGTTGTCTTTGGCCCTGGCCAGGAGGAGCGCGCTTCGGCCCTCGAAGTCGCGAAGATTGACATCGTTTCCAAGCGAGGCGCCGACCGCTTCGCCGCGCGCGGAACAAGCCAGAACGATTTCCGGCTCGGGATTGCTCCATGCCGAGCGCGGATGGATTCCGATCCGCGCGCCCCATCCTACGGCGCTCAGCGGCTGGGCCTTGGTGAAGATCTCGGCGTCAGGGCCGATGGCGACCTCCAGATATTGGGACCACAGCTCCTTTTTGACGAGCGCCGTCTTCAGCGCCGCCGCCGCCTCCGAACCTGGCTTCAAGCCGCGCAGGGCGCCGCCGACAAGAGAGTTCAACTCGTCCCGGAGCGCCTCGGCGGCGGCGGGATCGCCCTCAGCGCGCTCCTCGACGAGTCGTTCGATCAGGCTTCCTACGAAGGTCACCCCGGCCGCCTTGATGGCGGAGAGATCGCAGGGCGCCAGAAGAACGCCCTTGCCCATCGCTTCGGCGAGGCCGGCGAGGCGCTCGCCGCGCGTCGCACGGACAGCTTCGGCCGGGGCCTCAAGATCGAATAGATCGCTCATGGTCGGGGCGATTTGGGAAAGATCGAAGAGGGCCTCCTCCCTCACCGCGACGACGTGGGGGCCATCGTCGAGGAGGACTCGGCCGACCAGGACGCCGGCGAAGGCATCCTCGGGAAGTATGTCGGCGAGGGACGCGCTCATTCCTCGATCCCGTAGAATCCAGCCGCGACCCCGCCGAAGACGAGAGCCTGGTCCGCGGCGGAGAGGCCGTCGACGAGCGCTTCGGCGGCGGCGATCCACTCGTGATAGCCACCGACCTCGTTCACCACCGGCCAATCGCTTCCCCACGCCAGCCTGGACGGCCCGAAGGCCTCGAGGAGCACCTCGACATAGGGTCGCAGGGCCTCGCCCGTCCATCTGGACCCAGCCTCGCTCGCAAGGCCTGACAGCTTGCAGATCGCGGCGGTCTCGCGGCCGATCCGCCGCATCCATTTCGCCCAGGGCTCGATCGCGCCGCCGGCGATGTCGGGCTTGGCGGCGTGATCAATGGCTACGCGCAGGCTTGGTCGGCTCTCGAGCAGGCGCAGAAGGTGTGGCAGGTGGCGCGGCTTCACCAACGCCTCCAGGCAAAGGCCAGTGGCCTCGAGTGCGTCGAGGGCGGGGCCGACGTCGGGGCGAAGGATCCAAGTGTCGTCGGAAAGGTCCTGGAGCATGGGACGAAGGCCGGCGAGCTTGGGTCTCCCGGCCAGAGCCTCGATCTCCGCCGCCGCGCTCGGCGCGGCGAAGTCGGTCCAGCCCACGACTGCGGCGACTGTAGGCCCCCGGTCGGCGAGATCAAGAAGGAAGGCCGTCTCCGCGGAAGTCGGCGCAGCCTGAATAAGGACGCTTGCGTCGATGGCGTGGGCGGCGAGGAGGGGGGCGAGGTCGTCGGGACCGAAGTCGCGACAGATCGATCGGTGCGCGCCGGAGACGAGCCAGTCATAATCGCCGCGCTCGATGCGCCAGAAATGTTGATGGGCGTCGATCCTCATGGTTCGGAGGGCGGCGGAATCGCGCCCTTCTTGAGAATGAGGTCGGCCCAGTAACGCCTTTCTCCGGTCGCGACGATGGCGTAGGCGGCGCGAACGCGTTCGTAGAAGGCGAAACGGTCAAGGACGCCGAGCGGGCCCTCCCAGCCGACCTCGAGGAGGAGACGTTCGAATTCGGCGACGATCGGGGGCGTCTGCTCAGGAGCGCCGTCAACGGCCATGCGGATGGCGGCGACCCGCTCGAACTGATCGAGGGGAAGGACAGTGAGAATCGCGCGGACGGCGCGGGGAGCGCCGACGCCGTCGAGACGGATGAGGCGCTTCGCATTGGAGACGGCCGGAAAATTTGCGTCGACGATGGCGATCTCGTCGGCGTGGCCCATGGCGCGAAGCGCGGCGAGGAGTTCGGGGCCCAGAAGCGGGTCGATCCCTTTCAGCATGCCGGAGTCTCCCGAACGGGAAGGGGAGAGGAGGGATCGATCAGGTCATCACTTTTCAGGGCCGACCACAGTTCGACGGGGATCGGTCGATCGAGGAAGTCGGCGTTGGCGAGGGCTTCCTCCGGACTCTGCGAACCGGGAATGACGCCGACCACGACACTTGGGGCAAGGGCGAATTGCAGCGCGGCGGCGGCGAGGGGAACGCCGAACCGCGTGCAAACCTCGCTGAGCCGGCCCACCCGCCGGGCCGCCTCGCCAGGAATCGCGCCGTAGTCGTAGGTCCCGCTGGCCCGGGCGAGCGCGCCGGAGTTGTAGGGACCGCCGATGACGATCCCCACGCCGCGGCGCGCGCAGGCGGGAAAGAGAGTGTGAAGCGGCGCCTGCTCGAGCAGAGTGTAGCGTCCGGCGAGGAGGAAGAGATCGGGATCGAGTTCGGCGAGGAAGCGCTCGCAGGCCGATGCGTCGTTGACGCCCAGCCCGATGGCGTCGACCTCGCCGGCGGCGCGAAGTTCCGAAAGCGCTTGCCAGCCGCCGCCGTCGATGAGTTCGCGCCAGCGAGCCTCGCAGGCTGAGGCCGAGTCGTGGGCGCGCGTCTCGAGATCATGGACATAGAGGATGTCGATGCGGGAAAGGCCGATGCGCATACGGCTCGCCTCCCAGCTCGAAAGGACGCCCCCGCGCGTGTAGTCGAAGATGGCCCGAAAGGGGGGCGTAGCCAGATAGACCCCGCTCTCTTCCTCCCCCGAAGCGCAAGGCTCGAGGCGTCGCCCGACCTTGGTCGAGAGGAGGAAGGATTCCCGCCGCCGCTCGCCAAGGAAGCGTCCGACCCGCGTCTCGGAGAGTCCATGGCCATAAAGGGGAGCGGTATCGAAATGGCGGGCGCCCGACCTCCATGCCGCCTCGAGCGTGCTTTCCACCTCCGCCTCGCGAAGGGCCCGACCGAGATTGCCGAGCGGCGCGCCGCCAAGGCCGAGCACGGTGAAGGGTAGGACGCGGCCTAAAGGCGTCCTGAACGCGCGAACCCTGGCAGCAGCCTCACTCATTGCTCCGCTGGTATGTCAGCGATCCCCTTATGTGGCTCGGGATCCTAGAAAACGACCAAGAGCGCGTCTATGCTGATATTTCAATGGCCAGCCACCCGAACATCCTTCGCCTGAACCCGGATGACAATGTCGTCATCGCCATGCGCAGCCTTCGCGCCGGCGAACGGCTCGACGGGAAGACCTTGTTCGTCCGCGAGCCGATCGCGAGCGGTCACAAGATCGCCATTTCCCCGATAAGGGCGGGAGAGACGGTGCTCAAATACGGACATGTCATCGGCGAGGCGACGGCCGACATCGCCGCTGGCGAGCACGTCCACACTCACAATCTCGCCGTCTCGGAAGCGCGCAGGTCGCCGCGTGTCGCCGCGCGCTCGCGCCAGGAGCCGGAGAGGACGTTCCGGGGCTATCGCCGCGCCGACGGCAGGGCCGGGACGCGCAATTATCTCGGCGTTCTTACCAGTGTGAACTGCTCGGCGACCGTGGCGCGGTGCATCGCAGAGGCCGCCGGGCGGCGGGGATTGCTGGAGAGGTTCGCCAGCATTGATGGCGTCGTCCCGATCACCCACGCCAGCGGCTGCGGCATGGCCGACTCAGGCGAGGGTTTCGATATCCTTCGGCGGACACTGTGGGGAACGGCCTCCAATCCCAATTTCGGAGGCGTGCTTCTCGTTGGCCTGGGCTGTGAAGTGGTCCAGGTCAGCCGTCTGAAGGCCGATTACGGTCTCGAGGAGAGCGAGACCTTCCAGACCTTCACCATCCAAGAAACGGGCGGCACCCGGCGCGCGGTGGAGGAAGGCCTAGAGCGCCTGGCGGCCATGGTCCCGGTCGTGGGCGCGCAGCGCCGCAGTGAGATTGCGGCGAGCGAGATCATGGTGGGCCTGCAGTGCGGCGGCTCGGACGCCTGGTCTGGCGTCACCTCCAATCCGGCGCTCGGCGAAGCTGTCGACCGCCTGGTTGGACTGGGAGGAACCGCGATTCTCTCGGAGACCCCTGAAATCTACGGCGCCGAGCACCTCCTCCTCGCCCGCGCCACTTCCGAAGAGGTGGCGGAAATGCTTCGCGCGCGCCTCGCCTGGTGGGAGGCTTACACGGCCCGCAACGGGGCCCGAATGGACAACAACCCATCGCCCGGCAACAAGGCCGGCGGTCTCACCACCATCCTCGAAAAGTCGCTCGGCGCCGTGGCCAAGGGCGGCGGATCCGCTCTCGTCGAAGTCGTGGAGTACGCCGAGCCGATCACCAGACGCGGGCTCGTCTTTATGGACAGTCCCGGCTTCGATCCCTGCTCGGCTACCGGCCAGGTCGCCTCTGGAGCAAACCTCATCGCCTTCACCACCGGGCGCGGTTCGGCGTTCGGCTGCAAGCCCTCGCCATCGATCAAGCTCTCCTCGAACACCGGCGTGTATCGCCGGATGAGCGAGGACATCGATATCGATTGCGGCGGCATTGCCACTGGCGAGGCGACAATCGTCGGGAAGGGAGCAGAGATCCTCGACTATCTTCTCGCTGTCGCCTCGGGCGAGCGGACCGCGAGCGAGCGCCTCGGCTATGGCGGCGCGGAGTTCGTGCCCTGGCAGGTGGGAGCGGTGATGTGAGGCCGCGGCTGGCGGGGGGCCAGGCGTGACCCAGGCGCTCCGCGCGCCCTTCGTCTGGACGCCGGACCAGCCGATCGATCCTGAAGGCGCCCGCCGCTCCTACCTCGGCGAGCGCGCACGGCCAAACGAGAAGAACCGCTGGTTCTTGTTCCGCAAACGGCTCCTACTCGAGGCGCCGCCGAGACGCGCGCCTTTCTCGATCACTGTCGATGGGCGCTACATCCTCTTCGTCAACGGCAGGCGGATCGGTCGTGGCCCAGTGCGGTGCAGCCCGCTCTTCCAGCGCTACGACGAATACGATCTGGCGGGCGCGCTTGGCCGGGGCGAGAATGTCCTGGCGGTGCTCGTCCACACCTACGGTCGCGACACGGCCTTCTACGAGACCGTCAAGGGGATGTGGCAGCCGACCTTCGGGGACGGTGGGCTGTGGACGGAGGGCGAGGCGGAGACGGCGGCCGGGCGCACATCGCTTTCCACCGCGACAGGCTGGCTCTGTCTCGAATCGGATGCCTGGACACGGGAGACGCCGCAATCGAACCATTCCCTGGGTTTCATCGAGGATTTCGACGCCGAGCGCCTGGCGAAGGACTGGATGCGCCCGGATTGCGACGATCGCGCCTGGGCGGAGGCGCGCCCCCTCCTTTCTGGTGGCGGCGGCCCGGAGGCCGCTTACGGAGGCATGGAGACAAAGCCCTTTCCGATCCTTCTTCCGCGAATCATCTCTCAACTCGAGGAGCGCATGGTCGCCGCTCGCCGGGTGGTGTGGGCGCGAGCGGCGATCCCCAGTCCCGACCTTCCGATCCACCGTCGGATCTACGAGGAGCGCCTCGAGGACCTGCCGGACGGCGCGATCGAGCGGATCGAGGACCTCCTGAAGCTCGAGGGCGGCTCGTGCGCGATCCGGACCGCTCCAGGACGCGATGTCAGCGTGCTTCTCGATTTCGGGAAGATCATGACCGGCCGACCGTGGTTCGCGATCGAAGCCCGCGGCGGCGAGGTTGTGGAGATCGCCTGCGTGGAGGGCCTAGCGGACGAATGGGCTCCGGGCGGGCCGGGACCGGAGAGCCGCCCCGGCCGCAATCCTTGGCTGGGCCACGACGCCCACGTCTGCCGATACCGCGCGCGGAACGGAGTCCAGACGTTCGAGCGCTTCGAGTGGTGTGCGATCCGATGGATGCAGGTGACGGTGCGCGATGCGCCGCAGGGACTCCTCTTCCGCGGCTTGGGCGCCAATCTCGCCAACTATCCGGCCCGAACTCTGGGCCGCTTTTCCTCTTCCGATCCGATGCTCGACCGGCTCTGGAGTCTCGGAGCCTACACACTCCGCCAGTGCATGCACGACTCCTGGGAAGATTGCCCAAGCCGCGAGCAGCGACAGTGGCTGGGCGACGTCGCGGTGGAGAATCTGGTGGGCTGGGCGGCTTTCGGGCCCCAGGTGGCCCCGCTCACCGCCAATTTCCTCCTCCAGGCCGCCGAGAGCCAGAGGCCGGATGGTCTCACCCAGATGTTCGCCCCTGGCGACCACCGGATCAACGGCCTTCTTATCCCCGACTGGACCCTCCAGTGGATCCTCGTCGCCGGCGATCACTACGACCACAGCGGCGACCTAGCGACGATCCGGACGATCTTCCCGTCGATCCTCAAGGCCCTCGCCTGGTTCGAGCCGCTGATCGCGCCGTCCGGCTTGGCCGCCGACATTCCTTACTGGCGGTTCATCGATTGGGCCGGTCTCGGACGCGAGGGCGAGGCCTCGGCGATCAACGCTGAACTGGCCGGAGCGTTTCGGGTCGCCTCGCGGCTTGCCGGCGCGCTCGGCTGGCCATCCGAGGCGGAAAGACTCGCCGCCCGATCCGAGGTGATCGGCGCGGCGATCCAACGCCGATGCTGGGACGAGCGGCGGGGAGTCTTCGTCGACGTCGTCGACCCGGTCACCGGCGAGAGGCAGGTCAGGGTCTCCCAGCACGCCAATGCGGCGATTGCGCTGTGGACTCAGGCCCCGCCGGAGCGGATCGCTCGCGCGCTCGACCGGATCAGTCAGAGCGAGCGGCTCGTCTTCACCGCTGCGCCGCCGATCGCGCCCACCGGCGAGACCCTGGATCCGCAGGAGGACGTCGTTCTCGCCAACACCTTCTTCAGTCACTTCGTCTATCTGGCGCTCGCCCGCCATGGGCGATGGGCGGACGCCGTGAAGTTGATGCGCGAGCGATTCGGCCCGATGCTCGAGCGTGGGGCGACGACTCTGTGGGAGAGCTTCGCGCCGACCGCGAGTCTCTGCCACGGCTTTTCGGCGACGCCGACATACCAACTCTCGCGCCATGTGCTCGGGGTAAGGCCCGACTCGCCAGGCTTCTCGCGCCTCTCCTTCGGCCCAGACCTGGCGGACCTCAGCCACGCAGAGGGCGTCGTCCCAGTATCGGCCGGGGACGTCGAGGTGCACGTCGAGATGGACGGAGAGCGAATGGTCGGGCGCTGTCGTCATCCGAAGGAAGTGGAGGTTAGGGTCGACCCTGCGCCCGGCTGGACGATTGTCTCGCAAAGCGCGCCCTCGGTCGGCGGGATCGAGGCGATGTTCGAGCGGACGCTGTAGCCACAAGACCACTATCGCTCACGAAAGCGCCAATTTAGCTCAAGTGTGCGCATATCTGCGTTGACGGATGAGCGAGTCCATGCGAGTCAAGAGCGCGACTGGAGGGCGTCGCGCGAAACGGGCGTCGCCGATCAACTGGGGGTGAACATGGGCTCTGGCGTCCTTGCGGGCCTGATGGCCACGACGGCGCTTGCATCGGGATTGGCGCTCGCCCCAGCGGCTCGCGCGGCGGACAACGCCTCGCCTCCAAAGGCCAAGATGACCACCGTGGCGCCCCTCGTCATCACCGCCGAGCGGCGGACCCTCAATCTGCAGGTCACGCCAGTGGCGGCTAGCGTCATCGCCGGCGACCGACTTCAGTTGCAGGGAATCGAGTCGATCGACGATCTCCAGTTCCACACGCCCTCCCTGACCGTCAGCGACTTCGGTCAGGGAAACCTTTTCAATATCCGGGGCGTCGGCAAGGATCTCACGAACATCCAGACGCCTTCAGGGGTGGTCACCTACTGGGACGGGGTCGCCGCCTTCCCCGGCTTCTTTCAGGATTCGCCCTACTACGACATCGCCAACGTCGAGGTTCTGCGCGGTCCGCAGGGGACCTTCGCGGGTCAAAACGCCACAGGCGGGGCCGTATTCATCACCACCAATGATCCACAACTCGGCCATTTCGGCGGTTACCTCGAGGGCCAGTACGGAAACTACGCCGACGGCCTCGTTCGCGGATTCGTCAACCTGCCACTTGGCCAGACCCTTGCCCTTCGCCTGGCCGTCGACGGCGAGCGGGAGGACACGTTCTATGCCGTGTCTGGCGGGGGGACTTCGCGGTTCGGCGGAGCGCCCGGACGACTCCTCGAAGGAAGCCTGCGCCTGGGCCTGCTGTGGAAGCCGAATGACGCCTTCCAGGCGGTTCTCAAATGGGAGACCGACTACATAGACCATGGCGGATCGCTCGGCGATCCGGCAGTCAATTTCACCAATCCGGCCGAGCTTAATCCGGCCGACCCTTTCGACATCAACAACAATGCGGTGAACTGGTGGATCGACAAGTTCAACCGTGCGAGCCTCAACGCCAGTTACAAACTGGCGTCGGGACTCACTTTCAAGTCGATCACCGGCTATCAGTACGGGATCACCAACGAACAGCTCGACCTCGACGGCACCAGCCTGCTGCCCTTCACATTCCAAGACTATGGTCAAGAGCGCATCTGGTCCGAGGAGTTGGACGCGGTCTCCCCGGACCGAGGGCCGTTCAGATGGGTCGGCGGGCTCTATTTCCAGAGCGATGTGGTCGACCTGCCGCCCGGGCTCGGGTTCGACATCCATATTCCCGGCGCGATTCCCGGCGTCACGGACATCAATCTCACCTACCGCACGCCCAAGACGACAGAGGCGGCTTTCGGGCAAGTGAGTTATGACCTCACCAGCCGGCTACAGTTCGAACTCGGCGCGCGCTACACGCACTCGACCTTCAGTCTCGATGACGACAACTTCTTTAACAATAGCCCGCCCGGTCTCATCCTTCATGCCTCGACGAGCGATGACGCCGTGACCGGTAAGGCCGCCCTGACCTGGAGGCCGAGCTCCGAGAACACCCTCTATGCCTTCGTCGCCGAGGGCCATAAGCAGAACGGAATCAATACCGATCCGGCGACCCCGTTCGGCCCGGAAGAAGTGACCGACATCGAAGCGGGCTGGAAGCCGACCCTCTTCGAGGGCCATCTGCGAGCTCAGCTGGGCGTCTATTATACGCTCTATCGCCACTTCCAACTCCAGTATCTCACGCCTGCTCAGGTGAGCCTGATCCAGAATGTCAGCGGGACGACCACGATCTATGGGTTCGAGGGAGAGGCGCAGGCCGTGTTCGGGCCGCTTTCCTTCGACGCCGGGCTTTCGTACGAGCACAGCAGTCTGGGCCAGGCCACCATCACCGATCCCAACACCGGGATTCCAGTCGCCCTCGGCGGACGGGCGCTTCCCCTGGCGCCGGCGTGGACCGCGAACGTGGGGGCCGAGTACGTCTTTCCACTGGGAAACGGGGCGAGCCTTGCTCCGCGGGTCGACTACTCCCACGTTTCCGGCCAATGGTCGACGCCGTTCCAGCGGTTTGGCGAGTTCCTGCCGGATCGCAACTTGGTGAATGCCGAGCTGGCCTTCGCCGACGGCCCTTGGTCACTTACGGCTTACGTGACCAACGCCTTCGATGAGCACTACATCGTGGCGACGAACGCCGGGGTGCCCTTCAACCTGCGCTACGTCGGCGCGCCCCGCGAGTACGGCTTGCGCCTTGCGCGCAGATTCTGAGAGCGCTCTCCTCCTCAGCTTCCCTTGAATTGCGGCGGCCGCTTTTCGAGAAACGCCGCCACCCCCTCCTTGAAGTCCTCGGTCGAGGCGGCGAGCAGCCACTGGTCGGCGTCCATGTGCATGATCGCCCGGTCGAGCGCGCCGGCGATCTGATTGATGCTGCGCTTGATCATCTGGACGGCGACGGGCGGAAGGCCGGCGTATTCCTCGGCCATGGCGCGCGCCTCTGAATCGAGATCCTCGGCGGCGACCACCCGATCAAGAAACCCCCAGCGCTCGAGCGTCGCCGCATCGAAGAGGCGCCCGCTCATGATCATCTGTTTGGCGCGCGCCGGACCCACGAGATGGACGCAGATCGGCGCGGCGTTCCACATCAGGTTGATGCCGATCTTCACCTCGCCATAGCCGATCCGGGCGTCTTGGGCGCCGATCCGAAAATCGCAGGCCGAAGCAATGCAGGCCCCCGCGCCGGTGGCGATTCCCTGGATGGCGCAGATCGTCGGCTGGGGGATTTCCTGCATGGCGCGCATGAGCCGAGAGCCCAGTTCGGCGTTGCGGCGCCTCGTCAGCATGGAGCCCTGGGGGCGATCTCTGGCACGCTCCGATGGCATGGCCCGAAGATCGGCGCCCACGGAGAAGTCGGCGCCTTCGGCGCGGAAGACCACCGAGCGGGCCGCCTCGTCGCGGGCGAGCTCGAGGCTCGCCTCTTCGAGTTTCTCCATCATCTCGGCGGTGATCGCGTTTCGCCGCTCGGGGCGATTGAGGGTGAGGGTCGCCACCGCACCCTGGCGGCTGAGATCGATCACGTTCGTCATCCTCCGCGGAGTTCTGCGATGGCCTTGGCGTGTTGCAGGCGCCGTCATTGACGCGACCTATAGGTCCATCGCTGGCGTTGACAGCCCAAGATGCGAACGGCCGGCCCCTCGGCCGCCAGTCGGAGGGGCGCTGAGGAAGCTTGGTCGCCACCCATCAGGAGGCTAGCCTCCGCCGATGAAGCTCAACCTCGTCGCCTGCGAAGCGCCGCCCGCGGATCTGCGCGAGCTTTACTTCCTCGCCTTGGGCGAGCCCCAGGTCCACTACCTCGAAAAGCGGGTTGCGGCTGCGCGCGCGTTCCGTTTCGGCGGCGCGGAGCCGGAAAACGGCGGCTATCTCGCGGTTCACGACGGCGCGGTGGTCGAATTCTTCGCAGGGGCTGGGTGGCTCCCGCGCTTCAGTGAGGCTTTCCACGCCGCCGCCGCCCAGGCGGGCGCCGCCTCGGCAATCGTGAAGAGCTACGACGCCCAGGCTCTCGTCGCTGTTGCGGGCCGCCCGACGCGCGTGGCGAGCATTGGCGTCAACTGCACCGCCTGGTCGGACGAGCGGTACGACCCGCCTCCAGGTTTCGACTCCAGGGCCGGAGCGGTCGGCGACAGGGACCTCATCGCCGCCATCGGGCCGGGCCTCTTCGAAACCCCGGAGGAGATGATGAGCGACCTCGAGGCGGGCCGGATCAGAGTCTTCGAGCTCGACGGGGAGGCGGTGGGATGCGGAGTCCTCTCGCCCGTGCGGGAAGGCGCGGATGCCTACGACCTCGGAGTCGGCGTCCTGCCGGCCTGGCGCCGCAAGGGCGTGGGCGAACAGATCGTGAGGCGCCTGAAGATCGACTGCCTTCGCCAGCTCGGCGTGCGCCCCACCTGCGGCTGCGCGGTCGAAAACCTGGCCTCCCGGCGCACCCTGGAGAAGGCCGGGTTCCTGACCCGGCACCGGCTGCTGGAATTCAGATGGGAGAGCCAGTGACGAGGCTCTCGGCCTCGTCCAATTCCTGAGACCGTGCCGCCGGGAATGTGGCCGGCGGCGAGGCGCGATCGCCCTCAGCCGCCGCGAAGCGCGGCGATGGTCTTGGCGTAGTCGCCGGCGCTTTCATCGAAGATTGCGCTGCCGGCGACCAGCGCCGTCGCACCGGCCTCGACGCAGAGGGGGGCAGTCGAAGGATTGACCCCGCCATCGACCAGAAGGACGATCTCGCGGCGCGCGGCCTCGATCATGGCGCGAAGCGACCGGATCTTGGCGAGCTGGCTTTTCATGAAGCTCTGGCCGCCAAAGCCCGGATTGACCGTCATCACGAGGATGATGTCGATCTCCTCCAGCAGGGTGGCGACGATCTCGATCGGCGTGGAGGGATCGAAGACCACACCCGCCTTGGCTCCAAGGTGGCGGATGTGCTGGAGGCTGCGGGAAAGGTGCGGACCGGCCTCGGGATGGATCAGGAGATGGTCGGCGCCGGCATCGCGGAAGGGCTCCAGCCAGGGATCGGCCGGGGCGGTCATCAGGTGGACGTCGATAGGGATGGAGACGTGGGGGCGCAGCGCCTTCACCACCTGAGGGCCGATGGTGAGGTTGGGGACGAAGTGGCCGTCCATGACATCGACGTGCAGCCAGTCCGCCCCGGCCTTCTCGATGGCGCGCGCTTCCTCGCCCAGGCGCGCGAAATCGGCCGAGAGGATCGATGGCGCGATGAGGGGCGGCTTGCTGGCGTCGGGGGCGGCCATGGCCCGACTAAACCTGCGCTGTGGTCCTCAAGTCAAACCGTTCGGACGAGCCGGGCGATGAAGAAGCCGTCGAGGCCGCCTTGGAGATGGCAGGGGAGGACGCGCAGCCAGCCTTCCTCGGCGAGCGAAGGGGCGGGGGCGCCGATCCTCTTCGCCTCGGCCGGCGAGATGGGATCGAGGCGGAGATCCCCGCGGCCGGCGAGGAAGCTGCGCAGGACTCCTTCGCCTTCTTCGGGCTCCAGCGAGCAGACGCCGTAGACGAGCCGGCCACCCGCCCCGAGCCGGCCCGCGGCGGCGGAGAGGAGGCGGCGCTGGAGATCGGCGAGGACCGCGATCTCGGATGCCCGCGCGTTCCAGAGGACATCCGGGCGGCGGCGGAACGTCCCGGTCGCCGAGCAGGGCGCGTCGAGGAGGATGGCGGAGAAGCGCCGCGCGTCCTTCCAGGCGAGGGCGTCGGCGGCGATGATCTCGGCCGAGAGGCCGGCGCGGCGAAGGTTCGCCTCCAGCCGCTCCAGGCGCTCGGCCGAGCGGTCGAGGGCGATGACCCTCGCGCCGGAGGCGGCGAGCTGGAGCGACTTGCCGCCCGGCGCCGCGCAGAGATCGAGGACCGCCTCGCCCGGCTGGGGGGCGAGGAGGCGGGCGGGGAGTTGGGCGGCGGCGTCCTGGACCCACCAGGCGCCCCCCTCGAAGGCGGGCCAATGCACGAGGTCGCCCTGGAGACGGGTGCGCGCTCCTCCTCCTGCGAGGGGCTCGGACTCCAGGGCAGCGAGGAGGGAGGCCTCCGGCGGCGCCTTGAAGGAAAGGTCGGTGGCGGGCGCCTCGGCGATCATGGCGTCGATCGCCTGCGCCGCCTCCGCCCCGAAATTGGCCCGCCAGCGGGAAAGGAGCCAGGCGGGCGCGAGATCCGTCCCGCCGTCCGCCCCTCCCACGCCCGAGCTTCGCGGCGGGGAGGCGAGACGGCGCAGGACGGCGTTGACGAGCGGCTTCAACGGGCGCGGCGCGAGCGCGACGGCGCTATCGACCGCGGCGAAGGCCGGAACCTCGAGGAAGAGGATCTGGGCGGCGGCGAGGCGCAGCAGGGCAAGGACGCTTTGCGGCGGCCGCCTGGAGAGGCGCGCGTCCAGAAGGGCGTCGATCGATCGGAGGCGCCTCAGGGCGGTGAGGACGATCTGGCGGGCGAAGGCGCGGTCGCGAGGCGCAAGGTCGAGGAAGATGGCCTCGTGCGAAGCCGTCTCCAAGCCTCCGCGGCGTTCCAGCGCGGCCTCGAAGAGGCGCTGGGCGGCCCTCCGGGACCCGAGGCCTTCGGCGGGGTGGGGCGGAGATCGGCGGGGCGGAGATCGGCGCGAGTGGGCGGGCGCCATCCTCATGGTGCGACTTGAGCGTTTGTATCCCATCGTCTGCGCCGGAGTCGCACCACAAGACTTTGAATCGACGGGGATCGGACCACAAACGGATGACGACCATCCGTTTGCTACGATCCACTAGGCAAGTGGCGCGCCGGCGACGGCGAGCGCAAGGGATGACGCGCCGATGCCAGGGGCCTATTTCAGCGGCCATGGCGGCGAAGAAGAAACTAGCCCCGGAGGCCGAGCGGGCGCTCGCCGAAGCCGAAGCGAGGCGGGCAAGGGAAGCTCCGGCGGCGGCTCCGCCCGAGACCGGCGGACCCAAGGGCCCCGAGCCGACCCGTTTCGGCGACTGGGAAGTGAAGGGCGTGGCGGTGGATTTCTAGGCTGGCGGGCGGCCTTGGTCAGCCCGGCCCCGGCGCTCCGGCCTCGTGCGCCAGCAGCGGGCGCACGGCCGCCCACAGCTCATCGTTGGAGACGACATCGCCATCGTCGTAGATCTTGCGGATGCGGCCTTTGGCG
This sequence comes from Caulobacteraceae bacterium, assembly GCA_050729515.1. Lineage (GTDB taxonomy): Bacteria > Pseudomonadota > Alphaproteobacteria > Caulobacterales > Caulobacteraceae > Acaudatibacter. The sequence continues at coordinate 28,104 of JBOHLG010000032.1, forward strand.
TCGACGATCTCGATCGCATCGTCATGGGTGATGTCGAAATCGACCTTGGCCTTTTCGGCCAGGGGGTTGGCGACCGCCAGCTGAGGAGGCTCATTGGCCTCCAGCGCGATTCCAGACTTGGAGTCGGCGCCGGCGACGCGCTGATAGGCGATGTGGAACCCCTGGGTCACCACCCTGCGGATCTCGCCCTGGCTGCCGGTCAGGAACTGCCAGTTGGGATCGGTCGGATCCCAGCCGTATTGACCAAGGAAGGCCCGCATCTGGGGAGGCCCGGCCGCCTCGGGCGCGAGGTTGAAGGCGACCACGGCCACCTGGTTCTCCTCGCCGGCCAGGGAAAGCCAGCGCTCGAATCCGATCAGGTGGGCGGCGATCAAGGGGCAGAAGGTGGTGCAATAGGGAAAGAGGAAGGTGACGATCTGGACCTTCCCGGCGAAGCGCCGCGAGGAGACCGGGCGACCGAGCTGATTGACCAGGGCGTAGGCGGGAGCGGGGCCAAGATCGGGAAGGACGCTCGCGCGCGGGCTTCGGCGGCCGACGGCGAGGCCAGCGATGAATCCGGCCAAGACCAGGCATCCGCCGAGGGCCCCGTAGCGAAGGACGCGGAGCGACGCGCCGGCAGGGCGCGAGCGGCGGGGGCCTTCGCCAGTGCTCATGGAGCAGTCCCGGCAAGAACCACGGCGGCATCGGAAAGGAGATCGCGCAAGGCCGTCAGGTCCGATTCTTCGTCTCTCGCGGCAGGGCCTATTGGATCGGAGGCCCTGCGAATTTCCTCATGCCCCTATTGAGGCGGGAGCGCGGCGGCTCCGAAGTCTCGTCCCTTCGATGCCGCTCATCGGGGCGCGAGGTCGCCGGATCGCCACTCTGGCGCAACCATGTCGTGGAGGGAGATTAGCGGCAAGGCTTCACGACTGCGCGAGCGCCGTGCGTCGCGGCAGATCTGGCGATACTGACGAGCGTGGATCGGTTGCTTCCGGCGTGGCGGCCGGATCCATCGACCCCATCAACGATTGCGCGCGGGAGACCGATGACCGAATCTGACAGGGCGCCGGGGAAGGGAGCGAGGGTCGGTGCAGTCGGCTGCTGGACGCCCGCCGCGATCCTCCTCGCCGTCGCCCTCGGCGCCGTGGGACTCGCGTTCTTCATCCCCCGCCACCAGCCGCCGCCGCCCGCGCCCCATCGCGCGGTCGAACCGAACCTCGACCAGCGACTGATCTTCACCATCCGGCGGGGCGAGGCGCTCGACGGGTTCGTCGGCTACGACGAAGCCATCGACGTCGCCCAGCGATTCAGGCTCGAGGTGCGCGACCATGGCCGCCGGATCAGCTACGCCCGCGCCCGCGATCCGAGGGTCAACCGACTGGACGTCGAAATCGTGGTTCACGCCGGCGACCGGTTCAACCTGAACGGACCGCCGTCCGCCTGGACCTTTTGGCCGGCCGGAAGGACGCCTAAGCCATCCTAACCTCAAGTCCCTGGACCTCCGGGGGGTCAGTCGGTCACCGGCCGACGGGCCCGCCGGCGCGAGGGGGTGCGCCGCTCAAGCTCCCGGGCGCGGTTTTCGCCCAGAGTGCGCTATAGGTCCATCCGTGCGCGACGCGACGGCCTCGGCCGGCGCTGGAAGCGGAGGGTAGCGCTCATGGTCGGCATTGGACGACGGGTCCATGGCCTCGGGGCGGCGGCGCTGGGAATCGTTCTGCTGGTCTGGCGCACGTTCCCCGCCGACTGGATCACGGTTTCCCCGACCCTCAGCGGTTATCAGGTCCTGCTTTGGGCCACTTGCGTCCTCTTCATCCTCGCCGGCTTGGCGAGCGTCCTCCTCGCCCGGGCGCCGGCGGCTGGCCTCATCCTGGCGGCGCTCTTCGCGGCCTGGATGATCGCCGCCGACCTGCCGGCGGCCGCGGCGCGTCCGGAGGTCTGGGGCGTCTGGCAGGGGATCGCGGAGAGTGCGGTCATGGGGCTCGGCGGCGTCCTCGCCTGGACCCGCGGCGTCGGCGGCGAGGACGACGACGCGGCGGCGCGAACGGCCCTTCTGGCGCGGTGGGCGTTCGGCCTTTGTCTGCTCGTCTTCGGGGTGAGCCACTTCGTCTATGCGAAGTTCACCGCCTCGCTTGTCCCCCCCTGGCTTCCGCCCTCTCAGATGGTCTGGGTGTGGGCGACCGGGGCGGCGCAGATCGCCGCGGGCCTCGCCATGCTCTCTGGCGTCCTGGCGCCGCTCGCCGCCGTGCTCCTCACGATCATGTACATCGTCTTTGGGGCGCTGGTTCAGGCTCCGACGGTCATCGCCCATCCGGCGAGCCAGGCCGACTGGACCGAGAACGCGATCAATCTCATCCTCGTGGGGGCGGCCTGGACGCTCGCCGACTCCCTGTGGCGCAGAAGGCGGCGGCGAGCGCGCGTCGCCGGAACCGAGGTCGCCGCCGCCGCGGCGGAGAGCGGCTAGTGACATAGCCCAACGTCGGAGATCGGCGTTCGCCCAGCGGCGTGACTGGGGGGAAAGAAGGGCGCGAGTCCGGACGCTCCCAAAGGGGCCGTGACGGGCAGAATCCACGATGAGAATGCTTTTGAGGGCCTCGATTCCGGTGGAGAGCGGAAACGCCGCCGCCAAGGCAGGGACGCTCGGTTCCACGGTCGAGCGCATCCTCTCCGCGCTCAAACCCGAGGCTGCCTATTTCTTTGCCGATGACCACGGGCAGCGCTCGGCCTCGATCGTGTTAGACATGAAAGACGCCTCCGAGATCTCGGGGATCGCCGAGCCTTGGTTCCTGGCGCTGGTCGGAGGCCGGTCGGCTCCTCATCGATCCCACCGAAGGACCGAAGGATGAGAAAAGTCGGTGTAGTCAAGGAGGACCGTCGCGCGTCTCTGCGGCTCAGCCTCTTTGAAATAGAGCTTCTCGCCTTCGACGTAGCGCTGGTTCATGACGCCGGAGGATCTGTCGAAGCCCTTCCCGCGTGCCGCGCCGCGAGGCAAGGTGACCTCGAAGGGGGCTTCGAGAAAGATGCTGAAATCCCAGTACCCGCTGAGCTCCGGCCGATGCAGGAAGAGCCCGTCGAACACCAGGATGGAGTCGGTGTCGGCTTCGGCCCAGGCGCATGGCGCCGCGGCATCGGCGAAGTGATCGAAGATCGCAGTCCGGTATCGCCGCGTTCCACCCGGCGAGAGCGGTTCGAGCAGGTTCACGCAAAGCGCGTCGTAGTCATACGAGTTCCGGTAGAATCCTTCAGGCGAACCTCGGCCCAGGCGACGGCGAACGGCGCGGGGGTTGAGAAAACCGTCTGCGGAAGCGCGGATCACCTGGCGACCGAGTTCACGGAGCAAACGGGCCAGGTTGTCGGCGAACGTCGTCTTACCCACGCCATCGATCGCCACCCTGAGCACCGGTCCGCCGTGCATTAGAGCGAGATGGGCGGCTATCTCATTCATCTCGGAGGTCATGAAGTCTCCTGACAAGATGAGCTACCTCTCCCGACAGATCGCGCGTCGGCCGGAGGAGGCGTCCACTCCCCCATGCCAATCGATAGGGAATGATCGGCTAGACGCCGCTCCTGATGGACTCGATCACGGCCGCACGGGTCTTTAGCTCCTCCAAGACATCGAGGGCTTCGCGGTCGGCCGACGCGAGACGCACGACGGCCTCCATTTCCGAAGCTCCTCGTTTCCATAGCAAGAGATTTTCTGCATCGACGGCGTCGTCGTCCAATTCACGAGCCAGCATCTCGGCGAGTCGGGCGGCGTCGATGAGAACGACTCGCGGCAGCGCTTCGGCGGTCGCCGCACATCGCAGGCACATTTTCTGGAGGCGGTAGTAGTCGGTTTTTTCGAGCGGACCGTGTTCAGTGACCGCCGCGTGGAACTGATCGGCAATCTGCGAGGCGCTAGGATCGTTCGGTGAAGTCAAGTTCGGTGAAGAGGCTAGTCAGCTTCACGCCGCTTCGGGCCAAAAGTTCACCGGCCCCTCGCTCACGGTCGATGATGACCATCGCGGTCTCGACTACTCCGCCCTCAAGGCGCGCGGCATCGATTGCCTGTTTGATCGAACCGCCTTTCGTGGCCACATCATCAACGATCAAGATGCGCCGCCCACTAAGGCTCTCGTCGAGCGACAGTCCTTCGATAAGTTCTTTCGTGCCGTGCCCTTTTGCTTCCTTACGCACAAAAAAGGTCTTCAGCGGGCGCCCCTCGTTCGAACTTATCGCGGCGATGGCGCCAAGAGTAGGAACCGCGCCCAACTCAAGACCCCCAAGGAACTCTATCCCCTGAGCGCGGGCGTGCTCTGAGAATATCTTCGCGGCCAGCGCCCCCCCGCGCGGATCCATAAGCGTCGCCTTCAAGTTGAAGTACGTATGGGTTTCGATCCCCGATGCCAGTTTGAAGGGCTGGTTCGGATCGTGCCGATACGACCTCCTGGCAATGATGCCGAAGAGCTCGTCGCGATCATCTGTATCGTCCGAGGCTGCAATTTGGCGCAGTCGCACGACGCTCATCCTCTACCCCCGGAGTCCCAACAACCGCGCGAGACAAGGGCGCGGGTGATTCGTTTTCTAGGCCAGGATCGTGTTGCAGGAGTCAATAGACAAGGGAGGCATACCAAATAATCCACAGCCCGGAGATTAGCACACAAGATGTTGATTCGACCTCAATGTCTCTTCCTGCGGCCCGTAACGATTGGCCGGGCGGAGAGTTCAAGCAGGATCCCGAAACGGCCGGCTATGGCCTGAGTCCCCTCGACTTCGCGCCGACGCCGGCGAGCTTCTGCCCGGTCGTGGATCGAGAATGGGCTCATCGAGCGCTGGCTCGACCATCTGGCGGCCGGCCTCGGAGCTGGAGTGGCGCGGGATCCTGACCATCAAGACGCTGCGCACTCTACGGACTTGGGGGAACGTCTCGGCGAGGCGGCGCGGCGCGCTGCACCTCCCGCGGCAAGGTTCTGGCAACCCTCAGGCAAAAGGGAGCCGGACATGTCCCATTTCCGCACAGGACTTCTCGCCGTCGCCGTGAGCCTTGGCGCGCTCGCCGCCGCGCCCGCCTTGGCCGGCGACTGCGGGTGCGCCGTCAAGCACCACCACCGCCACGCCGTCCATCACCACTGGAAGCGCCGGATCCTCCATCGCGCCGTCGTCCGACACGAGACGGCCTGGGCCGAGCGCGCACAGTCCATGGAGAGCGAGCGGGTGGTCGCCTGGCGGGAAGAAGGACCCCCGCCGTGCGTCATGGGCCGAGAGGGCGAGGCGGCCTTTGGCGCGCGGGAATGCGGCGAGGTCGCCCTTCCGGCCGACTTCTTCGATGACGAAGGCGGGGTGGGCTCGGCCTACGATTTCGCCAACGCCGGCGAGGTCTGGGGCGGGGGCGGCGGCGGCGAGGTCGAGGCCGGCGGCGAAGGTTTCGCCTCGGCCCACGCCTTCGCCTCGGCGAGCGCCAAGGTGCACATCCACATCGGCTTCCATCCCCACGGCCATATGCACGGCTGCGGCTGCAAGTAGGGCGGGCTGGGCTTACGCCTCTTTGGTCGCAGCCTCGCCGCTCCGCTTGTACCGCTCCACCTGGCCGCCCAGAAGGTTGAGGGCGAGGGTCTCGGGAAGGAAGCGCATGAGAGCCGAGGCGGTTTTGTTGACCGCCCCGGGAACGGCGAGGGGCCGGCCGGCCTCGACCGCCTGGTAGCCGCAGAGGGCGACCTCCTCGGCCCCTTGCCAGAGGAAGCCGGGGGTCCGGTCGGTGAGGCTCGTCATGCCGGCGACGGAATGGAACTCGCTTCGGGTGAGGCCGGGGCAGAGCGCGGTGACGTGGACGCCGCTGCCGCGCAGCTCCAGATGGAGGCTCTCGGCGAAGCGGATGAGCCAGGCCTTGGCGGCGCCGTAGAGGGCCGTCCCGGGGCTTCCCGGAAGGATTCCGGCGAGGGAGGCGACCTCGATGATGCGGCCGAAGCGGGCTTCGCGCATGGCCGGAAGGACGCGCGAGACAAGCTCGCTGGGGGCGGCGATCATCACCTGGATGAACCGCCGCTGCTCTTCCACCGGGACGCCGGCGAAGTCGGCCAGGGTCCCATAGCCGGCGTTGTTGATGAGGGCGGCGACCGATCGGCCCTCGTCGGCGATCCGGGCGAAGAGGGCTTCGGGCGCTGCGGGGTCCGAAAGATCGCCGGGAAGGACGAGCGCCTCGCAGGCGTGCTCGGCCCGCAGCTCCGCCGCCAGCGCCTCGAGCCGGTCCTCGCGGCGGGCGGCGAGCGCCACATCCCAGCCGCGCCGCGCGTAGAGCCGGGCGAAGGCGGAGCCTATCCCCGCCGAGGCTCCGGTGATCAGCGCCAGCTTCCCGACCATCGCCTTGCTCCCAGGTTCGGCCGAGCCTAGCACACCAAAGGAGAGACAAAGGAGCCGGCCATGGACCGCCCGGACTTCATCCGCCATTGGCGCGAGCTCGAAAAGCCCGACGAGAGCCACTATCCGGGCGACGAAGAGCTGATGTCGATCGGCGCATCGCTCGGCCGGAAGCTCGGCCTCACCCGGATCGGCATCCATCACGAGCGCTTGCCGCCCGGCCGGCGCACCTCCTTCCCCCACGCCGAGAGCCTCGAAGAGGAGTTCGTCTTCGTCCTCGAAGGAACGCCCGATGCGTGGATCGACGGGCATCTGCATCGCCTCTCCCCTGGCGACGCGGTGGGCCTGCCGGCGGGGACCGGGATCTGCCACTCCTTCCTCAACAACACCGTCGAGGAGGTCCGGCTGCTGGTGGTCGGCGAAGCGGGCAAGGAGGAGAACCGCATCCGCTACCCGAAGAACGAGGACCGGCCGACCGAGCGGCAGTACTTCTGGGCCGACTGGCCGGCGCGCCCGCTCGGCCCCCACGACGGCAAGGCCAGGGCGGCGGAGGGCGGGGCCAGATGAGTCCCGGCGCCGCCTCCTCCTCCCATGCGCATCAGCGCGGGGGAGGTGGAGGCGAGCGTGAGCGAGCAGACGGAGGGCGCGCGTGGCTCCCGCGCCGGCGCTTAGGGCATTGCGCCCCTCCCACCGCCGGCTTCACGGTCGGTCCCCCCTCCCCGCTTCGCAAGGCGGGAGGCGCGCCATGACGTCCGAAATCCACTTCGGGGCGGAGGCGCGCACGCTCTTCGCGCTCGAAGAGGGTCCGGCCTTCCTCAACCACGGATCGTTCGGGGCCTGCCCGCGCGAGGTTCTGGCCGTCCAGGCGCGCCTGCGCGACGAGATGGAGGCCGATCCCGACCGCTTCATGCAATCGAGGGTCGTCCCCAGCGAGGAGGGGTCGGCGCTGGCCAGGGCGCGGGAGCGGATGGCCGCCTTCCTCGGGGCACCAGAATCGAGCGTCGCCTTCGTGGAGAACGCCACCGGCGGGATCCAGGCGGTCCTGCGCTCGGTCCGGCTCGAGGCGGGGGACGAGATCCTCATCACCGACCATCAGTACAATGCCGTGCGCCTGGCGGTGGTGGACGCCTGTGAGCGGGCCGGAGCGCGCCCCGTCATCGCCCATGTCCCGCTGAGCGCAAGCGCCGAGGAGGCGGTCGAGGCGGTGGTCGCAAAGGCGGGGCCGAAGACTCGCCTGGCGATCCTCGATCAGATCGCCTCGACGAGCACGCTGGTCCTCCCGGTCGTGGAGATGGCGCGAGCGCTCAAGGCGCGAGGCGTCAAGGTCGCGATCGACGCCGCCCACGTGGTCGGCCAGACCCCGCTCGAGGCGCGCTCGATGGGCGCCGACTGGCTCACGACCAACGCCCACAAGTGGCTCTTCGCGCCCAGAGGCTGCGCGCTTCTCTACGCCGCCGCAGAGGCCGCGCCCCTGACCCGCCCGGTCATCGTCAGCCACTTCATCGAGCTCGGCTTTCCGCTTTCCTTCGACTACGTCGGCACGCGCGATGCGACCGCCTGGCTCGCCGCGCCGGCGGCGGTCGAGTTCTTCGAAAGGCTCGGCCCGGCGCGCCTCAGGACCTGGAACGCGGGCCTGATCGCCCACGCGAGCCACCTCATGGAGGGCCTGGGCGCTGCGCCGGCGGGGCCAATGGCGAGCGCCCCGGCGATGCGCGCCTTCGTCCTTCCGACGCGCGGCGAGGCGAGGATCGGGGAGGCCCTCGCCCTGCGCGCCGAGCTCTGGCGCGAGGAGAGGATCGGGATCGCCGCCGGCGTGCAGGAAGGAAAGCTGCTCCTGCGCCTCTGCGCCCAGGCCTATGTCGAGCCGGCCGACTTCGAGCGCCTCGCCGCGGCGCTCGCG
>JBOHLG010000033.1:0-35549 GCA_050729515.1 Caulobacteraceae bacterium
AGATCGGCGAGAACAGCCTGGTTGCTCGGATCGGCCGAGGTGATCGTGACCTCGCCCGCAATCTTCACATTCTGGATGTTGACGTTCGAATAGGTTCCCGGATCCAGGTCGATCACATCGCCGGACTGCGCCGACTTGAGAGCCGCCAGCAGCCCACTCGTGCTCGAGACGTCGTAAGTAGCCATCCTGGCCCCCCCGATTTCATCTGGCACGAATATTACGTTTTACCGGCCAGATCGTTCAGTCGGCCCAATTCGTAACGACGCCGGCTTTACTCCCGCCTAAGGAGTAAGGCTTATTCTTTGCTAATACTTGTGGTGACTACATGGTTAACCGAGCTGGGCGGCGCGGCCGTGGTCGCGAGCCCGCAGGAAATCGGATGAGCGACCCGCGAAGGCGCCTCGTCTTCTCTCACGCCTTAGGGCAGGCTGATGCCCTGCGGGACCGCTATCCTCGATTGTCCCCCATCCGCTGACGAGACCGGTACGCTCGCCGAACCCGAGCCGGACGGAGCGGAGCCGAAGGCGGCGCTCGTCGTATTGAACTGAAGAGCGCTCCTCCAGTCGATCCCTTTGGAGAACCAGTGAGGCGCCGTCAGGGTCACCGTAGGCGTAGGCGTCGGTGTGGGCGTCGGGGTCGACGTGACCGTAGGCGTTGGGGTTGGCGTTGGCGTCGGCGTTGGGGTCGGCGCTGGGGTCGTGGTCGGGGTGGGGGTGGGGGTCGGCGATCCTGTTGGAGCGACGAGGGCGAGCCCGGAGGCGTCGGCGCTGCTGTAGCCGAAGAGGGCGGCGGTGGCGGTGTTGGAGGCGCTCGCCTTGATCCACTGCGTGATCAGGGCAGCGCCGTCGTCGCTGACCGGGGCGATGATCGTATCGTCGGAGTCGGTGGTGAAGGCGCTGGCAGAGTAGCCGAAGGCCCCATCCACGATGGCCCCGGCCTGGTTGCCCGTGAGGACGACGTTCTGATCCCCGCCCATGTCGATCTGCGAGATCACGACCTGAGGGGTGACCCCGGCCTGGAGGGCTGGGATCTGGGATTCCGGCGCGACGGTGTCGCCGCTGATCATCAAGCCGTCGGTGAAGGAGACGGCGATGGCGTCCCAACTCTCGCCTACGATGACGTTGTCGGTGACCGAGACGTTCTCGTAGGGAAGCGCCGCGCTTCCTCCCATGAAGACGCCGTGGACCATCCCGCTCCCCTGCCCCCGAACCATCAGGTTGTCGGTGACGGTGATGTTCGAAGCCGAGGCGGTGGTTCCGCTGGTCCAGAACTGGATGGCGTCCGGATGATCGGTGTCGGCCACATCCTCGTGCTGGTTGGTGAAGATGTTGCCGGAGATGAGGACGTTGGATGAGCCGCCGCCCCGGATGGCGTCATCGTCGATGTCGTGGAAGTAGTTCCCGGTGATGGTCAGCCCGGTGTTGTCGAGCTGATTGAAGGCGTTGTAGAGATTCTCGAACTGGGAGTTCTCGACCGTGACGTTGGTGCTCGAGCGCACCATCAGGCCCGAGACCTGGGTCTGGTAGGTCCGGCTCGGCGAGCCGGTGATGGTGAGGTTCGAGAGGGTGATGTTCTGATCGCCCCCCACCTGGAAGGGGATGGTGTTCTCCCCGCCATAGGGACCGTCGGGGGTGTCGGAGTCGTTCAGCACTAGGCCGGTGAGAGTGAGCCCGCTCGACCCCGTGAGGGTCAGATCGGCGAGAACAGCCTGGTTGCTCGGATCGGCCGAGGTGATCGTGACCTCGCCCGCAATCTTCACATTCTGGATGTTGACGTTCGAATAGGTTCCCGGATCCAGGTCGATCACATCGCCGGACTTGACCGCCGAAAGCGCCGCCAGAAGACTCGCCGTATTGCTGACGATGATCGTCGCCATGCCGCGTTCTCCCCGATTGCGAACCGGGCGGGCTGTGCCCTTCCGGCTGCGGTTTGAGTCACGGAGTTCGGCGAGACGTTCTGCGTTTTCCGACCACGTCCGATCGCGTCTACGAGAAGAGCGTCTACGAGAAGAGATGCGTTAAGTACGCCGAGCGTACCTATCGGATTTAATTTTTGCTTAACGAGGTATAACTTGCCTAATTCCGTCCTGGGGAGATTTGCTATGAGCCTAACCGGGGCGAAATTGGGCGAAACCTGGATGAGCGAGCCGCAATCTTGCGTTATTACGTCGCAGGCTGCTTGATCGATCCTGCTGCAATCGCTCGGAAAGTTCCTATCTACTAGGCCCAGGCGGGAGCGCCTCTGCGGAATCTCGGTCGGCGAGGACGCTGAAAGCGTCCGACCGCGGAAGCATCCGGCAAACCGCGGTCTTGCCGCGCCTCGCTGGCCTCACTCGCCTCTGGCGCGCTGCCTCGCTCGAGCTTTGGAACTCAGATGCCCGGTGATCCGGGTCGCCGTGCCGCCGTTGAAGAGACGCGAGAGGATCGGATTGGCCGAAAGGTAGAGCGTGGCGGATGGCGTCGTTATCCATCGCGCGCGCCATCTGCGTCGATACTTCTTGACCAGCGCGATACGGAGCGACTCGAACGACCGATCACGCCTGCCCGCGCTGGCGTGCCTCAGGTGGAAATCCACGACCCAGCAGGTCCAGCCGAGGAGATTGGCCAGAATGCAGATGTCGGCGCCATAGAAATGGAAGCCCGAGAGGTCGGCCGATACCGCGAGGTTCGCCCTGCGCCGCACCAGGATGAAGGCCTCATCCAGGCTCTGGACCCTCGCCGGCAGTCCGCCGAGGTTCTGATTCTCCCCGTGAGGATCGGAGATCCGCACCGCCAGCCGCCAAAGGCTGATCGCCCCGCCACTGCCCAGGACGCCCCAGTCCGGCGCGCGGCGCTCCATCTCGGCGATGATCTCGTCGAGCCGGTCGCGGCCGTCATCGACGAGGAGAACGTCCTGATGGCAGATGATGATGTATTCTCCGCGCGCCACGCCGAGGAAGAGGTTGCACCCCGCGTAGGCGTCGAACCGGTTGGTCTGCGAATTGTCGAGGTAGAGGAACTCGCAGTCAGGTCCGGTAAAGCCCTTGCTGCGAAACGAGGCCGCCATCTCCTCGTATTGGGCCTTGCGCGTGACCAGAGTGCAGATCGAATATCGGATCGAAGTCGCGGCGAGCTGCTGGTCGGCCTGGATCGGCTCGCACGCGGGAGGGTGCGGGCCAGGCCCTTGCGCCCCGCCGCCCTCCTCGAGTCGCCCGTCTGGAAGCCGGACCTTCGGCCTCAAATCCGTCACGGCCGCCCGCCTGTTGTCGAACCGCCTCTAGAGTTCTCCCTTCTATCCCGCATAAATCCGGTTCAAGGAAGATTAACTCCAGCTTGGCCGAAAGCTTGCAGGCGAACAGCGCGGCGTGTTCGCCCGCATCGAGCGTCCGCCCCAAGCGATCCTACGGATTGGCCTCGCGTTTCGACCGGATCGTGAAAGGGACGACCAAGCTTCGGATGAGCGTCGCCCGGAACACCAGTTATAATCTCGCCGCAAGCGCCGCCGCGGTGATCGGCGCGCTGGTCACCATTCCGATCTACATTCGCCTGATCGGCCCGGGCCGCTATGGCGTCCTGGCGATCGCCTGGGCTCTCCTGGCCTGGTTCGGTCTTTTCGATTTCGGCTTGCGCCGAGCCGTCGCCTATCGGCTCGCCTCGATGGGCGAAGCCGATCGCGCCGAACAGGCCCACGCTCTATGGACCGCCCTCGCGATCAATCTCGTCTCCGGCCTCGTCGGGGGAGCGGCGCTTTGGCTCGGCGGAGACTGGGCCTTCGCCCACCTCTTCAAGGTGGGTCCGCTCAAAGGAGAGATCCTGGCCGGCCTTCCTTTTGTCGCGATCGCAGTCCCGGTGACGACCACGCTCGCCATCCTGCGCGGCGCCATGCAAGGCCGCGAAATGTTCCTGCCGTTGAACATCATCAGCGCGTCCACCCAAGCCCTGTTCCAGATCCTGCCAGTCATCATCGCCTGGCTGGTAGGGCCGAGCTTGCCCAACCTCCTGGCCGGCGCGCTGGCCGCAAGGTTGGTCGGGGTGCTGCTCTTCGGGACCTACATCTACGCGAACCTGATCCGCGGGACTGCGCCCCGGGTGAACCGGCGCGAGGCTCGGACCCTGTTGGGCTACGGCGGATGGGTGACGGTGAGCTCGGTTTTCTCCCCGATGCTCTCGATGGTGGACCGCTTCGTGATGGGCGCGATGATCGGCGCCGTGGAGGTCGGCATCTATTCGGTTCCCCTGCAGTTCTCCAAACAACTCCAGGGCCTGCCCGCGGCGATCACCACGGCCCTTTTCCCGCGCCTCTCCGCGGCCGACGATGCCGGCGGGCGGGCGATGAACGACATGGCGACTCGAAGCCTCGCCGCCCTCGCCACCTTTCCGGTGATCGGCGCCATCTTCCTCATGCAGTTCGGCCTAGACCTCTTCGTCGGCCGCCACATCGGCGAGGCCGCCGCGCCGGTCGGACGGCTCCTTCTGCTCGGATTCTGGTTCAACGCCTTCGCCATCGTCTCATTGATGAGCCTGCAGGCCTCCGGTCGACCCGACCTGGTCGGCAAGCTGCAGATTCCGCAAGTCCCGCTCTACTTCGCGGCCCTCTACTTCGGTCTTCGCTGGTATGGCATCGAAGGCGCCGGCTTGGCGCTCGTCCTCCGCTCGGCCGTTGATTACGGACTGCTCTACGGGGCCGATCGGCGCCGGTCCCCCGCCTGGCTCCTGCTCGCGGCGAACGTCGTCCTCATCGTCTGCGCCATCTGGCTTGCCGGGCTTTGGCCGATCACCGATCCAAGATGGTGGCTGGCCGCGGCCGCCTTGGGCGGGGCGAGCCTCGTCCTCGCCTGGACCAACCTTCCCCTGGAGGCGAAGCGGCGAGGGATCGACCTTCTCCGGATTTTAATGCGCTCGCCGCAACGCACGGCCAATCCATAGAGCGTGACGCCCGGGGAGGCGACGGTCTTGTCGGCGAGCGCTGAGACAGCACACCCGAAAAATCCGCCCGTCGCGCGGATAACCCAATCACGATCCGCGTCATGTACCTTCGGCCGCTTGATCGCGAGGCGAGCCTTGCGTTTCCAACAAACTGACCAGCGTCTTCGCCCGCTCACGGCCGATGACCTCGTAGGTGAATCGAGAAGCGTCCGAGCGGGCGCGCTCGCCCAGTTGCTCGCGGAGCTCCCCGGAGGCCCCTAGCTTCGCGATGGCGGCGGCGAGCGCGTCGGAGTCGATGGGCGGCACGATAATCCCATTGACCCCGTCCTTGACGATCGCGCCCGCGCCCATCGGCGTGGTGATGATCGGAAGGCCGCAGCCCGCCGCCTCATAGGCGACCTGGGGGCCGCCCTCGACGAGGGAAGGGAAAACGAAGCAGTGGGCGCGGCGATACAGGGCTCCAAGATCCGCGACATAGCCGAGGAGCCGGATCGACTTATTGTCTCGACAGGCGGCGATCCAGGGCCTCATCTCCTTTCGGACCGCCCCGGCCAGAATGAGCTCGCCCTCGACGCCGCTTTTCCTCCACGCTTCCAGAAGCCAGGGGACGCCCTTGCCCACGCAAACCGTGCCCACGAAGAGGGCTGTGAAGCACTCGGCCCTGGGCGCTGGTTCGGAAACCGAGAAACGGGTCGGCGACCATCCATAGGAAGTCGCGAGGATCCGCTCCTCGGCCACCCCGACCGCCCTGAGTGTAGGGGCGACCTGGGGCGAGGCGAATATCGCGTCATAGGCGGCGAGCTCGCGACGTTCGAGTTCGCAGCTCTCCTCGCTGATGCCATGATCGGGCGCTATGCCGAGGGTTTGGTACGCCCCGTCGAGAATGACTTTGGCGGCGGCGCGGGTGCAGTTGGTCATCTCCCGCACCGCCTGGACGCCGCGGCTCTTGGCCCTCTCAACCAGCGCCTTGGGAGGATCGGGCCAGAAGTAGGCGATCGTCCTTTGCGGATCGGCCTTGTCGAGCGCGGCGCCGAAACGGCCGACAAGCGAGGCGGCGGCGAACGGCCTCGCCCATCGCCACGGCAGCTTCCGGGCGACCAGCGGCAGGGTCTGGGTGACGGACACGCTGATAGGCAACTGGCGTCGACTCCTCGGCGTCACCAGCCGCGGCGAAAGGCGATCTGGAGGTATGTGAGCGAGGATCTCAACACAGGATTGCGCCACGCCTGTGCCATTGTGGGGAAAGCGGCAGAAGGTGAGGAGGATCGGACAGTCCTGTGAAGCCATCGAGAACTCCGTCCAGAGTCGCCGGCGATCGAAACGCTGAAGGGTGCATTGGGACATGAGAATAGAGCATTCGATTCGGCCTCGTGCTAGGCTCAGTTGATCGGCGAAGAGATTTCGAAATCGATTGACCGGGGCGCGTAGACCTTCGATCGTCAAGCTCGCCGGGGCTTAGCGCCTGATCCAGACGCGGATCTGGGGAATGGACATCATCGCTTCGGCTTGGACTGAGCCAAGCGCCCTCATCAACCGCACCCGTCGCAAAGCGGTTCACATCGGCTCCAACTGCTCCATCGACCGGTGCGCGGCGATGCTCACCTCGAGCAGCTTACGAACGGCTTGCGCACTCGTGGTCATAGCGTCATCCATGGCGGACCACCGCGCTTGTTCGCAAGCCCCGCGATCCAGCCTTCCAGCGCAAAGGCGAGATGCAACCACGATCGCCTCTTTGTAAGTCGCTCGGTGATGACACCGGGGACCGCCAGGGCCACGTTCGGAAGCGCAGCGGAAAGCAACCGTGCGACACCGGGATCTGGTTTCGGGCGTTGAACCTGACCTTCCTGTCGTTGCCGGTCGTCGAACTCGCCGTCGCCGACTCAAAGGAGACCGCAGCGAACACGGCGCCGGGTGACCGGCATTCCGGTCGTGATCGGCTACTTGCAGCCCGGTCTGCCTGCCGAAACGCCGACCGAATTGATCGCTAGGCCGCTGTTGAGGCTGACGTTGCCGGCAAGGGTCAAGGTGGTCCTGGGGCTGAAGGGATAGAGGCAGTCCCAGATCCCGCTGGTGTCGACGAAGTTATCCTCCACCACGATCGCGCCGTACGTGTTGTCATCCCCACCAACCTCGACCACGCCTGAGGAGTCGTTGGGAACGCCCTTTCCGTTAACCCGATTGGTCGCCACGATGTTGTGGTCGGCCTCGGCGAGCGCCATGGCGACATTGGGCGCTCCGGTCCAGAAGAAGGCGGTGGTGTTGGCCTGCGAGGTCTTGCCGAAGACCACCACGTCGTAGCGGTCGATCTGGATCGCACCGGCCACGCCCACCGGGGCGAGGCTGACCTCGCCGTGGTAATGGCTCTTTGTCGAAACGTTGATGCCGTCGAAGACGTTGAAGGCGTCGAGAAGCTTGCCGCACGGCGCGGCGATGTCGCGGCCAGGGGTGGGGCCGAAGTAGTTGTATTCGACGCTCGCCTGTGTCTCGCTCTGGCCGTCGATGCAAATGTCGACAAAGCCGATCATCCCGGGATCGGTCGTCGCGGTGGCGGAGTCGTAGCCGAAGCCGTTCTGCGTCACCAGCACGGCGGGGCTCTTCGAGTCGGCCCGGACCATCCAGCCGTTCTGCCACGCGCAGGCGCCGGTCGCAGGATTGACGCTCGCCCACTTGTTGTTCTTCACCGTGATCGGGCCGTTCCAGTTCTGGATGTAGAGGTCGATGCAGCCGGGCGCGCCGGGGGTCAGCGCGCCGGAAAAGTCGTAGCCTTCGATGTCGATCGAGCCGGTGGGGACGCCTTTGGCAAAGTCGGCCCAGTCCTGACAGTCAAGCTCGTGGGCGGTGGTCGAACCTTCCCTGAGCCCATAATGGCAATGCTGCTGAGCCAGGCTCTTGCCGGTGACCGGATTGACCCAGTTCACATCGGAAGGATCGTGCAGGGCGATCGTCATATCGTAGCCGACCGGATAGTCGACGCCGGGCGCGTCCCACGCCCACGGATGATCGGAGGTCCAGCTCTGGCCGCTCTGGCGGGCGTAGGCGCCGAAACTCGCGCCATAGGCCCTCTGGAAGGTGAAGCTGCCGTTTGGGTCGGCTCCGGCGCACCCGTCGGGAAGGCCCGCACTCGCGTAGGGGCACCGCGCGGCCGGAACCGGCTCTGTCGACGCCTTGCGCGCGCAGCCGACCGCGAGGGCGACGCAGACAATCGCCGCTATCAGGGCGAGCTGGCCCCGTTGTCCGTTGAATATGCTCATCGGCGGCTGGCCCATGCGCCGGTGCTCATGACGTCAACCATGAAGGTACGCCGCGCTCGTCGGCAAGCCCCGCCGCCCAACCTTCCAGCCCAAAGCCGAGCTGCCGCCACGCCCGCCTCTTTCCAAATCGCATGAGGATGACCCCGAGCGCGGCGAGGGCCACGATTGGCAGGCGAGCTGGAAAGCAATCGCGCGTCACCAGGATCTGGTTGCGGGCGTTGAGCCGCACCGGCAGGCGCGACTTGCGCCCAACCTCCCGATCGTTTCCGGTCGTCGAACCCTGGTGATGCAGCACGATCGCCCCCGGCGCGAAGCCGAGCCGCAAGCCGCAGGATCGGGCCCGAAGGCACCATTCCACCTCCTCGCAATAGAGGAAGTAGTCCTCGCGCATCGGGCCGGCGCGCTCGAGAAACGCTCGCCCGATCAGCATCGAGGCGCCGTTGAGGTAGTTCTGCCTCGCCTCGATCAGGCGGGCGTCCACCGGCGTTCCCTGCCGCTCCCCGTGGCCGATGGAGATCGCCCGGGCGAGCCACGCCTGCCAATGGCCGCCATAGGATTGCACCGTGCCGTCGGCAAGATGGAGGGTGCATCCGACCGCGTCGCAATCTCCCTTGTCCAGGCGCGCGAGCTGGATCTCGAGTGCGTCCGGCGCCGGCTCGGTGTCGGGATTGAGCACCCACCAGGCGTCCGCCGCGGGCAAGGCGGCGAGGCAGCGATTGACGCCGCCGGCGAAGCCGAGATTGCGCTCGGCGCCGAAGGCGTGGACCGGCTGGCCGCCGGCAAGTTTTTCCGGAAGCGCCCGCACGAGTTCGTCGAACGCTTCGCGCCCGCCGTTTTCGCACACCACCACCTCGAAGTCGGCGTGGGTCGAGCGGCCGAGCGCCTCGAGGCAACGGGCGATGTCGCCCGCATTGCGGAACCCGACGATGGCGACCGCGACATGCACGCTCAGGCGCGGCTCCTCGTCGCGAGCCGCAAGCAATCGGCGCATCGCCAGAGCCTGATCCTCGCCAGCATCCAAAGGGCGGAGAACCGCTGACCGGTCGTCTCAAGCTGGGGACTGGCCAGCACCTTGGGTGCATGGACGAGGGCCGAAGCAGGCATGCAGAGGGAGCGCAGCACCCAAATCCAACGGCCGTAACGACGCTCGCGATACAGGCCGAATCCTTCCGAGTCGGTTTTGCGCCATTTGGCGCGGAGAGCGGGCCACGTCCGGCGGGCGGGATGCCCGACGACGGCCGCGGGGATGTAGCCGAGCCGAAATCCGGCGGCGCGGGCGCGGAAGGACCAGTCGACGTCCTCGGCGACGCCGGCTCGAAATCCACCCACGCGCTCGAAGACGGAGCGCCCGCAGAAGAGATTGCCCGATCCGGTGAAGCCCTTTCTGAGGATGAAGTCCTCGAAGTCGAAAGCGAAGACCCGTTCGAAAGCCTCGGCCGAGGTCAACCTCCGGCGGTCGGCGACCAGCACCCTCACCCTTCCGCCGATGAAGTCATAACCGGCAAGGCCCTCCAAGCCCCGCTCGATCCACTCCGGCTCGGCGATGCAATCGGAGTCGATAAACGCGAGGATGTCGCCCGTCGAAGCCGCCACCGCCCCATTGCGGGCCGGCCCGGCGCCTCTTTCCTCGATGAGCACCAGTCGCGCCCGGCCGGCGACGACGCGCTCGACCGCGGGGAGGCCTTCGGGCGAGGCGTTGTCGGCGACGATGATCTCCACGCGGTCGGCCGGCCACGTCTGAGCCTCCAGCGCGTCCAGGCAGAGGGCGAGGCCGGCAAGATCTCCGAAGTGGGGGATGATGACGCTGACAAGGGGCAGGGATACGCTTGCCCTGCGTCGGGGAGCGACGGGGGGGAGGAGCTTCGCCCCGGGCGGATCTCCCGGATCCGCCTTGGTCGGGCGCGCCCCCACCTGCGAGTTGGCGCGCCCGGCAGGGTGGTTCGGAGGCGAAAGGAGCAGGCCGAGCGAATCCCGGAGCCGCCACCACCGCAAGCGATGCAGCACGCCCGCGGCCGACAGCCGTTGATCCAGACGCGGCGCTCGTGGGCTGAGGAGCGCGAGCGGGGTGTGGATGAAGCTCGAAAGCGGAAGGGCCAAGCTGCGAGCGACCCATAGCCATCGGCCGCCACGACGCCTGGACATCAGGCCGAATGATTCCTGGTTCAGTCGCCGCCACTTGACGACGAGCTCTTGCCAGTTTCGTCGGGCCGGATGGGAGACGACAGCGGCCTCGGCATAACCGATCCGATAGCCGAGGCGACGGGCGCGATCGCACCACTCGACGTCTTCCGAAACCACATCGGACGAGAAATCCCCGATCGATTCGAACACCCGCCGTGAGCAGAACAGGTTGGCGGTGACCGTAAAGCCTTTGCGCCGAATATATCTTCGATTGTTGAATGCGAAGATTCGCTCATAGGATTCGACAGGGGACAGGCAGCGCGGGTCCTCGGTCAGAACCTGCATGGCGCCTCCGACGATGTCGTAGGAGGCCAAGGCGGCGGTGCCCGTTTCCAGCCAACGGGGGTCGGCCCGACAATCCGAGTCGGTGAAGGCGAGAATTTCGCCGCCGGCCGCGGCCGCGCCGCCATTTCGCGCCGGCCCCGCTCCCCGCTCTTTGACGAGGACGAGACGCGCCCGACCGGCGATCACCCCCTCGACCGCCTCTTGGCCCTCCGGGGAGTCATTGTCGGCGACGATGATCTCAAACCGTTCTCTGGGCCAGGATTGGGCATGGAGACTGGAGAGACAGAGCGCCAATCCCACGAGATCGTGAAAGTGGGGAACGACGACGCTCACCTCCGGAGAGTGCCCGGCGGGGGCCTCGGTTCGGTTGCTCGTCAGGATCGCATCTCTCTCCATGTTCGCCTCTCGAGAACCAGCCGGATCGTTTCGATCATGCTCTGGTCGGAAGAACAATCCGTTGCCGCCGGCGGCGTCGAGCCCCTTCGGCTATGCGCGGCTTGCCGTGGGCCGCCCGTCGACCTAAGCGGGCGACGCGGAGCGGGCAGCCCCCGGCAAGTCTGCGGAGTGATGGCGTTGGGGTACATTCAGGGACTGATGGATGATCGCGCGCCGATGCGCCGGATGCTGCGAGGCGGCATCCGCCGATTGGGGCTGGGGAGCTGGCGCTTCCGAATGCAGATCGGAGCCGTGGAGAGGCCGCACTACGCCTACATCGTGCACGAAGCGGCAAGGCTCGCCCAACTCCTGGGAATGGAACGTATCAGCGTGCTGGAATTCGGCGTCGCCGGCGGGGCCGGCCTCCTCACGCTGGAGCGCGTCGCCGAAGAGGTGGAGAAGCTTTTTCCCCCGATCGGGATCGACATCTGGGGTTTCGATACTGGCGCGGGCCTTCCCGCTCCCTCGGACTGGCGCGATCTTCCCTACCAGTGGCGCGAAGGCTTTTTCTCAATGGACGCTGGGGCGCTGACCGCGCGGCTCAAGCGCGCAAAACTGGTGCTCGGAGACGTACGCGAGACTGTTGGGAGCTTTCTCAAGCCTAGCATTGCGCCGGTGGGCGCCGTCATCCACGACATGGACTTCCATTCGTCCACGGCCGCCGGCTTGGAAATGTTCCTGGGCTCGAGTGAATATCTTCTGCCGCGGATGTTCTGTTATTTCGACGACACCCTGGGAGACGGGATCACGCTCTATAACGACTTCACCGGTCAGAGGTTGGCGATCGAGGAGTTCAACCGAGCGCACGACCACGCCAAGATCGCCGTCCCCTATCACCTTCGCATCAAGGATGGCGGCATGGCTTGGCGCCATCAGATCTGGATCGCCCACCGGTTCGACCATCCGCTCTACGGGCGAATGATCGCCAGCGAGGACCAGCAACTCCCGATCTGACCATCGCGAGCCGGGCGGAGGCTTCGCCCACCTTACGGAGCGCGACAGCCATCTGTTAGAGTTGTGGCGTGTAATCTGCAGAGGGTGCTTCACAGGCTTAGAGGAGCGCCGACCCCATGCCGTATCTTTGCGAAATGGACCCGGAGACGGGCCTCTTGTCGGCCGACCTCGATCCGGCCAAGGGCCAGGAGCTGGCTCCAGCCTATCGGGCCGCGCAGCCTTTTCCCCACGTCATGATCGAGGATTTTCTGCCGCGGACGGTGATCGATCTCTGCCTCGCGGAATTCACCGCCTTCAACCCGGAACGGGCGCCGACGTTCAACCGCGCTCAGGAGCGGCTCAAGACCCAGTTCAATCCAGACTCGCTCTCCATTCGGGCGAGAACCCTCTTTTATGGATTCAACGCTCGCCCGTTCCTGCGCACGATCGAGAACATCACCGGCATCGAGGGGCTCATTCCCGACCCGTATTTCCTGGGGGGCGGCTTCCACGAAACCACCCAGGGCGGGCACCTCTCGATCCATGCCGATTTCAATCACCACAAGCCGATGGATCTGGAGCGGCGGGTCAATGTCCTGATCTATTTGAACGACGATTGGGACGAGAGTTACGGCGGCTGCCTCGAGCTGTGGGATCGAGGCATGAAGTCAAGAGTCCAATCCTACGTTCCGACCTGCAATCGCTGCGTCATCTTCAGTACGACCACGGACAGCTATCACGGCAATCCCGAGCCGGTGAACCATCCAAGGCTCGTCTCTCGAAAGTCGATCGCCCTTTATTACTACACCTCGACCTGGACAGAGGAAAAACGAGGCCAAACTACGCAGTTCCGCGTGCGCAAGGGAACCGATGATCGCATCGACTGGACGGTGAAACGCAACGAACTCATCGCTGATCTCATCCCGCCGGTTCTCGCAAGGAGCGTTCGACGAATCCGGGCCTCTCGCCGCCGCAGAGACTGAGCCGCCGCGCGGCGTCTGATTCGCCTTCAGGTTGAATCAGATTGTAGGCCGAACGGGGTTCCTCTAGGGGTGCCCTCCAAGAGGCTGGAAACATGGGGAGCTACAGAATGAAACTCGCGATTTTAGCGGGCGCGGCAGTGCTTGCGGCGGGCGCGGCCAACGCTGCGGTCACGTTCAATTTCGACTCGCCGACCGGGAATCTCGGAGACACGCACACCTATACCGAGTCAGGTCTGTCGATCGTGGCCAGCGGCTTTTCCGCGAAGAAATCCGGCATGACGCTTCATCCCACCGCCCTTTTCGGCAAACAGGATGGTGGCGACGAGAACGGCCTGGGACTCAACAACGACCCGACTGGCGATCACGAGATCCACTTTGGTTCGGGGTTCGTTCAACTCGACGTCAGCGATCTCTTCGGCAAGGTCAATCCCAACTCGGTCGACTTCACCGCCGGCAGCACGACCAATGGCGAGGAGTGGGAGGTTTTCGGCAGCAACACGGCCGACTCTTATTCCGGAGCGGGTCCTATCGAGCCGCTCCTGACCGGGAACTATGAGACTCCCGTCGCCCTCCCGGACTTCGGAACGTTCAAGTATTATGATTTCGTCGAGAAGTCCGACCCCGGCGGCCAGGGCGACAACTTCCTGATCTCCGAGATCACCGCCGTCCCGACCGCCGTGCCGGAACCGGCGACTTGGGCGATGATGCTGGTCGGCTTCTTTGGCCTCGGCGGCGTTCTGCGCTCGCGGCGTGGGGCGTTGAAGACCGCCTGAAATCGAGAGAACCCCACCTCCCCCGCGAAGCGGGGAAGGTGGGTGCGATCCCGGCCTCGGACTGGGGTGCAGACGAAGCGGGCGCGTGGCTTCGTCTCGGCGCTTTGCGCCCCTCCCATCCGCTCGCCGCGGCGGTTCGGTCGCCCCTCCCTCCTGGCCCCGGGCGAGAGCATCTGATCCTCCCCAGTCTCCGGGCGACGCGCCGGCCCGCCGGGACCTCTGCGCTCACCGCCGGCGTCCCGTTGCTCACCTAAGGGCTCTGGGCGCTCACCGTCGGCGGCTCTTCGCTCACCGGCGGTCACCGATGGGACCCGTCGTAATCTTTGGCGCACCGCTTTGGGCGCGCGCGGCAACTCCTTCGTTCTCCTGGGCATTTGCAACTTGACAACATAGCCGACCGCCTTGCATAATGCAAGGCAAATGACCCCCTCGCCCGCCCCCTCCTCGCGCGAGCTTCCCATTGAGCCGGGCCGGCCGCCCACGCGCGCCGCTACTGGGGCGGCCCAGGAGGCTCCCCCAGACGAGGCGCTCGGCGCTCTTCCGCTCATCCGGTTCAGACGGGAGGCCTTCGCCTGGGCCCTCGCCGGCGGCCTTGCGCCCCGGGCGGCTGCCCGCGCCGCCGGCTACGCCGCCCTTCGCAAGGCGAACCGCCTCGCCCGCGCGAGCGACATCCGCGCCCGGCGCGCCTTCCTTTCGCGCCAGCTCGCGCGCGGCGGCGGCCCAGATCTTACCAGCGTCATCGACCAGCTCCTGGATATCGCCCATGACGGGGTCGCCCTCGGCCACGCCGGCGGGCTCACCGCCGCCAGACTGGCGCTGGTCGAGGCGGCGAGACTGAAGCGCCTGCCGCCGGCTCGCGGAGCGGCCCCGCCCGGGCTCGACGCTCCGCCCCGCGACCTCGAGACCCCCCTCTCCGACGAGGAATGGCTCGCTCGTCACGGCCCTCAGGCGCCAGGGAAAGGCGTGTGAGCCTGCTCGCGTCGGGAGGCGCAGCGGGGATCGCGCGGGAAGGCGCCGGGATCGGTTGGAAGCCCCAGCCAGGTCCCCAGACCGCCTTTGTCACCAGCGATGTCTTCGAGCTCGTCTACGGAGGCGCCCGCGGCGGCGGCAAGACCGACGCGGCGCTGGGCGATTTCGCCCGCCACCAGCGCCTCTACCGCTCGGCGGCTCGTGGACTCCTGGTCCGCCGCACCCGCGTCGCGCTCGAGCCCACCCTGCAAAGGGCGACGGCGATCTTCGCGCCCGAGGGGGCGGTCTTCATCGCCTCCAGGAGCTGCTTTTCCTTCGCCTCAGGCGCCGTCCTTTATTGCCGATACCTCGATCGCGACGCCGACGCCGAGACCTATCAGGGCCATTCCTACACTCGCGTCTATGTGGAGGAGATGACCCAGTTCCCCTCCCCTTCCCCGATCGCCAAGCTCAAGGCGACTCTTCGAAGCGCCGAGGGCGTCCCCTGCGGCCTCAGGGCGACATGCAATCCCGGCGGCGCCGGCCACGCCTGGGTCAAGGAGCGCCACATCGATCCGGGGCCGTGGCGCCTGGTCTTCGAGAGCTTCGCCAGCCCCTTCGACGGAACAAAACGACGCCTCTCGCGCGTCTTCATCCCCGCGCGCCTCTCCGATAATCCGGCCCTCCTGGCGCGCGATCCGGACTACGTGGCGAGGATCCAGCTCTGCGGCTCGGCCGAACTCGTCCGCGCCTGGCTCGAGGGCGACTGGGCGATCACCGAGGGCGCCTTCTTCGATCGATGGCGCCCGGCCAATGTCGTGGAACCCTTCGTCGTCCCCACGTTCTGGACGCGCTTCCGCGCCTTCGACTGGGGATACGCCTCGCCTTTTTCCGTCGGCTGGTGGGCGATCGCGTCCGACGACTTGCGGACGGCGGGCGGCGAGCTCATCCCCCGCGGAGCGATGGTGCGGTATCGCGAATGGTACGGCAAGGGCGCGGGCGGCGCGGGCCTTCGCCTCACGGCCGAAGAGGTCGCCGCCGGCATCAGGGAACGCGAGAAGGGGGACGAGATCGCTTTTGGCGTCGCCGATCCCTCCATGTTTCGCGAGGACGGCGGGCCTTCCATCGCCGAGCGGATGCGTCGATGCAAAGTCTTTTTCCGCCCCGCCGACAACACCCGTGTCGGCAAGGCCGGCGCGCTCTCCGGGTGGGATCAGATGCGGGCCAGAATCTCAGGGGTCCAGATCGCCGGCCATCCTTCTTCCGCTCATCCCCCGGCCCATCCCCCTCCGCTCGTCCCGGCCGGAGCCGGAGGCGAAGAGCCGGGATCAGACCTCCTGGGGCCCCGCTTTCGCGGGGATGCGCGGGACATGAGCCGCCCCATGCTCTTCGTCTTCTCCACCTGCCGCGATTTCATCCGCACCGTTCCTTCGCTGCAGCATGATCCCGACCGGCCCGAGGATCTCGACACTTCCGCCGAGGACCACATCGCCGACGAGACGCGATACGCCTGCCTGGCGCGGCCCTTGATCGCGCCATCGTCCGATCCCGCCGAGCGCGCGAGCGCCGCCGCCGCTCGCTTCCGCCGCGAATGGGGCGGCGGCTCCGACCGATGCGATTCATGGAAGACCATGTGAGCCCGCGCCCCCCTTTTGAGGGAAGCCGCCGCGAGCAGATCCCCAACCGTGAATGTCTTAGCGATAGATGAGGAAGGGCTCTTGCTCGGCGCGCCAGGCCTCTTCGTCGGCCCTCGCCATGGCGTCGAGATCTCCTGGGGCGGCGGCCGGATCATCGACCCATTCGCGCAGGAGCGGGCCCCCGCAGATGACGTCGATGGCGCGCTTTCCGAATTCGTATTCGTACTCGAAGTCTCGCCACAGCGGATAGCCGGGCGCAAGTTGCCGCAGGGCCTTGAGAGCGAGCGCCTGGATGCGCCAGGGCCGAAAGCGGGCGGGGTCGTAGGCGAGGTCGTCGGTGACCACGGCGAGGCCATTGCAGAGCGCGCCCTGATGCTTGTGGAAGGTCGGCTCGAACCAAACCTCGCGCAGCCGGCATCCGGTGAGCCAGTCGGGGGCGAGCCCGGCCATCTTCGCGGCTACCTCGCGCGCGCCAAGATCGGGAGCCCCGAAGAGCTCGAGAGGCCGGGTCGTTCCGCGACCCTCGGAAAGGGTCGTTCCTTCCACCATCACCGTTCCTGGAAAGGCGCGCGCCATCGAAAGGCCCGGCGCGTTCGGCGAGGGACTGATCCAGGTCCGCTCGAAGGCGGGCCAGCCGAAGCCGGGACCGGCGTCCGGCCGCCAGCCTTCCATCTCGATCACGCGATAGTCGACCTCGAGCTTACCGGTGGCGACGAACCAGGCCCCGAGCTCGCCCAGGGTGAGGCCATGGCGGATGGGGATCTGCGCCGAACCGACGAAGCTCTCCCAGCCGGCCTGGAGCTTGAGGCCCTCGACCGGACGGCCGATCGGATTGGGTCGATCGAGCACCCACACCGCCTTGCCGCTCGCCGCGGCCGCCTCCAGGGCAAGGCGCAGGGTGGTGGCGAAGGTGTAGATCCGGCAGCCGACGTCCTGCAGATCGAAGAGAAGGACATCGAAGGTGTCGAGCATGGCGGGGGTCGGCGAGCGCACCTCGCCATAGAGGCTGAAGACCGGGACCCCGGTCGCCGGATCGGCGAAGTCGGGGCTCTCGATCATGTTGTCCTGTTTGTCCCCGCGCAGACCATGCTGGGGACCGAAGGCGGCGACGAGGTCCACATCCGGCAGGGCGGCGAGCGCGTCGAGGCTATGGGTGGCGTCGGCGAGGGTCGAGGCGGGGTGGGCGAGAAGCGCCGAGCGCCTTCCCTGCAGCGGCGCCCGAAGAGCCTTCTCGCCGACCAGCCGGTCGATGCCGAATTTCATGATGTCGTTCTCTATCCAACTCTATCCAAGCTCGAGCGCGAGCCCCTCGGGACGATGGAAATCGGGCCGGCCGGCCGGATGGGCCAGGGCCCAGTAGGAAAGCCGCCCGTCCTTGGCTTCGATGACGGCGCAGAGGCCGGCGCGCCAGGAGGTCTTGGCCGGCGCGAGCCCGGCCAGGTCGACCTTTGCCCGAAGATCGAAGAGGCCGGCGTCGGACTCGATCCCGATTGTCGGATCTTCGGCGAGTTCGGCCTCGCCCATGCCTTCGCGATAGGCGGAAAATCGCCATGCCGCCCAGCGCGTGGATGGGGAGAAATTGAATTCGAGGTAGGCCTCGCCGCGGGAGGGCTGAACGAAGGCCTCCAGGCAGGTGGTGCGCCACAGGCCCTCGGCCCTGACGCTCGGGGATCGCGTATCGAGTTTCACCGCTTCGAGTGCGCCCCGGATTTGATACCGCAGATTGAGTCCCGTCGCCCCGGTCCGTTCGGCGCGGGCGGCGATGGTGAGGGCCCAAGGCTCGCCGGCCGGCGCGAGGGTGAGGAAGGCGCCGTCGCTCTCCATGCCCCTGAGTAGAACCCATCCCGCAAAATCGGGAGAGGTTTTTTCCGGGCCTCAGACGAAGGGCGAGAAGTTCGGCGACTCCGGTCGGCCCATGATCGGCGGAGGGGCGATGAGAGGGTTGGGAGCCGGGCTGATGACCGGAGGCGTGTAGGGGATTCCCGGTCCGGCCGGGACCAAGGGAGTGGGCGTCGGCGGGCTGGGGGGAGTGAAGACGACCGGCGTCGGCGAGGGGGTCGGCGCCGACGGCGCCGGCGGGCTGGGCGGGGCCGCGACTACGGGCGTGGGGGTGGGCGTGGTCGGACTTGGCGGCGCGGGCGGACTGGCCGGCGTCATCGGGCCAGCGGGGATATCGGGGCCGTCCGGACCCCCGAAGAACGGGAAGCGGCGTCCCGGGATGGCCGGGGTGAGGACGACCGGCGGCGGCGCCGAAGGAGACGGCGGCGCGGGCGGCGAAGGCGGGCTGGGCGGGGCCACGACGACCGGAGTTGGGGTCGGCGTCGTCGGGATCGGCGTGGGGATCGGCGTGGGCGTGGGCGTCGCCGACCCGGCGAAGCCGGCGATCGCCTGGGCGAACTGGGAGGCGACCTGATAGCCAAGGACGTTCATTTCGGCGATGTCGACGTTGCTCACCAGGCCGGCGATGCCCTGCGCCCCGTCGCCATAGGAATCGCCAACAACCAAGTTCGCCCAGTCGCCGGCGTCGCCTCCGTTGGTGGGGTCGTTGTACGGCATCAGCAGGGTCTGGCCGTTGATCGAGAACCAACCCGCGGCGGGGACGAGGTCGCGAACTCCGGGCGCCGAATAGCGGAAAAGATCGAGCGGGTTGTAGCCCTGGCCCTCCATGCCGAGGTTGCTGATCCGGCCGAGCACCTCGCTCATCTCGTGCTCGAGAGCGCCGATGGCGTCGAACTCGCCCGGGACCGAGCGGTTGTTGGGATCGAAGGTGAAGGGCAGGCTCGCGTTCAATCCGACCGCGCCGGCTGCGCCGGAGGGATCGCCCAGCCCCAGGGCCAGCTCTTCGGCTTGGGCGACGAAGAAGGCGCCCCCGCCGGTCGGATCGCTCGCCGGCAGAGTGGCGTCGGCGGCCATCTGGACCGGCGAGGCGGCCGAATTGAGGAGCGCGCTCCTCACCTGCGAATAGCTGAAGATGTCGCCGTTGGTGACGCTCTCGGCGAGGTTCTCCGGGTCGCTGATCCTCTTGCCGTTGACCTCGCCCCAGCCGACGTCGATGGTGACGGTGATCGGGTTGGTGAAGAGCTGATCGTAGAACGCCGCGGCGTCCTCGGCGGCCGCCTCGTAACCGGCCGGGGCGCTGGCGGCGCTGGGATCGAAGACGAGGTTTATCTGCATCGGCCGCCTTTTCGCGCCCGGGGGAGACTACACCCTATTTCGACAGAGTTAAGACTCCTCCCCGCGTTCGCGGTTAAGGCTGGCCCTTGCGCCAGTAGCGATAGCGATACGCTTCGCAGAACCCCTCTGACCGATAAAGGTCGAGGGCGGGTCCATTGGCCGCCGTGACCTGGAGCCAGGCCACTTCCGCGCCCTCCCCGGCGGCGAAGGCGCTAAGGGCGCGAAGGACGCGCCGGCCGAGCCCCTTGCGGCGATGAGCGCCAAGGGTTCGCATGCCCATGACCCCGAACCACATCGCATCCGCGGCGCCCACGCCGATGGCCGCCGGGAACTTGTCGTCCTCGAGAACAGCGAAGGCGCGCGGCGAGGGCGTCCGTTCGAAGGCGTCAAGGCGCTCGGCAGCCTCGGCCGCGCCGCCGAACTCGGGGGCGGAAAATATTCGCCGGAAGGCCGCAAGCGGCCCCGCCTCGATCCGAACCGAGGGATCGCGGAGGGCGGTCGGCGAACCGGTCATGACCAGGGTCGGCGCGCCCGGCCGATAGCCTCTTGCGGCGAGAAGGCCGGCGGGGGCCCCTTCGTCGCCTTCGATGAGCTTGAAGAGCGGAGAAAGGCCGCGGGCGCCATACCACCGCTCGGCCGCCTCGACGGCTTCTTCGGCCGGCCTGTCCGCTTCGCCGAGGACCCAGGCGCTGTTGATCCGTCCCGACCAGCCGTCGGCGGCGTTGAGCGTCCATTCGCCCAGCCGGCTGCTCTCACGGGAAGGCCACGCGCGCGCCGCGATCGGCTCGAGGATCGCGGGCGAACTCACCTCGCAGGCCCGCGCGGCTTAGCTGAGCTCCAGGCCCTCGAGGTCGCCCTTTGCCCGCCACTCGGCGAGCAGGGCCGCAAAGGCCACCGGCCCTTTGCCATAGGGGCCGTTGCGGGCCGCCAGCGCCGAGGGCTGGCCCTCGTTGTTGTAGTAGCCGGGCGTGCATTCCTCCTGGAATTTCTGACGCTGGATGGCCGAGGAGACGATGGTCTCGACCCAGGCCTCCTCGGCCATGCCGGAGGGTTCGATTCGATGGGCCTGCCTCTGTCTCGCGGCGGCGATCACGTGGGCGATGTGGCGGCTCTGCTCGTTGATCATGTGGGGGAAATTGACCGTGAAGCCGGACTGAGAATGGCTGATGATGAAGAGATTGGGGAATTCCCGGCTCATCAGGCCATGGAGGGTGGCCACGCCCTCCTTCCACTTCTGGGTGAGCGAGCGGCCTTCCTTGCCGAAGACCTCGTAGCCGCTGCGGCGCGCGTAGCTCGTGCCGACCTCGAAACCGGTCGCCCAGATCAGGCAATCGATCTCGAAGCTCTCGTCGTTGGCGATCACGGCGTTCTTGGTGATCCGCGTCACGCCTCGGCCGGCGGTGTCGACGAGGGTCACGTTGGGAAGGTTGAACGCCGCCAGATACTCATCGTGGAAGCAGGGCCGCTTGCAGAATTGGTTGTACCAGGGCTTCAGCGCCTCGGCCGTCCTTCGATCGGCGACGATGGCGTCCACCCGGGCCCGGACCTGCTCCATCTTCTGAAAGTCGGCGAGCTGCATCATCTGGGCGAGTTCCTCGGGCGACTTGCCCGATCCCGCCTCCTTGCGGGCGAGGAGGATCAGGTTGCCGATGATGTCGGTCCAGCCGTCGCCGACCAGATCCTCCTCCTGGAAGCCGCCGGAAACCAAGGTGTTGAAATTGTCCATCCGCCTTTGTTGCCAGCCGGGCGCCAGGCCGGCCGCCCACTCCGGATCGGTCGGCCGATTGGCCCGCACGTCGATCGAGGAGGGGGTGCGCTGGAAGACGAAGAGATGCTTGGCGCCTTCGGCGAGATGGGGGACGCACTGCACCGCGCTCGCCCCGGTGCCGATGATCGCCACCCGCTTGTCCTTCAAGCCGACCAGGCCGCCCGAAGAGTTTCCGCCAGTGTATGCATAGTCCCAGCGACTGGTGTGGAAGGCGTGGCCCTCAAAGGTCTCGATCCCTTCGATGCCGGGAAGCTTGGGCCGGTGGAGCGGACCGTTGGCCATGACCACGAACCGGGCCGCCATGCCATCGCCGCGGCTGGTCGAAACGATCCAGCGTCCCCGCGCCTCCTCCCAGGCAAGGCCGGACACTTCGGTCTGGAAGCAGGCGTTGCGGTAGAGGTCGTAATGCCGGCCGATGGACCGGCTGTGGGCGAGGATCTCCGGGGCCCGGGAGTACTTCTCGACCGGCATGTAGCCGAGCTCCTCGAGGAGCGGCAGGTAGATGTAGGACTCCACGTCGCAGGCGGCGCCTGGGTAGCGGTTCCAGTACCAGGTGCCCCCGAAATCGCCGCCCTTCTCGATGATCCGGACGTCCTCGATCCCGGCTTCCTTGAGGCGGGCGGCGGCCAGCAGTCCTCCGAAGCCGCCGCCGATCACCACCGCCTCGACCTCGTCGAAGAGCGGAGGCCGCGAGAAGCCGGGCTCGACGTAGGGATCATCGAGGTAATGGGCGAAGCCGCCCGTCATCTCGACGTACTGGGTGTTGCCCTCGGCGCGCAGCCGCTTGTCGCGCTCGGCGCGGTATTTCCCGCGCAGCGCCTCGGGATCGAATCCGAGATCGGAGCCGCTCGCCTCGCCTTTCGGCCCTTCACGATCGTGCGCCATGGTCCCTCGTCTCTTAAGTGAACGGTGATAACCTATACTGCCGAGCCCCGATCGCAACCGAAACTTCGGCGCCTCAAGAAGGCGCGAAGAGGCCGTAAGCGAGATAGACGAAAAGCGCGCAGCCGAGCAGGAAGATGAGGCCGGCGAGGACGAGGTCGAGCCGGGCGCCGCCTGCTCGCACCTCCGAGGCTGAATCGATGTCCCCGGCGGTCTTGACGAACCGCACCGCCGCCAAGGCGACCATGACGATTCCCAGAACCATGATGATGAGGCCGGCGATCCCGCCGAAGACGTGGGAGGCCCGTCCCGCAGCCGGATGGCCGACGAGAACGAGGAAGAGGTCGAACTTCTCGACCACGAAGCCGAACGCCATCAGGGCGATGGCGCTCCTCACCCAGGCCAGGAACGTTCGCTCGTTGGCGGCGTGGTCGGAGAAGTTGCGGATCACGCCTCTGCCTCCGCGTCCGAGGCCGCTGTCGCCGATCTTGCGCTGCGCGCCAGAGCGGCGTCGAGTCGGGCCGCGAGTTCGGCCAAGGTGAAGGGCTTGGAAATGAGCTGGGCGTCGGGGTCGAGGACGCCATTATGGACAATGGCGTTCCTGGTGTAGCCGGTCATGTAGAGGACGGCGATCTGCGGCCTCAGGTGCCTGGCGCGCTCGGCGAGCGTCCGACCGTTGAGACCGGGCATCACCACGTCGGTGAGCAGCAGGGCGACATCGTCCCGCGCCGCCAGGACGGCGATCGCCTCCTCGCCTCCGTCGGCGAGGATCGGTCGGCAGCCGAGACCTTCGAGCGCCTCGCGGGTGAACTCGCGCACCCCCGCCTCGTCCTCGGCGACCAGCACCGCCAGCCCCCTCAGGGCCGAAGCCGAGCCGCTCGCGGAGACCGAAGCGAGCGGCCGCTCCGGGGCCGCCGCGTGATGGGATCTCGGCAGGTAGAGCTTCGCGGACGTCCCCAACCCGGGTTCGCTATAGAGCGCCACGTGGCCGCCGCTCTGCTTGATGAAGCCATGGACCTGGGAAAGTCCCAGGCCAGTCCCCGCACTTGGCCCCTTGGTGGTGAAGAAGGGCTCGAAAACCTGGGCTAGGATCTCGCTGGTCATGCCCGAGCCGGTGTCTGTCAAGGCCACCATGACATACTGGCCGGCGGCGGCGTCCGGATTGGCCTCGACGTAGGCGAGGTCGAGATAGACGTTGGCGGTCTCAATCGTGAGCTTGCCGCCCTCCGGCATGGCGTCGCGGGCGTTGATCGCCAGGTTGACAATGGCGGTCTCGAGTTCGCCCCGGTCGATGTGGGCGAGCCAGAGCCCGGCGGCGTTCACGGTCTCCATCTTGATTGTCTCGCCCAAGGTGCGGCGCAGAAGGTCCGACATCTCGCCGACCGATCGAGCGACGTCGACCGGCTTGGGATCGAGCGGCTGAAGGCGGGAGAAGGCCAGCAGGCGCCTCGTCAAGGCCGCGCCGCGCTGGGCGCCCTCGAACGCTGTCCGGGCCAGGCGCTCCAGTCGCGCATCCTTCTCAGCGTAGCGCGAGAGGATAATGTCCAGGCTGCCGATGACGATGGCGAGCATATTGTTGAAATCGTGGGCGATCCCGCCGGTGAGGCGGCCGACCGCTTCCATCTTCTGGGTCTGGCGCAGGGCTTCCTGGGCGCGCTCCTTCTGGGTCATTTCGTCGAGCAAGCCGAGGTTGGCCCTCCGCAGGCGGCGCGCATAGTCGGCCAGAAGAAGCAGGCTCGCCACCGCCATGATGAGGACCAGGAACGCGGGGCTGTAGCGGGCGATGCGGCGGGAAAGCGGGTCGAGCCGCATCCCGAGGTAGACTTCGCCGAGCTTCTGACCATCGAGCATGACCGGCTCGGCGACCGCGACCGCGACTCCAGGCGCGAGGCCCGCCGGCTTCTTTGGCTGAATGGCGGCAAGCCGCGTTGGTCCATAGCCGGCCGCGAGACGGCCGTTAGCGTCGTAGACCGCCACCGCGGCGATCTCGGGATTGCTCCTCAAGGCCGCGACGTATTGTGAAAGCGCCGAGGTGTCGTCGAAGGAAAGGGCCGCGGTCGCCGTTTCGGCCAGGACGTGGGCCTGAGCCGAGGCCTCTTGGGTGCGTCGGAGGCGATACCCGGAATCCTCCCACAGGCCGATGACGATGCCGAAGGCGACAAGTAGCGCGGCGAAGAGGGCGATGCCCATCGTCCGCCAGTGGCCCAACGCTCCTCGCCGCCGCGTCATGTCCGGGTCCCCTGCGAGCCCGGCGTACTCTGGGCCGGAATCAGACCCCGCAGTTCGGCGCCCGCCCGATCAGCCGGGCGAGCTGGTTTTTCACCGCCTGATAGCATTCGCAGGACCGGGCCTCCAATTCCGCCCGGTCGAGAATCTCGATGCGGCCGCGGCGCTGGCCGATCACCCCTTCGCGAGCCAGTTCGACCACCGCCTGATTGATGGTCGTCCTTTGGGCTCCGAGCATGAGCGCCAGGTACTGCTGGGTCAGGCCCACCGAAGCGCCGCCCGTGCGATCCAGAGAGGTCAGGAGCCACCGCGCCAATCGCTGGCCCACTCCGTGGAGCGCATTGCACGCCGTCGACTGTCGCGCCTGGACCAGATGGGCCTGGGCATGGCGGACGAGCAGATGGCGAAGCGGTCCGCTGCGCTCGAAGCGGGCGCGGAGACTGGCCGCCGGTAGCCTGAGCGCGACGCCGGGGATCTGGATGATCGCCCGCTCCGCGCAAGGCGAGGCGCCCAGCGCGTCGAGAATCCCGACCGCTCCTTCGCAGCCCACTGTCTCGCTTTCCACCGCCCGGCCGTCCTTCATCACCGTCACCACCGAGGCGACTGCAGTCAAAGGAAACCAGACCGGGGCAAGCCGCTGATCCTGCTCGCAGATCACGTCCCCCGCAGACAGGCGCACCGAGACCAGATTCTCGAGAAGCGCTTCCAGATCGCTCGACGCCATCCCGGCGAGAACGAGATTGCGCGTCGCCGAGCCGGCGAGGCCCGGATAAGCGCTCACGCCGGGCACTGAGCGGGCGAACGTCGCCTGCGCGACTCTCGGACGAGATTGCGAGGTATATAGGTTGTGGGCATTGGTCGACGGGGAGGCCTAGCTGCGCGACTATATCCTCTACATCGAAGATGACCGCTATTCGGTTCCGACGCTGGCGGCGGTGGCGGCCGATGACGACGCCGCGGCGCGAGACCTCGCCCGCCAACGGCTGCTCGAGTCGCCCCATCACCGCAGCATCGAGGTTCGCCGCGACGACAAGCTCGTCGAACGGCTCATCCATCCCCATCGCTAGAGCGCATCCCGCAGAAGCGGAAAACATTCTTGCGCAATGGGTGCGCTCAAGTTCTTGAATCTGGAGCCTTTCCTCTCCGGCGACGCGACTCCGCTTGGTCGGGAAAAGCCCTGCGACGCGGAACGCCCCGCTTCTCCTCGCGTTTGAATCCGAATCGGGAGCGGGCTCACGGGGCTGTTGATGGGAGCGATCATGAGCGGAAACGGAACCGCCGCGGGCGGAAAGGAAAAAGCCGATGTCTTCCCCGACGCTGTCGCCGAGGGCAGGAGGCGCATGAAGCGGGCGGTCTACAAGGCCCAGGACGCCTATGACCGCGCGGCCGGATCGGCCAGGCGGATCCGCCGGCAGGCCGACCGCCTGGTCAGCGATCAGACCTATCCGGCTCTTGCCGTGGCGCTCGCCGCCGGCCTGGGACTTGGGCTGGTGTTGGGCCTGGCCATCGCCGCGCGCGACTGACGAGCCGTTCATCCTGGCCTCGACGGATCGCCCAGGGCGAGAGCGAGGAGCTTGGAACTCACCGACAGGCCGCTCGCCGCGGCCTGATGGAGGTCGATCCTGAAGCGGACGTGGCCCGCCACGTCCTCCAGATCGACAATGCCGCGATCGCTCGCCCGATCGGTGACCGTGAGAACCGGATGGCCGCGGTAGGCGGCTTCGGCGTCCGCAACTGATTGTCTGACCGATCCCCCGAGGTAGGCGATCTGACACTCCGTTCCCGGATCGGCCGAGGCAAGCCGGCGCACCACGATCGGGCGCCCCTCGGCCTTCTGGTCGGCCACGGCGCGGTCGAGCAGCCCCCCGAAAGGATCGCGCCCCACCACGCAGATCGTGAAAGCAGGCAGGGCAGGCGGCGCCGGCCAGGAAATGAACGGGGCGAGCTTGTAGAGGTAGGTCGCCTTCACTTCCCGCTCGAGAAGACTCTGGCCCGCCGCCTCTTGGGCATTGGCGGGCCAGCCGCGGCTCACCAGTGAAAGGGCGAGCCCGCATAGGAGCGCGGCCGCGGCGAGCCCGCCCCGCATGGTCAGAAATGAGCCCGCAAGGCGACAACGACGCTGCGCGGAACCGCATTGGCTGGAGGGGGCAGCTCCTGATGGCGGGCGTGCAGGAGATTGAAGCCGGCGAGCGAGAGTTCGAGCCGCGGAGTGAGCCGCCAGGCGAGCCTCGCATCCGCCTCGGCATAGGCGGCGACGGGCGGATTGGGGAGCGCACCCACCCAGCGCAGATCGGCGTCGAGACTGATCCGCCTGCTAAGCGCCAAGGACGAGGTGAGGCGCGCCTCATGACCCGGATCATCGGCCTCCTGCTGGATGCCGACGAGGCCGCTCGCTCCTGGGGCGAAGAGGAGATGTTCATGGAGGAGATCGAGGGAGGCGCCGAGCCGCCACCACGGCCTCGCCTGCCAGGCGGCCCACGCGTCGAGGCCGTAAGTTTCGCCTTCTACGCCGTTCCCCCAACTCAGCGGCAGAAAAGTGACCGGGGCCGGCTCGATGGAGCGCAAATCGTCGTAGCGATTGTAGAAGGTCGAGATCGAGATCGAGAGGTTGGAGGCAGGCTCGAGGCGCGCGCCCACCTCCCAGGCGGTGAGCTTTTCGGGGCGGAAGTCCGGCGCGCCCTCCAGGAACACCGTCGGTCCGACCTTCTCGACGACATCGGTATCGAAGGGGGTCGGCGAGCGGATGGCGCGCGACACCGCGGCCCAGAGGAGGGTCCAATCATTCGCCTTCCAGGAGAGCCTCAGACTCGGAAGCGCGGTCACGCCCGAATAGGGATCGTCCTCGAGCTTCAATCCTCCGATCAGGGTGAAGCCGGCGCCGAGCGCCAGGCTGTCCTGGGCGTACGCCTCGGCGAGGTTGAGATGGCCGAGCGAAGGGGCGAATTGAAGCGCCGGCGTGCCTTCAATAGCGTAGCGGCTGGTTCGATAGCCGGCTCCCCAGACCAGAGTATCGCGAGGTGAAAGCGGGACTTCGTCCTGCATCTCGAGATCGTAATTGTCGATTGTGAAGCTTCCTCCGCCCTCTTCGGTGGTGCGGCCGTAGTCGTCCACGTAGGCGAGCAGCTTCAAGGACCCGCCCGCGGCGCGGCGATGCTGGAAGTTCGCGGTGAGATTGCGTCCAGAAATATCCTCCTCCGCCCCCCCGTCGTGGGCCTCAGAGCCTTGGAAGAGGTTCCCTTCCAGGCTCGCCGAATCGGCCGCATCGGGCATCCAGTCGAGGCGGAAGCCGCCCTGGGGGCGGGTCCAGTTATCGTTGGCCCTGGCCCCGCTTGCGGTTCGGGTGTCGTTATCCACGAAGCTCGTCACATAAGCGCGCCAGGCGAGTGTCGAACCGATCCGGCCGCTGTATTCCAGGCTCGCGCTGCGTCCGAGGTTGCCGATCGAAAGTTCAAGAAAGCCGCCGCGCGTCGCCGCCGAGCTTCGGGTGATGATGTTGATGACGCCGTTGACGGCGTTCGCGCCCCAGAGAGTCGCGCCTGGTCCGCTGATCACCTCGATGCGCTCGATGTCTTCGGGGAGGACCTCCTGCATGTCCCAATAGACGCCCGAGAAGAGCGGGGTGTAGACGCTGCGCCCGTCGATGAGCACGAGCAGCTTATTGGAGAAGTTCTGATCGGCGGCGGAGCCGTTGAAGCCGCGGGCGGTGATCACCCAGCTCGAGGCGCTCGTCTGATAGACCTGAAGGTTGGGGGCGAGGCGCAGGATGTCGGGAAGGCTCATCGCCCCCGAACGCATGATCTCCTCATGGGTGATGACATAGATCGCCGCCGGAGCGTCACTGAGCGGCTGGGTGGTCCTGGTGACCGAGGAGACGTCCAAGGCGGCGAGCTGGGAGATGGAAAGCCGACCCAACTCCTGGAGGCTTTGGGCCGAGGCCCGCCCCCCCGCCAGGACGAGCCCGGCGATGGCGAGCCGCGCGGCGATTCCTGCCCACCCCATCGCTCCACCCCGCTGCCGGCGCCGAACGAACGACGGCGCCGTGGCGAAGGTTCCCAACACCTCAACCTTGGCGTTGCTCGTAGATCTCCATCACCCGCGAGAGCAGGGCGAGGGCTTTGTCCTTGGGCCGCTGGAAGGAGTTGCGCCCGATGATCGAGCCGAAACCGCCGCCGTCCTGGATGGCCCGGATCTCGGCCAGGAACGCCTCGTCGTCGGTGTTGGTCGCCCCACCGGAGAAGATCACGATCCGGCGGCCCGCGAAGGCGCATTCGACGATGTGCCGCACCCGCTCGGCCTGGGTGGCGATGGGGATCTTGCGCTCCTCGAAGACCTTTTTGGCCGCCTCCTGCTCGATGTGCGCGCTGGGGAGCTTGACCTTGATGATGTGGGCGCCGAGCTGGGCGGCGATCTGGACCGCGTAGCCCACCACGTCGATCGCCGTCTCGCCGGCCTTGGAGAGGGCCGAACCGCGCGGGTAGGACCACACCACCACCGCCAGACCCCGGCGCTTGGCCTCGCGGGCCATGTCGCGCAGCTGGCCATACATGGCGATCTCGGCGCTGGACCCGGGATAGAGGGTGAAGCCCACCGCCGCGCAGCCGAGGCGCAACGCGTCGTCGACACTGGCGGTCAGAGCCTGGTCAGGATCGGGCGCCTCGCGCAGGACATCGGCGTCGTTCGCCTTGAGGATGAGCGGAATCTGGCCGGCGAATTCGCGCGCGCCCGCCTCCAGGAAGCCGAGCGGCGCGGCGTAGGCGTTGCACCCCGCCTCCAGCGCCAGTTGAAAGTGATAGCGCGGGTCATAGGCCGGCGGGTTGGGCGCGAAGGAGCGGGCTGGGCCATGCTCGAATCCCTGGTCGACCGGCAGGATGACGAGCTTGCCCGTGCCGGCGAGGCGCCCGTGGCCCAGGAGCCTGGCGAGATTGCAAAGCGTGCCGGGATTGTCCGCCCCGTACCAGGAGAGGATCTCCTTCACCCTGGCCGTCATGGTCTTCATCGTCATCGCTCTTTCTTGGCCTTTTTCTGAGGGGCGCGCGGCAGGACGAACTTCTCCATCGCCTTGGCGAATCCCTCGTTTTCGTTGCTGTCGGTGACTTCGCTGGCCTTCGCCTTGACCTCGTCGGAGGCGTTGCCCATGGCGATGGAAAGGCCGCTTGCCCGGAACATCAGGACATCGTTTGGCATGTCGCCGATGGTGGCGATCTCGCCCGGATCGATCCGGGCCAGGCGCGACAGCGTCTTCACCACCTCGCCCTTGTTGGCCTTGGGATGGGTGATGTCGAGATAGTAGGGTTGGGAGCGCGCGGCGCTGGCCTTCTCGCCCAGCGCCTCCTGGGCCTTCTTCTCGCAAGCGGCGACCTTTTCCAGGTCATCGGAAATTCCGACGATCTTCACGGCCTTCGCGAAATCCTCCTCTCCGAACGCTTCCACCACCCTGGCCTCGAACTTCACCGTCCAGGCTTCGCGGGCGACGTGCGGCGCCGCCTTGTCGCGGATGAGCCACTCTTCCGGAGTGTAGAGCCAGGCGTCGAGCCCGCCTTCGAGGCACAGCTTCACCGCCTTTTCCGCGGTCTCCGGATCGAGGGTGTGGGTCTCGATCACCGAGAGGTCGGGATTGACCAGCACCCCGCCGTTGAAGCCTGCGATGGCGGTGTCCAGCTTCAGAGGCGCCACCAGCATCTTCATGCCTCGGGGCGGCCTGCCGCTGGTGATGGCGAGCGAGATGCCGGCCGCGCGCATGGCTTCGGCCGCCTTCACCGCCCTTTCGGTCAGGATCTTCTCCTGGGTGACGA
The DNA here is from genome assembly GCA_050729515.1 of Caulobacteraceae bacterium. GTDB lineage: Bacteria > Pseudomonadota > Alphaproteobacteria > Caulobacterales > Caulobacteraceae > Acaudatibacter. The sequence goes on from JBOHLG010000033.1 coordinate 30,173, forward strand.
GCGCGCCGTCGACGTCGGCGAGCATGAGCCTGATGGGCCGCTCGGCCATCACATCTCCCCCGAGGGGCGAGAGCCGCCATCTCTGCCCCCTTTGGGGGAAGTAGACGCGAAGCGGCCGAAGGAGGGCGGCCTCGCCGGGCCGGGAGGAGAGTTGGCTCGCGCTGGCGCTTTTTGCCCCGCCCACTGCACCGCTTCGCGGTCCCCCTCGCCCCGCGCCGAAGCGCGGGGGAGCATTTGCGTTTCGTCTCCCACTCGCGATTTCATTCGATCTGGACCTATTTTCAGTGGCCCGCTTCAGCGTGATGGCCCTGGGTCTTGTGGGCCTTCTGGGTGATGTCCTCGGCGAGCCTGCCGGACAATTCGGCCATGTGGTCGAAGGACCATTCGTAGGTGCCCAGCCCCTGGGTGAGGCTGCGCAGCTCGGCGATGAAGTCGTAGCGTTCGCTTTGCGGCAGATAGGCCTCGATCTCCTCCCAGCCCGGCCAGCCCTGGCGCGGGCCGAAGCCGAGGATCTGGCCGCGCCGGGACGTGAGCGCGGAGGTCACCGAACTCATGGCGCTGGAGGGGGCGTGGACGTTCAGCTTCTCGACGGGCTCCAGAAGGGTCGATCCGCAGCCCTTCAGACCCTCGTCGATGGCGATCCGGCCGGCGAGGCGGAAGGCGAGCTCGGAGGAATCGACGCTATGGAACTGGCCGTCGAGCAAGGTGACCTCGAGGTCGACCACGGGGAATCCCAGTGGGCCGCGCGCCAGGCCGTCGCGCACCCCCTGCTCGACGGCGGGGATCCACTGGCGGGGCACCACTCCGCCGGTGATCTTGCTGGCGAAGGAGAAGCCCGAACCTCTCGGCTTGGGCTTGATCTCCACGGTGACGTCGGCGAACTGGCCGTGGCCGCCGGTCTGTTTCTTGTGCCGCCCTCGCTGGGTGGAGCCGGCCCGAATGGTCTCGCGATAGGGCGTCTTGGGCTCCTCGGTGACGATGTCCACGCCGTAGCGGCGCTTGAGCCGCTCCAGGGCGAGGCGCACGTGGCCCTCGCCCTGGCCCATGAGCAGCATCTGGTGGCCCTCGACATCGTGGGCGAGGGCGAGGCCGGCGTCTTCCTCGAGCAGCTTGGAGAGCGCGCCGGAAAGGCGGACATCATCCTTGCGGTTGGCGGCGGCGACGGCGAGCGCAAAGAGCGGCGCACGCTCCTTGCGCGAAGGTCGTTTGGGCGGAGCGCCGCTTCCTAGCGCCAGCACTTCGCCGGCCTGGACAGTCTCGATCTTGCCGATGGCGACGATGTCGCCCGCCTCGGCGCGCGCGATCTTCTTCAGCGCCGCGCCCTGGATGTGGAAGAGGCCGCCGGCGCGGCCATGCTCGCCGCCGCTCGTCACCAGGTCGGCGCTGTCGGGGAGGGCGCCGCCAAAGACGCGGGCGTAGGCGAGCTTGCCGGCCTGGCCTGCCCAGGCGGCCTTGAGCACATAGGCTCCTGCGCGCTCGATCTCGAGCCTGGCCGCCGCCTTGGCGGCGAGCGGGGTTTCGTGGCGAAGCGCCTTGAGCAGACGGCGCACGCCAAAGCCGCCCTGGGCCGAACCGAAGAAGACCGGGACGATCAGGCCCTCGTTCATCTCGCGCACCAGATCGGCGAAGACCGCCTCACGGCTGGGCTGGGCGTCGGAGAGCAGCTGCTCCATGAGTTCGTCGTCGAAGTCCGCGAGCTGCTCGAGCATGTGGAAGCGGGCGTCCGGCTCGCTGGGCGCAAGGTCGCTGGTCAGCTCGACCACCTCGGAGGGGGCGCCGGAGCGATAGACGAAGGCCCTCTCCAGGGCGAGGTCGACGAAGCCGGTCACCTTTTCTCCGGTGACGATGGGAAGCTGGCGGGCCACCAGCGGCACCTCGCTCGTCGAGGCCAAGGCTCTCAGGAGATCCTCGAGGCTTCCGCGCGCCTGGTCGATCTTGTTGACGAAAATGGCGCGCGGCACCTCGAGCTCTTCGAGTTCGCGGATCACCGGCTGAGCGAGGGCGGCCTTGTCGGCTTCGGGCTCGGTCACCACGACCGCCAGGTCCATGGCCGGGAAGACCGCGTCGGCCTCGGCGACGAGTTCGAGGGAACCCGGACAGTCGACCACCGCGTAGCGATCGCCAAGGAAGTCGAATCCGGCGAGGTTGATCTCCACCGAATGGCCCCTCGCCTTGGCCTCGGGGCTGGAATCCCCAATCTTCTCCGCCGCCCCGCCTCCCGCCCGCTTCTCGACCGCTCCGGAGACGAGCAGCATGGCCTCCATCAGAGTCGTCTTGCCCGCGCCCGTCGGACCCGCCAGAGCCAGGGCGCGGACGGTTCGCTCGGCGGGGCTGGGCATTCGCTTCCTCCTTGTTGGAACCTCTAAACCGTAGACTCCGCGGCGCGGCGTGAAAAGGCGCGGCTCGCCCTTCAGCGCCCAGCCTTCTCACGCCATCGAGCCTCGATGATGGCATGGTCGGCCCGCTTGAAAACCACGAGGTCGGCCTTGTCTTTCAGAGGCGCGATGCTCTCGCGAAGATTAGGAAGATTGATCCCCCGCCAGACCTCGCCGGCGAAGGCCCGCGCCGCCGCCTCGTCCAGATCGGCGAAGCGGGCGTAGAAGCTCTCCGGGTCCTTACGCCCGGCGACGACATATTCGAGGAACCGGCCGACGAACCAGGTTTCCAGATCGTCCTCGGCGGCGTCGATGAAGATCATCACGTCGAAGGCGCCCGTGGGCAGGGCGTTGAAGCCCAGGCCCTCGAGGAGGATCGCGCCGGCGGCGGAAAGCCGGCGCACCGCGCCAGGCTCGATGTCGTAGAGGCGGTGGGAATAGACCGGCAGATCCACCGCTCCCTCCCGGGCGGCGGCGATGAGAGCCGACATGGCCTTCGCGTCATAGGTCTCCGGTCGGCCCTTTCTCGAAAGAAGCCCGCGCGCATCGAGCGCGCGGTTGGGAAGAAGGAACCCGTCGCTCGCCGCGATCTCGGTGGGAAGCGGCGGATCGAGGAGCGCCAGGGCGGCGGCGAGCTGGGCGGCGAGGGTCGACTTCCCCGAGGCGACCGAGCCGGTGATCCCGATGAGGAAGGGCGCGCGCGAGGCGGCGCGCGCGGCGATTTCCGCCGCAAGATCCTCGATCGCGATCACGCTCGCGCCATGCGACGTCCACCGGTCCACCAGCCCAAGGTGGCCGCTTGCAAGCCGCGGACGGGCCCAATCTGGGCCGCCAACAGGCTCCGACACGGTAGCCGCTCGGCGACAAATTGGCCGCAACTAGGCCCCATTTGGCCGCAACCGGCGCGAGGACAAGCTTTAGGATATTCTCGTATGTATGTAATTATATTATCTTAGCTTCAAACAGCTTCGTCTCTCGCCGCCTGGTCCGGCCATCCCGAAGCTGCTCAGACTGGCCTCAAAGCAATATGCAAGTGAAGTTGCAATTTGTCAATCATTCGTTGAAGAGGCGGACGCCGTGCGCCCTTCCAAGAACGTCATGGTTGGACTTGTCGCGGCCACCCACGATCCTCGGCGAGGCTCCGGGTCGGCCATGATGACAGCGGGGATGCGACGTTGCGCCCGGTCAGGCGATGGCGGCACCCGCGACGTGGGGGACGACGAGGGGCTTCTGGAGAAGCTCGAGCGGCGGATCGCTGATGAGCGTCCCACCGGCCCCGTCGCTCGCGGCGGTGAACGAGCCGAGCGCGAACTGGTGGAAGATCGTCACCTTGGCCTCGAGGGTCGTTCCCTCGTAGATCGAGAGCGTGCCCTTGGTCGAGTTGATCGCCTTGAAGCTCACGCTCGTGGCGTCCGGACCGGTGGAATTGAACGCCAGTCCCGAAACGTCGATCTGATCGGTTCCGATGAAATTCTTGACCTTGTCGCCGTTCAAGGTCGCCGCCGGATCCTTGTAGGTCGTGGTCCCGGTCCCCGCGCCGGTGAAGGTCTCGTCGCCCGCCGCTCCGCCGGTGAGGGTCTGGCCGGCCGCTCCGGCGGTGATCGTATCGGCGCCGCTGGAAAGATCGTCCACGATCAGCCCGGGGATCGCGTTGGCGGTGAAGTGGTAGGCCTTCGAGGCGTTGGCCAGCTCCACCTCGGCGATGTCGGTGATCGAGGCGCCCATGGTCATGGTCCCCCCGCCGGTCACCAGAAGGACGCTCTTGCCCGAGGAGCCGCCGTCGATCGTCGCGCCGATGGTCTTTGAAGTGACCTCGATGGTGTCTGCGCCCGATCCGCCGTTCACGGTCTCGAGTGCCGATCCGACGACCACCGTGTCGTTCCCACTGGCGAGGTTGATCACATCGTTGTTCGCCGCCCCGATGATGGTGATGGTCGCGGGCTTGGGATTGCCGGCGTTGAAGTCGGCGTCGGGGGCCACGTTGACGGTGACGCCGTTCATCCCCGCGCGAAGGTCCACGATCTGGTTCTGAGCCGGATAGCCGGGCGAGGCGGCCTGGCCCTCCTCGGCGGTCACGGTGGGGATGCCGGTCAGGCTCGAAGGCGCGGCGAGGTTGAAGATCCCCGCCCCCTGAAGCTCCAGAACATCGCTCGTCCCGGCTCCGGCCGCGGTGTCGCCCGCGCTGAGAGCGCCGCTGGTCGCGATGAAGGTGTTGGCCCCGCTCCCGCCGGTGAAGTGATCCACGCCCTTGGTGAAGGTGAAGGTCTCCGAGGACGATGACACGCTGACCGCGATCGAGGCTGGGCTCGCCGAATTGCCGAAGCTGTCGGTCGCGTTGACCGTGATCGCATCGGACGCCGGATTGGAGTCGGTGTCGGTGAGGCTCGCCAGATCGCTGTTCAGGGACGAGAGGCTGACCCCGCTGATCGAGATCGAGGTCGATCCATTTCCGGAAAAGCCGGTGGCGGAGAGGTCGCCGTTCGCATCGCTGAGCGTGGCCGAGAAGGTCTCGCCCGTCGTGGTCCCGCTTTCGGAGAGACTGACCCCGCTGATCGCGGTGGCCGAACCCTGGTTCACGCTCGCATTGGCCGGCGCGGTGATGACTGGAATCCCGTTGGTGGTGACCGCGATCGTCGCGGGTGTGGCGTCGTTGCCGAGGTTGTCCGAGCCATTGACGGTGATCGTGTCCGGTCCGGCCGTGGCGTTGTCATCGGTGAGGCTCGCCAGATCGGTGTTGAGCGCCGAGAGGGTGGCGCCGCTGATCGTGATCGTGTGGGTGCCATCGCCGGTGAAGCCGCTCGCCGAGAGGTTCCCGTGGGTGTCGCTCAAGGTGGCCGAGAAGGTCGAGCCCGACCCGGTCTCGCTGAAGCTGACGCCGGTGATCGGCGTCGCCTGGTTGATCCCCGTGGTGGCGCTGGCCGGCGCCGTGATCGCCAGACTGGCGCTGGTCACGCTGACCGCGATCGAAGCCTGGGTCGCCGAATTGCCGAAGCTGTCCGTGG
>JBOHLG010000034.1:0-35407 GCA_050729515.1 Caulobacteraceae bacterium
TAGAGGCGAGCGTCCCCCTGATGATCGGCTCCAACAGCAATGAGGCGAGCCTGATGGCCGCCCTCCACATTCCTTCCCAGGCGGTGGTCGCGGCCGCTCCCACCTCGGTCAAGGCCGCCTACGCCGCCGATCCAAGCGTGGATGATCAGGCGCGGGAGATGTTCAACGATCTTTTCATGGGCGCCCCGGCCCGGGAACTCTCCGCCTTGCATGCTCGCAAGGCCCCGGCCTTCCTCTATTATTTCGCCTATGTGCCCACCTGGCAGAGGACCTACCGCCCGGGTGTCAACCACGCCACCGAGATCCCCTTCGTGTTCGATTCCATCGACGCGGTCGCCAACTGGAAGGCGCACGCCAGGCCAGAGGACCGCAAGGAGGCGCAGATCGCCCACGCCTGCTGGCTGAGTTTCGCCAGAACCGGCGCTCCGCGCTGCGGCGGCGCTTCATGGCCAGCTTACACATCCGACCTGCGGGAGACGGCCCTCTTCGACGAGGCCGGAATGGAAGCCAGAGCCGATTTCCGCAAGCGCGAGCTCGACGCCCAGGCTGCGGCCCGAGCCGCGCGCTTGGCGAACCAGGATGAACATCGCTAGTTTGCGAAGCCGGCCGGAGTCTCAGAAGAGCGGTGAGGGCGATGAGCGTTGAAGGCAAGGTCGCCATCGTCATGGGGAGCCGCTCCGACTGGCCGACCCTCAAGGCCGCGGCCACGGCCCTCCAGGAGCTGGGCGTCCCCTTCGAGGCCAGGGTGGTCAGCGCCCATCGCACGCCCGAGCGGATGGTCGCCTTCGCCAAGGATGCCAGGAAGGCGGGCTTTTCGGTGATCATCGCGGCGGCCGGGGGGGCGGCTCATCTTCCCGGCATGATCGCCTCCCTGACCGATCTGCCGGTGCTCGGCTGCCCGATCCAGTCCAAGGCTCTGCAGGGACTGGACTCCCTGCTGTCGATCGTCCAGATGCCGGCCGGCGTGCCGGTGGGGACGCTGGCGATCGGCGAGGCCGGGGCGGTGAACGCCGGCCTGCTGGCGGCGCGCATCCTGGCGCTTTCCGACCCCGCGCTCGCCGAGCGGGTGACGGCGCATCGGCAGAGCCAGACGGCGGCGGTTCCCTTGAGCGTGGAGGGCGGATGAGCCCCTTTCCCTTGCCGCCCGGATCGCGGATCGGCGTCATGGGCGGCGGCCAACTCGGCCGCATGCTTGCGCTCGCCGCTGCGCGGCTGGGCTTTGCGACCATGATTCTTTCCCCAGAGGCGGACTGCCCGGCCGAGAAGGTCGCCGAACGGACCATCGTGGGGGCCTATGACGACGGAGCCTCCCTCAGAGCGCTGGTCGAGAGCTGCGATGTCATCACCTTCGAGTTCGAAAACGTCCCGGCCGCCGCCGTCCAGGCGCTGGAGGCGTTCGGAGCGCGCGTTGCGCCCTCCTCGCGGGCCCTGGCCATCAGTCAGGACCGGCTGGCGGAGAAGGAATTCCTCAACGCCTCGGGAGCGCCGACCGTGGCTTTCGCGCAGGTCGACGGGCTCGCCGATCTGAAGACGGCGCTCGCCCGCCTGGGCGCGCCCCTGCTCTTGAAGACCCGGCGCGGCGGCTATGACGGCAAGGGCCAGGCCTGGGTGATGCGTCCCTCGGACGCCGAGGGCGCCCTGCAGGCGCTCGCCGGCGCTCCCGCCCTCGCTGAGGCGCCGGCCGACTTCCGGCGCGAGGTCGCGCTCATCGCGGCGCGAGGCCGGGAAGGGGAGAACGCCATCTATCCTTTGACCGAAAGCCACCATGAGAACGGCATCCTCAGGCGCGCGATCGCCCCGGCGCAGGCCGCCCCCAAGGTCCTCGCCCAGGCGGAGAGGATCGCCGCCACCATCCTCTCGGCGCTCGACTACGTCGGCGTGATGGGGATCGAGATGTTCGAGCGCGACGATGGCGCGCTTCTGGTCAACGAGTTCGCACCCCGCGTCCACAACACCGGCCATTGGACGCTCGACGGTTGCGAGGTCGATCAGTTCGAGCAGCACGTCCGGGCTATTTGCGGATGGCCACTCGGCCCCACCGCGGCGGTCGCCCGGGTGGAGATGGTCAACCTCCTCGGCGAGGAGGCGAAGGGCTGGGCGCGGCTGGCGCGCGAGCCGGAGACGCGGCTGTGGCTCTACGGCAAGGCCGAGGCGCGCCCTGGCCGCAAGATGGGCCATGTCAACCGGGTCAGTCGGCTGCGGAGCTGAGATCCTGCCCAGGCGCGGAGCCGTAGCGCAACCGCGCGAGGCGCTCGGCGAGGCCTTGGGCCCGATCGGCCAGCCGCCAGCGGGCCTTGAAGCCTTCGAACGCCATCACCGCCGAGATCCTCCGATCGAGCGCCCTCCGGGCGGCCTCATGGCCGGCGGCGATCTCGACAGCAAGGGTGGAGGCGAGGATCTCTGAAAGGAGCGCGCGCTTGGAATAGTGATTCTCATCGACCGCCTGATCGCCCGCCCAGCGCCACAGGCGGTCGGCGCTCGCCCAGGCGAGGCGAAGGCCGAGCGCGAGATTGGCGGGGAGGGCGAGGAAGCCCATCCAGCGCCTCGTCGCCTCGGAGCTCCTCATCGCCGCCGCGTTGCGGGCCAGGACCGCGGAGCGGATCCGCTCGCGGACCTTCATCGAATTTGGGTCGACGGCGACGAGAGCCTCTAGCGCCAGGCGGTCGCAGCGGGCCGAATACAAGGCGGCGAGGTCGCGCGCCCCGGAGGGGACCAAGAGCTCGGCTTCGCCCGCTGAAAGACCTGCATCCTTGGCGGCGGCGGCGAGGAGCCTGGCGTTCCAGCCGAGCCGTCCCGCCTCCCGCACTGCGGCCTCGAGCAGCCTCTGCTCGGCCGCCTCGGCCCAATCCTTTTGCTCGGCCATCGGGCCTTCTACACGGCCGCCGCGGCGTGGACAAAGAAGGGCGCGTCTGGTATCGGCCGCGCCTTCCTGCGGAGAGACTCCGCAGGCCGGTTCGGCATGCGCCCACGACCGGGCGCGATGATGAGGAGGCCGGGTGGTTCAGATTTTCGTTCGCGACAACAATGTCGACCAGGCGCTCAAGGCGCTCAAGAAGAAGATGCAGAGAGAAGGCTCGTTCCGCGAGATGAAGCGGCACGTGCACTACGAAAAGCCCTCCGAGAAGCGGGCTCGGCAGAAGGCTGAGGCGGTGAGACGGGCCCGCAAGCTCGCCCGCAAGCGCGCCCAACGCGAGGGCCTGATCCCAGCGCCCAAGAAGGTCGCGCGACCGTAGCTCAGGGCCGACAAACGCCTCGCCTTCAGACAAGACGCCTGGGCGCAGGCAAGGGCAAACTGACGCCATGAGCGAAGCGAAGACCGGCGAGGTCGGGCTCATGCCCGCCTGGTATATCCCTCACGGCGGGGGCCCCTGTTTCTTCATGGACTGGACGGTCATGGGAGGCCCGGCCGACACCTGGGACAAGACGGCCGCATGGCTCCGTGGTCTCGCCGAGGAGCTGCCGAGCCGACCCAAGGCGCTCCTGGTGGCCTCAGGCCATTGGGAGGAGGCCGAGTTCCGGGCGGGCAGCGGCGCCTGCCCAGATCTCATCTTCGACTACACCGGCTTTCCGCCTCACACCTACCGCCTCACCTACCCCGCCCCCGGCGATCCGGAGCTCGCCGAAGAGGTCGCGGGCCTGCTGCGCGCCGCCGGCCTTGCGGCCCGGACCGATCCTGGTCGCGGCTTCGATCACGGCGTCTTCATCCCATTGAAGCTGGTCTTCCCGCAGGCCGACATCCCGATCGTCACCCTGTCGCTGAAGAAGGGCCTCGATCCGGCCGAGCATCTGGCGGCCGGCCGCGCCCTGGCATCCCTGCGCTCCAAGGGGGTGATGATCGTGGGGAGCGGGATGAGCTACCACAACATGTTGGCCTTCCGCTCTCCGGCGGCCACCGCTCCCTCGGAGACCTTCGATGCGTGGCTCAGCGAGGCGGTCCACGATCCGGCGAGGCGGAGCGAAGAGCTCATCCACTGGGCCGAGGCGCCGGCGGCCAGGAACGCCCATCCGCGCGAGGAGCACCTCCTCCCCCTCATGGTTGCGGCCGGCGCTGCTGCGAAAGACGTCGGCGAGAAGGTCTTCTCGGACCAGGTGATGATGGCCAGGATTTCGGGCTATCGTTTCGGTTGAACGCGCGCCCGAAGAGGGCGCCTTCGCCAAGGACGACGCCGTGGCCGACCTACCTGCCGATCCTCACTCGCCGATCAGCGCCGATGTGCTGATTTCGGGAGCGACGCTGGTCACGATGGACGTCGAGCGCCGGGTGATCAGCGACGGAGCCCTGGCCATCCGCGCCGATCGGATCGTCAGCGTCGGCAAGCGCGACACCGTGGAGCGCGCCGTCTCGGCCAAGAGGCGCCTCGCCGCCGAACGCTTCGTTGCGACGCCCGGCTTCGTCGACGCCCACGTCCACATCACCGGCGATCCGCTGACCCGCGGCTTCGCGCGCGGGGCGCCCGGAGAGGGCGGCCCTGAGAAGATGACGCAGTGGGTCATACCCATCTTCAAGGGTCACGCCGCCGGAGACGAGTCGATTTCGGCCAAGTGGGCCGCCCTCTCCATGCTCCGTCAAGGGACCACCACCTTCCTCGAGGCGGGCACCGTGAGCCATCTCGAGGCTGTGATGGAGGCGCTCGAGCAGACCGGCGTGCGCGGCCGCGTCGGCCAATGGGTGGAGGGCCGCAGCGGCAAGGGAGCGGCCGATCGCCTCGCCGCCTCGAGAGCGGCGATCGCCACGCTCGAGTGGGAGGTCGGGCGCTGGCCGCAGAAGGCGGGATCGCGCCTCGCCGCTTGGCCGATCCTCGTGGGCCATTCGACCAATTCGGACGAGGTGTGGCGGGCGGCGGCCGCACTCGCCCGGGAGCATGGCCTGGGCGTCTCCGCCCACATGAGCCCACGCGCTTCGGATCCCGCCTGGTTCCTTGCCCAGACCGGGCGGCGGCCGCTCGAGCATCTGGAGGCGATCGGGGTGATGGGGCCCGAGCTTTGCCTCACCCACCTCGCCCAGATCGACGAGACCGAACTTGAGATCCTCGTGCGCACCGGGACCAACGCCATCTGCTGCCCCCAAGCTGCGCTCCTGGGCGGTTTCGGCCTTTCGCGTCGCGGCCTTTTCCCCGAGATGCTGGCGCGGGGCGTCAACGTGGCGCTGGGGAGCGATGGCCTGACCGCCCCGATCCTGGAGAGCGGACGTCTCCTCGCCGGCCTTTTCCGCGACGCCCGCGAGGATGAAGGCCTGTTCGGCGCGGCGCAGATCCTTGAGATGACGACTTGCAACGGGGCCAAAGCGCTGCGCCTCGAGGACGAGATCGGTTCGCTGGCGGTGGGCAAGAAGGCGGACATCGTGCTCCACGACGCCGATCTGCTTCAGTGGGGGCCGCTCTTCGATCCCGCCCTGCAGATCGCCTTTTCGGCCTCGGCGATGGGCGTCCACAGCGTCTTCGTCGATGGTGTGCAGGTCATCGAGGACGGTCGCTCGACGCTTGTCGATGAGGCGGAGCTCATCGCCGAGGGCCGGCGCGCCGGCGCCGCCGTCATCGAGCGGACCGGCCTTCCCGGCCAGCCGACATGGCCGATCCTTTGAGGGCCGTCGAGACGCCGCTTTCGCCTGCCGAGTGGCGCGCGGCCATGGGCTGCTTTCCTTCCGGAGTGACCATCGTCACCAGCTGGCGAGGCGAGACGCCGGTCGGGGCGACGGCCAGCTCCTTCTGTTCGGTCTCGCTCGAACCGCCGCTGCTCCTGGTCTGCCTCGATCTTGCCAACTCGGTGCTAGGCCCCATCGAGTCCGGCGGCCTCTTCGGGATCAATATCCTGGGCGCGGCGCACCGCGAGCTCGCCCTCCTCTTTGGACGCAAGCCCGAGACGGGCCGTTTCGCATCCGCGCCTTTCCGCGCCCACCCTCGGGGCGCGCCCCAGCTCGCCGCGGCGAGCGTCTTCGTCGACTGCGCGCTCGAACGCGTCCACGAGGCGGGAGACCACAAGATCGTGGTCGGGCGGGGCGTCCGGATCGATCACGCCTCGCCGGCGACGCCGCTGCTCTACCACAAGGGGGCCTTCCCAGGCTTCGAGCCCTAAGACCCGCCCGGCCCCGGCCTAAATCTCGTGCGCTCTGGTCCAAGTCTGGGGGGCGGCTTTGGTGGCATTCTCGCCGGCCTCGCCATCCTCAAGGAGGCGCCAAATGCCGTCAGCGACCCAGCATGATCTTCGTCCGCGCCGGCCCTGCTGGACGCATATCGCCCTCAAGGTGAGGGACATCGACGCCACCATCGCCTGGTACGAGCGCTACACCCACCTGAGGCTGCTCTCCCGCGGCCAGGACCAGAACGGCCGCAATGCCTGGCTCGGCGATTCAACCCAGGCCGACTCGCCCTTCGTCCTGGTGTTGGGCGAATTCTTCGAGGGCAAGGACCCGTTCGCCCCCGCCTCCCATCCGCCGCTGGGCCCGTTCGCCCACATTGGCATCGAGCTGCCGACCAAGGAGATGGTCGATGAAGCCGCGGCCATGGCCCGGCGTGAAGGATGCCTGGCGCTCGGGCCGGTCCAGATGCCCAAGCAGATCGGCTATGTTTGTTTCGTCAAGGATCCCGACGGCAATACCGTCGAGTTCTCTTTCGACCAGGGCGTCTATGAGAAGGCGCGCGAAATCTGGGGCGAGAACGTCAAGTCGGCCGCGACGGGCTGACCTTCTCCACGTCGGCCCGAAATCCCGCCCAGGCCTGGGCCCCGCTTCGCTCGGTGGAGACGGCCGCGGCGGCGTTGGCCGTGAAAAGAGCGTCCGACAGGCCGGCGCCTTGGGCGAGCGCCGCGGCCAGCACCCCGCAGAAGCAGTCGCCGGCTCCCGTGGCGTCGACGGCCCGCGCGGGTCTTCCGGGGACGAGCATGGCGCCGGTCGCATCGACGCACGCCGCCCCCTCGGCTCCAAGGGTGACCACGACGCTCTGCTCGGGTCGCGAGATGAGGCTTCGGGCGGCCTCCTCCAGGGCCGAGCCTGGCGAGGGTGGTTGGGCGAGGCCGGCGTATCGGGCCAGTTCGATCTCGTTCACCACGAGGATGTCGGCGAGGGGAAAGAGCGAAACGCCCTGGGCCAGCGCTGGCGCCGCGTTGAGGAGCCGCTTGGCCCCGCCGGTCCAGGTGAATGCCGCCTCGACGACCGCGCGCGGGGTTTCGAACTGCGCCAGAAGCACCTGACAGCCGTCTTCCAAGGCGCCCACGACCGGCTCGCGGTCGAGCCTCAGATTAGCCCCCCCGACCACCACGATGGCGTTCTCTCCCGCCTCGCCGACGGTGATGTGGGCGCGGCCGGTCGCTTCGCCTTGAAGGCGCGCAATCGCCGAGACATCGACGCCGGCCTCTTCGAGGCGGGCGATGAGGAACCGGCCCTCCTCGTCGTCACCCACCGCGCCGATGAGGCGGGTCGCAGCCCCCCAGCGGGCCGCAGCGACCGCCTGGTTGGCCCCCTTGCCGCCCGGAAAGCGCTCGAGGGAGAGAGCGGCGACGGTTTCTCCTGCGGCTGGGAGGGCCTCGACCCGGCAGACGATGTCGAGATTGATCGAGCCTAGGACGCAGACACTCATTCATCGACTCTGGGGCTGGCGGGGCCGACCGCCGCGGCGAAGGCGGTTTGTGCGCTTCGGGCCCCGCCGATCAGGAAGCTCAGGTCCGATCCGCAGGCGAAGACCGTGACGCCCAGAGCGACCAGGGAAGGAAACTCCGCCGGCTCCGATAGGTGAACGCCGGCCGCCTTTCCGCAGCGCCGCGCCGCCTGGGCAACCGCCGCCAGCGCCTCGCCGACCCTCTCGTGACCAGCGCTTTCGAGCCCAAGCGAGACGGCGAGATCCGCCCGGCCGACGAAGAGGCAATCGACCCCCTCCTGGCTTGCGATGGCGTCGAGAGCTCCGAGCGCCTCGGCGTCTTCGATCTGGCACCACACGCTTACCGCCTCGTCGGCGCCGGCCGGATAGCCGCGGGCCAGGCCATATCCGCCGGCGCGGGTGGAGGGGGAGAAACCCCGCCGCACGCCGAATTCGCCGGCGGCGAACCTGGCTGCGGCGACGATACGCTGGGCGGTCTGCGCGCTCGTCACATGCGGAGCGAGAATCCCGGCCGCGCCGAGGTCCAGACATTGGCCGATGAAGCCGGCGTCGAGGTCGGGCGTACGAACCAGGCACGGCAGCTCGGCGCTCAGCCCGCCAAGGACGACGTGGTCGATGGCCGGGAGGTCAAACGGCGCGTGCTCGGCGTCGATGATGGCGAAGTCGAATCCGGCCCGGCCGAGGATCTCGGCCGGCTCGCTCGCGGCGGTCTTGAGGAAAGTCCCCAGAAGCGCGTGGCGGGCGCGGACCTGGTCGGCGAATTCCCGGCTCATGGGCGCGAGGCTAGAGCATGAGGCGAGGCGCTCGCAACGGCCTTAACCGCGTCAGGCGGGAGGATCAGGCGATCCTCTCCTCGCTCTTGCCGCGGTGCTTGGGCAGCGCCTCCAGGCCCTCGATCCAGGCCAGATGTTCCTCCCAGCTGACGTGGGCGGCGGGGCGATCTGCAAAGCCGCCCTCGAGGCTGGCGAGAACGACGTAGACCCAGCCGACCCGCGGCTCTTCCAGGTGTCCGGGCTGGTCGGCGATGTACAACATCGAACTGCCGCAGACGCTGCAGAATCCCCACCGGATCTGAGGCGAGGAACGATGCCAGGAGAGCGCGTCCTCGCCGCCCAGCAGGCGGAAGCGATCGGAGGGGACCGAAGTCCAGGTGACGAAAGGCGCACCGTGCGAAAGCCGGCAGGAGCGGCAATGGCAATGGGTGATTCCGCCAAGCGGAGGGTCCAACTCGAAACGGACCGCCCCGCAGAGACACCCGCCAGCGATCGTCCGGTCCTGGTCCATCGCGCCTCGCTCGCCGGAATTGGCGGCAAACTAGGTCTCCGCCGGCACGAGCGTCAAACCTGGGCTTGACAGGGCCGGGCTGGGCGATCGAACTTGGTCCAAATGACGGAAACATATACCAAAAGACGGAACACCGAATGCTAAAGACGCGCCGGGCTCCCGGCAAAGACGGCGGCGAGCTCGCCTCCGCCGAACTCGCATTGGATATGGTCGAATGGCTGGCAACCGCCGACCGCCCCAAGGGGGTGACCGAAGCTGCCCAGGCGTTGGAGACCTCGAAGTCCCGCGCCCACCGCCATCTTCGCGTTCTGGTCCGAAAGGGCTTCGCGCGGCAGGACGAGTCCGGGCGCTATGACATCGCCGTCAAGTTGGTCGCCCTAGGCGAGAGAGTTCGCGAGCGCTTTGACATCCTGGCCGCCCTGCGCGGGCCTATGGCTCGCCTGAGGGATGAAACAGGCCTGGCGGTCACCGCCTCGACGCTCGTCGAGGGCGAGGTGGTGATCCTCGAACTCCTCCAGGGCCGCATGCTCATCGACTTCGGCGTCAAACCCGGCACCAAGCTCGACCTGCATGCTTCGGCCCATGGCCTTGTCGCCCTCGCCTTTGGGCCGGAGCATCTCGCCGCCAGGATTGGTGAAAAGCCTCTCCGGGCATGGACATCGGGCACCTTGACCGACCCGGCTCAGGTCCGAAGGACGGTCTCCGAGGTCCGCGATCAGGGATGGGCCAGCGCTCCCGATCAGGTTATGCTGGGGGTCAACGCCCTCGCGGCGCCCGTCTTCGATCACCGAGGCGCGTGGAGGGGGACTGTGGCCCTGGTCGGTTCGAGCCAGTTCATCGCCACCCCGCCGTCGCCCGAGCACACTGAGGCGGTTCGTCGCGCGGCGGCGGAGGGAACCGCGCGGCTGGGAGGCGGCTTGCGTTGAGTTGGTCAATGGCCGTCGACATCGGCGGCACGTTCACCGATGTCGTCCTGCATGGATCGGCGGGCGAGCTCGCCGTGGACAAGGTCCTCACCACCCACGACGATCTGCTGAAGGGCCTCTTTGAAGCGGTGGACCGCGCCCTGGCCCGTAAAGGACTCGGGGGGCGGGAGGTGGACGGCGTCTTCGTCCACGCCACCACCATCGTGACCAACGCGCTCATCGAGAAGAAGGGCGCCCCCACCGCGCTCATCACCACCAAGGGATTCGCCGATGTGCTCGCGATCCGCAATGAGCACCGCTACGACATGTACGATCCCCAGATCGAGTTCGCCCCGCCGCTCATCCCGCGCGAGTTGACCTTCGAACTCGACGAAAGGACCCTCGCGGACGGGACCGTCCTCAAGAAGATCGATGCCGCGGCGGTGGAGGCCATCGCCGCGGCGCTCAGGCGCGAGGGCGTGGCCTCGGTCGGGGTGTGCCTACTCAACAGCTACCGCAATCCGGCCAATGAAAGGGCGGTCGAGGCCGCGCTCGCCGAGCGATCGCCGGGCCTCTTCGTCTCGCTCTCCTCGCAAGTCGCGCCTCAGATCCGAGAATATCCGCGGGCAGCGACGACGGCGGTCAACGCCTACGCCCGGCCGATCACTGAGCCTTATCTGGATGGTCTCGCCGAAAGGCTGGCGGGATCGGGGGTCCGCCACAGACCCCTCATCATGTTGAGCTCCGGAGGCACGATCGGGGCGAAGATCGCCGGGCGCAATCCGGTGCGCATGATCGAAAGCGGGCCGGCCGCCGGCGCTCTGGCCGCCGCCTGGCGGGCCGAGCGGCTCGGGCTTGCGCGCCTCCTCTCCTTCGACATGGGCGGAACGACAGCCAAGGCCTGTCTGATCGAGAACGGCGCCCCGCTGGTCGCCGGCGAGTTCGAGGTCGACCGGATGTACCGATTCAAGGAAGGCAGCGGCATCCCTTTGACCGTCCCCTCGATCGACATGATCGAGATCGGCGCGGGCGGCGGCAGCATCGCGCGGGTCGACGAACTGGGTCTCCTGAAAGTCGGTCCGGCGAGCGCAGGATCATCGCCCGGTCCGGCCTGCTACGGCCTGGGCGGAGCGGAGGCGACGGTCACTGACGCCGACCTCGTTCTGGGCCTGCTCGACGAAGGAAATTTCCTGGGCGGCGAGATGCGTCTAGACCTCGAGGCGGCCAAGGCGGCGATGGCGCGCCTGGCGGCGAGGCTCGCGGTTGATCCGATCGCCGCTGCGCGCGGGATCTACCGGGTCGTGGCCGAGGCGATGGCCGGAGCGGCTCGGGCCCATGCCGCCGACCGCGGTCTCGACCATCGCGGTCTGCCCCTGCTCGCCTTCGGCGGCGCTGGACCGGTCCACGCCTGTGAAGTCGGGGCGCTCCTCGAAAGCGCGCAGGTCATCTTCCCGCCTTTGGCGAGCGTCCTCTCGGCATTCGGGACCCTGGTCACCCCGATCCGAATGGACCTGGTCAGAAGCGTCGTGGGCCGCCTCGATGAACTCGACTGGGACGAGGTCTCCGCCCTGCTTTCGGAGATGGCCGAAGAGGGGCTGGACGCCCTCGAGAAGGCCGGCGAAGCGCGCGGAGGGGCGCGCCTCTCCTTCGGCGCCGATATGCGCTACTTCGGCCAGCAGAACGAACTTTCCGTGGTGTTCACGGATGATCCGAGGTCCGCGCGCCGGTCGGCACCGATCGCGGCCGCCTTCGAGGCCGCCTACCTCGCAAAGTACGGCATCAATCCCAGTCATGTGCCGATCGAGATGGTCAACTGGCGCCTCGCCGCCCGAGGGTCGGAGGTCGCCGCGCCTGCCGCTCAGTCGATGAGCGCCTCGGCCGCCGAGCCGAAGGCCTATCGGCCGGTCTGGCTGTGGGAAGGGGCTGAGCGGGTCCCGGTCTACGATCGGCTCGCGTTGTGCCGCGGCCAGGCGCTGGCCGGGCCGACCATCGTCGAGGAGCGGGAAACGACCATCATCATTCCGCCCGGATGGCGGGCCGAAGTCGACGCCGAAGGCTGCATCAGCGCCACGCGGGCTCCATGAGGACCAGAATGGACGGAATCGGGCTTGAAATCCTGTGGTCCAACCTCATCGGCATCGTGAGCGAGGAGGCCAAGGCGCTCCAGCGCATCGCCTTCAGCCCCATCGTCCGCGAAGCCGGCGACCTCGCCAGCGGCCTCTTCGACGCCCGCGGCCGCATGGTCGCCCAGGCCAACACCGGGACCCCCGGCCATATCAACTCTCTGGCCGCCGCCGGTCAGACGCTGGCCGGCCTTTTCCACAACCAACTCGCCCCCGGGGACGTGGTGATCACCAACGATCCCTGGATATCGGCCGGGCACTTCTTCGACATCACCGTGCTCTCGCCGATCTTCCGCAAGGAGAGGCTGATCGGCTACATCGGCTCGACGATCCACCACACCGACATCGGTGGCTACGGCATCGGCGCTGGGGCCAGGGATATCCACGAGGAAGGCCTTTGGATTCCCCCTTCCAAGCTCTACGACGCCGGCGCGCCCAACGCCGTCCTCCACGAGATCATCCGCTGCAACGTCCGGACGCCCGACCACGTCTTCGGCGACCTCGCCGCCCAGGTCTCCAGCGGCCGCGGTGGCGGTGAGCGGCTGATCGCGCTCTGCGAGCGTTCGGGGCTCGCCGACATCGAGGAGCTCTCGGAGGAAGTCATTTCGCGCTCGGAAGAGGCGACGCGACGGGCCATCCGCGCCCTTCCGGCCGGGACCTGGCGGGGCGAGACTCGCTTCGACATCCCGGGCGGGGAGATCATCGAGCTCAAGGCCGCAGTCACCATCGACAATGAGGCCGGGGAAGTTCTGATCGACTTTTCGGGAAGCAGCGGGGCGAGCCCCCACGGGGTCAACGTGGTGATGAACTACACCCACGCCTATTCGACCTTTGCGGTCCGCAGCTGCCTCAACCCCGAACAGCCCAACAACTTCGGTTCGCTCGCCCCGATCAAGGTCGCGGCGCCCAAGGGCTCGATCGTCAACGCCGCCTACCCCTCGCCCCTCAACGCCCGCCACGTGGTGGGGATGTTCGTTCCCATGCCGATCCTCAAGGCGCTGCACCAGGTGATCCCGGATCGCGTTCTGGCCGAGGGCTCGGGCGCGGTGTGGACGGTTCAGATCCAAGGAAAGCGGGCTTCGGGCGAGGCCTTCACCTCCTCGATGTTCAACTATTCTGGCGGGATGGGCGCGCGCGCCGCCAAGCCCGGGCCATCTGCGACCTGCTATCCGACGGGCGTGGCGGCGGTGCCGGTGGAGGTCCTCGAGGCGTCTATGCCGATCGTCTTCGACCGGCGCGAGCTTCGCCGAGGCTCGGGCGGGAAGGGCCGCTCGGCCGGCGGCGACGGCCAGATCATCGGCTTCCACATGGCGACCGGCGAGCCCTGGCTCCTCAACGCGGTGCCCTCGCGGCTGGATCGGGGGCCCGAGGGCCTCGAGGGGGGCGGGCCCGGCGTTGCCGGGCATTTCCTCATCAACGGCAAGAGCGTCTCCGAGCCCCACAAGATGACCATGGCGCCTGCCGACGTCGTGCTCCTGGAGACGCCGGGCGGCGGCGCCTACGGGGCCCCTTCCCAATGAGGGCGGAGGCAATGGACATCCACTCTATCGACTGGAACGCGATTTCCTGGGAAGCGGTGCGCCCCGGGGTCGAGCGCAAGGCGTTCTCCGGCGAGGGCGCGACGGTGGCGCTCAACCGTCTGCAGCCCGGCCATGAGCCCAGGCCCCACAGCCATCCCCACGAGCAGATCGTCTACATCCTCTCCGGGTGCATCGATTTTCACATCGAAGAGACGGTGACGAGGCTCTCCTCCGGCGGCCTTCTCGTCGTGCCGCCGAACGCCGCCCATTGGGGCGAGGTGGTGGGCTCCGAGCCGGTCCTCAATCTCGATGTCTTCGTCCCCAAGCGCAGCGAATACGCCGCCTGAACTCCGCCCAAGAGGAATCCGAAATGGCTTCGCCCAACACCTTGATCTTCGTCGATCTCGCTTCGGATGATCCGGCTGCCGCCGGCCGATTCTATTCGGAGGTCTTCGGCTGGCGCGACGACGAGAGGCCAAAGGGCGTCTTCCACCGCATGGTGCCGGGCGCCAATTTCCCCAATCCGGATGGTTCGGAAAGCCAGATCGGAAATCTGCACCTCGGTATCTTCAAGGCCGCCAACGCCCGGCCCCATCCCGACCCGGCCGGCGCCGAGCCCCGGAAGCTGGCGGACGGCGGACGCAAGGCGCGGGTGTGGATCCTGGTGGGAGACGGCCAGTCGCCTTACGACATCCTGAAGCGAGCGACCGACCGCGGCGCCAGGCTCCTCTGGAAGGATCACTTCTGGAAGGAGTTCAACGGCTTCAACCACGCCTTCGCCGACCCGTGGGGGAACGAGATCATCCTGTGGGTCAAGGGCGGCGACGATCCGAAGATCCCGGAAGGCTACACCAGGGAATAGGCGCTGTTCCGCTTGGCGCGGCGGAGGCGCCCCCCCCCCGACAGACTCTCTGCCTCATCGCGCTTGCAAGCGGCGACTCGATCCTGAGCCCCGGCTCTTGCGCCCGTGTGGGATCTCCTTGGGGATCGGCGGGGAGGACGGCGCCTCACGGGCCTTTTTCGGATCTCGTCGAGAGCGCGAGCTCGCGCCAAGAGGCGATCTCGGAATGGAGCGTCGCGATCCGCGCCTCGGCGTAGTGAAGCGCGTCCTCGCCAAGGACGAGATGGACCGGCGGATTGGGGCTCCCCAGGGCGTCGAGGATCGCCGAGGCGACGCGGGCCGGATCCCCCGCCTCGTGGCCGGCGTGCTCGGAAAGAAGGATCTTGGCCTGACGCGCGGTCCCATCGTAGTCAGCGAGCCGGGCCTCCGCTGAGACGAGGGAGCGGCTGGCGTAGTCGGTCCTCATGCCTCCCGGCGCGATGTTCATGACCCTGATCCCGAGCTCGGCGACCTCGGCGGCCAGCGTCTCGCCGATCGCCTCGAGGGCGAACTTGCTGGCGCAGTAGATTCCGGTGCCAGCCCAGGTGGCGAGGCCGCTCACAGACGTGACGTTGACAATGATACCCGACCTTCGTGCGCGCATCGTCGGGAGCGCCGCCCGGATAAGGGCGAGGGGGGCGAAGAGATTGACCTCGAACTGGTCGCGAACCTCGGCGGAGGAGGTCTCTTCCACCGCGCCGACGAGGCCGAAGCCGGCGTTGTTGACCAGGACGTCGATGGCCCCGAGCGTCGCCTCGGCGGCGGCGACGGCTGGAGCGATGGCGGCCTCTTCACGCAGGTCGAGCTGGATCCCGACGGAGCGGCCCGGCGCGACGGCCTCGAAGGTGGCAAGATCGCCCATTGTGCGAGCCGTGCCGACAACCCTCTCGCCACGCACGAGCGCCGCCTCGGCGAGCGCGCGCCCTAGGCCCGAGGAGACGCCGGTGATCAGCCAGCGGCGCAGCCTCAGACCCCTTCCTTGGCGAGAGCCGAACGCGCGGGAAGGCTCGGCGGACGCATGAAGATCGTGGCGATGAGCATGAGGAATGCGAGACCGGCGCAGAGGAGGAAGGCGTCCGAGAAGCTTCCGAGCGCATCTCGCGCCCATCCGCCTACCGCTGGCCCGATCGCCGCGGCGGTGGAGATGAGGCACATCACCGAATAGAGCTCCAGGTAGGGCCGCCGGCCGTAGTAGGTTAAGAGGAGCATAGTCGAGGCGACGAAGCTGAGGCCAAAGCCGATTCCCACTCCGAAGGCGTAGACGAGCATCAGCGGCCAGCCGCGCGCCCAGGCGAGAGCCGACATGCCGATGATGATGGCGATGAGGCAGACGATGAGGAGGGTCTTGGGCCGCACCTTTTCTCCGGCGATCCCGCCGATCACCGACACGGCGGCCCCGATCAGAGCCTCGAGGCTCAACATAAAGGCGGCGGCGTCCCGGGAGATTCCGCGCTCCATCAGATGCTCGACAGCGAAGCCGTGGGCGGTGGTGTTGATGAGCAGATACATCGTGTAGGCGCCGACGATCACATAGAACTGCACGGTCGCAAGGCCTCGCGGCACGGTCCACTCGGAACGTTCAGACGCCGCCTCGCCAGCCGCGATCGGCGCCGCCGCGGGCCCCTGCGACCCTTCGCGCCCCGGCGTGGCGGCGACGGCGAAGAGGCCGAGGACGACGGCGCCGGCGGCGAACACCCACCAGTAGGCCCGCCATCCGAAGGAAGGAGCGATCGCCACATAGAGGAGGGGGCCGGCGACGCCGCCGAGCGCGCCGATGGTGAAATAGGCGCCGAGCACGGTGGACCTTCTCCTGAACAGGCCAGTGAGCACGTGCGTGCCGGGAACCGTGCAGGTGAGTGAAAAGGCGAGCCCGATGACGAGGGTCGCGGCGAGATAGATCGTCAAGCTTTTGTCCAGGGCGAGGGCGGAAAAGCCGGCGAGGAGCAGGACCGAACCGCCAAGGAGCGTGGCGCGAACCCCGATCCACCGGACCAAGGCGGCGACGCCGACGCTGGAAAGACCGCAGGAGAGCCCCAGGAAGGTGTATCCGAGGCCCGCCTGGGCCCAGTTCCACTTCAGCTCGCGGACCATGGCGGGAAGGACGACGCCCAGCGAGGAGAAGGTGGCCGCCGAGACCAGGAAGAAAAGGAGGCTGAGCGCGATGAAGGTGACCCAGGGATGGGAGAAGACGCCAATCACAGGTCGGCCGAAGACGGGCGCCGGCGGCGGGATCACGCCGAGCGGGTCCGATTGGGGAGCGATCTCGTGCATCTAATCGCAGTTCCCGACTGGGCCGAGGCGCGCGGCGCTTCGCTCAACGCCTTCGACGCTCTCGAGGCGAGAGGCACGGCGCTTCTCATCATCGACATGCAGAATGCCTTCATCGCCGAAGGCGAGGTCTACGCCAATCCCCATGCCCGCGACATCATTCCAGCTGTCAACAGGCTTTCGGCGGCCATGCGCACGATACGGGCGAGCGTCATCTTCACCAGGCAGACTTTCCTCGATGAAGGACCTTACGCGGAGCCGCCGTGGCGATACGATCTCTCCGATCCGAAGATCGCCGCCGGCGCGGCGGCGCTTCGCCCCGGCGCCGCCGGCCACGGACTCCATCCAGACGTGAAGATCGAAGCCTCCGATCTCATCCTCGACAAGCATCGCTACGGGGCCCTCTCCTGCCCGGCCGGAGGGGTGAGCCGCGCCTTGAAGGATCTTGCGATGAGGATGGTGATCATCGCCGGAACCCTCACCAACGTCTGCTGCGAAACAACGGCGCGCGAAGCCTATATGGCGGGTTACAAGGTGATCGTCGCCACCGACGCGACCGCAGCGGCCACCGACGCCGAGCAGAACGCCTCCCTGCTCAACCTGAGGTTGAATTTCGCCGATCTCAAGACCGCCGACGAGCTGATCGCAATGGTTGGCGCGACCGGAAGGTGCGGTCGCGCGGCGGGCTAAGTAGCGAGAGCGTTCAGGAGCGCTCTCGCCCCTCAGAACGAATATCCGACCGTGAAGATCACCTGACGTGGCGAGATGAACTGCTGGCTCACTTGGCCGCTGCCGTAGGGATCGATGTAGCGCGAATTGATCCCGGCTTTGTTGAAGACGTTGGTCGCAGTGAGATCGAGCTTGAGGTGCGGAACGCCGGCCGGCAGGAACTCGAGGTTGAGATTAGTGACGCCGTAACCCTTTACATAATCGAGGCCGGGCTCGTTGAAGATCCGTGCCCATTCGCTGCCGCGGTAGACATATTCGACGCGGGGCGTGAGCGAGCCGAACGGCGCATCGAACCGGTAGGAGGCGTCGACCGAGCCGGAGAGCTTGGGCATGGCCGGCGGCGTATTGCCCTGGATGTTCTTCTCCGCGGCGATCACCGCCGCCCAGCAGGCCGGATTGTAATAGGCCCCGCCGAACGCGCAGGGGCTCGGGAATGGCTGGTTCTCGATGGCGTTGGCGACGGTGGAGTCGATCGTGAAGTAGTCGCCTTCCACGTGGCCGTTCTCGACCGAGGCGTTGGCGTCGAGCACGAGGTGATCGTTCATCCCGGAATAGGACGCCTCGGCCTCAAATCCGTAGATGTGGACCGAAGGGATGTTCGAGATGCCGCCGTCGAACGGGACCGGGTCGGTCTCGATGTACTGCATGTTCTTGTAGAGGTAGTAGAAGCCGGCGAGGTTGAGCCGCAGGGTCTGGTTGAAGAGGAGATTCTTCGAGCCGACCTCGAAGGCGGTGTTGGTTTCCGGCACGAAGACCGGCGGAACGACGACTTGGCCGTAGCTGCCGTTCACCCCGCCCGGCTTATAGCCGCGGGCGGCGCTGACATAGAGCATGCTCCCCGTCGCCGCGTCCCAGTCCGCCTCAGCGCGCCAGGTCCCGACATTATCGCTAGTGGAGTGGTCAACCGTGTTGATCGAGAAGGCCGAGAAGTTGTGGCTGCTGTCGCTGTAGTCATCGTGGTTGTATCGCGCGCCGACCGTCAGCCGGACGGTCGGGAGCAGGTGGTAGGTCGCCTGGGCGAACACCGATTCGCTCTTGCGTGAGACGAGAGAGTCGTTGCCGTAGGAGAGATTGCCCGGCGGGGCCGTCTCGATGTCGGGAAGGATCGCCACGTCCGGATTGGACGGGCAGACCGTCGGCGGAGCACATTCGAATTCGGCCACAAATTGCCGACTCGACTGCTTCAGGAAGAAGGCGCCGGCGATCCATTCCAGTCGCGACCCGGGCCGCGAGAGGATGTCGAACTCCTCGGTGTAGCTGTGGACGGTGGTGTTCCATCCCGCGACGTCGTCATAGGAGCCCAGGAGCGAGATCGCGCTTCGCGAGCTGTCCTCCTGCAGGATGCTGTTGAGGCCCTGGTAGCCGCTCACTGAGCGGATGGAGAACCATGGCGTGTCGTACTGCAGATTGAGGTGGTAGAGCTGAGTGCTGAGATCGTTCTTGGAGGGATAGTCCTGGTAGATCTCCCAGGGGCTCGGCTCGGGATCGTTGATGTTCTTCTGGGCCTGGCCGTTCTCGGCCGCGCGGTAGAACTCGCTGGTGAAGGTGGCCGTGAAGTTCGAGACCGGCTGCCACTTCAGCGCCGCCTTGATCCCGGTGTTGTGGGCGTCGTCTTCGCGGAAGCCCGGGATAGCCAGGTCCTGAGTGAAGCCGGCGTGGTCGAATCTCTGAAAGGAGAAGCGCGCCGCCAGCGTCGAGCCGATGGGGATGTTCACCTCGGCCCGCTCGCGGGTCAAGTTGTAGGCGCCGTAGCTGAAATCCCCCATGCCGCTGAACTGGTCGAGCTGGGGCTGGTTGGTGACCACCAGGATCGCGCCGCCGATCGAGGCTTGGCCGTAGAGCGCGCCTTGGGGCCCGCGCAGGATCTCGATGTGGTTGATGTCGAAGAGGTCTTGGGAAAGCGAGATGGTGTTGACGAGGTAGACCCCGTCTTCGAAGAGCGCCACGCCGGGCACCGTGGTGAGGTCGTTCTCCGGCGTCTCCGATCCCACCCCGCGGATTGTGACGATGTTCTCGAAGCCCGAAGTCTTGGTCGACTCAAAGCTCGGAACCGTGCCGTTGAGCCCGGCGATCTCGGTGATGAAGGACTTGTCGAGCCTCTGGGCCGGAACCGCAGTGATGGCGACGGGCGTCTTCTGGATGTCGGTCGCCCGGCGCTCGGCGGTGACCACGATCTCGGAGACCTCGCTCGGCTGGGACCGGGCGGAGGGACCGCTCGCGACGCCCTGAGCGAGCGCGTTCGTCGAGGCGCAGGCGAGGATCGCCACCGCTCCGCCACAAACCAGAAGACGCTTACGACGTACCGTTCTCGAACCGACCATTGACACCCCCTCGAGCGAGTGAAACCTAGTTTTTCAATGTCATTCGACGTGAAGAACAGGGCGAAGCAAACCGAAATCGAGGCTTTCCTCGCGGCAGGCAAGGCTCTTCATTCGCGATTTGATCGCAGTTGTGGACTTTCGGAGACATCTTTGGCCGACTCCGATGTTGTCGCGCTTGAAACTGCCATCGAATCGTCGCCTCCGACTTGGATTGAGGCGCACGATCGTTGTGCTGAGCCCGTATGGCCGTTCGGCGCACTTGACCCGAAGGAACCCTCGGCGTGAACGCGGCTCAAGTCGCCCCCGAAAACACGGACGCTGAGAACGGGCTCGCCGACTGGATCACGCCAAAGAGGACCGCGCTCCTCCTCATCGACGTGCAGGCCGATTTCGCCTCGCCCGGCGGGGTGTGCGCCAAAGGCGGCGCCGACCTTTCCGCTGTTCCTGCCGCACTCGGAGCGGCCGGGCGCCTCGAGCTCGCCTCCCGGCGGAGTGGCGCGAAGATCGTCTTCGTCGGCCTTCGGACGCGAGCTGAAACGGATTCGCCGGCCTGGGTCGAGAGGAGACGCAGGCTGGGCGGGGACCCGGATGAGGACTTGGCGATCTGCCGGGCCGGAACGCCCGGCGAAGCCTTCGTCGGCCCTCAGCCCCAAGCAGGCGACCTCGTGATCCGCAAGCGCCTTTACGGCGCCTTTTTCGAGACAGCCCTCGATGCCGAGCTGAGGGCCGAAGGCATCGACACGCTCGTCCTCGCCGGCCTCACCACCGAATGCTGCGTCGAAGCCACGGCGCGCGAGGCCTTTCATCGGGGTTATCACGTCTTCATCGTCGCCGACGCCTGCGCCTCGAACGACAGCGCGGCCCACCAGGCTTCGCTTGGGGCCATGAGTCGCCTCTGCGCCATTGTCGTGGACGCTGGGGCGGTCGAGAGGGCCTGGGGCGACTCATGAGCTCCTACCGGACGCTCGAAGTCCGCCCGCTCACCTTGCGCATCGGCGCGGAGATCGGCGGGGTCGATCTCGCCTCAGACGTGAGCCAAGACCAGATCGCCGATTTGAAGCGGGCTCTGGGCGCGCACCAGGTCCTCTTCTTCCGCGACCAGGCGCTCGACTGCGACTCCCTCAAGCGCTTCGGCCGGGCGTTCGGCGAACTCGCTATCCACAGCGGCGTGGCGGGCCTTGCCGAGCACCCCGAAGTCGTCGCCATCCACGCCGACGCCACTTCGAAGTATGTGGCCGGCGAGGGTTGGCATTCGGATCTCACCTGTGACGCTATTCCCCCGATGGGGAGCATCCTCTACCTCCATACGGTTCCGGAGACCGGCGGCGACACGATCTTCTCCAGCATGAGCGCGGCGTGGGAGGCGCTTTCGGATCGGATGCAGGCCCACTTGGGGGGACTCGTCGCCGAGCATGACGGCGATCATGTCTACCGGCCGCTCTTCCCTGATCTGGACAAACGCTATCCGTGCTCAAACCATCCAGTCGTGCGCACCCACCCCTGGACCGAGAAGAAGGGCCTTTTCGTCAACGCCTCCTACACCACGCGAATCCTGGACATCCCCAAGACGGAAAGCGAAGCCCTCCTCGCCTTCCTCTTCGACCACGTCGCCAATCCCAACTTCCACGTCCGCTTCCGCTGGCGGCCGGGCTCGGTCGCGTTCTGGGACAACCGCTGCACTCAGCACCTGGCGGTGTGGGACTATTTCCCTCAGACGAGGTCAGGAATCCGCGTCACGGTCGCCGGCGAGAAACCGATCTGAGCCTCAAAGAGGCTCCTGGTCCGATCCGGACTGGCGGCGATATTCGCGCGGCGAGAGTCCGTATTCCTTGCGGAACGCGCGGCTGAAGTGGGCGGAATCGTTGAAGCCCCAGCGGTAGCAGATCTCGCTGATCGAGAGCTTTGCGCACATTGGACTGGCGAGATCCATGCGGCAGCGCTCCAGACGTCTGCTGCGCAGATAATGGCCGAAGGTATCGAAGGCGGAGGCGAAGAGCTTCTGGACATAACGTGGCGAGACGCCGCTCCGCGCCGCCAGGCGGCGGAGCGAGAGCTCGGGGTCGGGGAGCTGAGTCTCGATGGTCTGGCAGATGCGGTGCAGATGCGGCGAAATCGAAGGTCCCGAAGCCTCCTCCTTTCCGCTCGCCTCGGCGAAACTGGCGGCGAGGAATTCGGTGAGCGCGATCTCCACGGGCCGAAGCTGGTCGGCGCTCATCTCCTCGAGGGCTCCCGCGGTCGCGGAAAGCAGCCCCGAAAACACCTTGGCGACGCCCGTGCGGGTCTCCAAGGCGCCGATCTTGAGGTTGCGAGCCGCAACGAGGCGATGGTCGAGGGCGACCCGCGGAGCGCGCACGAACATCAACCGGCAGCGCGTCTCGAGGGCCAGGGTCGCCTGACGGCCGGTGGGGCCGAAGGCGATGCCGCCGACCGGAAGGGCGCTCTCACCGTCCTCGCTCTGGAGCGAAGCGTCTCCTTCAAGAACGATCGCCAGCCACACCGCCGCTGGAAGATCGGTGCGTCGGCCGCTGATCGACTGGGCCCCGGCCTCGATGAGGGCGAATTCCATGCCCAGCGGCGAGGTGAGGCAGACGACGGAGGCGCTGGCCGGTTCGGATTCGGAAAGCTCGCCCACTGGCAGGCCGAGGCGATGCATGGCCTCTCGCCAGGCGCCGGCGCGTTCGGACTTTTCGAACGCCTCGGTGCTGAACCGCCACGCTTTCATCCGCCGAGCTCCGTCACGCGAAGGAGCATAGCCGCTGACGCGGCCATGGTCGCCCCAAGGATCAGCCCGTCCGAGAGTCGCGCCGGCCCTTCAGGCAATCGCGGCGGCCGGCCTCATCGCCTCCCACGTCCGGCGATAGCGCAGCAGGAGCCAGCGGTTGAGCTGACCCTGGGCGCCTTCCTGCCAGGAATAGCGGCCGCGGGCGGCGAAGCGTGAGTTGAGCCCGATCTGCACTCGCTCATCGACGTGCATGTCCTGGGCGATGATCTTCTTCGCCGAAGTCATGATCATCTCCAGGCGATGTTCGAAGGCCGGATCCTCCATCGCCCCCGGCGCCACAAGCACTCCGGTGTCCTGCTCCATCAGATCGACGCTCGCCGGCCTCAGGATGAGGAAGATGACTAGATCGCTGGTCAGGACCAGGGAGAGGCTCGGCGGGACATTAGCGAAGGTCATCCGGCCGCGGTCTTCCTGCGAGAGTTGCGGGAACACCGGGAGGACGGCGCGCTGGGTGGGGTTGAAGCTGGCGTCGGGATGCAGAGTGCCGTTGAAGCGTAGGAATCCGGCGTCGTGCGGATCGGCTGGGGGAAAGCTCGCCCTCTCGCTCGGCACGAAATCGTGCAGCGGACCCTTATGAAGCTTGCTGGCGTGATACCCGTCGTTGTTGTTCTCGAACATCACCTTCCAGTTCCAGGCGAAGCGACCGGTCATGGAGGGCAGTTCCTCGGTCTCAGCGAGGCGATAGTTCGCGATGGCGGCCGAAACCGCCGACAGGCGAGGCGCCAGGGGAGCCGCATCATTGTCGAAGTTGATGAAGATGAATCCTTCCCAGATCTCGACCTTGAAGGGGGCGAGACGCACGTCCTTCCGGTCGAAGTCGCAGGTGCGCTCCATGGCCGGCGCATTCACCAGATCTCCGGAAAGGGAATAGACCCAGTGGTGGTAGGGGCAAACGAACCCCCGCGTATTGCCCGCTCCCTCGGCGACGAGCATGGCGCGGTGCTGACAGACGGCCGAGAAAGCTCTGATGACGTCGTCGCGTCCGCGCGCCACGATGATCGGCTCGCCGATGATCGAAGTGGTGAAGTAGTCGCCGGACGAAGCGACCTGGGAGCTGCGGCCCACGCACAGCCACTCGTGGTTGAAACAGGCCTCTTTCTCGAAGCGGAAGAAATCCGGATCGATATAGCAAGCCGGCGGCAGGGTGCAGGCGGTCTCGATCTCCCCGTCCGAACTCTCGAGACTCTCGAAGAAGGCGTCGTCCAGCAAATGACGGCCCATTTCTCTTAGCTTGGTCCTCCAGGCGACGAAACGATAGGAACATGGGCGAAGAGGGTCTTGCCCAAAGACGCACCGGGTCTTTTGCGTCTTTCGGGCCTGGGCCCGGCTCGACGAGGCGCCGAACTCGGACGCGTCCTGGACCACTTGGCCGGTCGCCCCGGTGCAAGACGGCGAAGCGGGCCATCGCCTAGTGTTGGGCGATTTTCCAGGAGCCGCGAGCCATGGCCGTCGCCGAAATGGACGTGAGGACGCTCAAGGCCGGATTCGGGGCCGAAATCGACGGGATCGATCTTGCCGATGCGTCGGCCGCCGAGCGGGCCGCGGTGGTGGAGGCCTTCCACCGTCATGGCTTTATCCTGCTTCACAATCAGAAGATGACCCCCGATGATCTGATGACGTTCATCGCCGCCTTCGGCGAGGCTCAGGACCATACGCTCACGCAGTACACGCTTGCCGGCTATCCCAAGATCTTCATCCTTTCCAATCGGATCGAGAACGGCCGTCCGATCGGGGCTCACAACGACGGCATCGGGTGGCACACCGACTACAGCTACAAGGCCGAGCCGGTGATGAGCACCATGCTCTACGCCGTGGAGGTTCCACCAGAGGGCTCCGATACGCTTCTGGCCGACGGCTGCGCGGCGTGGAACGCGCTTTCCCCCGAACGCCAGGCCCTGATCGCCGATCTCAAGCTCCACCACAGCTACCAGCACTTCATGGCGACACGCGAATACGGCGCGCTCGAACTCACGGACGAGCAGAAGCGGGACAATCCCGATGTCGTTCACCCGCTGGTGCGCACCCATCCCGCCGACGGGCGCAAGGCGCTCTGGCCCTCGACCGGCACGGTCACCGAGGTTGTTGGCCAACCCAATCCAAAAGGACTTGAGCTCCTCGAGGAGCTGGTCGACTTCATGACCGAGGAGCGCTTTGTCTATCGCCACAAGTGGCGCGTCGGCGATCTGCTCATGTGGGACAACCGTTGCACCCTGCACACAGGCACGCTCTACGACGACAAGAAGTACTTCCGGACCATGTACCGGCTGTGGGTCGCCGGCGACCGGCCGTATTGAGGCGTCAGGGTCGCCGAGCCGCTCTCACCCAGCCGATCGCTTCCACGACGGCGTCGGCATGGCGGCGGCCCAGGATGCTGGCGTGGTTGGCCCCCTTGACGCGATCGACCCGGCCAACCTGCGCGGCCAGGGCTGGCTGGGCGAGATGATCCTTCCAGCGGGCCGCCCTACGACCGGCGCCAGCGAGGACGACGGCGAGGGGGAGGTCGCGATCGAAGAGGCCGGCTTCCCGGGCCTGACCCGCCGTCCTTCCCCACTCGTCGACCTCCGCCGCCGCCCAGCGGTTATGGCGGGCGCTGGAAAAGGCCCACAGCTTTTCCTTCTTGGCCTCGCCGGAAAGTCCGATGGCGTCGCCGATGCCGCTTCGGCTCAGCGGCTTGAGGAGGCCGCTGTCGGCGCTCCAGGCGGCCAGGTGCGAGGCCCTGGCGAGCTGGCCCACAAGGCCGGCCGCGAACCTCGAATCCATCTCCTCGGGTAGGGTCGCTTCGACGAGAACGGCGCCTGCGACGGCGGGGCGATGCCGGCCCGCGAAGAGCCGCACATGCAGCCCGGCCATGGAGTGGCCACAGAGCAGGAAGGGCCCCCTTTCGCCCAGGCGCTCCAGCAGGCGCTCGAGATCGGCCAGGATGGCGGCTCCGTCGCGCGGCTCGGGTCCGGGATCGGAGAGCCCCAGACCGGCGCGGTCGTAGGCCAGGGATGCGGCTCCGGCGGCGGCGAGCCTTTCCTGGACGACCGACCAGTCGGCCGAGAAGCCGAAGGCCCCCGCCTCGAAGAGGACGGTCGGCGAGTCCTGGCCCACCGGCCCGGCTGGCACCACGCGCAGGCGCCTGCCGCCGATGTCCACGAGCCGGCCGCGCCTCGGCTCCGGCGTCGCCTCCTGAATGCTCACGACGAAGCGAACTCCACGCGGCCCAGCGGCGCATGTAGGCGCGCAAAGGCTGCGCTCAATGGCCGAGCCTCAGATCGAGCATCACAGCGCCTTGACGATGCCCTCGACCATCTTCCTGGCGTCGCCGAAGAGCATCATGGTGTTGTCGCGGAAGAACAGCTCATTCTCCACCCCGGCGTAGCCGGCCCCCAAGCCCCGCTTGACGAAGAGCACGGTCCTGGCCTTTTCCACGTCGAGGATCGGCATCCCGTAGATCGGGCTCTTGGGATCGGTCTTGGCGGCCGGGTTGGTAACGTCATTGGCCCCGATCACGAAGGCGACGTCGGCGGTGGCGAATTCGGAATTGATATCCTCAAGCTCGAAGACCTCGTCGTAGGGCACGTTGGCCTCGGCGAGGAGCACGTTCATGTGCCCCGGCATGCGCCCGGCGACCGGATGGATGGCGTATTTCACCTCCACGCCTTCGGCCTTGAGACGGTCGGCCATCTCGCGCAGCACGTGCTGGGCCTGGGCGACGGCCATGCCGTAGCCGGGGACGATGATCACCTGGGATGCGTTCTTGAGGATGAAGGCGGCGTCGTCGGCCGAACCATGCTTCACCGGCCGGGTCTCGCGGGCGCCCTGCGGCCCCGCCGCCTCGCCCCCAAAGCCGCCCAGGATGACCGAGACGAAGGAGCGGTTCATCCCCTTGCACATGATGTAGGAGAGGATGGCGCCGGAGGAGCCGACGAGGGCCCCGGTGATGATCAGGGTGACGTTGGAGAGGGTGAATCCGAGGGCGGCCGCCGCCCATCCGGAATAGCTGTTGAGCATGGAGATCACCACCGGCATGTCGGCCCCGCCGATGGGGACGATGAGGCTCAGGCCGACGATGAGCGCGACGGCGAAGGTCGCCCAGAAGGCCCACTTCGCAGAGCCCCCGCTCAGCACCAGAAGAATGATGAGGACGATCACCGCCGCGCCGAGGGCGAGATTGATGACGTGGCGGCCCGGCAACAGGATCGGCGCGCCCGACATGTTGCCGTTAAGCTTGGCGAAAGCGATGATCGAGCCGGTGAAGGTGACTGCGCCGATGGCGAGGCCGACCGAGAGCTCGATGAGGCTCTCCAGGCGGACATGCGCTCCCTGGGCGATGTGATAGGCGGCCGGCGTATAGAGCGCCGCGGCGGCGACCAGGCAGGCGGCGAGGCCGACCAGCGAGTGGAAGGCGGCGACGAGCTGGGGGATGGCGGTCATCGAGACCTTCTGGGCGACCACTGTCCCGATCGTCCCGCCGACGATCACTCCGGCGACGATGATGGCGATGGTCTCGCCGTCGAGGTCAGAGGCGCGCGCGAGGTTGGCGAGAGTCACGCCAATGGCGATGGCCATGCCGGCCATGCCCAGGAGGTTTCCGCGGCGGCTGGTCTCGGGATTGGAGAGGCCGCGCAGGGCCAGGATGAAGAGGACGCCGCTCAGAAGGTAGAGGAGCGCCGTCAGATCGGCGTTCACTTCGTTCTGTCCTTCTTGCGGTACATGCTCAACATTCTCTGGGTGACCAGGAAGCCGCCGAAGATGTTGACCGAGCCGAGCGCCACGGCGAGGCCGCCGACCGCCTTGGAGACATCGACCCCCTTGCCGAGCCCGGTGTGGGCGGAGGCGGCGAGAAGGGCCCCCACGATGATCACCGAGGAGATGGCGTTGGTGACGCTCATCAGCGGCGTGTGAAGGGCGGGGGTCACGCTCCACACCACGTAGTAGCCGACGAAGATGGCGAGCACGAAGATGGCGAACTGGAAGACGACCGGGCTGACGATCTCCATGGAGCGTCTCCTCTTCAGGCCGCGAGAGGCGTGTGGATGAGGCCGCCGTCTTTGGCGACGAGCGCGGTCTTCAAGATCTCGTCCTCGAAGTCGGGCGCAAAGGCGCCTTCCTTGTCGAAGAGGAGCTGAAGGAAAGCCAGGAGATTGCGCGCGTAGAGCGCCGAGGCGTCGGCGGCGATCCGGCCGGGAAGATTGGAGAATCCGAGGATCCTCACGCCGCTTTCATCGACTATCTCGTCGGCGCGCGAACCTTCGACATTGCCGCCCTGCGGAGCGGCGAGATCGATGATCACCGAACCCCGCCGCATGGAAGCGACATGGGCGGCGGTCAGGAGCCTCGGCGCCGGCCGGCCCGGAATGAGGGCGGTGGTGATGACGATGTCCTGCTTGAGAATGTGATCAGCGACCAGCGCCGCCTGCTTTGCCTGGTATTCGGGGCTCATCGGCTTGGCGTAGCCGGCGGCGGTCTCGGCCGCCTTGAACTCCTCGTCCTCTACCGCGACGAAGCGGCCCCCGAGCGACTCGACCTGCTCTTTGGCGGCGGGGCGGACATCCGTGGCGGTGACCACCGCGCCCAGGCGCCTGGCGGTGGCGATGGCCTGGAGCCCGGCGACGCCCGCCCCCATCACGAAAACCTTGGCTGGAGCGATCGTGCCGGCGGCGGTCATCATCATTGGAAAGGATCGTCCGTAGGCGGCCGCCGCCTCGATCACGGCGCGGTAGCCGGCGAGGTTGGCCTGGCTGGAAAGGGCATCCATCGCCTGGGCGCGGGTGATCCTGGGGATGAGCTCCATGGCGAAGGCGACAAGGCCGCGCTTGGCCATCGCCTCAAGTCCGGCGCGCTCAGCGTGAGGCTCCAGGAGCCCGACCACCATCGCGCCTTTGCGCAGCGCGGAGATGGCCTCCGGCTCGGCTCGGCGAACGGCGAGGAGGATGTCGGCGCCGGAAAGAAAACCGGCGAGATCGCCGTAGATCTTCGCGCCGGCCGCCTCGTAGTCGCCATCGGAGATCGCCGCGCCTTCGCCGATCCCCGTCTCCACGCCCACCTGGTGGCCGGCGGCGAGAAGCTTTCTCACCACCTCCGGAGTGAGGGCGGCGCGCGTCTCGCCGGCGCGCCGTTCGCGGGCGGCGACGATCAGGGCCACGGCGGCGCCTTCAGCTCGCCTGGGGTCGGCTGCTGCGCCGAATGTACCAGACCCCGATGACGACCAGGACGACCCCCGGGATGAAGCCGCCCCAGAAATTGGCGCCGGCGCAGAACCAAAGGGTGCAGACCAGGATGATCACCGCGAGGTGGAGGGCGAAGATCTTGGTGAACAGCATGAAACGCCGCCAGGTCGAAGCCTGCTCGGAGACGTTCTGCTGGCCATGGTGGTACTCCGAAGCGGTCTCTGCCATGGCGGGCGCAGAATCTCCAAAAAAACGGGGGAAAGGGAAGTCGGCCCTGCTACACCAGCTCCGCGCGTCGCTCAAGATCGGCTTGGAGACCGTCTTCAGCGCGGCCGGACGAGGGCATGGAGACTTCATGGAGACCGCGCCAAACCTGAGGTCCGATGCGTACGCTGGGACTGCGAAGGCCTATTTGCGGTTTCGACCGCCCTATCCTGCGCGGCTCCTCGAAGCTCTTCTGGGTGGAGTCGATCTCCCGCGGGGCGCGATCCTGCTCGATCTCGCCTGCGGGCCGGGTCGCATCGCCCTTGCGCTCGCCCACCGATTCGACCGGGTGTGGGCGGTGGATCTCGAGCCGGAGATGATCGCGGTGGGCCGGACGGAGGGGGAAAGGCTCGGGATCGCCAACGTCGCCTGGAGCATTGGCGCAGCCGGGCAGGCGGACATCCCGAACGCCTCAGTAGATCTCATCACCATCGGCGAGGCCTTTCGATGCGCCGGCTTCGCCGAGGTGCAGGACCGCTCCTTCTCCGAACCGTGGGCGTGGTCCTTCGAAACGATCGTCGGGTATTTGCGCTCGACATCGGTGTGCTCCGATCAGGCGCTGGGGGGCGATGCCGCGCGGCTCGAGACTGAACTTCGCTGCGCCCTTGGCGGAGACGGCCCCTTCTATGACGAGCTGAGGTCCGGCTACACCGTGGCGCGCAAGGGCGACTGATCCCAATTCCGAAGCCGCGCGCGAAGAGCGGTCGGGAACGGCTCTCGCGCCCGTCCCTCAGGGCTTCCAGGCGGCGATGAGCGCGCGCAGGGCGGCGACCAGGGCCAGGGGCTGGTCGACCATGATGTGATGCTCGCTGTCGGGAATGATGATGGTCGGCGTCCCGGGAGCGAAGAGCGAGGGTCCGCCCCCAAAGCCGCCAAGCGGCTGGGAATGGCGGCGAATGATCTCCGAGCGGTCCCCGAAGATGTGGGCGAGAGGAGCGCGAGCGGCTCCAGCCTCGGTCATTCCGGAGCGGTCGAGTTTCTCCCAGAAGGCCGGATCGAACCGCCAGGTCCAGCCCTCGCCGCCGCCGTCGGCGGCGACTTCGCCTTGCGGCATGGGCGCGCGCTTGAGCGAGCGACGGGCGATGAAGTCGGCGATGAAGAGGTTTCCCGGGACCTGCGGCGGCATGAACCGGAAGCGGGCGAGGGCCGTCTCGAGGCTCGGATAGATCCGGTTGGGCCGGCTTCGGTGCTGGGGGCCGCGCCAGCCGCCACCCATGGCGCCTTGGGGGACCGGCCGCCCGGCCGCCTCCTCGGCCTTGCGCCAGGCCTCCATCTGCTCGGCGGTGGGCGGACCGCCAAAGCCGGTGTCGACGAGAACCGCGGCGCGCATCCGCTCAGGATGGCGGGCCGCGGAATAGAAGACCTGGGAGCCACCGAAGGAATGGCCGACATAGATCGGCGGAACATCCGCCTCGTAGAGGCCGGCGGCCTGGCCGCAGGCGAAGATCTCCCAAGCAAAGGTCTCGTAGCCGTAGGTTTCGCGCCAGTCCGATCCGCCCATGCCCGAAAAGGAGATCGAGGCGACCCGGTGTTCGGCGGCGAAGAAGGGACAGATGAAGCTCCACCAGTCGGCGTGGGCGCTGTTGCCGTGAACGAAGATGAGGCCGGGGAGGCCGACCTCGCCCCAGGTCAGGAGCTCGATTCCCGCCCCCTCCACCTTAACACGGCGCCGCTCCGGGGCGTGATCGAGGGCGTTCTTGAACCAGGGCGGGCTCGGCGGCTCGGCGCCGCGGAAAGGCGCCAGCGGGGCGGCGATCTGGGGCGGCAGGTCGGGGGCGAGCCGGACGGGCTCGTCCTCGTCGACGCCTCCGCGCGGTCCGATCGGTTGACGCTCGTCGTCGGCCATCACGCCCTCGCTCCAAAAAGCGCCCTTCCCCTAACGGGCGTTTGAAAAAGCGCAAGGCCTTGGCGAAGCGCGATGGCGTATGATCGAGCGATGCGAGCCATGGTCCTGGAGAGGCTCGGCCAACCGCTGAAGCTCATCGAGCGGTCAACGCCGGAGCCCGGACCCGGCGAGGTGAGGCTCAAGATCGCGGCCTGCGGGGTGTGCCGCACCGACCTGCACCTCATCGACGGCGAGTTGAAGGACTTTAGAATCCCGATCATTCCGGGCCACGAGATCGTGGGCGTGATCGAGGCCGCAGGTCCGGGCGTGGAGGCGGCTAGGATCGGAGAGCGGGCGGGCGTCGGCTGGCTCGGCCACACCTGCGGGGTCTGCGAGTTCTGCGCTTCGGCCCGTGAGAACCTGTGCATTGCGCCGCTCTTCACCGGCGCCACCCGCGACGGCGGCTATGCGAGCCATGTCCTCGCCGAGGCGGCCTATGTCTATCCCCTGGGCGAGTTGGCGGAGAACGACGCCTACGCCGCGCCGCTGCTTTGCGCCGGCCTCATCGGCTGGCGCGCACTCTTATTCACCGGCGAGGCCAAGCGCCTAGGGATCTATGGCTTTGGGGCGGCGGGCCACATCATCGCCCAGGCCGCCATCGCGGAGGGACGGGAGATCTTCGCCTTTGTCCGGCCCGGGGACGAGGCCGGAGCGGCCTTCGCCCGGTCCCTTGGGGCGGCGTGGGCGGGAGCCTCTGACGTCGCCCCGCCGGAGCCGCTGGACGCAGCGATCATCTTTGCGCCAGTCGGCGACCTCGTTCCGGCGGCCCTGAGGGCGGTCAAGAAGGGGGCAAGCGTGGTCCTCGGCGGCATTTCGATGAGCGACATCCCGGCCTTCCCCTACGAGATCCTGTGGGGAGAAAGGCGGCTCGTCTCGGTCGCCAACCTCACCCGCGCCGATGCGCGGAACTTTCTTGCGGGTCCGGCGGCCGCGGTGCAGACCCGGGTGACGACCTATCCGCTGGAGGCGGCCAACGAGGCGCTCTTCGATCTGAGGGCCGGTCGCTTCGAAGGCGCGGCGGTGCTCATCCCCTAATGAGCTTGGCGGCGGAGCGGGACCGCCTCGCCCTGGCCCCGCGTTTCCGGAGCGCCTATCCTTGCCGACATGGGGGAAAGCCTGAAGGAAAAGAGGGTGATCGTCTCCGGCGCCTTCGGGGCGCTGGGGAGGGTGGTCACGGCCTGCTTCGCCGAGCGCGGCGCACGTCTGGCGGCGATCGATTTCGCCGCCGCGCCGCCAGCTGGTCTGGCGGCCGAGGTCGTCCTTTCAGGCGCGGATCTCTCCGAACCGTCCCAAGCGACGGCGGCGGTCGAGAAGGCGGTCGAGAGCCTGGGCGGCCTCGATGCGCTCATCAACCTTGCCGGTGGGTTTCTCTTCGAGAAGATCGAAGGAGGAGAGGCGGAGAGTTTCGATCGGATGTATCGGATCAATCTGGCTACCTGCGCCAACATGTGTCGCGCTGCCCTTCCCCACCTGGTCAGGTCGGGCGGCCGCATCGTCAACGTCGGGGCGGGCGGCGCAGTGAAGGCGGGAGCCGGCATGGCGGCGTATGGAGCCGCCAAGAGCGGTGTGCATCGCCTGACCGAGGCCTTGGCGGCGGAGCTGAAGGGCAAGGTCGCGGTGAACGCGGTGCTGCCTTCGATCATCGACACGCCGGCCAACCGCGCCGACATGCCCAAGGCTGACTTCAGCCGCTGGGTTGCGGCCGCCGATTTGGCCAAGGCGATCGCCTTTCTCGCCTCCGACGAGGCGCGAGCGGTGACCGGCGCGCTCCTGGCCGTGGACGGGGGGCTGTAGCGGCCGGCGCGCTCAGGATGGCAGCGAGCTTGGCGTCCCAACGATATGGATCGGGCCGGAAAATGGGCTGGCCATCCACGCCCACGACAACCGTCCGATAGACAAGGAAAACCGGAACCGGCGTCTTGAGGGCGACCTGTCGGGTGCGCCCGGCCCCGATGGCGCGAGCGACCTCTTCCTGAGTCCAGCCCTTGGGCGCGAGGAGCGCGCTGGCGAGGCGCGCTGGATCAACGAGACGCACGCAACCATGGCTCAGGGCCCTGGCCTCCTCGAAGAAGACGCTCTTCTCGTCGCTCGGCATGCCGTGGATGAGGATGTCCTCTGGATCGGGCATGTCGAATTTCACCTGGCCCAGGGCGTTTTGCCTTCCTCGGCGCTGGACGAAACGGCCGTGTTCGAAGACGAATCCGTGGGCCGTCATCCAGCCGGGATCGGCGCGGACGAGCGGAAGGATCTCCTCTCGCGCGATGTCGGCGGGGACGAACCACGGTGGGTTGAATTCGACGCCGCGGACCTCCGAGACGAGCAGAGGCGTGGGGTGGCTTCCCTCCCCGATTGCCGCCGGCAAGACCAGGACCGCCCTTCCGCCTTCGAACAGGGTCAGGCGCGCGGCCGGGATATCGACTTCGATCCGATTGGCGGGAAGGTGGGCGGGGAGCCATCGGTCCCGCTCGAGATTGGCCCGGATCGCCGACAGACGCTCGGCGGCCGAGATGTTCAGGGAGGCGAGGACGGCGGGGGAAACCTCGCCATCGGGGGAAAGGTCGTGATGGCCTTCGAAATCGGCGAGCGCTTCGGCAAGTTCGACGTCAAAGTCCGGAGAGGCGGCCTTGGCCGGATCGAGATAGCCCTCGGCGGCGAGCCGGACGCGGAGAGCGAGAGCGGCAGGTCCGTCATCGCCGAGCGCCAGATGGCCTTTCGGATCGAGCTTCTCCCAGCCTCCCTTCGTCACGATGGCGGTGTAGCGGCGCTCCTGGGCGAGAAGGGCGAGATAGGCCCCCTCACGGCGCGGAAGCCCAGCCATGAACGCGGTCAGGTCGCCGCGGGCCCGCGCCCGCTCGAAGGCGGCGCGCCCCGCCCACGCGCCGGCGACGTCCCAGTTCGGATCGAGGCGTTCGGGGTCGGCGAGGCCCCCTCTTTCCAACATCGCAAGTTCGATCCCCGCCCGGGCGAGGGCGGCGGAGGCGGCAAGCCTGACTCCGGGATGATCACTCGCAAGTCCGGCGAGGTCGGTGCCGAGGTCGCTCGGCGCACGGAATTCGCCAGCTTCGCTCCACGCTGAGAGGATCGCGCGGCCCTCGGCGAGGGTGATCGGCCGCTCAGCGCTGGGGTGGGGGCGCGCCGGGCGCCTCCCGACGCCGGCCCAGGCGGGGAGGGCGAGACATCCGAGCGCGACGGCCACGGCGGCGCGGCTTAGGCGCTTCGCCCACTGGGGACGACGCCAGAACCGAACCTCGTCTGGGCCCACCCGCCTCATCGTCGAGCGCCGCCTGGACATGATGCTCCTGCACGGACCCGGCGATAGGCGCCGGCGGACTTCGGAATCGGGACGGGGTCTAGCTATAGACGAGCGACCCGGCGGGGGTAGTCCACCAAAACCGTCCTGGATTGCGGCTTGACGCCCTGTTGCGGGGGGCGAACCTCTCCTCGAGCCGGGCCTGAGCGCGCTCTTCAGCCGGCTGCGTCCCGCTCGGGAC
Organism: Caulobacteraceae bacterium; assembly: GCA_050729515.1. Taxonomy (GTDB): domain Bacteria; phylum Pseudomonadota; class Alphaproteobacteria; order Caulobacterales; family Caulobacteraceae; genus Acaudatibacter. Next base: position 34,197 of record JBOHLG010000034.1, read on the forward strand.
GCGGCGCACATTGTTCCAGGGGTGTGGCCGGCTAGACACTGGCTTCCAATGGCGACGTTGGTATAACGGCCTGCGTCGGCCTGTCGCGGCCGCCGAGGGCAATGAGGGTTCACTGATGAAATCGAGACTTCTGGCCGGGGCCGCCATGGCCATGGTCGCCGCGGCTGGCGCCGCGGCCGCCCAGGACAACGGGTGGTACGGGGCGATCGATCTGGGGGGCAACTGGGCGTTCCATGACCGGATGGGCTGGAACGCCATGCTGCCCGCGAACGTCATCCCCGATTCGAACGCGCGCACCAAGGTTGGCTGGACCGGTTTCGCCCGGCTGGGCTACCGCCTGACGCCTCACGTCCGCCTGGAAGTCGAGGGCGGTTATCGCCAGAGCGACGTCACCTCGATCCACGGCTCGATCGGAGGGCCCTCCTTCTTCAACCTCTGCGCGGTGAGCAGCGTCGCGCCCGCCTGCGTCGATCCTGGGGGTTCGCTCGATTCCTGGTCGGTGATGGCCAACGTCCTCTTCGACCTGCTGCCCGAGCACTCACCGTTCAACGCCTACGTCGGGGCCGGCATGGGCATACTCAACGTGAAGTTCGAGACTTCCGCGATTCTGGCCGGTCCCTCGATCGTGGGGACGCCGGCGGTGAGCGTGAATGATTCCAACAGCGAGTTCGGCTACCAGGCGATCGGGGGCCTCACCTACCGGGTGACCGACCGGGTGAACGTCGATCTCACCTATCGCTACCTCACCGGCGAGCAGAACCGCTTCCTGCTGAGGTCTCCAACTGGGCAGAACGGGGCGACTTCGGCGCTACTCACCGGGCGCTATCGCGATCAGGCCCTGACCTTGGGGCTTCGCTACGCCTTCTCTGGAGCGGCGCCTCCTCCGCCTCCGCCTCCGCCTCCGCCTCCGCCTCCGCCGCCTCCACCTCCGCCGCCTCCGCCGCCGCCTCCGCCGCCGGCCTATGAGACGCGGGACTATGTGATCTACTTCCCGTTCGACCAGTACGTGATCACGCCGGAGGCCCAGACGGTTCTGCAGGACGCCTCGCGCTATGCGGTGGACGGCCACGCGCAGAGCGAGACTGTGGTCGGCCACACCGACACTTCAGGGAGCGTGGCCTACAACCTGAGGCTCTCCGAACGCCGCGCCAAGGCGACGGCCGACGCCATGGTGGCGCTGGGCGTGCCTTCCTCCAGCATCATGGTGAGCT
>JBOHLG010000035.1:0-35283 GCA_050729515.1 Caulobacteraceae bacterium
ACAGGGCGGCATCTGGGGTCGAACCGGCGTCGGAAGGCCGACGCATCAACTCATTCTGTGCGGGGAAATCGCTTCCGGGCTCGGATGCTTTTCGCCGTCACCCGACCATAAGACCGCCGTCAGGTCAAGAGCGTGGGCTCCAGGCCGGAATGGGTCCTATTTCACCGTCGCCGCCAGAACAACAATGATCATAACCAGAAACGGGGCCTCATTGATAAGGCGCCAGCGGCGTTCACTAAGCGGCCGTCGACCGCGCTCGAACGCTCGTCTGGATGCCCACAGATAGGCGTGCCAAGCGAAAAGCAAAGCGCCACCAATCAACTTCGTGATCATCCATGCTGAAGCCAGATAGCTCCATCCGAGACGATAAGTCCCATCCCACCAGATGAGCGCGCCCGCGGTCAGCGCCACCGCCAATCCGGCCGGCGTGGTGATCATGCCGAGCAGCTTGGCTTCCATCACCTTGAAGGTTGCGTCGAGTTCGGAGCCGACGGAGGCCCGAAAGTGATAGACATATAGGCGAGGCAAATAGAGCAGGCCCGCCATCCAGGCGATGATGGCGATGATGTGCAGACCCAAAATAATGTTGAATGTCATGAATCGCGTTCGGAGCGGGTTCGGCCACAGAGCTCGAAATCTTCAGGACATCCGACTCCCTCCGGCCCGGCGCCTGTCGCCGAGAGCCGGGCCTCAACCATTCGGGCTAAACCGGAAATGAACCCCGGCTGAGTCTGAACCGTCGCGCATCGAAGGTAGCAGCTCATTCCAAGAGCCAAGGCGCGCTTGCGGTAGTCATGGTCCAGTTCGACCAGCGTCTCAACGTGTTCGGAGATGAACGCCACCGGGTCGATGAGAACCCCGATCCCATCGGCGGCGGCGGCTTCGATCTCCTCGAGAGTCGTCGGCTCCAGCCATTTCATCGGACCCACTCGGCTCTGATAGCAAAGGCGCCATTCCCAGTCTGCGCCAAGAAGCCCGGCGATCGCCCGACAAGTCGTTTCCACCTGCCACTCGTAGGGGTCTCCCTTTTCGACGACCCTTTTGGGGAGACCGTGGGCCGAAAACAGGAGCCGGACCCGTGGACGCCCTCCCTCCTCCCAGGTGGCTCGAATCAGATCCGCATGGGCCTGGACGAACGACCTCATCACTGGCCAGCAGCAGACCGTATGGACTTCGGCGCGGCCTTGATAGATCCGCCGCCATTCGGCCAGAGACGATCCGGTAGTGGTGGAGGAGAATTGTGGATAAAGCGGCAGCAGGACGATCCTGTCGGGCCGAAAGGAGTCGAGCTCTTCGACGGCCTGGACGGCGAGCGGCGGCCAATGACGCATGGCGACGACCACCTTGAATGCCATTTGCGGACGAAGAAGCCCGAGTTCCTCTTCGAGCGCGCGTGCCTGCGCAAGCGTCTGGGCGAGCAGAGGCGATCCTCCTCCCAAACGCGCATAGTTGGCCTTTGCTTGCCTCTCCCGGCCCCAGGCGATCAGTGCGGCCGCCAAACGTCGCATCGGCGCGGGGCCGCCCAGAATGGCGGGATCGGCGAAGAGATTATGGAGAAAGGGCCGCACCGCCTCCGGCTTGTCGGGGCCGCCGAGATTGAAGAGCACGACGCCGACACGAGAGGGTCCGATCCTCACAGTCCCTTCACTTGGCTGACGACCGCCTCAATGTGTCTGGTCGGCGAATCGGTGCGCAGGGCGCGGTACTCGCGAAGGCAGCGTCCGGCCTGCTGCATGAACCACACTGGCGGGAGATCGAAACGCCCGCCTTCGAGCATGTGAAGAAGCGCTGGTCTGGAACTCATCGACATGGATCGATTCCAACAATCAGACCTCGAGGGGTATTGGACCTCTCGGTTTGGCCCAGCGCATCTCCTTAGAAAAGATTTTAAAGAAGTTTAGGAGAGGAAGAGAGGCGGTGGAAAAGGCCCAAAAGGAGAAGTCGTCAACGATTTTGCGGCGGAAATGCACACGCTACGAATTGCTGAGTTTCGGGGAAGGCTCGAGTGTGAAAAACGGGGACGGCCTGTCAAGCCGTGGAAGCGGCAATGGAAACTGGCTCCATTCCGGTCGTGCTTAGCCATTCATAACTGGGCTGCGTGGGTCCGGGGGTGAAACCGCTCCAAATAGGACAACAGGTCCACCAAGCCGGGGACCGGGCGAGTTCAAGCGTGGTTCTTGCCAACAGGCGGGAAAAGCCGAACGCCCGAAGGGATTGACGGCCTGGTTTTCGGGCCTCTTCATCAACAGGGACTCAACAGGAATCGCCCAGGCGAGGACGGCGGGATGAATTCCTCGGCAAGGCTGGCCACCTATTTCCACATTCACCTGGTCTCCGACTCGACCGGGGAAACCCTGAACGCCATGGCGCGGGCGGCCTGCGCGCAGTTCACCAACGTCCTTCCAATCGAGCATATCTATGCCTTGGTCCGATCCCAGCGGCAGCTCGATCGCGCCCTGGGCGAAATCGCCAATGCCCCTGGCGTCGTTCTTCACACCATCGTTGATCCCAATCTGCGGAAGGCGATGGAGAGCGGCTGCAATAAGCTCCAGATGCCCTGTATTGCGGCCCTGGATCCGCTGATGGCGGTCCTCTCCCACTATCTGGGGGCCCCTCTCTCGCGTCGAGTGGGCGCGCAATATTCCCTCGACACGGATTATTTCAATCGAATGGAGGCTCTGTCCTACGCGCTTGGTCACGATGATGGCCAGGGTGGGGTGGATTTCGAGAAGGCGGATGTCGTGCTTGTCGGCGTCTCGCGAACCTCCAAGACGCCGACCAGCATCTACCTCGCCCACCGTGGCGTTCGGGCGGCCAATGTGCCGTTCGTCCCAGGCGCGAGCTTTCCCGAGAGCGTCCTCAGGCTCACGCAGCCGCCCGTCATCGGCTTCACTATTTCGCCGGATCGACTTATCCAGATCCGTCGCAATCGGCTCCGAAGCCTCAAGCAGGAGGGGGAGAGCAGCTATGTCGACGCCGACATGGTGCGTGGCGAGGTGGTCGAGGCGAGACGTCTTTTCTCCCGCCAGGGCTGGCCAGTCATCGACGTGACGCGGAGAAGCGTCGAGGAGACCGCCGCGGCGGTGATTAATCTTCTCTCCGGGGGACGAGGGCAGATCGAGGTTCTGGGGTGATGGATCTGGCTCGCTCGATCAAAGGCGGTCTGGATGCGGCGGGGTCGTTCGTCGCGATTTTCCTTTTGTGATCGCTGGTGACATTTTCAGGCGTGAGCGGTCGGACCCTTGTCACTGGCGTGGTTGGCGCGCCGGTCAGCCATTCGCTCAGTCCGTTGATTTTCAATTCCTGGTTCAGGGCCGCCGCGATCGACGCCATCTATTGCCCGTTCGCGATCGAGCCGGGCCGGTTCGCCGCTTTCGCCAATGGGCTTCGCGGCGGCGGCTCCGTCAGAGTGCTCAACGTCACAGCGCCCTTCAAGGAAGAGGCGCTCGCCCTTGCCGATATCGCCGGCGCTGCCGCCGCCTCGTCTGGCGCGGCGAATCTCCTGGTGTTCACGGCCGCAGGCGACATTCGAGCCGAGAATTTCGATGGCGCCGGCATGGTCGCGGTCCTGGAGGAGAACCAATTCGATCCTGGACACGCGCCGGTGGTGATCTTGGGGGCCGGCGGGGCGGCGAGGGGCGCGGCGACGGCTCTGGTTGAGGCCGGGGCGCGCGATGTAAGGATCGTTAATCGCACCCTCGAGCGGGCGTCCAGGCTCGCCCAATCCTTGGGGACCTCGGGTTCGTGGTACGTCCTTGCGGCCGCCGAATCGGCCGCGAGCGGGGCTGGATTGCTGATCAACACCACATCGTCTCTTCCCGAGGAGGCTTTGTCGGGGCTTTTGCCGTCGCTGCCTGAGGGGGCCGTGGTGATGGATATGACCTATCGGCCGTTGGAGACGCCTCTTTTGGCTTCCGCCCGTGGGAGACGTCTGCGGACAGTCGATGGCCTAGCGATGCTGATCGCGCAGGCGAGGCTCGGGTTCGGTGAGATGTTCGCTCGACAGCCGCCTGAGCTGGACGTGCGCGCGCTCGCCCTCGCGGCGATGGCGAAAGGCGCTTGATCACCATCGGGCTCACCGGCTCGGTCGGGATGGGCAAATCGACGACGGCCGGCTTCTTCGCCGACGAAGGCGCGCCGGTCTACGATGCGGACGCTGAGGTTCATCGGCTCTATGCGAAAGGCGGTGCGGCGGTGGGTCGGGTCGAGGCCGCCTTTCCGGGCGTGGCGCGAGACGGCGCCATTGACCGAAAGTCGCTGGCCGAGAGGGTGCTTGGCGATCCCAAGGCTCTCGCGCGACTGAATGCGATCGTCTGGCCCTTGATGGCGGATGCTCGGCAGGCCTTCTTCGAGGTGGCTCGGGCCGCTGGCGCCGAAGTAGTCGTCCTTGACATTCCTCTACTTCTCGAGACCGGCGGTTCGGAAAGAGTCGATGTGGTCGTCGTGGCTTCAGCCCCTTCTGAGATCCAGCGGCAAAGGGTGCTCTCGCGCAGGGATATGACTCCGGCGAAGTTCGAAGCCATTCTGGCCGCCCAGATGCCCGATGCCGAAAAGCGCGCCCGCGCCGATTTCGTGATCGATACGGGGGAGGGATTCGAATGCGCGCGCGAACAGGTGCGGTCGGTGCTGGACCGCTTGCGCCGGCGAGGCGAATAGGTTCATGCCTGGATCATGGCGCGCGAAATTGTGCTGGATACCGAGACGACCGGGCTCGATCCACGACAGGGTCACCGCATCGTTGAAATTGCCTGCGTCGAGCTTGGCGACTGCCTGCCGACAGGCCGACGCTTCCATGCCTATGTTGATCCCGAACGTGAGGTGGATGTTGATGCTGAGCGGATCCACGGGCTGTCGGGCGCCTTCCTGAGAGGCAAGCCGCGGTTCGCTGATCCTGAAGTGGTCGAGGAGTTCCTCGCCTTCATCGGTGACGCGCCCATTGTCGCCCACAACGCCGCCTTTGACCGCGCCTTTGTAGAGAGCGAGCTGACGCGAGCGGGTCGGCCTTCCCCCCCCGCCGCGCGATGGACCGATACGCTTCAACTGGCGCAGCGGCGATTTCCCGGCATGTACAATTCGCTCGACGCGCTTTGCAAACGATTCAAGCTCTCGCTCGCTGGGCGGGAGAAGCATGGGGCGCTTGTTGACGCTCAGCTCCTCGCTGGCGTCTACCTCGAACTCCGGGGAGGCAGGGAGCGCCGCCTCGACCTCGGCCGTCCACAGCATGCGAGCCTGCCTCACGCGTCTGCGGCTGGGGGCGCCCATCGACCTCGTCCCTTCCCCGTGGCCTCGGTCCTGAGCGAGGCGGACCTCAAAGCGCATGCCCTTTTCGTGCGGGAGCGCCTTGGCCCCCAAGCGATCTGGTTGCGACCGCCCTACCTGGTCGAGGAGGAGCCGGCGGCCCCGAGCGGATGCGAGCGAGCCAACTAGGCGTTGCCGACGACCGAGCCTGCGCTCTGCTGCTTGCGTGCTGCGTAGATTCCCGCGAAATCGAGCGGCTCGAGCATGAAGGGCGGGAAGCCGCCATCCACCGAGAGGTCCGCGATGATGCGGCGGGCGAAGGGGAACAGGAATCGAGGACACTCGATCATCAGCACCGCCTCCAGGTCGGGTTGGGGAACGCCCATGGCCTGGAAAAGGCCGGCATAGACGAGTTCGACGTTGAAGACCGTCTCGGTCTCGCGCATGGCTTTGGCGTTGAGCTTTAGCTCGACCTCGAAGAGACCATCCTCTCGGCCGCGCACGTTGAGTTCGACTCCCAGGTCGATCTGCGGTGAGACTGGATTTGGCCGCAACGATTCCGGCGCATGAGGACTTTCAAAGGAAAGGTCCTTGATGAATTGCGCCAAGACCCGGATGCCGCTCTGGTTGGGCTCTCCATCCACGCCGGAGGCCGGCTCAGGGGACGCGGTCTCGGTCATTGGAGGTTAAGGTCCCTGGTGGAGAAAGGGCGCAAGAAATCTCGGCGCGCGGCTGGCTATCATGGGGCCGGGCAGGGCGCAACGCGACCCGCTGACGGAGTGGTGTCGGACGCCTATATTGGAGAAGCGATCCCCATTTGATCGGTGTCGAATTGCAGGTCCTAGAACTCATCATATTGGCCGCGCTTGCGGCGGTGGTTCTTTTCCAACTCTACGCCGTCCTCGGTCGCAGGGTCGGCCGCGGGCCTTCCGACCTGCCGCAGGTGGCGCAGGGGAAGAACGCGCCCGAGCAAGCGCGCAATAACGCCACGACGGAGGATGCGGGCGCCTTGAATGGGCTGGCGGCGATCCGCGCCCGCGACCCCGCCTTCGACATCGGAACCTTCCTGCAGGGGGCCCGCCAAGCCTATCAGATGATCGTGAAAGCCTTCGCCGCAGGCGACCGGGAGACGCTCAAGCCGCTGCTCTCGCCCCAGGTGATGGAGGGCTTCGAGGCCGCAATACGTGAGCGGGAAGGCGAAGGCCGGACCGAATCGGTCGACTTCCTCCAAACACCGCGCGCCGACTTCGAAGGCATAGATATGGTGGACGATCTCGCCAAGGCCTCGGTGCGGTTCCTGGCCGAGCTCCGCAGCCGCACCGTCGGGCCGGCCGGGGAAGCCGTCGATGATCGGCGCACGGCCGAGGTCTGGACCTTTGAGCGCAACATCAAGAGTCGCAATCCCAACTGGACTCTGATCCACGTCGATGCGGCGGAGGCCTGAGGGTGAGGCCGCGGGGGGGTCTGACGCTGGCGTTCCTCGCCGCCTCTCTAGTCGCCGCCTGCGCGAATCTTCCCCCTCCCAGCGGGCCCTTCAGCGAGGCGCCGCCGAGTGAAACGCCGCGGGCGCCTGCGGCGGAGCTCCTCTCCAGTCTTCCGGGGTGGGGCCAGGACGATCATCTCGCCGCCTTCGAGGCGTTGCTGCGGGGATGCGCGAAGAGCGGTGGTCCGCAGATGGAGCGAATTTGCGCGGAGGCATCGACGCTTTCTGGACCTGACGATCAGGCGGCCCGAACGTTTCTCGAGGCTAACTTCAGAGCCGTGGCGATCCCGGGAGATGGGCTTCTGACAGCTTATTTCTCTCCAGTCTATCAGGCCAGGCGCAGTCCGGAAGGTGAGTTCACCGCCCCCGTCCGCCCGCCCCCGATCGATCCGCCCGCCGATGCTCGCGCCGCCGCGCCCGAGCGCGCCCAGATCGAAGCTCAACCTTGCGGCGACGCCCTCGCCTGGATGCGGCCAGAGGATTTGTTTTTCCTGCAAATTCAAGGCTCCGGCGTGCTCGACTTCGCCGATGGGACCACCGTGAGGGCCATATACGCAGGGAGCAACGGCGCGCCCTTTCGGGGCATCGCCCTTCCTCTCACCGAGCGGGGCCTTCTCGCTGAGGGCGAAGCCTCGGCCCAGGCCATCCGGACTTGGCTCGCGTCCAATCGAGGTCCGATCGCCGAAGAAATCATGGATCTCGATCCACGGTACGTTTACTTCCGCCTCGCTCCCGATGACGGTCCCATCGTCGGAGCGGCTGGAATCGGGCTCATTCCCGGTCGAAGCGTCGCCATCGATCCCTCGGATCATCGAATGGGCGATCTCCTGTGGATCGACGCCAGCGATCCACGGCTCTCAGGCGCACGTCCGAGCTATCGCCGTTTGGTCGTCGCCCTCGATACGGGAGGCGGGATAAAAGGGCCGGCGCGGGCGGACCTCTATCTCGGAGAGGGGAGCGCCGCGGGCGAGGAGGCCGGGCGCGTCCGCCACCTTCTTCACCTCTATCGCCTCGTTCCCGCGTCATGATCGGCCCCCTCAGGGACGATGACCTTCGTCTCTGGAGGCGGGTGACGGCGACGCTTCGGCCGCTACCGGGCAGAGCTCATTTCGATCCGCAGCCTTCGAAGGCGATTCCGCCTCTTCCCACCGCGATCAAGATCGCAAAGACCGGGCCCACTTTTTCCGCCGAGATCTTGGCGCCGCCGCCGCTCGAACCGACGCGTCTGAGGAGGCTCGCCAGGCGTCGACACCCTGTTGGCCTGGCCATCGATCTTCACGGGCTTTCCTCTGAAGAGGCAAGGGAAGTCCTTGGACGGTTCCTCAGCGAATCTCAGGCCATGGGTCGTCGGCACGTTCTGGTCATCACCGGCAAGGGCCTGCGAGGCGGCGGCATTCTTCGCCGGTTGGCGCCGGAGTGGCTTGCCGCGCCCGCTCTGCGCTCGATCGTGGCGGGGGTCGCGGAGGCCCATCGACGGCACGGCGGGCAGGGCGCGCTCTACGTCGCGCTCAAGCGCGCGCCTTCTTAGGAGCGGCGAGACGCCTTCTCGTCTATTCCGGACCGGCCTTGACGCTCTTCGAGCGCCTTGGCGACGTCATCCAGGCCGACGCCCGCCCCGACCAGGACGGCGAGCCAGTGGTAGAGGAGATCGGCGCTCTCCGAGATCAGGGCCGACTTGTCCTGCTTGACGGCGGCGAGGGCGGCTTCCAATCCTTCCTCGGCGAGCTTCTTGGAGGCGAGAGTCTGGTCCGATAGCAGGCGCGCCGACCATGAGACTTTCGGATCGGCCCCGCGTCGAGATTCGATCGTGGCGCGAAGAGTCTCGATCACCTCTCCTATTCGACTCATCTTTCGGGCTCTCCGACCTGTCTCACCGGTATCCCCCGCGCCGCCATGACTGACTTGACCTGGGCGATGGTGGATTGGCCGAAATGAAAGATCGAGGCGGCCAAGACCGCGTCGGCACCACCCTCTTCGACGGCCTGGGCCATATGCTCTGGCGATCCCGCTCCGCCGCTGGCGATCACCGGGACCGAGACGCAGTCGCTGATCGAGGAAATGAGGTCCAGATCATATCCAATCTCCGAGCCGTCGCGGTCCATCGAGGTTAACAAAATTTCGCCCGCGCCTCGACGCACCGAGGCTGCGGCGTGTTCCTGGGCATCAAGTCCGGTGGGACGGCGGCCGCCATAGGTGAAAACCTCCCAGCGCGATCCGGCGCGCTTGGCGTCGATGAGGACGACCACCGCCTGTGTGCCGAAAACGTCAGCCAGCGAGGGGATCAGAGTCTCGTCTTCCACTGCCGCCGTGTTGACCCCCACCTTGTCGGCTCCGGCGCGCAGCAGCCGGCGCGCGTCCTCGACCGTGCGGATCCCGCCCCCCACCGACAGAGGCATGAAGCAGACGTCAGCCGTCCTCGCAACCACGTCCAGAATGGCGCTGCGGCCTTCCGAGCTCGCGGTGATGTCCAGATACATCAGTTCGTCCGCGCCGGCCTTGTTGTACAGGAAGGCCTGTTCGACCGGATCGCCAGCGTCCCTGAGGTCGCGAAACTGAATCCCCTTGACGACGCGGCCCGCCCTCACGTCGAGACAGGGTATCACGCGAACCTTCAGCATCGCCGGGCCGCGGCCAGAGCTTTGGCCGCCGCGAAGCGACCGGCATAGAGCGCCCGACCGAGAATCGCGCCGGCGATCGGCTTTCCCGGCCGGTTGGCCAGGAGGGTGATGTCGGAGAGCGAAGCCAAACCTCCTGCGGCGATCACCGGAACCTCGACCACTTCGGCGACCGCGCCGAAGACGTCGATATCGAGGCCCCTCATGGAACCGTCGCGGTCTATGTCGGTGACGATGATCGCAGCCACCCCGGCATCCTCGAACCGGCGGGCCAGATCCACCGACGGCAGATCGGTCTCCTTGGTCCAGCCCTCGACCGCCACCCGGCCGCTGCGCACGTCCACGGCGACCGCGACCTGTTCGGGCCACCTCTTCGCCGCGGTCTTCACCATGGCCGGATCGCGCACCGCGGCGGTCCCGAAGATGATGCGGCTCACTCCCGCCTCGATCCAGGCCTGGGCGTCGGCGAGGCTTCGCAATCCGCCCCCAAGCTGCACGGGCGTCGAGACGGCGGCGAGGATTGACCGCGCCGCATCGCCATTCACGGAGCGGCCCTGGACCGAACCGTTCAGGTCGATCACGTGGATCCACGAGAAGCCGCAGTCGGACCAGGTCCGCGCCTGATCGGCGGGATCGTCGTTGAACACGGTGGCGGTGTCCAGATCACCGCCGACGACGCGCACGCAGCGCCCATCCTTAAGATCGATGGCCGGATAGAGAATCACGGCGTCCAGCCAAGAAAGTTGGCGAGCAGAACCAGGCCCAAATCCTGCGACTTCTCCGGATGAAACTGCACGCCGGCGAGATTTTCGAACATCACCGCGGCCGGGAACGCTTCGCCGTGGTCGCACCACGCGGCCACGCTGGACTCTTCGCTCGGAAAGAAGGCGAAGGAGTGAGTGAAATACATGTGCGGCTCGGCCGCGAGACCGCCGAAGAGCTCGGCGGGCATCGGGCCCCTCAAAGTGTTCCAGCCCATGTGGGGCAGTCGGGTGCGGCGGTCAGGGACCGCAAGTGCACGGGTTTCGCCGCCGATCCAGTCGAGTCCGCGGACCGATTCGAATTCCAGTCCGCGGCTCGCGAGAAGCTGCATTCCAACACATATTCCCAGGAACGGGGCGCCTCGTTTCCGGACCGCGAAGCTCATCGCCTCGATGAGGCCGTCGCGCGCGCTAAGCGCGTCCATGCAGGCGCGAAAGGCCCCCACTCCTGGCAGGACAATGCGCTGGGCCGAGGCGATCTGATCGGGATCGGAGCTCGCCAGGACCTCAGCCGACCCGCCGGTTTCAAGGGCGGCTCTCTGGAGGGCCTTTTCCGCGGATCGGAGATTGCCCGATCCATAGTCGACGACGACCACCTTTTCCATCCGGCGGCCTAGAGAACGCCTTTTGTGGAAGGGGGCTCGGCCGGCGCCCGCGGATCGATCTCCAGCGCGGCGCGCAGGGCCCTCGCCAAGGCCTTGAAACCGCTCTCGGCGATATGATGGGAGTTCTCTCCGTACAGGGTCTCGAGGTGGACGCAGGCCCCCGAGTGCATGGCGAAGGCGTGATGGAACTCCTTGAAGAGTTCGGTGTCGAGGTCTCCCACCTTGGGGCGGGAAAATCCGACGCGCCAGACAAGGTACGGTCGGTTGGCGAAGTCGACCGCGCAGCGGGTCAGGGTCTCGTCCATGGGGATGAGGGCCGAGCCGAAACGGCGGATCGCAGCGAGGTCTCCGGCCGCCTTGCGAACCGATTGGCCAAGCACGATGCCGGTATCCTCGATCGTGTGGTGCATGTCGATGTGGAGGTCGCCCTTCGTTTCGACCTCGAGATTGAATCCGCCGTGACGGGCGAAGCTGTCGAGCATGTGGTCAAAGAAGCCGATGCCGGTTGTGATGCGGGAGCGCCCGGACCCGTCCAAGGCGATGGCGATGGAGACCGATGTCTCCTTGGTTCGGCGTTCGATCTTCGCACTTCTGGCCAAGGACGAGTCCTCCATGCGGCGCACTTCTCAGAAACCCTGTGCGGTCGCCATGTCCCGCAACGACCGCTGCGGGCGTGGACCATAATGGGTGATGACTTCCCCCGCCGCCAGGGAGCCGAGGGCTCCGCATGCGGCGAGCGGGCGGTCGCGGGCTAGCCCAAAGAGGAAGCCGGCGGCGTATTGATCGCCCGCGCCGGTGGTGTCCACCACCTCCTCGACCGGATCGGCCGGCGTCTCGATCGACGAACCTGAGCCGAGAATCATCGATCCGCGCGCCCCGAAGGTCACCGCCACGATTTCGGCGAGCGCACCAGCCCTTTGCAGCGCTTCGCGCTTCTGTGTTCCGGGAAAGAGGGAAAGGATTTCGGCCTCATTGGCGAAGAGGATATCGACTTCGGACTCCACGAAGGTAAGGAGCGCTTCGCGGTGGCGCTCGACCAAAAAGCAGTCGGACAGGCTGAACGCGATCCGCCGGCCAGCCGCTCGCGCCAGGCGCGCCGCCTTGATGAATGCCCGCCGCGCTTCGCCAGGATCGAAAAGATAGCCCTCCAGATAGAGCACCGAGGCGGCTCCGACTTCCGCTGCGGAGACATCCGCCACCGTCAACTCCACCGAGGCGCCGAGGAAGGTGCACATGGTGCGCTCTGCATCCGGAGTGACATTGACCAGGCACCGACCTGTGGCGACGCCGCCTTTCAGCGGCTCTGCGCAGAACGCGACGCCGGCCGCGCGAAGATCATGGGCGAAGACTTCACCCAGGGTGTCGTCTGCCACCTTGCCGATGAAGGCCGATCGCCCTCCGAAACTGGCGAGGCCGACGCTGGTGTTGGCCGCGGTTCCCCCTGAGGTCTCCACCCCGGCGCTCATGCGTTGGTAGAGCGCGTGCGCCCTTTCTCCGTCGACGAGACTCATGGCGCCCTTCGGGAGCCCTTCGGCTTCGAGGAAGGCGTCGCTCGCCGGCGCGACCACGTCCACCAGGGCGTTGCCGATGGCGAGAAGGTCATAGCGAGTCATCGGTGACTCCGTCAGCGCCGGCGCGCCGCCGGCGGGGCGAGCTATAGCTGTGGTCGGAACCAAGTCCTAGAGCGATGGGAAACCCGCAGGATTCAAAGCGCTAGCGCGCCCAGGCGGCCCCAAGGTCCTGGCGTGGATCTGGCCGCTAACCCTCCGCGAAAAGTTCGCGCGAAGGGCAGAGGTCGGCGATCAGGCATGCGCCGCACCTGGGCTTGCGCGCCAGGCAAACGTACCGACCATGAAGAATGAGCCAATGATGGGCGCGGCCCAGATGCGTTCGGGGAATCACGGCCATCAGATCCTGCTCGACGTCGGAGGGAGTCTTGCCGCTCGAAAGCTTAAGACGATGGGCGACCCTGAATACGTGGGTGTCCACGGCCACCGCCGTTTCAGCGCCCAACTCGTTGAGCACCACGCTGGCGGTCTTGCGTCCGACGCCGGGAAGGGATTCCAGCCTCTCCCTCTCTAGGGGGACTTCTCCATCGAAGCGCTCGAGGATCAGCCGCGATAGGGCGATCACGTTCTTGGCCTTGGTCCGGAAGAGGCCGATCGAAGAGATGAGGGGGATGAGCCCCTCCTCGCCGAGCGCCGCCATTTCGCGGGGAGTTGCGGCGATCGCGAAGAGCTTCTTGGTCGCCAGATTGACCTGCTTGTCTGTCGACTGGGCGGAGAGGACGACGGCCACCAGAAGGGTGAAGGGGCTCTTGTAGTTGAGCTCGGTTCGCGGCTCGGCGAGCTCTGCGGCGAATCGATCGAAGATCTCCGCGATCCGGGTCTTCTCTCTGGTCGAGCGGTGAATCTTCGTCGGACCGGACGACACCCCGACGAACTCCTCAGAGGATGAAGCGGGAAAGGTCGGCATTGCGCGACAATTCGTCCACCCGGCAGAGCACGTCGCCGGCGTCGAACGTGATGGTCTCGCCGGATCGGTCGCCGGCCGAGAAGCTCACTTCCTCAACGACCTTCTCGAGGACGGTCTGCAGTCGCCGGGCGCCGATGTTCTCAAGCGCGGCGTTGACCCTTTCGGCCGCGTCGGCGAGAGCGTCAATGGCCGCATCGGTGAACACCAGCTCGACTCCTTCGGCGGCGAGGAGCGCCTGGTGCTGGCGGATGAGGTTGCCTTCCGGTTCAGTGAGAATGCGGCGGAGGTCGTCTCGGGTAAGCGCCTTGAGCTCGACCCGGATTGGCAGTCGGCCCTGAAGTTCGGGCAGAAGATCGGAGGGCTTGGCGACGTGGAAAGCGCCCGAGGCGATGAAAAGGATGTGGTCTGTTTTGACGGGGCCGTATCGGGTGGAGACGGTCGTCCCCTCGATGAGCGGCAGCAGGTCGCGCTGAACCCCTTCACGCGAAACATCCGCTCCAACCCGCTCGGCCCGCGAGGCGACCTTGTCGATCTCGTCGATGAAGACGATCCCCGACTGTTGGGCGAGCTCGAGAGCCTCCTGGGTCAGGGCTTCCTGGTCGAGAAGTTTGTCGCTTTCTTCGGCGATCAAGGGCGCCCAGGCGCCCGAAACGGTGGTCTTGTGAGTCTTAGTGCGGCCTCCGAACGCCTTTCCCATGATCTCGGAGAGATTAATCACGCCCATCGAAGCGCCGGGCTGACCTGGAATGTCGAACCCCTGCAAAGGAGAGGCGGCATCGGCGAGGGTGAGCTCGACGTCGCGGTCGTCGAGTTCCCCGGCCCGGAGCTTGCGCCGAAAGCTCTCGCGCGTTGCTGCGCCTGCGCTTGGCCCCACCAGGGCATCGAGGATCCGCTCCTCGGCCGCCTGGTCGGCCTTGGCCTTAACGCCGGCGCGACGGCGATCGCGCACCATGGTCATCGCCGTCTCGGCAAGGTCGCGAACGATTTGATCGACATCGCGGCCGACGTAGCCCACCTCAGTGAATTTGGTCGCTTCGACCTTCAGGAAAGGGGCCTGAGCGAGGCGGGCGAGCCGGCGAGCGATCTCAGTCTTGCCCACGCCGGTGGGCCCGATCATCAGGATGTTCTTTGGCGTGATCTCCTCGCGCAATTCGGCTGGCACCCTCTGCCGTCGCCAGCGATTGCGCAGGGCGATGGCAACGGCGCGCTTGGCCCCATGATGACCAACGACAAATCGATCGAGCTCGGAGACAATCTCCCTTGGGGTGAACTCGCTCATCGTCGGTCAGAGGCTTTCGAGGACGAGTTCATGGTTGGTGTAGACGCAGATCTCGGCCGCGATCGCCATGGCCCGCCGGGCGATCTCCTCGGCGGAAAGATCGAACTCGGCGAGCGCGCGGGCCGCAGCAAGGGCGTAGTGGCCCCCGGAGCCGATCGCCGCCATGCCCGCCTCCGGTTCGAGCACGTCGCCCGATCCCGAGACGGTGAAGATGGCCCCAGCGTCGGCGGCTATGAGCATGGCCTCGAGTCGGCGAAGGTAGCGGTCGGTGCGCCAGTCCTTGGCCAGATCGACGCAGGCTCTGGCCAGCTGGTCTGGGTATTGCTCGAGCTTCGTCTCCAGTCGTTCGATCAAGGTGAAGGCGTCGGCCGTGGCCCCGGCGAAACCCGCCAAAACCTTGCCGCCGGCCAGTCGGCGGACCTTGCGGGCGTTTCCCTTCACGATGGTCGGCCCCATCGAGACCTGGCCGTCGCCGGCGATGACCGTCGATCCGGACTTGCGCACGGCCAAAATGGTGGTCCCATGCCAATCGGGCAGCACGGCGGAGGATCGGCTCATCGGAGGCGATGTGGCCGGGCCGTGGTCGCGGGTCAAGGCGCATGAGTTTTTCCGACGAAGAGGTCGAGCGATACGCCAGGCACCTCGTCCTCCGAGAGATCGGCGGTGCGGGGCAGCAGAAGCTGAAATCGGCGAACGTCGCGATCATCGGCGCAGGAGGGCTTGGCGCGCCCGCGGCGCTCTATCTCGCGGCGGCGGGCGCAGGAAAATTGCGCCTCATTGATCCGGACGCGGTGAGTCTCTCCAACCTCCAGCGGCAGGTTCTCTATGGAGTCTCTGACCTCGGCGCACTCAAGGTCGAATCCGCTGCCCGTCGGCTGGCTTCCATCAATCCGCACGTTGCTGTCGAGGCGGTCGCCGAGAAACTTGATCTCCACAATGCCGCACGCCTGATCTCCCGATGCGATGTCGTTCTGGACGGCACCGATGATTTCGCCACCCGCTTCGCGGTCAACGTCGCCTGCTTTGAGGCGCGCGCGACGCTGGTCAGCGGGGCCATCGGGCGCTGGACCGGTCAGATCGGGGTCTTCGCAGGCGCGCCCTGCTACCGTTGCCTGGTTCCCGAGACTCCGCCGGAAGCCGAGACCTGCAGTGCGGTTGGGGTCATCGGCGCCCTCGCCGGAGTGGTCGGCTCGATGATGGCCCTCGAAGCGGTGAAACTTTTGGCTGGCTCAGGCGAGCCCCTCGCGGGGCGCCTCCTCATCTTTGACGCCCTCGCCGGCGAGGCCCGCACGGTGCGCATCTCGGCCGATCCGGAGTGTCCGGTGTGCGGCGCAGGCCATCCGGATTGAACCGTCTCCCGCGCACATCAGACCACGCAGGGCGAGGCTCAAGTCCAGAAAGCCGGCCGGGGCCAATGAAAAATGTCCCTTACGGCAAGACCCGCGCCGATCTCGAAGCGTTCCTGGACGGGCTCGGCATCGCCCATTCCTCGCTCGATCATCCGCCTGTGTTCCGGGTCGGGGAGGGCGAAGACATCAAAGCCGAGCTCAGAGGGACCCACACCAAGAATCTCTTCTTGAAGGACGCCAAGGGCGCCCTTTGGCTGGTTTCGGCGCGCGATCGCGCGCAGATCGACCTGAAGAAGCTCGCAAGCCGGATCGGATCGGCGCGACTTTCCTTCGCCTCACCCGAACGTCTCGCCGAAGTCCTGGGCGTGACGCCAGGATCGGTCACCGTCTTTGCCCTGATCAACGATGAGTCGAAGCGGGTGAGACTGGTCCTCGATGCCGCCCTGCTTCGAGCCGAGCGGGTGAATTTCCACCCTCTGATCAACACCGCCACCATGACTGTCAGCCCCCAGGGGCTCCAGAGGTTCCTGGCCGCGCTCGGCTTCAAGCCCATCCTCGTCGATTTCGGAAGCGGGGAGGATGCCGTAGACCCCGCGTTGCGGCGGGCGGGGGGCGAGACCATCTAAGCCCTCAAAGAGGTTGCGCGGGACTCCATCATGACCATCATTGGCGATGCGGCCCATGGAGCGGCCCCCAGCGCCGACCTTATCAAGCAGGGTTCGGACAAGACCTTCGCCGCCGACGTGATCGAGGCTTCGAAATCCACGCCGGTGATCGTTGACTTCTGGGCGACGTGGTGCGGGCCCTGCCGTCAGCTGGGGCCCATTCTGGAAAAGGCCGTCCGCGCCGCCAAGGGCGCGGTAAAACTGGTCAAGATCGACATCGATAAGAATCCAGTCTTCGCCGGCCAACTGCGAGTGCAGTCGATTCCGATGGTCTACGCCTTCGCCGATGGGAGGCCGGTCGACGCCTTCATGGGCGCGGTCCCGGAAAGTCAGGTGAACGCGTTCATCGATAAGCTCGTCGGGACGCCGGCCGTCTCGCCTGAGGAGAATCTCCTGGCCGAGTCCAAGGAGGCGCTGGATGCCGGTGACCTCGGCGGCGCAGCTCAGGGATTCGCGCGGGTGCTGCAATCCGATTCCAAGAACGCCATTGCGATCGGCGGGCTCGCGCGGTGTTACCTTACCGGCGGCGATTCCGAGCGGGCCCGCGAGGTGGTCGCCATGGCCGCGGCGGGAGACAGCAACCCGGATCTGGACGCGGCCCGCGCCGGCCTCGCCCTGGCCGCTGAGGGCAAAGGCGATCTCAAGGAGGTGGAAGCGCGTCTGGCCAAGGCTCCGGACGACCTCGAACTCCGGTTCGAGTTGGCCAAGGGCTTGGCGGCGAAAGGCAGGCTCGCGGCTGCCACCGAGGAGTTGCTCGCCATCATCGCCAAGGATCGCGATTTCAAGGATGGGGCGGCCCGCTCCCAGCTACTCACCGTTTTCGAGGCCGCCGGCGCGGGATCGGAAATGGCCAAGCAGGGGCGGCGACGCCTCTCTTCAATCCTGTTCTCTTAAGTGGCCGCGGGAGGTTCGCACATGCCGGTGCGAAGTTATCGAAGGCTGATCGACCTGCCACAGTCGCTTCCCGTCTTTCCGCTCGACGGCGCTTTGTTGCTTCCGGGAGGCGAATTGCCGCTCCAGATCTTCGAGCCTCGATATCTCGCCATGGTCGACGACATTCTCGCCGGGGACCGACTCATCGGAATGATACAAACTCGCGGCGCGGCGGCGCGGAGCCGGCCTCGCTTGGCGAGGGTCGGATGCGCCGGAAGGTTGACCCGCTACGCGGAGACGCCGGACGGAAAGTACCTCATCACCCTTTCGGGGATTTGCCGGTTCGAGGTCGACGAGGAGCTGAGCGCGACGACGCCGTACCGGCAGGTCAGGCCGAGATTCGCCCATTTCGAGGCCGACCTGGCCGGGGACGATGAAACCCTGGAATTCGAACGGGCGCCCTTTTTGGCTCTGTTGCGCCGCTACCTCGATCGGCGAGGACTCGGCATCGAGTGGGACGCCGTGGCCGCCGCGCCGGCTCCGGCGCTCATCAACAGCCTCTCTATGGCATTGCCGTTCGAGCCGGCTGAGAAGCAGGCGCTCTTGGAGGCTGTCGGCCTCCCTGAGAGGCGTGAGGCCCTCGGAACCTTGCTCGAGATCGGCGCGATCCGCTCATCCGAAGACGATGACGAGGCGCCGCCGGTCCATTAGGACTCTTGATGATGACCCACGAGACCGATCCCGTCGAACCGGCCGCGCCGGAAATCGATCCGCGTCTTCTTGAGATCCTTGTCTGTCCGGTGACGAGGGGTCCGCTCGTCTATGATCGGAAACGCGCGGAGCTTGTCAGCCGCTCGGCGCGGCTGGCCTACCCGGTACGCGACGGCGTTCCGATCATGCTTCCCGAAGAGGCGCGTGAGCTCGGTGAGGGAGAATAGGCCGGGACCCCTCAGAGCGCCTCGCCGCGCAATAATCTTGGAAGGTCTCCCGCGGTTCCGGCCGCTTCGCGCATGAAGAAACGCCGCGCTGGTCCGATCCGGTTGACCATCGCCATGGCGAGATCACGCCCTGCCCGGACCGGCCCGAGGTCATTGGAATAAAGACGCGCAAAGAGGTCCGTCGCCAGGGCGACCCCTAAGTTGTCCAGACGCCGCCAGCGCTCGTATCGCCCAAGGACGGCGATGGAGCCGATATCCTCCCCAAGCCGCACGGCCCCGACCGTCACCTCCGCCAGCGCCGCGGCGTCTTTAAGACCCATGTTGAGTCCCTGGCCGGCGATAGGATGGACCACGTGGGCCGCATCGCCCAGGAGCGCCACGCGTTCCGAGGCGAGCCTCTCGGCGACATGCAAGCTGAGCGGATAGATGAATCGCGGTCCTGAGGCAGTGATGTCGCCGAGGAATCGGCCGAACCTCCGGCGCAGATGGGATTCGAATGTCTCCTCTGAAGCGGCGAGCAACGCCTCGCCGGCAAGCGGGGGCGCGGTCCACACCAGGCTCGCCCGTCGGCCAGTGAGCGGCAGGATCGCGAACGGGCCGGACGGCAGGAAATACTCGTGCGCCACACCCTTGTGGTCTCTCTCGAGTTCGAGCGTCGCGACGATGCCGACCTGGCGATATGTCCGACCGGCAGCGGGGATGCCGGCGAACCTTCGAATACTCGAGTTTCGCCCGTCGGCCCCGACCACCAGCGGCGCGGCGAGGACGCGCCCGGCGGTGAGGCCGAGGCGCGCTTCGCGCTTTGAAACCTCCAAACCTTTCGCCTCCTCCGGAGCGAAGACCTGGACCGCGGACTTGCGCAGCGCGGCCGCCAGGCCCGCGCGGATATGACGGTTCTCGACCATGTAGCCGAGCGGGTCGCCGGATCCATTTCCCTCGGAGTGATGGAAATGCAGGAAAGCGCCGAACGGTTCTCGTGAAGCTGCTCCTGGCGAGCGGCCGTCGGTCACCAGGATTTCATCGATTCTCTGAGCATGCGGTTCGATCTTCTGGTCTGCGCCAAGGCTTCGCCATTGGCGAAATCCAGCGCCGGATATGGCGCTGGCGCGGCCATCGAAGTTCGGGGCGATCCGCAGCGCGAGTGGCGCGGCGTCGATGAGCGCGACACGAAGGCCGCCTTTGTCGAGCGCCAAGGCGAGGGTGCTTCCCGCCATCCCGCCCCCGACGATGATGACGTCGAACCTGTCTGCGGCTCTTGGCACGCCTCAGCTCTCTTCCAGGCCGCCCGGCAGGCCCATGAAGTGGAAGCCGCCGTCGACGTGAATCACTTCGCCGGTCGTTGATCGGCCTAGATCGGAGAGAAGCCAGAGCGCACAGCCGGCGACGCCCTCCATGGAGGTGTCCTCCTTGAGCGCGCTCATCTCGCGCGCCTGACCGAGCATTGAGCGGCCCCCCCCGATTCCAGCCAGGGAAAGAGTCCGCATCGCACCGGCGGAAATGGCGTTGACCCTCACGCCTCGCGGGCCGAGGTCGCGGGCGATGTAGCGGACCGATGCCTCAAGCGCCGCTTTGGCGACGCCCATGGTGTTGTAGTTCGGGATCGCCCGCTCCGAACCGAGGTAGGTCATGGTGATCATGGCTCCGCCTGGGTCCATCAGTGGCGCGGCGCACTTTGCAGATTCCACGAAGCTGAACACCGAGATGTCCATGGCTCGCAGAAAGGCGGCGCGATCGGCGTTCTCGATGAAAGATCCGCGGATCTGGCTCCGGTCGGCGAAACCGATCGCATGGACCAGGAAATCGAGCCGCGAAAAGGTGCGCGCCACATTGTTGAACAGGTCGGGAATGGAGCCGTCCACGAATCCGTCGAAGGTGGCATAGGCCTTTACGCCGATGCTCTCCCCAAGCGGACGGACCCGCTTCTCATTCATCTCCATGTAGCCGAAGGCGAGTTCGGCGCCCTGCGCGGCAAGCTGGGAAGCGATGCCCCAGGCGATGGAGTGGTGGTCGGCGACGCCCATGACAAGGCCGCGGCGGCCTTTCATCAGTCCGCCCTTTGGGATGTCGAACCCGTCGGCCATCGCGCTCCCCATCGCTCGCTGGCCTGCGTTAGCTACGAACCGGTCATGCGTCCAGACGAACGGCCGGGACTCGATTGTGGGAGTTCAGGTTCGGCTGATCACCAGGGAGGCGTTTGTGCCCCCGAATCCGAAGCTATTGGACATCACCGTCTCCAGCGGCCGTTCGATGCAGCTTCGGACGATGGGCAGGTCCTCGAAGGCGGGATCGAGTGTATCGATGTTGGCGCTTTCGGCCATGAAACCGCTCTGCAGCATCAGGAGGCAGTAAATCGCCTCCTGCGCGCCCGCTGCGCCGAGGCTATGGCCGGTGATCGACTTGGTGGAGGAGATCGGCGGCGGCTCCGCCCCGAAGACGGTTCGCACCGCCTCCATCTCCCGCATATCGCCGACTTCGGTGCCTGTGCCGTGGGAATTGATATAGTCGATTTTCCTTCCCCCGGCCTCGGCCAGAGCCAGCCGCATGCAACGGGCGGCCCCTTCTCCCGAGGGCGCAACCATGTCGAATCCATCCGAATTGGCCCCATACCCCACGATTTCGCCGAGTATGCGCGCGCCTCGCGCTTGGGCGCGATCGAGCGACTCGAGCACCACGATGCCCGCCCCGCCGGCGATCACAAATCCGCTCCGCGCCACATCGTAGGGACGGCTGGCCCGGGCGGGTTCATCGTTGAACCCCGTCGCCAAGGCACCCATGGCGTCAAAGAGGGCCGAGAGCGTCCAGTCGAGTTCTTCGCAGCCGCCGGCGAAGACGATGTTCTGTTTTCCCATGGCGATCTGTTCGGCGCCGGCGCCGATGCAGTGGGCCGACGTCGCACAGGCCGAGGAGATCGAATAGTTGACGCCCTTGATCTTGAACCACGTCGAGAGGGTGGCCGAAGGGCCCGAACTCATCGCCTTTGGGACGGCGAAGGGGCCGATTCGCTTCACTGCGCGGGAGCGGGCGGTGTCCGCGGCTTCGACGATGGCGTGGGTCGAAGGGCCGCCGGAGCCGACGATCAACCCGGTCTTCTCGTTGGAGATCTCGGCTTCGGAAAGTCCGGCGTCGGCGATCGCCTGCTCCATAGCGATGTGCGCGTACCCCGTTCCCTCGGCCAGGAATCGCGCGGCTCTGCGGTCGACCATTTCCCCCCAATCGAGAGGCGGGGCGGCGTGGACCTGGCAACGGAAACCGAGCTCGGCGTACTTGGGCGCGAAGACGATCCCCGAGCGCGCCTCGCGGAGGGAGGCGACGACTGCATCGCCCCCAACCCCGATCGAGGAGACGATGCCCATGCCGGTGATCGCGACTCGGCGCATGAACCCGCTCTATCCCTCTCAGCCCCGCTGCGCCCCAAGCCCCTCCGCCTAGGTCAAATCCCTGGCGCTGAAGAGTCCCACGCGCAGATCGCGGGCTTCATAGATAGGTCGGCCATCGGCTTCCAACACCCCGTCCCCGATCCCCACCACGAGGCGGCGAAGAATGACTCGCTTCATGTCGATGCGGTAGACGACCTTTCGCGTCTCCGGCCGCACCTGGCGGTTGAACCTGACCTCGCCGACCCCGTTCGCGCGACCGCGCCCCGGCGCTCCTGACCAGCCCAGGAAGAAACCCACGAGCTGCCACATGGCGTCGACGCCAAGGCAACCCGGCATGACCGGATCGCCGAGGAAGTGACAGGCGAAGAACCAAAGCGAAGGATCGATGTCGAGCTCGGCGGTGATCTGGCCCTTTCCGTGGGCTCCGCCGTCGGCCGAAATATTGGTGATCCGATCGAACATCAGCATTGGCGGGGCCGGGAGTTGGGCGTTGCCCGGGCCGAACAGTTCCCCTCTGGCGCAGGCCAGGAGGTCCTCGCGATCGAAATGAGACCTCGACGTAACGTCCATGACCGCTGCTACCACGTAACTCTCATCGGCACACGGCCGCGCTCGCCGCCCCCCAAACCGAAGAGTCGGGCGTCCAGCCGCTGTTGCCGTCGACCGTAACCTCACACCATCCGGACCGGCATCGACGGACGTCGGCGAGCGCCGCCCCAGCGAGAATCCCCGTCGATGGCGAAGCGGCGCTCGGCGCCCGATGCAGAACGACCTGGGCGCCGGGCCGCGCCATGACGGTTCTCGTGGCGCCGAGCATGGAGCGATGGACCCACGCGACGCCCCCCTCCGGGTCGCAGATGCGCCGCCAGTCGGTGGTCTCCTCCACGACCTGCACCGGAAGTCCGCGGACGTGGTAGATGTAAAGCGGCGCGTAGTCCTTGCCGGGGCCTCTGCGGCCATCCACCTCATCGCTGCGCAGGGACACCCATCGGGGAATGCAGTTCCCGGTGACGGGGCTGGGGCGCGACCCAGCCTCGCAGGCCTCCTTTCGACCGATCTGGCCGCAGGCGGAAAGGAACGCCGCCGCGCATAAAGCGATGCTCAGCGCTCCCAAAGCGCGCGACCGGCGCGGTTTTCTGAAGAGAGGCCAGCTCGTGCAGGCGCTTGCTTGGCCGCCTTCGACCGCTTTGCTACAGGTCCTCGCCTCTTCCAGACCCTTTCGCCCCTCAACCGATCGCCCATGGCCTCCCGCAAACCGAGAGTCGTCGTCACCCGCAAGCTTCCTGATCAGATCGAGACCAGGATGCGCGAGCTCTTCGAGACCGAGCTCAACCTTGCCGACGAGCCGATGGACGCCGACGCTCTGGCGTCCGCCATGCAGCGGGCCGATGTGCTCGCCAGCACGATCACCGATCGACTCGACGCGGCGGCCCTCGAACGGGCCGGCCCGCAGCTGAAGCTGATCGCCAACTTCGGGGTCGGCGTCGATCACATCGATGTCTCCGCCGCCGCCAGGAAAGGCATCATCGTCACCAACACGCCGGGGGTCCTCACCGAAGACACTGCCGACCTCGCCATGGGCCTGATCCTCGCCGCCGCGCGAAGGGTGGTTGAGGGGGCCGCGATTATCCAGTCCGGAGGATTCCATGGCTGGTCTCCGACCTGGATGCTTGGTCGCCGCCTCTACGGGAAGCGGCTGGGCATCCTTGGAATGGGTCGAATTGGCCAGGCGCTGGCTCGGCGCGGAAAGGCCTTCGGTCTGGCGATCCACTACCACAACCGCAAGCCCGTTCCCCCCGCCATCGCCGAGAGGCTCGAGGCGACCTACTGGGACAGCCTCGATCAGATGCTGGCCCGAATGGACGTGGTGAGCGTCAACTGCCCTCACACTCCGGCCACCTACCATCTGCTTTCGGCCCGACGGCTCAAACTCCTTCGTCCCCACGTCGTGGTGGTGAACACATCGCGCGGCGAGATCATCGATGAGGCGGCGCTCGCCGGCATGCTCAAGAATGGGGAAATCGCCGCTGCCGGTCTCGACGTGTTCGAGAACGAGCCGGACGTGAATCCGGGTCTGCTGAGGCTCCCCAACGTCGTGCTTCTCCCCCACATGAGTTCGGCCACCATAGAGGGCCGGATCGACATGGGCGAGAAGGTGATCATCAACATCCGCACCTGGATGGACGGTCACAAACCGCCCGATCGGGTGATCCAGGGGATGCTTTAGGACAGGGCCGTGGAACTTGAGTGCTTTCCCACCGCCGAGCGCCCGCCGGACATCGTGCCCGGACGGCCGCAGCGCGCATGGATGGAGAAATTCCTCGGCCGGCATCCCTACCGTTGCCTCCCCATGACGATGGCCAACACCACCGGCTGGGAGATCCTCTGCCCGGTCGGCTTCACCGCCGAGTGGAAGGGCGGCATCGAACAGAGCGACATCATCCTTGCGCCCGACCACCCCTTTCCGGGCTTCGGCGACTTCGTGAAAAGCCACTTCAGCCATGCCGTGCTGACCTTCCATCCCGGCTATCTCTTCCGCACGCCGGAAGGCTGGTCGATGTGGGCCGGAGGCCCGCCCAATCACGTCAAGGACGGAATCCAACCGCTTGTCGGGCTGGTGGAGACCGATTGGCTTCCCTTTCCCTTCACCATGAACTGGATCTTCACCCGGCCGGGGCGCGTCCACTTCGCCAAGGGCGAGCCCTTCTGCTTCATCACCCTTTCCCAGGACAAGCCTCTGGAGGCCTTCGATCTTGTCCAGCGCTCGATGCAAAGCGACCTGGACCTTCTCGGCCAGTACGAGGCGTGGAAGGCGAGGCGCGACGACTTCAATGAGCGCCTCTTCAAGCGCGACCCCGAAGCTGTGCGGGAAGCTTGGCAGCGATATTACTTCAAGGGCGAAATGCCGGACGCGAGCCCAGCCCCCGCCGGTCACGTCAACAAGCGGCGTCTCAAAAGCTTAAGGCTTCGCTGAGGCCGGCGCCCCCAGAGTCATCAGGTAGGTGATGATCACCGAGCGCTCCTCTGGCGTGAGGGGCCCCACGTACATTGCAGTTCCGGCAGCAAAGGCGTTGGGGTCGGAAAGGAAGGCGTCGAGATTGGCGCTCGTCCAGTTCTCCCCGGATTTCGTCCGCAGAGCCGCCGAGTAGGCGAATCCGGCGAGCGAGGCGATCGGGCGACCGAAAACGCCTTCAAGCGTTGGCGCGGCCGGAGTGGTCCCAGCCTGATGACAAACCGCGCATCTCGCCGCGAAGAGCGCCTCCCCTTGAGCGTCAACCAGTATCGGCGCAGCCAGGACCGCAAGGGCGAGAAGCGGGAGCGGGAGGCGTTGAGCCATCCTGCATGCTTATCACGCTTCGGCGACTAGGCCCTTGTGCGGCTTCGAGGCGCGGAGAACGCCGCCCAAGCCGAAAAAACCCAGGATCAACATCGCCCAGCTCGCCGGCTCCGGGACGCTGGATATGAAGTCATAGGTGGTCCCATTGGCGACGATGTCGCCGACATAGGCTTTGTATTCTGAGCCTGGGCCGCCGCCGACGCCCGCGTAGATTCCACCTACCACGGCGCCGTTGAGGCTTGAGTCGCTCAGCCATTGCGTGATGGTGCGATCGTCGTTCACATTCCCCTCTTGCTGAAGGTAGAAGAGCGAAGTGGACGACGTCGTGTTCCACGTCCCGATTGGCCCTTCCGAGCCATAGCCGCCGGCCTGATAGGCCTGTTCGAAAATCAAGTCTTCTCTGGTCCCACCTACCCAGATCACGAGTCCAAGCGCCGGGGAATACTTAGGATCGAGCAGGCTCGTCGAAGCGGGGTCGATCTCATAGCTGAAGCTGAGATCAGTGAAGTCGCTCAGTGGTCCGAGATTGTTGGCGTAGGTCGAAGGGTCGCCGTAAAGGCCGATCAACCCGCCAAGAACGAAGCGGCCGCGATCACCGGTCATCTGCAGAGATCCGTTGCCGCCATACGAAGGAGTCCCGACGATCGCGACCGCGCCTCCGCCGCTGTTTTCAGACGGGGGACTGCTCCACCCCTGCATGTTGCTGGATGTGATATCGACGGTGGACGCCTGGGCGGAGCCGGCCGCGATGAGGACGGCGGCCGCCGAGGCGGCGAGGAGAAATCCGGTGCGACCCATTGAAAATGCCCCTTTCGCGAAATGCGTCTCGATGGCGGACAGGCGCGGCGGCCCTCCGCAAGATCGGATCCCGAGGCATTAACCTGCGTTAATCCTCGCAGGCAAGCCGTTTCTCCCATTGGGCGAGTCGCCGCGCTTCGCTTCCCTTGCCAAATCGGCCCGCGCCGCGATATCTCGCCGCTCATTCGCCATGCGGAGCGCGGGCGTAGCTCAGGGGTAGAGCACAACCTTGCCAAGGTTGGGGTCGAGGGTTCGAATCCCTTCGCCCGCTCCAATGTCGCGCAGCCCACTCGCTCGGGCCCGCTTGCCATGGAACATAGCTTCGGCAGACTGGCCGCGCGTGTGCCTGACAGGCGCGGGAGGCGAACATTACCCATTTCCGACGCCGGGGCGCGATTGGCGACAGCGTCCTGCTGGCCGTCGTCATCTTCGCCGGTGTTTCGGCGCGCGCCGCTGGCGCGACCTCACCTTTCTTCGCCGCCCGCATCAGCGCCAAGATGGAGGTGGTGGTCGATTCCAATTCGCAGAAGGAGGGGAAAGAAGAGGTCGGCCTTCCGATCTTCTTTCTTTATGCGCGGCCGGTGGGCGGCCATGATGTCTGGGCCGACTATTTCGTGTTCGACTGCGCAGCGGGGATGGCCCGTCTGGAGAAGACCGGCGGGGTCTCGAAACACGTCGAGACGCTGCAACTGAAGGATGCGCCGCAGAGCTTCTACAAGGTGCCGGAGGGCTCTCTCATGTTCGAAGTCATGTCTGTCGCGTGCCACGGGCGGGCGGCGACTCCCCCCTCCTGGAGGGCGCTCCCCTTGAATCTTCGTCGTATTTCGGCCGACTACTACCGCGGCTATCTCGGCCAGGCCTTTTGATGGAGATCCCATGATCAAACGGCGACACGGCAACCTGCGGTTGCGGGACGCTGAGGCGTCGCCGGCGAGCGTTCAGCTCGAGGAGCTTGGTTACGCCCACCTCGAAGGGGTGCTCGGAGAAGCGGCGACCGCTGCGTTGGCCGCGGAGATCGAGGCCGTCTTTGAAAGCTCGGGGCCGGATCGATCGTTCGATGAGCGTAACGAGTTCCGGCATGGCATGTTCAATCGCTCGCTGCTTTCTCAAGCCGCGATCGCCTCACCGGTGCTTCTGGAAGCAATTGAACCGCTGCTCGGCGAGGACTGCCATGTGATCGCCAACACAGCCTGGCGAAACGTGGCTGGCCACCAGGGCGGGCGATGGCACATGGACGCGGGCCCTCATGTGCCAAGGCCCGAGGGCGTCTCCTGGCCCAAGGAGATTCCCTACCCGATCTTCGCCATCGGGGTGCATCTTTACCTGGAGGACTGCCCCCTCGAGGCAGGACCGACGGCGGTGGCGCCGGGCTCGCACCGTTCAGGTCGCCAACCGCCCTATGATCTCGCCGAAGGCGAAGCGCCGACCTATCTAGGCGCTGGGCCTGTCCTGCTCCCCGCAAGGGCGGGCGATGCGATCCTCTTCGTCTCCGATGTGTGGCACTGCGGCACGCCGGCCCAGCCCGGTCGTCGGCGCTTTTTCCTTCAGGCCCATTACGCTCGCCGTGACATCGCCCAGCGTGTCTTCATGACAAGCGAGGTCAGTCACGTTGCGCCCGAGGCGGCGGTGCGGGCCGCTACGCCCAGAGAGCGGACCCTGATCGGGTTGCACGACCCGGGATTTTACGACGCGTGAAGATCCCAATCGCCGTCGGCGGCCTTGCGGAAGCCGGCCGCGGAAAGGAGGCGCTCGGCCCGGAAACGGTCGGCGATCCTGACCATCAGCCTTTGAGGGATCACGCCTTGCCACAGATTCCCCGCCCCGCTGTCGAAGACCTCTGCCTCCACACCCCCATCCGCGAGGAGCGCAAGGGCGGCGGAGAGCTTGACGGGATCAGTGGTGCGCAGGAGTTCGAGCATGAGGCTCCCAATTATGGCCGGCAGCAGCGGATCTCGCCAGTCGCGCCACCGCGGCCCAGGCAAGCGTCGTGGACGGCCCCTTGAACGCCCGCCTCTCCGGCCAAGCGGCCGTCATCGTCGCCGTGATCGTGACCGGCGCCGCCCTCAAATGGCTGAGCGTCATCGTCAGTCCACTTCTTCTGGCGATGTTCCTGGCCGTCATGGTCGACGGGCTCGCGCGCTCACTACGAAGCCGGCTGCCGGCGATGCCACGCGGCGCCTCGCTGGGAGCGGCGATGACGATCTTCGTCGGCCTTTTCGCTCTCTTCGTGTTGATCACGGCGGAGAACGCCGCCGGCTTCCTCGCCCAGATCTCGACCTACGAGCCGAGACTGAACGTGGTGATCGCGCGCGCCGCGCTCGCCCTGCACCTGAAACCCCAGTCGATCGACCAGATCGTCGCGCGTTTCGACGCGGGAGCGGCGATCGGCTACGCCGCTCAGTCGGCGCAGGGCTTCCTCACCAACGCGGCCCTGGTGCTGGTGTACCTCGGGTTCCTGCTCGTCTCGCGCCACGCCTTCGAGCGCAAGGTGGTGCGCCTCTTCCCCGCCCGCGAAGGCCGCGGCGAGGCGGTCCAGATCTTTCTGCGTATCCGCGACGCCATGTGGCGCTACTTGTGGATCCAGACGGTGCTGGGCCTGCTGATCGCGGTCGCCTCGTGGGTGGTGATGGCCGCGCTCGGCCTCGATGAGGCCCTCTTCTGGGCGTTCCTGATCTTCGCGCTCAATTACATCCCGATCATCGGACCGGTGGTCGCCATCGCCGCGCCCAGTCTCTTCGCCGTCGTCCAGTTCGAGGGTCTCGCCCAGGCTGCGGTGATATTGGCCGCGCTGTTTGCGATCACGTTCCTGGTCGGCAACATCATGCTGCCCAGGATGCAAGGCCGGGGCCTCAACATCGACCCCATGGTGGTGCTGCTCTCACTGGCCTTTTGGGGAGCGCTCCTGGGTCTCATCGGCATGTTCCTCTCCACGCCCCTCACCGTCCTGGCGATGGTCATCCTCGCCCAGTTCGAGGGCTCGCGGTGGATCGCGGTCCTCCTCTCCTCGGACGGCGAGCCCAGGGCGCGAGGCGGCGACTTCGCAACCGGGGCGGCGAAGGTCTAATGACGCTCATGTCCAAAGCCGCCGTCGCCTCCCCGCCTCAGGCGCTGACTGCCGAGGCCTTGCGCGCCGCTCTCCCTTTCCCCACCGACCCCGACTTCGCCGAGGAGGTCGTCGAGGATTTCCGGAGCGAGGAGCTGCCAGGGGTCGAAGAGGAGGACCTCGTCGCGGTCCTCGCCGAATTCTGGCGCTTCGCCGAGGAGCGCTGGGGCGAGAAGCCGGCGCTGCGCATCCGGCGCGCCAAGGGCGAGGGCGGCCGCGACCTGGGAAGCGACCTCCTCGAGATCGTCCAGCCCGACGCCCCGTTCCTGGTCGACACTGTCATGGGCGAGGCCGCCGACGCCGGAGCGGAGGTCAAGGCCATGTTCCACCCGGTGATCGAACGGCGACACGGCCGAACCCGGGAGCGGCGTTCGCTCATCCAGGTGTGGCTCGCTCCGCGCGCGCGAGAGCGCGGACGCCTCCTTCTCGAGCGGATCCGCGAGGCCCTGGCCGACGTGAGGGTCGCGGTCGCCGACTTCCCGGCCATGCGCGCCCTGATGGC
Organism: Caulobacteraceae bacterium; assembly: GCA_050729515.1. Classification (GTDB taxonomy): domain Bacteria; phylum Pseudomonadota; class Alphaproteobacteria; order Caulobacterales; family Caulobacteraceae; genus Acaudatibacter. The sequence continues at coordinate 29,399 of JBOHLG010000035.1, forward strand.
CCGGACCATCGCCGAACTCGCCGCCGCCGCGCCGGGCGACCAGGCGCATCTGGCCGAGGACCTCGCGTTCCTCGCCTGGATGGACAAGGGCCACTTCGTCTTCCTGGGCGCGCGTTCCTATGACTATCCGCGCACCTCCGAGGGCGGCTACGCCGCCGAGGAGCCCTTGGTCCAGCCCGAAGGCAGCCTGGGCGTGCTGCGCGACCCATCCCGGAGGGTGCTGCGGCGGGCGAACGAGCCGGCGGTCCTCTCGGCGGCGCTTCGGGCCCACCTCGAGCTCGCCGAGCCGGTGGTGATCGCCAAGTCGAACCTGCGCTCGCGCGTCCACCGCCGGGTGATGATGGATTACGTCGGGGTGCGCCGTTACGGCCCGGACAAGAAGCCCTACGGCGAAGTGCGGTTCGTCGGCCTCTTCACCGCCGCGGCCTACGACGAGCCGGCCCGCGACACCCCGCTCCTGCGCCGCAAGATCGCCCAGGTGATGGAGCGGACCGGGTTTTCCAAGGGCGGGCACAACGCCGTTCGCCTGACCAACATTTTGGAGACCTTTCCGCGCGACGAGCTCTTCCAAATGCGCGCCGAGGAGCTCTTCACCACCGCGGTCGACATCCTCCACCTTTACGACCGGCCCCGGATCAAGCTCTTCCTGCGCCGCGATCCCTTCGGCCGCTTCGTCTCCGTACTCCTCTTCGTGCCCCGCGAGCGGTACGATTCCCGCCTGAGGGCGAGGGCCGGCGACATGCTGGCCAAGGCGTTCAGGGGAAGCCTCGCGGCCTATTATCCGAGCTACACCGACGCCCCGCTCGCCAGGGTCCACTACATCATCGGGCTCTCGCCAAGGCGCCATCCCGCTCCCGATCTCGCCTCGCTCGAGGCCGAGATCGCGGCGGCGGCGCGGACATGGAGCGACGAGCTCGAGGATGCCGCCAGTCCCCAAAGCGGAGGCGCGGCCCTCTTCGCCAAATGGCGGGAGGCCTTCCCGGTCGCCTACCGAGAGCGCTGGGACGCGGCCGAGGCGCTTGCCGACATCGCGGTGATGGATGGCCTTTCGGGCGGCGAAGTGGCGGTGCGCGCTTTCCGCCAGGCCGGCGATTCGACGCTGCGCTTCCGCCTGAAGCTCTATCGCCGTGGCGAGGCGCCCGTGCCGCTCGCCAAGGTCCTGCCGATCCTCGACAGCATGGGACTCTCGGCGCTGGTTGAAGAGGGATTCGAGCTCGGCCCGCTCCTCCCCTCCGGCGAGCGGGACCGGATCTGGATCCACGAATTCCTCCTCGAGGACGAGCGCGGCGAACGGCTCGTTTTCTCCGAGATCAAGGACCCCTTCGAAGAGGCGTTCCTGGCCGTGTGGCGCGGGCAGGCCGAGAGCGACGGGTTCAATCGCCTGGTGCTGGAGCTCTCCCTTGGCTGGCGGGAGGCGGCCTTGGTGCGCGCCCTCGCCCGATGGCGCGGCCAGAGCGGGCTCGATCCCTCGGCGGCGGTGCAGGCCTCCGCCGCGGCGGAGAATCCAGAGGTCGTCCGCCCCATCCTGGGGCTCTTCCGGACTAAGTTCGACCCCGCCTCGGGCCTCGATCTCGCGGATCGGCGCGCCGCTGCCAGCGATATCGAGGGGCAGATCGAGACGGCGCTGCAGAACGTCGCGAGCCTGGACGCCGACCGGGCGCTGCGGCGCATGGCCGGGGCGGTCACGGCCATGACGCGCACCAACTTCTATCAAGGGAGCGAGACGGAGCCCGCCAGGGCCCACATCAGCTTCAAGATCGCCAGCGGCGAGGTCGCCGAGCTTCCTGCTCCCCGGCCCTTCGCCGAGATCTTCGTCGCCTCGCCCCGCGTCGAGGGGGTGCACCTGCGCATGGGGCCGGTCGCCCGTGGCGGCCTCAGGTGGAGCGACCGGCGGGACGATTTTCGCACCGAGATCCTGGGCCTGGTGAAGGCCCAGCAGGTCAAGAATGCGGTGATCGTCCCGGTGGGCGCCAAGGGCGGCTTCTTCCCTAAGCTGCTCCCCCGCGGCGCCGACGCCAAGTCCATCCGCGCGGAGGCGGTCGGCGCCTACCAGGTCTTCCTCCGCGGCCTGCTCGATCTCACCGACAATCTCGATGGCCAAGGCCGGGTCGCGCATCCCCCTGGCCTCGTCGTCCACGACGGGCAGGACCCCTATCTCGTCGTCGCCGCCGACAAGGGAACGGCGAGCTTCTCCGACATCGCCAATGAGGTCGCCGCCGAATTCGGCTACTGGCTTGGCGACGCCTTCGCCTCCGGCGGCTCGGCCGGCTTCGACCACAAGGCGATGGCGATCACGGCGCTCGGCGCCTGGGAGGCGGTGAAGCGCCACTTCCGCGAGCTCGGCAAGGACATCCAGCGCGAGGACTTCACGGTGGTCGGGGTGGGCGACATGTCGGGAGATGTCTTCGGAAACGGGATGCTGCTTTCGGAACACATCAAGCTCCTGGCCGCCTTCGATCACCGCCACATCTTCCTGGATCCGGCCCCCGATCCGGCGGCGTCCTTCGCCGAGCGCAAGCGTCTCTTCGAGCTCACCTCGTCGTCGTGGGACGACTACGACCGCGCCGCCATCTCTCTAGGCGGCGGGGTATGGCCAAGGACCCTGAAATCCATCCCAATTTCCGAGGAGGCGCGCGCGCTGCTCGATCTCAAGGTCGAGGCGGCGACGCCGGCCGAGATCATCTGCGCCACCTTAAAGGCCCGCTGCGAGTTGCTCTACCTCGGCGGCATCGGCACCTATGTGAAGGCCAGGAGCGAGAGCCAGCTGGAGGTCGGCGACAAGGCCAACGATCCGGTCAGGGTGGACGGCGCTGATCTGCGCTGCAAGGTTGTGGGGGAGGGGGCGAACCTCGGCTTCACCCAGGCCGGGCGCATCGAATATGCCCGCGCCGGCGGGCGGATCGACACCGACGCCATCGACAATTCGGCGGGCGTCGACACCTCCGACCACGAGGTCAACATCAAGATTCTCACCGGCGCAGCGATCCAGGCCGGCAGCCTGAAGCGAGCCAAGCGCGATCCCCTGCTTCACGCCATGACCGGCGAGGTCGCCGCGCTGGTCCTTTCCCACAACACCGCCCAGACCTTGGCGCTCTCCCTGCTCGAGGAAGGTGCGGCTGAGGACCTGGAGGCGGAAGCCGCCTTCATGGTTCATCTTGAGGCGCGGAACCGGCTCGATCGCGCGCTCGAGGGCCTGCCCGACGCCGTCGAGCTCGCCCGCGTCGCCGCCGCCGAGGAGGGCTTGACGCGCCCCGAGCTGGCCGTCCTTCTCGCCTACGGCAAGATCGACCTCTACGAAGACCTCGTCGCCTCCGCCGCGCCCGACGATCCGGCGTTCGACGAGATTCTCGAGGCCTATTTCCCACCCGAGCTGGCCCGCTTCTCCTCTGAGATCGCCCGCCACCGCCTGCGCCGGGAGATCATCGCCACTTCACTGGCCAACGACGCGGTCAATCTCTGCGGCCCCACCTTCGCCTCGCGGCTCATGGCGTCGGCCGGATGCGATGTCGCCGCCTTCGCCATCGCCTTCGAGGCCGCCCGCCAGAGCCTGCGCTTCTCCGACGCCTGGCGTCGCGTCGAGCGGCTCGAGGGCAGGGCGAGCGCGGAAGGCCAGATGGCCCTCTTCCGCGAGCTCGCCTATGTGCTGCGCGGCAAAACCTACTGGCTCGCCCGGCGGGCCACTCGCGAAGGGAGTGATGTCGCCGCCCTCGTCGCGGCCTATCGACCAGCGGTCGATCAACTGAAGAAGCTCATCCCTCAAGTCCTCTCGCCGTTCGAGCAGAAGGCGGCGGTGCGCCGGGCGGCCGTGTGGATCAAGGCCGGCGCGCCCAAGGACATCGCCCATGCGATCGCCCTTTTCCGCCCGCTCACCCTGGCTTCGATCCTCTCCGATCTCGCCAAGGCCAAGGGCTGGCCGTTCGCCGAGGCCGCGTTCCTCTATCACCGCGTCGGCGGGACGCTCGGCTTCGACCGCCTGCGCTGGGCGGCCGGCTCGCGCAAGGCGGGCGATCCTTTCGAGCGCCTGGCGGTGCGCCGCCTGGTGGAGGACATGTTGGCCGAGCAGGCCGCCCTCGCCGGCGCGGTCATGGACTTCGCCGAGCCTCCGAAAGGGGGAGATCCGGCGCGCTCGGCCGCCGCCGCGGTCCATGCCTGGAGCATCTCGCGGGCCGGAGCGGTCAAGGCTGGGCGCAAGAGTCTGGAGGAGATCGAGAGAGCGGCCGGAGGCTGGAGCTTCGCCAAGCTCACCATCGCCAACGCCGCCCTTCGTGAGCTCGCCGACGGGCGAGGGTGAGCGAAAGGGTCCCGGTGGCGCGCAGCGGAATCCTAAGGCTCGAGTGTCCCGACACGGTTGGCGTGGTGGCGGCCGTCGCCGCCTTGCTGGCTGACCGCGACATAACGATCAGCGAAGCGCAACAATTCAACGACGGGCGGAAATCCCGGTTCTTCATGCGCGCGCTCTTTCGAAGCGTAAGCGGGGAACTGCTCGACCTCGATGCCCTAAGGGAGGCCTTCGCCCCGATCTGCGAACGCTTCGCCATGGTCTGGGACATCGACGACGCGGGCCGCGCGCCGAGGGTGCTCATCGGGGTTTCCCGCCACGGCCACTGCCTTTTCGAGCTCATCAACGCTTGGCGAGCCGGCGCCCTCCCCATCGAGATCGCCGGCGTCTTCTCCAATCACGAGGACATGCGATCCTTCACCGAGTGGCAGGGTCTCGCCTATCACTGCCTGCCTGCCGCTCCGGCGACCCGTGCCGACCAGGAGGCTCGGCTTCTCGAGTTGGCCGAGGACGGCGGCGCAGATCTCCTCGTCCTGGCCCGCTACATGCAGATCCTCTCGCCCTCCCTCTGCGCGCGTTTCGCCGGTCGCTGTATCAACATTCACCATTCCTTCCTTCCCGCCTTCAAGGGAGCGCGGCCCTATCATCAGGCCCATTCGCGGGGCGTGAAGATCATCGGAGCTACGGCCCACTACGTCACCGACAAGCTCGACGAGGGCCCGATCATCGAGCAGGCGGTGGAGAGGGTCGACCACGGCCACTCGGTGAAGGACTTTATTGACATCGGCCGCGGAATCGAGGCGCGGGTGCTCGCCCGGGCCGTGAAGTGGCATGCCGAGCGCCGCATCATGCTGAGCGGTCAAAGAACGATCGTGTTCGCCTGACCAAGGCGCGCGCCAGCCCGTTCCGTGTTATGATGCCCCGTTTGGGCGGCTGGGGAGGGCGCCATGAACTTCAAAGGAGCGCTGCTGATCGCCGCCGTCCTGGTGGCCCCGGCGGCCATGGCCCGCGCGCCGGCCAGAGCCGGCGGCGCGGAATATTTCCTCAGGCTCGACGGCCTTCCCGGGGTCTCGGCGTTCAAGGGCCAACCGGGCTGGATCGCGGTCAAGGGCTTCACCCTCAAGTCGGTCGCCGCCGCGGCAGGCGCCGCCGCGTACTCCGCCGCCGCGACCGCCCCTTCTCCCAACGAAGCTCTGCTCACCCGCCCGATCGACGCCTCGAGCCCCCTTCTTTCCGAGGCGGCGGCCAAGGGGACGAAGTTCGCCCACGGCGAGATCGAGGTGGTGCGCCCCTCTGGCGAGCAGCTCACCTTCCTGCTCGATGACGTGACCATCGCCAAGGTGGCGAGCGACGGGGCCTGGGAGAGCGACGACCTGCGCTTCTCGGCGATCCGCAGCGGAGAAGGATCGGAGCGCTAGCGATAGTAGCGAGCGTCTTCGCATTCATGGGGAGCGACGAAGGAGCGGATGGTCTTGCCTAGGCCCCGGCTTTCGTGTTCGGTCCCGGGAGGTTGGCTGGAAGGAATCGGGGTAGCCAGAGGCATGGCCTTTTTTCGGGAGCGCCTTGCCCCATGCACGTGAAGCTGCACGCCAACGCCACCACTACG
>JBOHLG010000036.1:0-34853 GCA_050729515.1 Caulobacteraceae bacterium
GGGGGGACGTGCGATGAGCGGGCGCTTCGAGGCGCGGAAGAGGCCGTCACAGACGTGGCGCGGGGACCAAGGGCATCCTAAATTGAGACGCTGGCCCTCCGACGGGATGAAAGCATGAACCTGCGTAACCTGGCGATCTGGGGCGCTATCGTCCTCGCCCTCATCGCCATCTACAGCGTGATGACGAACGGTGCGCGCCAGCAGGGCAGCCACAAGATCAGCTACTCCCAGCTACTCGCTCAGGTCGATGCTGGAGACATCAAGTCGGCCAAGATCCAGGGGCAAGTGATCGACGCCAGGGACAAACAAGGCCACGAGTGGAATTCTATAGGTCCCTCCGACAGCGCCGACCTTCAAAAGCAACTCGAAGCGCACGGGGCCGACATCGATTTCGCCCAGCCCGGCGCCGGACTCCTGCCGGCCTTTCTGTTGAACATGCTCCCTATTCTCTTGCTTGTCGGAGTGTGGATCTTCTTCATGCGGCAGATGCAGGGCGGCGCCCGAGGCGCGATGGGATTCGGCAAGTCCAAGGCCCGCCTTCTCACCGAGAACAAGAATCGCGTGACTTTCGATGACGTGGCCGGCGTTGACGAAGCCAAGGAGGAACTGACCGAGATCGTCGATTTCCTGAAGGACCCCGCCAAGTTCCAAAGGCTCGGCGGCAAAATTCCAAAGGGCGCCCTCCTGGTCGGGCCGCCAGGAACCGGCAAGACCCTTCTCGCGCGAGCCATCGCCGGAGAGGCCGGAGTTCCCTTCTTCAGCATCTCAGGTTCGGATTTCGTGGAGATGTTCGTGGGCGTCGGCGCAAGCCGGGTCCGGGACATGTTTGAACAAGCCAAGAAAAATGCACCGTGCATCATCTTCATCGACGAGATCGATGCCGTGGGCCGTCACAGGGGAGCCGGTCTCGGTGGCGGCAACGACGAGCGCGAGCAGACCCTCAACCAGTTGCTCGTTGAAATGGACGGGTTCGAGGCCAATGAGGGGATCATCCTGGTGGCGGCCACTAACCGGCCCGACGTCCTCGATCCGGCGCTCCTTCGGCCGGGACGTTTTGATCGACAGGTCGTCGTCCCCAATCCCGATGTCCAGGGTCGCGAGAAGATCCTCCGCGTGCATATGCGCAACGTGCCTTTGGGCTCAGACGTCAACGTCAAGGTGATCGCCAGAGGCACGCCGGGCTTCTCGGGCGCCGACTTGGCCAATCTCGTCAACGAGGCTGCGCTGATGGCGGCCCGCCGAAATCGCCGCATGGTCCTCCACCGCGATTTCGAGGAGGCCAAGGACAAGGTGATGATGGGCGCAGAGCGAAAGTCCATGGTGATGAGCGAAGAGGAGAAACGGAACACCGCCTATCACGAAGGCGGTCATGCCCTGGTCGCGCTGTCGGTGCCTTCCGCCGATCCGGTGCACAAGGCCACCATCATCCCGCGCGGCCTGGCCCTGGGCATGGTCATGCAGCTCCCGGAAGGCGACCGTCACTCGATGAGCTTCGAACAGATGACCTCGCGTCTCGCCATTACGATGGGCGGGCGGGTGGCCGAGGAGCTGATCTTCGGCAAGGAGAAGGTCACGTCCGGCGCCTCCAATGACATCCAGGCGGCGACCGGCCTGGCGCGAAACATGGTGACCCGCTGGGGCTTCTCGGATGAGCTAGGAACGGTCTCTTATGGCGATAACCAGGAGGAAGTCTTCCTCGGTCACTCCGTCGCACGCACCCAGAACGTCTCCGAAGACACAGCGCAGAAGATCGATCTCGAGGTTCGCCGCTTGGTGCAGGCGGGTCACGAGGAAGCCAAACGTATCCTGACCGAGCGGATTGACGACCTCCACATTCTAGCCAAGGCCCTCCTCGAATTCGAGACCCTGTCGGGTGAGGAGATCGTCAATGTGCTCGCTGGGGTGCCGCCCAGCCGGGACGAACCTGAACAGTCCAAGTCCGACCGACCGCGCGTATCGGTTCCGCTCTCGCCGAGGCCCAAACCCGGCTTGGCGGCGTGAAAGACGGACGCTCGCTTCTCCCACTCCTGGCCAGACCCGGACGTCCACTCGTCTTCGGAATCGTCAACGTCACTCCGGACAGTTTTTATGATGGCAGCTCCTCTCTGACGCCGCACGATGCTCTTGGCCATGCGAGAAGATTGATCTCCGAAGGCGCTGACGGTCTCGATATCGGCGGTGAATCGACACGGCCCGGCGCTGCGCCGGTCTCCGAAACGGAGGAACTCGACCGGGTGATTCCGGCCGTCGAAGCCATTTCGGCGGCGATCGATCGGCCGCTTTCAATCGACACCATGAAACCGGTCGTGGCGAAGGCCGCCTTCGCGGCCGGGGCTTCAGTGTGGAATGACGTCAGCGCCTTGCGCGCCTCTCCGGAGAGCTTGTCGACCGCCGCTCGGCTGGGTGTTTCGGTCGTCCTCACGCACATGAAGGGTCAACCGGCCACCATGCAGGTCGATCCTCAGTATCAGGACGTCCTTGGCGAGGTGGTCGCGTTTCTCGCCGCGCGGGCCCAGGCGGCGATGGGCGCCGGCGTCCCTCAGGATCGAATTTGGCTCGACCCAGGAATTGGCTTTGGAAAGACGGCCGCGCACAATCTCGCGCTCCTTGCGGGGCTCTCTCGGATCATCGACCTCGGCTTTCCCGTCATGCTCGGGGCCAGCCGCAAAGGCTTCATCCGAGCCGTGGCGACCGCCGCCCCACGCGGCGGGGATCGTCTCGCCGGTTCTCTCGCCGCGGCCATCGCCGGCGCAAAGGCAGGAGCGGCGGCGCTCCGCGTTCATGACGTTGCGGCGACGGTTCAGGCGATCGACGTGACGCTGGCGATCGAGGACGCGAGGGCCAATGGCTGAGCAGCGGTCACTTGGGAGGGTCCTCGCGATCGGAGGGTCGGACAACATCGGGGGAGCGGGAGTCCAGGCCGATATCAAAACTGTCACCGCACTTGGCGGCTACGCCATGACCGCCATTACCGCAATCACAGCCCAAGACACTCGATCGGTGGCCGTGATCAGGCCCGTCGTCGGACCTCTGATCGAGGCCCAGGGACGTTGCGCGATCGAAGACATCGGGGTCGACGCGATCAAGACCGGCATGTTGCCGACCGCTTCCGCGGTCGCCGCGGCTGAGCGGATCGCGCAGCTCGCCCCGGGCGCCCCGCTCATCGTCGATCCGGTCTTCGTCTCAAGCTCGGGAGCTCCGCTTTTCGGAGCGCGGGCCGTTACAGCTCTCGAACGATGGTTGCTTCCTCGTGCTGATCTGTTCACGCCGAACTCCCGCGAGGCCGCGGCCTTGACCGGCGTCGAAGTCGATACCGCCGACGACCTCCGGCGCGCCGGCGAGATTCTGCTGAAAAAGGGGGCTCGGGCGGCCCTCATGAAGGGAGGTCATCTCCCCGGAAGCGTCGTCGAGAACATTCTCATGAGCGGATCGGGCGAGCACACGTTCCCGCGGCGGCGAATCGAGACACGCAACACGCGCGGCACCGGATGCACCCTTGCTTCCGCCTGCGCCGCCGGATTGGCCCAAGGGCTCGCGCTGGTGGAATCTGTGGAGCGAGCGATCGAGTTTGTCGCCCGAGCCATTGAGGCGGCGCCGAATCTAGGGACCGGGGACGGGCCGCTCGATCACGCCTGGGCGCTCCGCGGGTGACTGCGCCCGAACCTGTCTTGGAGACCCGCTTGAGGGAGGTAATCCACGCTAGCCCGAACCTCATGAGAGCCCTTCGGCTTTCGCGCCGTCTCAATCTGCCCGATTGGATGATCGCCTCGGGAGCAATCTACCAGGGACTGTGGAACGCCTTGATCTGCAAGCCGCCCGACTTCGGTTTGAAGGACTACGATCTCTTCTATTTCGATGCGGGCGATCTCTCCTGGGAAGCCGAGGATGCGGCGATCAGGCGCGCGCACGCAGTCCTCCCGTCCGATCTTCGCGAACGAATCGAGATCCGCAACCAGGCTCGCGTGCACCTCTGGTTCGAGCAGAAATTCGGCGAACCTTATCCGCCCTTGAGCTTCTCGGCGCAGGCGCTGGAGCATTTCGTCGCTCCCGCCTTCGCGCTGGGCGCGCGTCTCGAGAAGGATGGCCGCATCCAACTGTTCGCGCCGTTCGGCCTCGAGGACGCCTTCGCGATGATTTTGAGGCCCAACCCCCGCCGACCGCTTTCGTCAGCTTTTCGGCGCGTGTCGGAAGCGGTTCGTGCGAGGTGGCCAGAGGTCCGGGTCGTGACGTGACGGGAGGATGCCGATGCGGCAGTGGATGGTCGACGCCTTCGCCAGCGCGCCTTTCCGAGGAAATCCGGCGTGCGTGGTCGAACCTCTGACCGCGTGGCCCCACGATAGCTGGATGCAAGCTTTGGCGGCGGAGAACAACCAGGCCGAGACCGCCTTCCTCCTGTCGACTGATGAGCCGTCGCGTTTCTCTCTGCGGTGGTTCACGCCGAAGCTCGAGGTCCCGCTGTGCGGCCACGCGACTCTGGCGAGCGCCCACGTCGTCATGGCCGAACTTGGCATCGGGGACGGCAAGCTGGTCTTCGATACCCTTTCGGCAGCGCTAGGGGTTGTCCGCCGAGGCGAGGGGTACGAAATGGATTTTCCAGCCCTGACTTCCAGCCCCATTCCGGCGCCTAGCGGCCTGGCCGAAGCTCTGGGCGCGCAGCCCCGCGAGGTCTGGCTCTCGGACTACATGGTCGCCGTGCTTTCTTCCGAAAACGAAGTGCGGCGGCTCGATCCCAATATCGCCGCCCTTTCGGGCGTCGCCGTCGGGCGACGCGGCGCTGGCAATATCGGAGTGGCCGCCCTCGCCGACTCCGCCGCGCCCTATGACGTGGTTTCCCGTTTTTTCGCGCCCGGCTCGGGCGTCGATGAGGATCCGACCACCGGCTCACTCCATTGCATCCTGGCTCCTTTGTTTGCGCTCACGCTCGGCCGCAAGCAGCTCAGGTTTCATCAGGCCTATCCCGGTCGAGGCGGCGACATCGAGTGCGAAGTTGCGGGCGATCGTGTGCATCTACGCGGCAGGGCAGTGACGATCCTCGAGGGCACGTTGCGGGCCTAGGAGCCTGGTCGGCCATTTCCTTCCTTCGCGAAAGCCCTTATGTACACGGGGTCGAACCCGCCCGGCCGCAAGGCCGGGCGCCGTTGTTTTGCGAGGAGCCGATGAATGACGTCCTGATGCCAAAAGCGACCGCAGTGTGGCTCGTCGAGAGCACCTCCCTGACGTTCGAACAGATTGCCGATTTCTGCGGATTGCATCCTCTGGAGGTGAAGGGAATCGCTGACGGCGAGGTCGCGCGCGATATCCGCGGAGCCGACCCGATCTCAAATGGCCAGCTCAGCCGCGAGGAGCTCGACGCTGCTCAGGCTGACCCGCATTACCGGATGAAGGCCCAGAAGAGCCGCCACGCGGAACTGCTCAAGCCGGCGCGAAAGGCGCCCCGCTACACGCCCGTTTCGCGTCGCCAGGATCGCCCGGACGCCATCGCTTGGTTTGTTCGAAACCACCCCGAAGTCACCGACGCCCAGATCGCAAAGACGTTGGGCACGACAAAATCGACGATCGACCAAGTGCGCAACCGGACGCACTGGAATTCGGCGAATGTCAAACCAGTCGATCCGGTGAGCCTCGGCCTAGTCACTCAGCTGGAATTAGACGACCTGGTGCGCAAAGCCGCGGAACGCAAGCGCCGGGAAGACGCACGGCGTGGGGCCGCCGAACCTGAAGGTGAAAGCTTGCGGCCGGCCGGAGGTGAGACCGAGGAGTAGGCCGCCTCTGACAAGCGGCCGCGATCCCCATCAATGCATCGCGACCTTCAGGCGTTCGATCTCCTCCTTGAGCTTCAATTTCCGGCGTTTGAGCTCGACTAGGCGCAGGTCGTCCGCCGCCGGACGCCTCGACTCCTGCTCGATGGCGGCGTCCAGCGATCGATGCCGGACGCCGAGTTCGCGAAGTCTCGCTTCGATGGCCATAGGATTTCCACCTCTCCACGCGGAGTGAACACCTCTCTGCGCGTTCCGTCAGTTCACATATGATTGCGCCGGCAGGGCAGGAGATCGCGTCATGAAAACGACGCCTCAAAATCCGTTGATCGTCGGCGTTTCAGGCGCTTCGGGCGCAGTTTATGGCGCGCGCGTCCTGGATGCGTGCCGGGAGATGGGCGTTGCAACTCATCTCGTAGTCAGCCGGGCGGCCGCCCTTACCTTGGCGGCCGAGACTTCTCTCTCCCTGGCGGATTTGTGCGGCCGGGCCGACGTGGTCCATCGCGCTTCGGATCTGGCCGCCCCCATCGCCTCCGGATCCTTTCGAAGTCGGGGAATGATCATCGCTCCCTGCTCGATCCGCACCATGAGCGAGATCGCCACCGGCGCGACCTCGAGTTTGCTCACCAGAGCTGCGGACGTGGTCCTCAAGGAGCGTCGACCGCTGGTTCTCATGATCCGCGAATCGCCTCTCCACCTGGGCCACCTGCGCACCCTCGTCCAACTCGCCGAGATGGGCGCGGTGATCGCCCCGCCGTCGCCGGCGTTTTACGCCTCGCCGGTCAGTCTGGAGGACATCGTGGACCAGATCGTGGGAAGAGCCCTCGATCTGCTGGGGATCGATTGGCCGCGCGTCCGCCGATGGGGCGAGAGCCGCGTGCCGGCGGCGACGAGTTGAGGAGCTGATCTCTCCGACGCAGCCTCTGATTGACGACAGTTCCTCGCCCCGAAGCCGACAGCGGGTGAGGCCAAGGCGCTTGCCGCGGCCCCGAGACCTGATACCTTCGCGGTGTCTGCGGGAGTGCACGTCTCATCGGAGATGATCAGGCGATGAAGGAAGACGAGCGCAGGGGCGAATCGATCGAGGCGATTCGGGCGGGCCTTGCGCATCTGAAACAGGAACACGACGATCTTGATGCCGCGGTACGGGCCTTGGAGTCCAATCCCCATCCGGACCAGCTTCAGATCGCGCGACTGAAGAAGAAGAAGCTCATTTTGCGCGACCAGATCGCCAAGCTCGACAATCGACTTACGCCCGACATCATCGCCTGAGGGCTTGGAAGGTTTCCTTGCGAAGCGTTTCGGCCCAGCTTGCTTTGGACGCGTCCCCTCGGCCATACCCGATGAATGAACGATGAGGCGGCCGAAGACCTGTTGAGCGAAGCGGTCGCGGCGGCTCTCGCGAGCGGCGCCGAAGCCGCCGAAGCCGTCTACGCCGAGCAGCAATCCCTCTCGGTGACAGTGCGCGAGGGCCAGGTCGAAGAGCTGGAGCGCGAGGAATCACGCGATCTCGGCATTCGGGTCTTTATCGGCAAGCGCCAATCGGTGGTATCCGGCTCGGATATCTCGAGTGACGGTCGCGCCCGTCTTGTTGAGCGTGTGATGGCCATGGCGCGCATGGCGCCCGAGGATCCCTATGCAGGGCTGGCGCCCGGGGAGCGGCTATTTTCCGGCCCCATGGAAGATCTGGAGCTCTTCGATCCAATTGAGCCGAGCGCCGGCGACCTTGAAGCCCGAGCCCGGGAGGCGGAGGAAGCGGCGTTGGCAATCCCTAGAGTTTCCAAATCCATCGGCGGCTCGGCCGGATGGTCGACGTCGGCTTGGCGGCTCTACACCAGCGGCGGTTTCTCGCAGGGGCGCCGGGCCAGCGGATTTTCTCTCGCGGCCCAGGCCATCGCCGGCGAAGGTTCGTCGATGGAGCAGGGCGCGGAGGGGCGCTCAACGAGATGGGCGGAGGACCTCCCCTCACCTCAAGCAATCGGCGCCGAGGCCGGGCGCCGGGCCGCGGCGGCTCTGGGGCCGCGCAAGCTCTCGTCGAGAACCGCGCCGGTGATCTTCGAGAACCGCCTCTCCGCCTCACTTCTCGGCCCGTTCATAGGAGCCATTTCCGCGCCCGCGGTCGCCCGCGGCGTTTCCTTCCTCAAGGATCGTCTCGGGAAGCTAGTGTTCGGGCCGGAAATCACGATCTCCGATGATCCTCATCGCCCCCGCGGCCGTGGTTCGATCTCCTTTGACGACGAGGGCGTGGCCGCACGGCCAATGAACCTCATCGAGAAAGGAGTTCTTTCCTCCTGGCTTCTCAATTCGAGCTCGGCCAGGCAACTGGGGCTGGAAACCAACGGCCACGCGTCCCGAGGGCTCGCCGCGCCGCCGAGCGTCAGCCCTTCCAATCTGACGCTGGCTCCGGGCGAGAGGAGCGCATCGAAATTGATGACGGAGGCCGGCGCGGGTCTGCTCGTCACTTCTATGTTCGGGCCCTCCCTCAACGCCAACACAGGCGACTGGTCGGTGGGATGTCAGGGGTTCTGGTTCGAAGCCGGCGCCATCGCCTTTCCGGTTTCAGAGATCACCGTCGCCGGCAACCTCGTGGACATGTACGCCCGCCTCGAACCCGGTTCGGATCTCGAATTTCGCGGCTCGGTGAACGCACCCTCGATTCTCGTGGACGCCTTGACCGTGGCTGGAAAGTAAACGCCGCGTCGATGGCCAAGCGACAGCTCCTGCACCTCGTCATTGGCGGCGAACTGAAGGATCTTGCCGGTTCAGAATTCCGCGACCTCGCCAAGCTCGACTTGGTCGGGGCTTACGGAAGCTATGACGAGGCGTTCAAGGCTTGGCGGGCGAAGTCTCAGGCGATGGTGGACAATGCGCAGATGCGCTATTTCATCATCCACGCTCACCGGTTGCTCGACCCCGCCGCCGCACCGCAGGAGCGATGAGGCCTATTGACGCCTCAGCAATCGCTCAGTGAGGAGGGTCCCCCACAAGCGAGCGCGAAACTCCGCCTTGAGGGCGGCCGGGTCATACGCCTCACACTGGACCCACTCGAGAAAGCTCAGGCCCGTGGGTTCGACGTCGCGGAGGTAGCGTTCGAAGACGAAGTCGAGGATGCCGGTGAGGCCCGCCCGAACATGGAGGTACCTCGGGGAGAGCTCGGCGATCGCGTCGCGGATCGGCGCTCCTTGCCGGAAGTGTCGGTAGAGCACGGCCATCACGCCGGCCCGGTCCGCGCCCGACTTGCAGTGCATCATGGCCGGATAGCGGATCGTTTCGAACAGATCGCGCGCGCCCTCGACTTGCGTCCTGGTCGGCGCCTCGCGGGAGGTGACGGTGAAGTCGACCTGGAGAAGGCCCAGTCTCTCGCAGGCCGCGCGTTCAAGAGCGTAGAAGCTGGCGTCCAGGCCGCCGCGCAGATTGATCACGGTCTTGACCCCGGCGCGATGCCATCGGGCGAGCTGGAAAGGCCAGGGCTGGTTCGCCCTCGCCAGCTCCGGTGAAATCCAGTGGGCGTTTGTGAAACCCAGCCTCAGATATGCGTGGTCGTTCCACAGATAGTCGAGAGTGGTGCGCAGGCGACCGCCGGGAGTGGTGAGATCAAAACCCGCCAAGGCGCCTCCGAGCTGCACGGACTTCAAGAGATCTCGAAGGCGTCCCTCAGCCTTTCCAACTGGGCGAGAACCGGCTGATCGAACGGGGTCAGGACATCCCACTCCACATACACGCGTCGGTCCAGATGGCGAACCCTTTCGAAAAGGCGCTCGGATCGTTCAAGCAGCTGCCGCAATGTAACCGGCATGGCGTCGCCCGGATCGGTTCTCTCCTCCTCGCCGCGAAGCCGGTAGCTCGCGCCGCACGCCGTCTCAGGCGCCATGTCGCCGCTGCCGATCGCTCTTTGGGTCAGGAGCCAGGAAGCGGTCTGCATCAGACGTGTCGTGAGCCGCATGCTGTGGGCCGCGAAGGCGAGCGCTTCGCGCCTGGCCAGGCCGCGGACATCATGACGGCCTGCCCCGTCGAGGTAGAAGGCGGCCTCATCCACCAGTTCCATTCCCTCTTCGAAAGTCCGGTCGAAGAGAGCTGAACGGGCGAAGTCCACGATGACTTCTGCTCGAACCGACTGGGCCGCCGGCGCGCCGACATCGCTCATGCTAGGAATCCTCTGCGGCGGACGGGCCATGCCTAGTCGGCTCCAGGGATGTGCAACGCTCGTGCCATCGAATGATCCTGGCCCGCTACTTCGGTCTTCCGAAGAGGGCTTCGGCGGCGGCCTTGCCCGCCGCCTTCCGGTTGAGTTGGGCGCGGACGCGCCGGGCCTCGGACTCGAGGAGTTCAAGGCGTTCCTCGAGTTCGCCCACGCCAAAAAGATCCAGATCTTCCTTCGAAGCCTCTATCAGCGCGGCTCCGCGGCCGCGACGGACTTCGGCCGGCTCCTCGGCCATGGGCCTGCTCCCATCGTCTTCCAGCGTTCCTATTTCAAAGCCCACTTGCCCACACGAGGCAAGTTTTGGAAGAAGACGACATGCGGGCTCCCTCGATGAAGGCGATCACGGTGCGGGGCGGAACAGGCGGGCCGGACGCGCTGCGCCTGGCCTCCCTACCCGTGCCCGAGCCGCGCGAGGGGGAGATCCTCATCCGGGTGAGGGCGGCGGGCGTCAACCGACCCGATCTTCTCCAGCGGCAGGGACTGTATCCGCCGCCTCCGGGCGCTCCCGAGACTCTCGGCCTGGAGGTGGCCGGGGAAGTGGCGCGCGCAGCAGGCAGGTGGAAGCAGGGCGAGCGCGTCTGCGCCCTCCTTTCCGGCGGGGGCTATGCCGAATACGCCGTCTGCGACGCCAGGCATGCCCTTCCGATGATCGGCGCGCTTGGTTTCGTGGAGGCGGCGAGCCTTCCTGAAACGGTGTTCACGGTTTTCGCCAACGTCTTCGAAGCCGGGGCCCTCGATCGTGGCGAGACTTTCATGGTGCATGGCGCAACCTCCGGCATCGGCGTCGCGGCCATCCAAATGGCGAAGGCGGCAGGGGCGAGAGTGATCGCTACATCCAGAGGCGCTGAGAAGGCGGCTGCGGCGAAGGCTCTCGGCGCAGATGTCTCCGTCGATTCCGAGGCTTCCGACTTCGTGGAGGCGGCGCGCCGGATCGGTGGCGTCAACCTCATCCTGGACATGGTCGGCGGCGACTACTTCGCCCGCAATCTCGACGCCCTGGCCCCGAGCGGGCGACTTGTCGAAATCGCGGCGCTGGGCGGCGGCGTGGTCGAGTTGCCGATCTTCAAGCTGATGCAGAAGCGGGCGGTGGTCACCGGCTCGACGCTTCGTCCTCGATCGGCCGATGAAAAGGCGCGCCTGGCGGGGGAAGTGGAGCGCATCGTCTGGCCGTGGCTCGCCTCCGGCGCCGTGCGGGCCATGGTCGATCGCACTTTCCCGCTCGGCAGGGCCGGCGAGGCGCACGCTTTCCTCGAAAGCGGCGCCCAGATAGGCAAGGTTGTGCTGACGGTGTGAAATTCAGGCCGCGGCGCGATCGCTTCGGACCGGAGGCAAGGCGTGGCTGAGCGCTCCATAAAGCTTGGCGATTTCAATGGGCTTGGCGACGTGGCCGTCCATGCCCGCCTTGAGATATTCTTCGATCTGGTGGACGAGAGCGTTGGCGGTCAGCGCGATGATCGGAGTGCGGGCGCGGCCTTCGGCCTCTTCGGCGGCGCGGATCAGCCGGGTGGCGGTAATCCCGTCCATCACTGGCATCTGGATGTCCATGAGGATGAGATCGAAGCCGCCGGTCCGCCACGCCTCCACGGCGGCGCGTCCGTCGGCGACCATGGAAAGATCGATCTCCATCGGTTCGATGATCGCCTTGAGGACCGTCTGATTGACCAGGTTGTCCTCGGCCGCCAGCAGCTTGATGCGACGCTCGCCGATCTCCACCATCGGCTCGACCGGTTGTTTCTGGGCGAGTTCGGCGGAGCCGCGCTCGAAAGGGAGTTCGGCGAAGAAGGTCGAGCCCACGTCTTCCTGGCTCTTCACCGAGATCGATCCTCCCATCAACTGGGCGAGCTCGCGGCAAATGGCTAAGCCGAGCCCTGAGCCGCCATAGCGGCGGGTCGTGGAGGTGTCGGCCTGGGTGAACTTCTCGAAGAGCTGGGGAAGGACATCCTCGGCTATACCGATGCCGGTGTCGGCGACGGAGAGTCGAAGTCCACCGGCGTCGGCCCACTCGAACCGCGCAACGACCTCGCCCTCTCGTGTGAACTTGAGCGCGTTCGAGACGAGATTCGAAAGGATCTGGCGCAGGCGGCCCCCATCTCCGCGCCAAGCGCCGGCCGCTGAGGAGTCCACCTCGACCCGGAAGGTGATGTTCTTGGCGTTGGCCACTGCCGAAAAACCGTCCCTGACCGATTGCACGAGCGGTTCGAGATCGAAGTCGCGGATATCCAGCTCGAGTCTGCCCGCCTCGATCTTGGAAAGGTCGAGGACGTCGTTGAGCACCGCCAGGAGCTGTTCTCCGGACTGCCGCACGACGGCCAGGCGTTCTCTCTGGGCGGCGGAAAGTTCGCCGCGCGCCATCACCTCGGCCATCGCCAGCACGCCGTTGAGAGGCGTGCGGATCTCGTGGCTCATGTTGGCCAGGAACCTGCTCTTGGCCACATTGGCCGCGTCCGCCGCGTCGCGCGCTTCGACCAATTCGCCCATTGCCCGGTGCAGCTCACGGTGGTTGAGGTCGAGCTTGGCCAGGAGGTCGTTGAAGCTCTCGCTGAGGCGATGGAAGACGTCATCGTCTGCGGTTTCCGCGACGGGCGTGAACTGGCCGCTGGCGGCCACCTCGGCCATCGCGTTGGAGAGCCGCTCGATCGGAGCGCTCACCCGCTTGGCGAGAAGCCTCGCCACGACCAGCGAAGCGGCGCTGGCGGCGAAGAAGAGCGCGAAAGTAAGAGCGAGGAATTTGGGAAGGATGTCGCGCAGGCTCGGCCGGCGCGAGCTCAACTGGATTTCACCCAGGCGCCGACCCGCAAGGCTGACGGGCTCGCGGACGAAATCGAGCGTTTCGGGTCGCTGGCCAAGCGCGCCTTTCACGGTGAAACGGGCCACCACGGCGCCGCGATCATCGATGAGACGGCCCTCGACGAATCCGCTTTGCCGCCCCGCTGCGGCGAGGGCGCCGAGCGCTGCCGAGGCGTCGCCGCGGGCGAGGGCAGGGGCCGTGGCGCTCGCGACGACCGACGCCAGCGTTCGATAACTGAGCTTGGATTCATCCCTGGCGACGCTCCACTGCTGGAGCATGAACGTGACGCATGCGGCCGCCAGCACCGCCACGGTGGTCGCCATGGCCGCGCTCGCCACGCGGGTCTGGAACGGCGGATGGTGTCTATAGGGCGTCGGCGTCATCAGGGGCCTTGGCTGGCGTCGAAGGCGCGATCAGCTGGTTAAGAAACGGACGCGCGCGGAAGCGTTAATACATGCCCATTCCTAACGTTTCGCTTCCCAATCGCTGGGTTCTCAGGTTCTGACTTGACAATATCTTAGGTTTTCATTTACCACGTCGCTTCCTTGGGCACTTGTGGAGGCTTCTATCGTGGAAAAGGTTTTCGTAGCTCAGAAGGTCGCGACCCAGCTTTTCGCGGCCGAAAACGCGGTTGACTCGGCGATGTCCGAAGCCTCCGCCCTGATGGCTGACATGCTCCAGGCGCGTAAAGATTTGGGTCTTTCCGCCGTCGTCGCCGACGCCGCCTTCACCAAGGTGGTCGCGGCCATCAGCGCACTTGGCGAAGCCCGTTCGGCGATGGTCTCCGCTCACGGCGAACTCGAGCAGACGAAGCTGCGCATCGGCATCCGCACCAAGCTCGCCGGCTATGAGGACAAGAGCCAGTACGTCGAACAACCGGCGCCTGGGTCCCTTCGCGTCGCGAGCTGAAGCAGCGTCGACTCACGGAGTCGGTTGCAAAAGCTTAACTTGTTTCACGCCTCTGATTCCGGTCAGAGGCGTGAATCATGTATCGAGACTTCCTGCAGGTCGGCTTCCTCATCGAATTGCTCATCCTGGTCGCGGTATTCGCGTTCGCGGCCTGGAAGGGCGAACAGGCCGAGAAGCTCGGCGCAGCGTTCAATCTCGCCGCCGGGCTCCTGGCAGCGCCGGTGCAGCATTATCGCGGCGCCTACACCTTGGGGATCGATACTCCCGGGCTGATCCTTCTAGGCATCGATGGCCTTCTGGCGGCCGGTTTTCTCTGGCTCGCCCTTCGCTACGCCAGCCTCTGGCTGGGCGGCGCTCTTCTTCTGCAGGCCGTGCAGTTCAGCCTCCATGCCTACTATCTGATGATGAGTCTGCCTCATGATTGGACGTACGCGACGGTCAACAACCTCGACACCGATGGGATCAATGTCCTGATCGTGATCGGGACGCTCCTTGTTTGGCGGGCGAGGCGCAGGCTGGCCCGAGCCGGAGATCCGGAGGTCGTGGCGAGGCCCTCGCCTACGGCCTGATGGCCAACGGGCCCCTCGCCAAGCGGCTCGACGTACCATTTTTTGCTTGATTTGAGGACCGAACGCGGCTTTTTGCGCCGCGGGCCACGCCCTCCCAACGGGGCGCAGCCCATCTGCAAGGATGGGAGACATCGCCATGACGACCCTCGCCAAGCCGGCCATGCGGCCGGCGCGGGCTGAATTTTCATCCGGACCGTGCGCCAAGCGCCCCGGATGGCGCCCCGAAAACCTCTCCGCCGCCGTGCTGGGCCGCTCGCACCGCTCCAGCCTGGGTAAGTCCCGCCTCAAGGCGGCGATAGCGGAGACCCGCGCCCTCCTAAGCATCCCTGAAGACTACCTGCTCGGCATCGTTCCAGGCTCCGACACCGGGGCCATGGAGACGGCGATGTGGTCGCTGCTCGGGGGAAGGCCGGTCCAGGTTCTCGCCTTTGATTCCTTTGGCAAGGACTGGGCCCGCGACGTTGTCGCCCAGCTTCGCCTCGAGGCCGAAATCCTCGAGGCGCCCTACGGCGCCCTGCCGGATCTCTCGCAGGTCACGTCTGATGCGGATCTGGTCTTCACCTGGAATGGAACGACTTCCGGGGTGCGGGTCCCCAACGCCGAATTCATCTCGGCGGATCGGGCGGGCCTTACGATTTGCGACGCCACGAGCGCCTGTTTCGCCCAGGATCTCGATTGGTCCAAGCTCGATGCGACGACCCTCTCCTGGCAGAAGGCGCTGGGCGGCGAAGCTGGTTTCGGCATGCTCATCCTTTCCCCGCGGGCCGTAGCCAGGCTCGAGAGCTATCGGCCCTCCTGGCCGATGCCCAAGCTCTTCCGATTGGTGAAGGGGGGCGCGCTCAATGCCGAGATCTTCGAAGGATCGACGATCAACACCCCCTCGATGTTGTGCGTAGAGGACTGGCTCGACACTTTGAAATGGGCGGCCTCCATCGGCGGCCTTTCTGAGCTGAAGCGGCGGGCGGAAGAGAATTTCGCGGTCCTGGCGGCGTGGGTCGAGCGGACCCCCTGGATCGACTTCCTGGCGGGCGATCCGGCCGCAAGGTCCAATACCTCGGTTGCGCTCAAGGTGGCCGACGCCCGGATCACCTCCAGGCCGGGGACCGAACAAGCGACTTTCGCCAAGAAGGTCGCCCAACTCCTTGAAAGAGAAGGCGCCGCCCTCGACATCGGCGGCTACCGCGATGCCCCGCCGGGCCTTCGCATCTGGTGCGGGGCGACCATCGAGTCCGTCGATCTGGAGGCCCTGACGCCCTGGCTCGACTGGGCCTTCGAAACCGCGGTCAGCGAACTCGTCGCGGCCTAGCCTCAAGGCCGAACCGTTTTAGTCTCCAACCCTGCAAGGGAGTCCTTTGCATGCCCCCCCGCGTCCTCATCGCCGACAAGCTCTCCCCAGCCGCAGTCGAAATCTTCCGCCAGCGCGGTGTCGCGGCCGAGATCAAGACCGGTCTTTCGAAGAGCGAACTCCTGGAGATCATCGCAGGCTACGACGGTTTGGCCGTCCGCTCCGCGACCAAGGCCGACAAGGACGTGATCGCCGCCGCCAAGCGCCTCAAAGTGATCGGCCGAGCGGGCATCGGCGTGGACAACATCGACGTCGCTGCGGCCACCGCCGCGGGCGTGGTGGTGATGAACACGCCCTTTGGAAATTCGATCACCACCGCCGAACACGCCATCGCCATGATCTTCGCGCTCGCGCGCCAGCTCCCGGCCGCCGACCTCTCCACCCAGGCCGGCAAGTGGGAGAAGAACCGCTTCATGGGGGTGGAGCTCTACGCCAAGACCCTCGGCCTCATTGGCGCCGGTAATATCGGCTCCATCGTCGCCGACCGGGCCAACGGCCTGAAGATGAAGGTCATCGCCTACGATCCATTCCTTTCGGTCGAACGGGCTCTCGAGATCGGAGTCGAAAAGGTCGAGCTCGATGAGCTACTCGCGCGCGCCGAAATCATCACCCTGCACACCCCTCTGACGGAAAAGACCCGCAACATCCTTTCCGCCGAGGCGCTGGCCAAGACCCGCAAAGGGGTCTTCATCGTCAACTGCGCGCGAGGAGGCCTAGTCGACGAAGCGGCCCTTCGCCGACTGCTCGATGAGGGACACGTCGCCGGCGCCGCCTTCGATGTCTTCGTCGAGGAGCCGGCCGCGGGCAATGTCCTCTTCGGGGCGCCGGGGTTCATCGCCACCCCCCACCTCGGCGCCTCCACCGTCGAAGCTCAGGAAAACGTCGCCCTGCAGGTGGCCGAGCAGATGAGCGATTACCTTCTGACCGGTGCCGTCAGCAACGCCCTGAACAGCCCTTCGATCACCGCCGAAGAGGCGCCGAGGCTCCGTCCCTGGGTGGCCTTGGCCGAAAAGCTCGGGGTCTTCGCCGGCCAGATGGTCGACGGGCTCAAGGGCGTGGACATCGCCTTCGAGGGCGAGGTCGCAGCTTTGAACGTCAGGCCCTTGGCGGCTGCGGCGCTCGCCGGCGTCCTTCGCCCGATTCTCGCCGAGATCAACATGGTGAGCGCCCCGCAGGTGGCCCGCGAGCGGGGCATCACCGTCTCAGAATCGCGCCAGGAGACCTCGCCGATCTTCGAGAGCCTGGTGCGCGTCACGGTCATCACCGATCTTGGCCGCCGCGCCTTCGCCGGTACGGTCGTGGCCGGAGCGCCCCGGATCGTCGAGGTCAAGGGCATGGACCTCGAGGCGTCCTTCGCCCGCTCGATGCTCTACGTCAACAATCTCGATAGGCCCGGCTTCATTGGCGAACTTGGCCGGCTTCTCGGCGAGGCGGGGGTCAATATCGCCACCTTCAACTTGGGCCGGATCGCGGCCGGAGACGACGCCATCTCTCTGGTCGGCATCGATCAGGCCCCGGACGAAAAGCTCATGGGCCGGATCAAGGCGCTTCCCCAGGTCAAGGAGGTGAGGGCGCTCGGTTTCTGATCGCGCGCGGGAGGACGCCTAGGGAGTGACCTGGGCGAAGTCCTTCCACTCGCTTTCGGAAAGGCGCCATTAGACGTCATAATCCCGGGCCATCGTGCGATGGAAGATGAGTTCGCGCCGCAAGGTGGCGCTGTCCCACGTTTCGTGCTCGATGGCCTCATGCTGGCGAGGGGATCAATCTGGAGGGCGCCCGATGTCTGAGGAGGCCAATCCGACGCTTCGGCCTGTTTCAATCGACCAACTCGCCTGGGAAGAATGGGGCCATGGCGAGCGGTATGGCGGGCGCGTCAAGCGGCTGGGAAAGGAAGCCGGAGCGGTCAGAGTCGGGGTGAACCTTGAGGAGCTTCCTCCGGGCAAGAAGTCGTGCCCATTGCACTTTCACTTCGGCGAGGAGGAGCAGCTGCACGTCCTGGAGGGAGCGCCGACGCTTCTGCTCGGCTCGGAGCGGATTGGCCTTTCACCGGGCGACCACGTCTGCTTTCCGGCCGGCCAGGCGGTGGGCCATTGCCTGATCAACGAAACCGCCGAGGTCTGCCGGTTCATGATGATCGGCGAGCGCAATCCGCACGACGTCGTCGTCTATCCGGATTCCGGCAAGGTCCTGGTCAGCGATGCGGATCAATTGTTCGATCTATCCGCCGTCAAGGATTACTGGGACGGGGAATAGCCGCGGCGGAGGAAGGCTGCGGACGCAAAACCGCCTAAAGCTCATCTTCCGCCTGATCCCTCGCGCGGTGAGCTCCTCCGCGAGCACGTGAGTAAGCGTCTCCGCCCGCGCTCTCGAAATATAGGTGATGGTGGCCAGAGCACGCCGGATTGAACGGCGCGCGGCAGTGGGGGCACCGATACTCGCAGCCGAGATACTCGCGGACGCTCATCTGCAGGCCGCACGCTCCGCAGAGGACGGCTGCCTCGTCCCACTCCCCCACCGGCCAGACCTCCGCCGGATGGCCCGCTATCTCATCATGGCATTCCCGGCACGACCAATAAGTCCGGCAGCAGCGCATCTTGATTGCGATGATGTCCCGAGGGCTGCGGTAGTGCGCGCAGCGGGTCTGCTCATCTACTAAGACGCCGCTCACTGCCGGTCGCATGCTCTTCACCAGGCGTCCACGAACCGTCGCCTCGGCCTATGGCGGGGTGAGGAGGTCCGAAGGCCCCGGAGGATCCACGAGCGGGTCTCGGCCGGGTCGATCACTGCGTCGATCTCCAAGGCTGCGGCGACGTTGATCGCCTTACCGGCGGCGTAGAGATTTCCCAGGAGCTTCTCGAAGAGGGCCTGCCTTTCCTTGGCGTCCGCCACAGCCTCGAGTTCGCGCCGGTAGCCGAGCCGGACGGCCCCCTCGAGGCCCATCCCCCCGAACTCGCCTGTCGGCCAGGCGACGCAGAAGTTCGGGGCCAGGGTCGAGCCGCCCGCCATGGCCTGGGCTCCTAGGCCGTAGGCCTTCCGCAGGACCACCGCGAACATCGGCGTCCCCAGATTGGAGGCGTTGATGAAGAGCCGCGAGGTCTTGCGCACCGCCGCCGCCGCCTCGCTCTGCGGCCCCACCATGAATCCAGGTGTGTCGATGAGCGAAACGACCGGCAGATCGAAGGCGTCGCAGATCTGGAAAAGGCGCGATCCCTTGTCGGCGCCTTCGCAGTCCACCGCGCCCCCAAGATGCATGGGATCGTTGGCGACGAGGCCGATCGGCCGCCCTTCGAGACGCGCCAGGCCGGTGATGACGCCAGGAGCGAATTCCCGTCGAAGCTCCAGGAAGGAGGCCTCGTCGAATAGGGTCTCGATCACGCCCCTCACGTCATAGACGCGGAGCCGGTTTTCGGGGATGGCGGCGCGCAGTTTCCTCTGATCGGCCGCCCGCCAGTCCAGCAGGGCGCCCTGAAAATAAGAGAGCGTCTTCTTGGCGAGCCTGGTCGCTTCGGCCTCGTCCTCGGCCAAGAGGTCGACGACGCCGTTGGTGGTCTGCACGCTCATTGGCCCGATCTCCTCGGGCGAGAAGACGCCCAGGCCCCCGCCCTCGATCATCGCCGGACCGCCCATGCCGAGATTGGCGCTTTTGGTGCAGATGAGGATCTCCGAGAGCCCGGCAAACGAGGCGTTTCCGGCGAAGCACTTTCCCGAGACCACGGCGATCTTCGGAACCAAACCGGCGAGCCGAGCGAAGGCCTTGAAGCTCGGCGTCGCCAGGCCCGAGGCGCCGACCCCATCTGTATCGCCCGGACGGCCGCCTCCGCCCTCGGCGAACCAGACTACCGGCAACTCGTCGCGCTCGATGATCTCGATCAGGCGGTCTGTCTTGCGGTGATTGTTGTGGCCTTGAGTGCCGGCCAGCACGGTGAAGTCATAGGCGAGCGCGGCGCAGCGCGCCCGCTCGGGCGAGAACATGGCTGCGTTGACCGTTCCCACTCCGCAGACCAGGCCATCGGCGGGGCTCATTCTCTCGAGCTCGGGGATGGATCGGCGGCGGCGTTGGGCGGCGAGGGCGAAAGCGCCATACTCGAGGAAGCTCCCCGGATCGAGGAGATCGGCGAGGTTCTCCCTCGCCGTGCGCTGAGTGCGGGCGCGCCGGCGTGCCACGGCCTCGGGACGCGCCTCGTCGGAAGTGATCTTCCAGCGCTCGAGCGTCTCGGCAAGGTCGGGCCGGATGGCGTCCGGATCGATCGAGCGGGCGGACTCCTCCTCGGCTTCCTCCACGTCGGCCGGAACGATGAAGACGATCGGATCGCCCTTGGCGAGGACCTCGCCCTCCGCGGCGGCGATCTTGACCACCTCGCCGCTCACCCCTGCGGTAGCAACGTGCTCCATCTTCATGGCCTCGAGGATCGCCACGGTGTCGCTGGCTCGGATCCTCTGGCCTTCCTTCACCTCGATCTTCGTCACCGTCGCCTGAAGTGAGGCGAGGACCGCCTCGGCGCCAAGAATGATCATCGTCTCGCGCACCGGCCGGGCGGAGCCGATCGGCGCGGCGCCCGGCGCTGCGCGAGAGCGCAGCCCCGCCGCCTTTTCGATGAGGGCCGGAGCATTGTCCGCGACGAATTGGGCGTCGAGCGTTCCAGCCGCCACTCTGGGATCGAGAAGGACCGCCCTCAGAAAAGAGAGATTGGTCGCCGGGCCCCCGATCCGGAACTCAGCGAGCGCCCGCTCGGCCCTGGCGCACGCGGCGGCGAGATCCGGCCCTTTGGCGATCACTTTGGCGAGAAGGGAGTCGTAGTTCGGGTTGGCCAAAAGTCCGCTGAAGCCGCAGCCGTCGACGCGGACGCCCGGCCCGCTCGGCGCCTCGTAATGGTCGATGGGGCCGCCCGATGGCTCCGCCCCGCCGTCGCTCGTTGGCGTCTCCAGGTTCACCCTGGCCTCGACGGCAAAGCCATGGGAAGGCGGCGTCTCGGCGAGGCCGAGGCTCTTGAGGCTCTCTCCCAAGGCCAGGCGGATCTGTGTCTGGACTAGGTCCTGGCCGGTCG
Source organism: Caulobacteraceae bacterium (assembly GCA_050729515.1). GTDB lineage: Bacteria > Pseudomonadota > Alphaproteobacteria > Caulobacterales > Caulobacteraceae > Acaudatibacter. The sequence goes on from JBOHLG010000036.1 coordinate 20,614, forward strand.
TTTCCTCGGTCACCGTGTGCTCCACCTGCAGGCGGGCGTTGGCCTCGATGAAGGCGAAGGCGCCGGTCCCAGGCTCCAGGAGGAACTCGATGGTGCCGAGATTCCGGTAGCGAACGGCGGCGGCGAGCGTGGTCGCGGCTTCGAAGAGGGCGGCGCGCAGCTCTTCGTTCACCCCTGGGGCCGGAGCGATTTCGATGATCTTCTGATGGCGGCGCTGCAGCGAGCCGTCGCGCTCGCCGATCGCCAGCACCCCGGTGGCGTCGGCGGCGATTTGCACTTCGATGTGGCGGGGGTGCTCGAGATAGCGCTCGGCGTAAAGCGCGCCCGAGCCGAAGGCGGACTCCGCTTCGCGCGAGGCGGAGTCGAAGGCGGGCGCAATCTCGGCCTTGGAGCGCACGATGCGCATCCCGCGCCCCCCACCGCCGCCGACCGCCTTGATGATCATGGCCGCGCCTTTGGGCAGGGTGGCGAAGAAGGCGGCCATTTCGGCCGCATCGACCCCACCGCGGGTTCCGGGGATGATCGGCACGCCCTTCTTTGCCGCGAGGGCTCTCGCCTTGGCCTTGTCGCCGAGAATTTCGAGCGCCTCGACCGAGGGGCCGATGAAGACGATCTTGGCTTCTTTGCAGGCGCGGGCGAAGGCGGCGTTCTCGGCCAGGAATCCGTAGCCCGGATGGATCGCCTGGCAGCCGGAGCGAGCGGCGGCGGCGAGGATCTGCTCGATGTCGAGATAGGCGCGGGCGCCGCGGCCGGGGAGGGCCTCGGCGGCGTCGGCCATCCGGACGTGGAGGCTCTCCATGTCGTCCTCGGCGAAGACCGCCGATGCGCCGATCTTGAGGGCCGCGGCGGCCCTGGCGATGCGGATGGCGATTTCGCCGCGGTTGGCGATGAGGAGACGGTCGAAAAGCGGCATGGGGTCCTTCCGGGAAGCTGATAGCCGCTTCGGTCGGCCGGGGAAAACGGTCGGCTTGACTCCGGCCATGGCGAGACTAGAACAAAAAGTGAACAAAGGCATTGGAAGGCCGTGTCTCGCGAGGAAAGACTTCAGGCGGCGCGAATCCAGATCGCGGCCGTGGAAAGCGCTCCGGCGAGGAACGCGGGAGGCAAGGTCCTTCCCTTCGGCGATGGGCGGATCGACAGCCAGCTTGCCGGAGGCGGCCTCAGGCTCGGCCGCTGGCACCAGGCGGGCTCCGAGGGGCGGGAGGCGGAGACCGCGGCCGCCGCGGCGGCGTTCTTCGCTCTCGCCGCCCTGCCGCTCGCCAATCTGGGAGCGATGGTGTGGATCATGCGGCGGGGCGATCTCTACGCTCCCGGGCTCGCAGGCCTGGGCTTTCCGGCCGAGCGGCTGATCCAGGTCGAGGCCGGCGCTCAAGGGGTCCTTTCCGCCCTGGAGGACGCTCTCTCTTCGAGCGGGGTCGCCGCCGCCTTCGGCGAGACGGACGAGATCAGCCTTCTTTCCGGACGCCGGCTTCAGCTTGCCTGCGAGAAAAGCGGAGCGACGGGTTTCGTAATCCGTCGCCGGCCGTTCGGCGGTCCCCTCGCCTTGACCTCCTCGGCCGCCGAGAGCCGGTGGACCATCGCCCCGTGGCCCAGCTTTCCGGCCGCCGGCAATCTGGGCCTTGGCGAGCCGCGTTGGCGGGTGGTTCTCGAACGCTCGCGGGGCGGGGGAAGCGGGACGTGGATCATGGAGAAAAGTCATGGCGCGCATCCTCTGCGCGTGGTTGACGAACTGGCAGGTCGCGGGCTTTCGGCGCCGCCATCCCTCCGCCTCGCCGGCTGACGGTCCGCTCGCCCTGGCCTTGGCCGACAAGGGCGTCCGCCGCCTTTGCGCGGTGGACGAGGCTGCCGCCGCCCTGGGCCTTTTCATCGGCCAGAAGGCGGCTGACGCCCAGGCCCTCGTCCCTGGCCTGGCGATCGGTGAGGCCGAGCCGGACGCCGACGCCGCCGACCTCTTGACGCTCTGCGATTGGTGCGAGCGCTTCTCTCCAGCCGTCGCTCCCGATCCGCCTGACGGCTTCTTCTTCGACATCGCCGGCCTTTCCCATCTGTGGGGCGGAGAGGCGGCCCTGGGCTCCGACCTCGCCAGACGTCTTGGCCAGCGCGGCCTCGCCATGCGCTGGGCCATCGCCGGGACGGCGGGCGCCGCCTTCGCCCTCGCCCGCCATGGCCGACAGGGCGCGCGCGTCCCTTTGGGGGGTGAGGCGGAGGCCTTGGAGGGCCGGCCTCTCGACGCCCTTCGTCTGGATGCGGCTCTCGCCGCCCAGCTCGTGAGGCTGGGAATCGCGACGATCGGCGATCTGTCGGTCTTGCCGCGCGCCGAACTTTCCCGTCGCTTCGGCGGCGAAGTGCTCCGGCGCCTCGATCAAGCCCTCGGCGCGGCCGGCGAAGCGCTCGCCTTCCGCCGCCCGCCCACGCCCTGGTTCGAGCGCCTGGCCCTGGCCGAGCCGATCAGCGCCCCCGAGGATATGGCGAGAGTCGCACGCGACATCGTCCGCCGGCTCTGCGCGCGCTTGGAGGCCCAGGGCCTGGGCGCGCGAGGATTCGATCTCGCCTTCCATCGGCTCGACGGCCACAGAGAGATCGCGCGCGTCGGCCTCGCCGTCGCCGGCCGCGATCCGGCGCGCATCGTTTCGCTCTTGCTTCCTCGTCTCGAGGGCATCGATCCGGGACTCGGCGTCGAATTCGCCGCCCTCGCTGCCGCCGACGTCGAACCGATGGAAGAGAAAAATCTGCGGCTGGACGACCGGTGCGATCCCCAAGAGGCCCTCGCACCCCTGATCGACCGCCTCGCCAATCGCCTGGGCGAAAAGCGGGTATGGCGCGAGGAGGCCTTTCCCAGCCACACTCCCGAGCGCGCGGTTCGCCGCCGTCCGCCGCTTTCGCCTCCGGCCGGGAAAGGGTGGGACGCCGCTCGCCCCAGGCCCGTGCGCCTGCTGGCGCGCCCCGAGCCGATTGAGGCCATGGCCCCCGTCCCCGATGATCCGCCCGTCCTTTTCCGCTGGCGCGGGAAGGCCCACCGCGTCCGCCGCGCCGAGGGACCCGAGCGGCTGGCCCAGGAATGGTGGCGCGCGCCGTTCGAGAAGAGGGATCCGGCACGGATCAGAGACTACTACCAGGTCGAGGACGAAGCCGGCTTCCGCTTCTGGATCTTCCGCGCCGGCCTTTATGATTCCCAGACCTCTCCCCGATGGTGGCTCCATGGCTTCTTCGGCTGAGAGCTACGCGGAGTTGTGGGCGGTCTCCAACTTCAGCTTCCTTCGCGGCGCCTCCCATCCAGGCGAGCTGGTCGCCAAGGCCAAGGCCCTGGGCCTGGCGGCGATCGGAATCTGCGATTCCAACACCCTTTCCGGGGTCGTTCGAGCCTGGTCCAAGGGCCGCGAGATCGGCCAAAAGGTCCTCGTCGGCGCCCGCCTCGATTTTTCCGACGGCGCGCCCAGCGTCCTTTGCTATCCCGCCGATCGCGAGGCCTGGGGGCGTCTCACCCGTCTCATCACCGTGGGCCAGCGCCGCGCCCCAAAGGGCGAATGCCATCTTTCCATCGAGGACCTCCTCGCCCACGGCGAGGGCCAGATCCTCCTCGTCGCTCCGCCCTCGCGCCTCAGCGAGGCCTTCGAGGCCCATCTCGCCCGCTTGGCCGAGGCTTTCGAAGGCCGCTGCTGGCTCGCCGCTTCGAGGACCTACGCCGCCCGCGACATCCAGCGCCTTTTCGCCCTGGAAGTCCTGGGCGAGCGCTTCGGCGCGCCGATGATCGCCGCCGGCGATGTCCTTTACCACGTCCCGGAACGGCGACCGCTTCAGGACGTGATGACCTGCATCCGCGAGAAATGCACCATCGAAGAGGCCGGGCTTCGCCTCGAGGCCAATGCCGAGCGGCATCTGAAATCCCCCGCCGAGATCGCCCGCCTCTTCTCCCGCTGGCCAGGGGCGGTGATGCGGACCCTCGAGGTCGCCGGCCGGATCGATTTCGACCTTTCCCAGCTCCGCTACGAATATCCCGACGAGCCGGTCCCTCCCGGCAAGAGCCCCGACGCCCATCTGGCGGACCTCGCCTGGGAGGGCGCGGCGCGGCGCTATCCGGCCGGGGTTCCGGTCAAGGTCCGAAGGCTCCTGGGGAGCGAGCTCGCTCTCATCGCGGAACTTGGCTACGCCAACTACTTCCTCACCGTCCATGACATCGTCGCCTGGGCGAGGGGCGAGGGAATCCTCTGCCAGGGGCGCGGCTCGGCGGCCAATTCGGCGGTGTGCTTCTGCCTGGGCGTCACCGCGGTCGACCCCACCCGCCCCAAGCACGATGTCCTTTTCGCGAGGTTCATCTCCAAGGAGAGGGGCGAGCCCCCCGACATCGACGTCGATTTCGAGCACGAGCGGCGCGAACTGGTCATGCAATACGTCTACCGCCGCTATGGCCGCGAGCGAGCGGCGATCTGCGCCACGGTGATCCATTACCGGCCGCGCAGCGCCATCCGCGATGTCGGCAAGGCGCTGGGGCTCTCTGAGGACATCACCGCCGCGCTCGCCGGAACGGTCTGGGGAGACTGGGGCGAGGGGATCCCGAACGATCATATCCGTCAGGCCGGCCTCGATCCGGAAAACCCGGCCATCCGCCGCGCCGTTCTCCTGGCCGGAGAGATCCTGGGCTTTCCCCGCCATCTTTCCCAACATGTGGGGGGCTTCGTCCTGACCCGCCGGCGACTCGACGAGACCTGCCCCATCGGCAACGCCGCCATGGCCGAGCGCACCTTCATCGAGTGGGACAAGGACGACATCGACGATCTGGGCCTGATGAAGGTCGACATCCTGGCTTTGGGCATGCTCACCGCCATCAAGCGGGCCATGGACGCGCTCGAAATCGCCGACATGGCCGACATTCCGGAGGAGGATGCGGCCGTCTACGAGATGCTCCAGCACGCCGACTCGGTAGGGGTTTTCCAGGTCGAGAGCCGGGCCCAGATGTCCATGCTCCCCCGCCTCAAGCCCGCCGAGTTCTACGACCTCGTCATTGAGGTGGCGATCGTCCGGCCCGGTCCCATCCAGGGCGACATGGTCCATCCCTACCTTCGCCGGCGCGAAGGGACCGAACCGGTGAGCTTTCCCGCCCCAGCCCCCGAATTCGGCCCGCCGGACGAGCTTTCCTGCGTGCTCGGCAAGACCTTGGGCGTGCCGCTCTTCCAGGAGCAGGCCATGCGCCTGGCGATCGAGGCGGCGAAGTTCACCCCCGAGGAGGCCAACGGCCTTCGCCGCTCCATGGCCACCTTCCGCCAGAACGGCGAGGTGGGACTCTATGGCGAGAAGTTCGTCGCCGGCATGCTCGCCCGTGGCTACGACGCCGATTTCGCTCGCCGCTGCTTCCACCAGATCGAGGGCTTCGGCGCCTACGGCTTTCCCGAGAGCCATGCGGTGAGCTTCGCCAAGCTGGTCTACGTCTCGGCCTGGATCAAGCGCCATCACCCCGATGTCTTCCTGATGGCCATGCTGAACGCCCAGCCCATGGGATTCTACCAACCCCCCCAGCTCGTTCGCGACGCCCGCGAGCACGGCGTCGAGGTGCGGCCTGCCGACCTTTCCTTCAGCGACTGGGATGCGGCGCTGGAAGGGGTCGCCAAGGGCGGAAGCATGCGGCCCGTCCGCCTGGGTCTGCGCCAGATCCGCGGCCTTCGCGCCGACGAGGCCGAGCGTCTCTTGGAGGCCCGCCGCGCCGGGACGCGGAATCTCTCCGAACTCGCCCGGCTCGCTCGCCCTTCCCGCCGTTCGCTCGAACTTCTCGCCGAGGCCGACGCCTTGCGCTCCTTCGGCCTGGACCGCCGCGCCGGGTTGTGGGCGGTCAAGGGACTCGCCGGCGAGATCGGGATCGAAGCCGAGGCGCCGCTCCTGGCGAGGCTGGGCGCTCCGGTGGAGGCGGCCGCGGCGCTCCCGGCCATGCCGCTTCCCACTCACGTCGCCGAGGACTACCGCACCGCCGGCCTTTCCCTGAAGGCCCATCCCTGCGCCTTCTTCCGTCCGCTCCTTCGCCGTCTCGGCGCCGCGCCGGCCGGAGCGCTCCGGGACATGGTCGACGGCGAGAGGGTCGCCACGGCGGGCCTCGTCCTCATTCGCCAGAGGCCCGGGACGGCCAAGGGCGTCATCTTCATGACTCTCGAAGACGAGACCGGCTCGGCCAACATCGTGGTCTGGAAGAACATCTTCACTGCCCAGAGGCGGGCGGTGATGACCGCTTCGTTCCTCCTCGTCCGCGGCCGGCTCCAGCGCGCCGGGGAGGTGGCCCACCTCGTCGCCGAGCGCCTCGAGGACCTCACGAGCGAACTGGCCGGACTGAGGCTGGCGTCAGTCACGCCCCAGCCCCAGAGCCCCGATCCGCGACTCCAGAAGAGTCGCAACTTCCACTGATGCTCAGCGCGGCGTCGCGTAGGCTGAGGAGATCCAACCGCGATTGCCGTTTTCGTCGTCGACCTGCATCCACACCCCGTCGCGCTGACCCGTGGGATAGACCGCCGCACCCTGCTGGAGGGTCAGGATCGCCCGCGCCCGGCCCGATGGCTCGGCCCGCAGGGCCATCTCCCTCGTCACCGTTTGCGAGGCTTTGGGCGCCGCCGCCTGTTGCGCGCCGGGCGCCTGGTTCTGCATGTAGTGGATGAGATCGGTGAAGGCGTTGAAATAGGCCGCCATGATCACCTTGCCGATGTCGGTGTTGGTGTAGCCGCTGCCGGCGAGCGCGCCATAGCCAGCCCAGCCGCCCCAGCCCCCGCCTCCCGCCGAGAAGGAGATGTCGGTCTTCTTGGCCGCGCCCTCGGCGATATAGACCTGCTCGGTGGTCCTCGAATCCTCCAGGGTGATGAGGACGTGGGCCTCGGAGCTGTGCGTGCTGAGCCCGCCGGCGAGCGCCCCGAACCCATGGGGCAGGAAGCCGCCGATCATGCCGCCGAAATTGTGGCCGCCCGAGTTCGCGTTGGAGGTGACGATGTCCGGAACGATGAAATAGTCTGCGGCCATCACCTGGCCGCCGCCGAAGTTCGAGCCGCGCTGAAGCTCCCCGGAGGTGTTGAGGCCCTCCTCCTGGCGGCGCATCTGCAGGCCGCCGTTGCGGTCGACGATGCGCAGACAGCCTGAGCGGAGGGCGTAGAACTTGAGGATCGCCTCGGGATTGGAAAGGCCCAGGCCCGTCCACCAGTCGTGGTCCGGTTCGCGAATGGCGGCGGCCCCGAGCGGTCGCGCGCAGTGGGGCAGGTCCGGGGTCATGTTGTTCTTCGCCCCGTTCCTGTCCATGCCGTATTGGGCGATGGCCGGAGAGGCGAACGTCGCCAGCCCCAGGCTGCAAAGCGCCGCCGCGGCCGCGAAAAAGCGAGTCTTCATGGTTCTGAACCCCCATCCCAATCGATCCTCGCGTAACACTAATCCTTCGACGAGCCCCGTCAACGCGCCGCCGACTCTCCTCTCAGGGGAATCCGGTTGCAGGCTTGCGCGCCGAAACCTAATGGAGAGGCAGAGAGACGACGCACTTCGACGTCGTGCAGGGAACAAACATGACCAAGGCCCTAGTATCCGCGGCCCTCGCCGGCGCCTTGATCCTTGCGATGTCGGGCGCGGCGAGCGCCTCGACGGTAGTCTACAGCGCCTCGGGGAGCGGTTCCGACGGGGCCCTTTCCGGTCAGGCGACGATCTCGACGGGATCCGGTTTGCTGACCGTCGACCTTTCCAGCCTGGAGGCCAACCCGATCTCCATCGGTCAGGAAGTGAGCGGGATCGTGATCACCTTCGCCAGCGCCCCGCCCTCGTTCAGCAGCTTCACGCAAAGCGGACAGCTCATCAGCGTCAACTCGGACGGAACGTTCAGCGATGTCTCCGGATCGCCCAGCCATTGGGACGACGCGGTTTCCGTAAACTCTCTCTACATCGCCACGGCCGGGACCGGTTCGAAATCAGGCAAGCCTGTCGACCTCATCATCGGGCCAGGCACCGGGACCGCTCCCGACTACTACAGTAACGCCAACGCTTCGATCGTGAGGGCTCACACCCCGCAGATCCAGGGGACCGGAATCTTCACTCTCGCCTACACGGGTCCCGCGCCCCTGATCCAGAGCGTCAGCATCGAGTTCGGCACCGGTCCAGACACGGTTCTCGCCGGCTCGGTGCCTGTGCCCGAGCCGGCGACCTGGGCCATGCTGATCGCCGGCATGGCGATGGCGGGCGGCTTGATGCGGCGCTCGAGGGTCCGGCTGACGACCGCCTGACCTCGCCCGTCTTGATCAGCGCGTGAAGGCGGCGCCGGCGGCGGCTTTCTCTTCGAGCAGACGGGCGGGGGCGTACGCCTCGCCCATCTCATTGCGCCAAGCCTTCATCCTCTCCAGCACCCTGGGAAGACCGGTCTCGTCGCCCCACCACATCGGGCCGCCGCGATAGAGCGGCCAGCCGTAGCCGTTCTCCCAGACGACATCGATGTCGCTGGCCCGGATCGCCTTTCCCTCCTCCAGGATCTTCGCCCCCTCGTTGATCATCGGGAACAGGCAACGCTCGAGAATCTCCTCTGACGAGATGTCCCTCGCGTTCACCCCAGACTTGGCGACGAAGTCGCGGATCACCTTCTCGGTCACCGGAGAGGGCCGGGCGTTGCGGTTCTCGTCGTAGTCGTAATATCCGGCGCCGGTCTTCTGCCCCCTCCGGTCCATCTCGCAGAGCACGTCGCGGATGGTCTCGCCCTTGGACTTCTCCTTCACCCAGCCGATGTCGAGCCCGGCCAGATCGCTCATCGCAAAGGGCCCCATGGGAAAGCCGAAGTCGTAGAGCGCCTTGTCGATCTCCCAGGGCATGGCGCCCTCGAAGATGAGCTTCTGGGCCTCGCGCTGACGCGCGCCCAGAATGCGGTTGCCGACGAAGCCCGGGGTCACGCCGACCAGCACGGCGATCTTGCCGATCTTGCGGGCGAGCTTCATCGAGGTGGCGATCACCTCCTTGGAGGTCTTGTCGGCCCTGACCACCTCGAGGAGCCTCATGACATTGGCCGGCGAGAAGAAATGGAGGCCGATCACCGCCTCGGGCCTCTTGGTGACGGCGGCGATCTCGTCGATGTTGAGCCCCGAGGTATTTGTGGCGAGGATCGCGCCGGGCTTGGCGACGGCGTCGATCCTGGAGAAGACCTCCTTCTTGATGTCCATGCGTTCGAACACCGCCTCGATGATGAGGTCGCAGTCGGCCAGGGCGGCAAGGTCGAGCGCCCCGGTGATGCGGCTCATCCGCGCCTCGGTCTCCTCCGGCTTGGCGGTGCGCGAACGCTCGTAATTGCGTCGGATCGTCTGAAGGCCGCGCTGGAGGGCCTCTTCCTTCACCTCCACGATCGTCACGGGGATGCCGATGTTGGCGAAGTTCATGGCGATTCCGCCGCCCATGGTGCCCGCGCCGATGATCCCGACCTTGTTCACCGCGATGGTCGCGGTGTTGTCGGGCACGTCCGGGATCTTGGCCGCCTGCCGCTCGGCGAAGAAGGCGTAGCGCTGGGCCCGGCTCTGCGGCCCCGACATCAGTTCGCCGAACAGCCGCCGCTCGGTCTTCAGCCCCTCTTCGAATGGCTGGTTCACCGCCGCCTCGACGCAGCGGATATTGTATTCGGGGGCGAGGAAGCCTCGGAAGCGGCGGGCGTTGGCCTTGCGGATCTCGGCGAAGATCTCTGGGCGCCCACGAGCAGCTTCCACCTTCTCGTTCTGCTCGCGGACTTTCTTGAGGGGCGCGCCCCCGGCGGCCAGCTTGCGCGCAAATGCGATGGCGCCTTCCCGAAGCTTCCCTTCAGGCGCGACCTCGTCGACGAGGCCCGTCTCCAGGCATTCGGCGGCCGGAACGTGTTGGCCGCTGGTGGTCATGGCGAGAGCCTTCTCCACGCCCACGATCCTGGGAAGCCGTTGGGTGCCTCCGGCGCCGGGCAGAAGCCCGAGATTGACTTCCGGCAGGCCGCAGCGCGCCGAGGGGACGGCCACGCGGCCGTGGCAACAGAGCGCGACTTCCAGCCCCCCGCCAAGGGCGGTGCCGTGGATGGCGGCGATGACGGGCTTGACCGAATTCTCGATGGCGTCCTGCACGGCGAAGAGGCTTGCGCCCTTGGGCGCGCCGCCGAATTCGGTGATGTCAGCGCCGGCGATGAAGGTGCGGCCCTCGCAGATCAGGACCACCGCCTTGGCGCTCTCATCCGCCGCCGCCTTCTCCATCCCGGCCGCCAGGCCGTCACGGACGGGCGCGGAGAGCGCGTTCACCGGCGGGGAATTGAGCGTGATCACTCCGACCTCGCCCTCGCGCGTGTAGTCGGTCACTTCGTTGAGGGCGGTCATGGCGGGCCTCGGCTGTGCGAATTCAAACGCGCGTATAGGCCTCGTCCGGCGCACGCGCGTCAATGGCGAGGTTCGGCGGCCTCCTGAGGGCTAGGCTTCCAGGATTTCATAGGCCGGCAGGGTGAGGAACTCCTCGAAATCTTCCGCAAGGCACAGGCCCTCGAAGAGGCGCCTCGCCTCGGCGAAGCGGCCGGCCGAAAATCCCGGCAGTTCGCGCGCGAGGCTCTCCATCTCTTCGGAAAGCGCATCGCGGAAGAGTTCCGGGGTGACGGTCCGGCCATCGGCGAGCGGAGCGCGGCAGGCGATCCATTGCCAAAGCTGCGAGCGGCAGATTTCGGCCGTGGCGGCGTCCTCCATGAGATTGTAAAGCGGAACCGCGCCTCGGCCGCGGAGCCAGGCTTCAATGTACTGGACGCCGACCCGGATATTGGCCCGAAGCCCTGCCTCGGTTCGCCCGCCCGCGTGCACCTCCAGCATCGCCTCTCGATCGATGGAAAGCTCCTCTCGAAGGCGGTGGAGCTGGTTTGGTCCCGGCATCAGGGCGTCGAACACCTCCATGGCGAGAGGAACGAGGTCCGGATGGGCGACCCAGGTGCCGTCATGGCCTTCGCCGGCCTCGCGCTCCTTGTCGGCCCTGACTTTGGAAAAGGCGGCCTCGTTGGCCGCCGCGTCGCCTTTCACCGGGATCTGGGCCGCCATGCCGCCCATGGCGAAGGCGCCGCGGCGATGGCAAGTCTGGATGAGTTTCAGGGAGTAGGCGTGCAGAAAGCCTGATCCCATGCCCATGAGCGCCCGGTCCGGCGTCAGCGCGTCCGGGCGTCTGCTGAGCCTCTTGATGAACGAGAAGATGTAGTCCCATCGCCCGCAGTTGAGGCCGGCCGCGTGCTCGCGGAGTTCATAGAGGATTTCGTCCATTTCGAAGGCGGCCGGCAGGGTTTCGATGAGCACGGTCGCTTTGATCGACCCCTTGGGGATCCCGAGCCGCTCCTGGGCGAGGAGGAAGACGTCGTTCCACAGCCGGGCCTCGAGATGGTTCTCCAGCTTCGGCAGGTAGAAATAGGGCCCGGTCCCGGCCGCGATCTGGGCCCTGGCGTTGTGAAAGAAGAAGAGGCCGAAATCGAAGAGGGCGCCGGCGATCGCCCGCCCGTCGACGCGGAAATGGCGCTCGGGAAGGTGCCAGCCCCTGGGCCGCATCATGAGCACGGCGGGATCGGGCTTCAGTCGATAGGCCTTGCCGCTGGTCGGATCATCGAAGCTGAGATCGCCGCGCCAGTAATCCTTCAGGTTGACCTGGCCGTCGAGGAGATTGGCCCAGGTCGGGCTGGTGGCGTCCTCGAAGTCGGCCATGAACACCTTGGCCCCGGAGTTGAGAGCGTTGATGACCATCTTGCGGTCGGTGGGCCCGGTGATCTCCACCCGGCGGTCCATCAGGTCGGCGGGAAGCGGCGCGATTCGCCAACCGCTTTTGCGGACGCCCGCCGTCTCGGCGAGAAAGTCCGGTCGCTCGCCGGCGTCGAAACGCGTCTGCCGCTCTTTCCTCGCGGCCAGCAGTTCGAGGCGACGGCGATCGAAGGACCGGTGGAGATCGACCAGGAACGCTGCCGCCTCTCGTGAGAGGATTTCGCCCCACCGTCCCTCGAGGGTGCCGATGATTTCCGTGCTCGAAAGCGCCGCGGCGTCGTCCATGGGCCTGCTCCTTCCGGGTTGACGACGTCCTTAGGGCGTCCGCCTATTGTCCCGATTGCGACATTCGATCCACCTGGGGCGAACGCCTGCCGAACGTCGGAATCGAGAAGGGCACTAGACAGCTAATGACGCCAGTGTCGTTGACGAATTCGACGTTCGTCACCGAGCTCTCCCCAAGTAGAAAACGAACGGCAAATTCACGACATGAGCGTTCGCCAGTTCCGGGAGGGTCATTCGGCGGGGATGGTCTCCCGCGCCGCTTTCCTCTGGGATTCGAACTGCGCCGTCTCGGTGGAATCGGCCAACGCCGTGGTCGAGGAGGCGCCGCCGCTGATGGCCTTGGCGACCTCGTCGAAATAGCCGGTGCCGACCTCGCGCTGATGGCGCGTCGCCGAATAGCCGAAACGCTCGGCGGCGAACTCCGCCTCCTGCAGTTCCGAATAGGCCGCCATGCCACGCGCGCCATAGCCTCGGGCGAGTTCGAACATGCCATGATTGAGGCTGTGGAAGCCGGCCAGGGTGACGAACTGGAAGCGGTAACCCATCGCCGCCAGCTCTTTCTGGAATCGGGCGATGGTCTCGCCATCCAGATTGGCCCGCCAGTTGAACGAGGGCGAGCAGTTGTAGGCCAGGAGCTTGGTCGGGAACCGCGCCTTGATGGCCTCGGCGAAGATGCGCGCCTCGTCGAGGTCGGGATGGGACGTCTCCCACCAGAGCAGATCGGCATAGGGCGCATAGGCGAGGCCGCGGGCGATGCAGTGATCCAAACCCGATCCGGCCTTGAGGCGGAAGAAGCCTTCGGCGGTGCGCGAGCCCGCCTCGATGAACTGTCGGTCGGCCTCGTCGATGTCGGAGGTGATGAGCTTGGCCGACTCGGCGTCGGTGCGCGCCACAACCAGGGTGGGAACGCCGCAGACGTCCGCGGCCAGGCGGGCCGCGACGAGATTGCGGACATGAGCGCTGGTCGGGATCAGCACCTTGCCGCCCATGTGGCCGCACTTCTTCTCGCTGGCGAGCTGATCTTCGAAATGGACTCCGGCCGCGCCCGCCTCGATGAACGCCTTCATGATCTCGAAGCTGTTGAGCGGCCCGCCGAAACCGGCTTCGGCGTCGGCGAGGATGGGAAGGAACCAGTCCCTCGCCGCCCCGCCTTCGGCATGTTCGATTTGATCGGCGCGCTGAAGGGCGCGATTGATCCGCCGGCAGAGGTCCGGCGCGGAGTTGGACGGATAAAGGCTCTGGTCGGGATACATCGCGCCGGCCGCGTTGGCGTCGGCCGCCACCTGCCAGCCGGAAAGATAGATCGCCTCCAGGCCGGCCCGGGCCATCTGCATCGCCTGGTTGCCGGTGACCGCGCCCAAGGCCCGCACGAGCGGCCTTTCCTGAAGGGCCTTCCACAGGCGGTTGGACCCGCGCTCAGCCAGGGTGTGGGCGATGGGAAGCGAGCCGCGCAGGCGCTCCACGTCGGCGGCCGAATAGGGGCGCTGGACATCTTCGAACCGCCCTTCAGCGGCGGACGGTACCAGGCGTTGGAATGTATTCATGGCGATCCCCTTTGATCCCCGCTGCCCTTCAATTTTCGCGCCACCCGCTGGTGGGCCGCGCGATTTGTGTGAGTTTTACAATCTAACGTCTCTCGCTCCCTGTTGGATACCGCGTTCGCGTGGAACTAGGCCATTTTGTAAAGCCGTGACCTTGTCATGACGGTCAAATCGTGACAGATCGGGAACATGGCCGAGGCTCATGAGCGTAAACTCTTCTTGGGCATGCGGCTCAAGCGCTTGCGGCGCGAACTCGCCCTGACCCAGACCCGCATGGCCGAAGACCTCGGAATCTCGCCGAGCTATCTCAACCACCTGGAGCGCAACCAGAGGCCCCTCACGGCCCAGTTCCTGCTCCGGCTCGCCCAGACCTACGACATCGACATCCGCAGCCTCTCAGCCGAGGACGACGCCGCCGGAGCCCGCGATCTCGCCGAAGTCCTCGCCGACCCGATCTTCCGGGACCTGGCGGTGCCACGCCATGAGCTGGACGAGGTCGCCCAGAACGCACCGGGCGTCGCCGACGCCATGATCCGAATCTACCGCGCGTGGGACGAGCGGCGGCGCCTGGGCGCGGCCGGCGCGCTCGAGCGGGGCGAGGAGGAGGGGGGCGGGGCCTCGGCGCTCACCCCGTCGATCTGGGTGCGCGACTTCATCCAGAGCCAACGCAACTATTTTCCCGACCTCGAGGAGTTCGCAGAGTCTC
>JBOHLG010000037.1:0-33954 GCA_050729515.1 Caulobacteraceae bacterium
GCGCCATCCGCCTCGACCGTCGCCCAGTCGCCCGGCACGCTCCAGCGCTTGCCCTCCATGAGCCGGAAGGTCCGCGCCGTCTTCTCCGGATCCTTGTAATAGCCGACCGGCAGGAAGCCCGAGACGGCGAGCTGTCCCCTCTCGCCAGAGCCCGGTTCGACCCGCCGGCCATCTTCGGTGAAGACGCCGCTGTTTGGCCCGACCATGAACTGGGCGGTTTTCGCTTCGGCGCCAGCCGCCGAGGCCGAGGCGGCCATTCCCACCGCCTCGGATGAACCCAGACTGTCGAAGATGGCCAGACCGGGGAGATGGCGAAGCAGGCCCTGCTTATTCTCCTGGCTCCATACTGTCCCTGACGATCCGAGACGCGCCAGGCTGGCGAGATCCCAGCGGCCGGGATTGGCTTCGAGGGCCTCCAGCAGCGGCGCGGCGAAGGCCATGCCGACGATGGAGGCGGAGGTGGCGCGCAGCCGTTCGACCTCGCTCCAGAAGAGTTCGGCCTCGAACCGCTTGGAGGGGAGGCAGGCGACCGCTCCGCCCTGTGTGAGCGCCATCATCGAACTGAACTGGGCGGTGCCGTGCATCAGAGGCGCGGCGGCGATCGCGAGGCCGGCGTCGGCCGCCTTGGCACGCTCGCCCGCCTCGGCCGGATGGGGGAGGGGCGGAACGCCCTGGAGGAGGTTTCCGCCTGCGCCGAGGACGAAGAAGAGGTCTTCCTGACGCCACATGACTCCCTTGGGAAGTCCGGTCGTGCCGCCCGTATAGAGGATGAGGAGATCATCGCCCGAGCGGCCCCAAGGCGCCTCGAACCGTTCGGCCGGTCCGGACACGGCTTCCTCGTAGTCGGTCGCGAAATCGGGAACCGCGGCGCCAGGTTCGGAGATGCCGATCCACACCTTCACCTTGGGGAGGCGCCCGCGGATAGAATCCACGACCGGGCCGAAACCGGCCTGGAAGACCACCGCTTCGGCGTCGGCGTTGTCGAAGAGATAGACCAGTTCATCGGCGACATAGCGGTAGTTGGCGTTGACCGGAACGAGGCCTGCCTTGAAGGCCGCGTAGTACGTTTCCAGGTACTCGGGCGCGTTGGAGAGATAGGCTGCGACCTTGGCTTGGCGGACGAGGCCGGCGCCGACCAGGAAGCGCGCCAGGGCGTTGGCTCGCGAATCGAACTCTTTCCAGGTGTACGTCCGCTCTCCGTGGACCTGGCAGCGTCGGTCGGGGACTTCCCTGGCGATCGCCTCCCACACTTCGGCGTAGCTCCAGACTGGCGATGACATTGGGCTTTTCCCCGATGAACTTGGGCCTTGGGCGCCGGCGGCTCGTCAGCTGCGCGTCACGGCGGGCCGAACCCAATCTTGAGCGCCACCCGCTCGGCGGGCGAGCGGCGGAAGACGAGTCTCACCGGCGCTGACGCGCCGGCCCTGAGGGAGCGGGCGAGCCCTTCGATCATCAGGTGGTCTCCGCCGGGGGCGAGGACGGCGCGGCCATGGGCCGGGATGAGGATGGCGGCGAGCGGGCGCATGGTCATCACCGTCCCCTTCATGGCGCTCCGATGCAGGCTGACGCTTCGCGCCGCCGGGCTCGAAGCCCCGACGAGGGCGTCGGGTCTGGCTCCGTCGTTGACGAGAGTCAGATACCCGGCCGCGTTCATCCCCTTGGCCGCCGGCCTGGTCCAGGCGTTCAGAACGCGGATGGCGCTTCGGCCCGAGGCCATTGCCGGCGCCGCGAAGGCGAGGGCGGCCAGGATTGCTCCGGAAACGGGAAGCACGCGAAGGCTCGACACGCCTTTCGCCTTAGTCCGCCCCCGTGGCCGATGGCAAGGCTCAGTGGACTTGATGGTGCATGATGTCCTGGACCCGGATGACCGTCGGTCCAAGGATGACAATGAAGAGCACGGGAAGGAAAAAGAGGATCATCGGAACGGTGAGCTGGGCCGGGAGGGCGGCCGCTTTCTTTTCCGCCGCCGAGAGTCGCATGTCGCGGTTTTCTTTGGCCATCACGCGGAGCGCCGATCCAAGCGGGGTTCCGTAGCGCTCGGCCTGGATCATGGCCATGGTGACGCCCTTCACCCCGGCGTGGTTGGTGCGCTTGGCGAGGCCCTCGTAGGCGAGACGTCGCTCGGGAAGATAGGAGAGCTCGGCTGTGAGCAGGGAAAGCTCCTCCGCCAACTCCACCGAGGCGTTTCCGACCTCGGTGCTGACCTTCTGCAGCGCCGCTTCGACGCTCATGCCCGCCTCGACGCAGATCAGGAGCAGATCCAGGCAATCTGGGAAGGCGGTCATGATCGAGGCCCGTCGCTTCTGGGCGCGGTTGGTTATGTAGATGTTCGGAGCATAGAAGCCGCCGACGAACGCCGCCGTGACCGCACAGATCTTGATCATCGAAGGCAGGCCGGCGGGATGGATGAAGAAGAGCCAGATCATGGCCAGGATTGCGAAGGCGAAGGGCATGACGAAGCGGAAGAAATAGAACGTCGAGACTGGCTTGGGTCCGCGCAGCCCGGCCTGGGCGAGTTTGTCGACGACCGTGTCATCCTCGAGAAGCTTGCCGAGTTTGAGCCGCTCGACGACGCGCTTGTAGAGCCCTTCGTCGGTCTGCCGAATGCCGCGCCCCGCTCTACCTTCGTTCGATGAGCCGAGCGCCTCGCGCGCCTTGCGTCTGAGCTCCTCCCGCCGGTTGGCGACCGATTTCAGCCTAGTCTCCAGCCCGGCGCCGCGAAGATAGGGTCTTGCGGCCGTCATGAAGGCGGCGAACACCGCAGTCGCCACGAAGGCGGTGAAGAGGTTGTTGGGATTGGTGAGAAAGCTGGCGAGGTCCTTGTCCACGCTCTTCTCACATCTTGAAGTTGATCATGCGGCGCATGATGAAGATCCCGAGCGACATCCAGATGCCCGATGCGAGCAGCATCAGGTGCCCTCGCGGATCGGTGAACATCGGCATCATGTAACTCGGCGAGGAAACCGAAATTAGCACCACCACGCCCGGGGGCAGGACGCCGATCACCCCCGCCGAGGCGACGGCCTCCGAGGAGAGGGCCTTGATCTTCTCCCTCATCAACTTGCGGGCGCGGAGAACCCCGGAAAGGTTGGCGAGCGCCTCGGCGAGGTTGCCGCCCGTCTTCTGCTGGATGGCCATGACGATCGCGAAGAAGCGCAGCTCACTCGTATTAATCCGCTCCTGCATGCGCTCCAGGGCCTGGTCGAGCGCAAGACCCATGGCCAAGCTCTCGACCAGGCGAAGGAACTCGCCGGAGAGGGGCTGGGGCGATTCCCTGGCGATGACTTTGAGGCAGTCGCCCACCGGCAGGCCGGACCTGATCCCGCGCACGATCACATCCATGGCGTCGGCGAACTGGGAGGTGAACTTGGCGGCTCGCCGCTTGGCGAGGAATCCGAGCATCCATCTTGGAACGCCGAAGCCGAGGGCGGCGCCGGCGGCCAACGCGATGAAAATGTTGGCTTTTGAAATGACAGCAAGAACGAAGATCGCCAGACCGAGCGCGGCGCTGGCGAGGTGGAACTGGATCGGCCGGATGCCAAGACCTGCCTGAAGAAGCTGTCCGGCGATGGTGAGGCGCGCCTTCTTTTGGCGGCTCTCCTCCTCCTTCAGAGATCTCACGATCTGGCGGCGGCGGCTCTCGGCGCCAGACTGCAACGAGCGCGCCGATGACTGGCGGCGACGCTCCTCGCGCCCCTCGCCGGCGAGAGCCTGGACACGCTTGGAGACCTTGTTTCCGCCGCCGGCATTTCCGGCGAGCGCGAGACCGAGGCTCGCCATCAAGACAAATCCCAGGACTGCCGCCAGGATGACGACCATCACTCGGACTCGTCCAGCGCCTGTCCCAGCTCCAGCGCCAGGCCGAAATAACGGGCGCGGTCCCAAAAGCGCGGCCGGGCGATGCCGGTGGACCGGTGACGCCCCACGACCCGACCGTGTTCGTCCTCGCCGGTGATCTCGAATAGGAAGAGATCCTGGGTGACGATGACATCGCCCTCCAGCCCGACGACCTCGGTGACGTGGGTGATGCGCCTGGAGCCATCGCGCAGGCGGGCGGCCTGGATGATCACGTCGACCGAGCCGACGATCATCTCTCGGATGGTCTTGGAGGGCAGGCCATAACCGCCCATGGTGATCATCGATTCCAGCCGGCTGATCGCCTCCCGCGGCGAGTTGGCGTGGAGCGTTCCCATCGAGCCGTCATGTCCTGTGTTCATGGCCTGGAGCAGGTCGAACGCCTCCGGACCGCGGACCTCGCCGACGATGATCCGCTCCGGCCTCATCCGCAGGCAGTTCCGCACCAGGTCGCGCATGCTCACCTGGCCGCTCCCCTCGAGATTGGGCGGCCTCGTCTCCAGGCGCACCACGTGCGGCTGCTGGAGCTGCAACTCGGCGGCGTCCTCGCAGGTGATCACCCGCTCGGCAGGGTCGATATAGGCGGTGAGGCAGTTGAGGAGGGTTGTCTTGCCCGAGCCGGTGCCTCCGGAGATCACCACATTGCATCGGCACGCCCCGATCACCCCGAGCACCCGCGCGCCCTCCGGGCTCGTCGAACCGAACTCGACCAGGTTCTTCATGGTCAGCCGGTCCTTGCGGAACTTCCGGATGGTGAGGGTGGGGCCGTCGAGCGCCAGGGGATGGGCGATGACGTTGACCCGGCTGCCGTCGGGCAGCCGGGCATCGCAGATCGGCGAAGCTTCGTCGACGCGTCTGCCGACCTGGCCGACGATCCGCTGGCAGATGTTCATGAGCTGACCGTTGTCGCGGAAGCGCACCTGGGTCTGCTCGACCTTTCCACCGACCTCGATGAACACCCGGCCCGCCCCGTTGACCATGATGTCGGCGATCTCGTCCCTGGCCAGAAGCGGCTCCAGTGGGCCATAGCCCAGGACGTCGTTGATGATGTCCTGGACCAGGTGATCCTGTTCCATCACCGACATCGAGACATTCTTGATCTTCACCAGTTCGGCGACGATGTCGCGGATTTCCGTCGCCGCCGCCTTGGCCTCGAGCTGGGCGAGTTGGGAAAGATCGATCGCGTTCAGGAGCGCGTTGAAGATCGAACTCTTGGTGGCGTGGTAGAACTCGTTCTCCGCCGTCGGCTCCTCTGCGACGGGCGCCGCGTCGATCGCGGTGGGGCGGCGCGCCTGGATGGCCTCCGGTTCATAGTCGCGCCCGGCCGGGAGCTTGGCTTCTTCCCGCCTCGGGGCCGGCTCCGGGCGGGTCGCGATGGGCGCCGCCGGCGAAGAGGGGGGAGGGGGCGCTGTCGGCGACTCGTTGGCGCGCTTGCCGAACATCGTCTCCTACTTCCCGCGTAAGAGCCTCGCCAGGAGCGAGGACTTGGGCGCGGATGCCGAGACGCGCTGGTTGGTGATCAGGAGGGCGAGTTCAGCGATGGACTCGGCCGCCTTGGAGCGTTTGGCTGCTTCGCCGACCATCTGCCCGTTGTTGGCCGCCTCGCCGAAGCTCTTGGCGTCGAAAGCGATGACGAGGTCGGGCGGGCCGCTCAGAGCTTCGCCGAAATCCTTGACCGAGATCTCCGGTCGACCCGGCACACCGACCTTGTTGAGGATCACCTTGGGGGGCGGATCGTTCGGACGCGCGGCGCGGACGAGATCGACGATGTTCTTGGTGTTTCGCAACGAGGCGAGGTCCGGTTCGGCGACGATGACGACCTCGTCGGAGGTGAGGAGGACGCGCCGAGGCCACTTCGACCAGTGATGCGGCAGGTCGAGGATGACGTATGGGGCAGCATGGCGGACCTTGCGCACCACCTCTTCATAGGCTTCGGAGGAAATCTCCCAGTCCTGATCGAGATTGGCCGGGGCGGCGAACAGGGAGAGATGCTCGCTTTGCTTGACCATCATCCGATCCATCAGGACCGGATCGAGTCGGTCGGGCTGGGCCAGGGCGTCGGCCACACCCTGAAGCGGATCCTGATTGAAGTCGAGGCCGGCGGTCCCAAACGCCAGGTCGAGGTCGACGATCACAGTGCCTGTGCTCATCCGCTCGGAGAGCTGGTGGGCGAGGTTATGGGCCAGCGTCGAAGATCCCACGCCGCCCCTCGCGCCGCAGAAGGCGATCTGGCGGCCGATGAACGGCGCGGCGGGATCGGCGTAGAGGCTGGTGATGGCCCCGATGATCTGGAGCGTCGAGAGTGGCGGAACGAGGTATTCGCTGACCCCCCGTCGCATGAGTTCCCGGTAAAGTGCGATGTCGTTGGCCGAGCCGATGACGATTACCTTGGTGCCCGGATCGCAAACCTCGGCCAGGGCGGCCAAGGGCCGAAGCAGCTCCTCGGCGTCGCTCCGCGCTTCGACCAGGATCAAGGAAGGGGTCGGCTGGTTTTGATAGAGTTCGACGGCCGCCGCGAGACCCCCGCCGCGCACGGTGGTCGTGGCCCTCTCCATGCGCCGGTCCCGCGCGACGCCGCGCATCAGTTCGGCGGTGTCGTCGTCGAGGCAAAAAGCATGGACGGTGATCCGGGGCGCGGAGACCTCGCCGAGAGCCGGTCCGGCGGGCTCCATGAGAGTCCCGGGATGCCTCGCGGCTTCATCACGTCCGGAAGCAAGAGTAGCCGCGTCGGCGGCTGCGGGCGGGGACCAATCCTCCTCGAGCGGTTCGTCGGGGACTTCGAATTCGCCGGCTTCGCCGGCTTCTGAGAGAAACCCCCGGGTCACGTTCTCGGCCGCCGGGGGCGCCGGTTCCCACTTCGGCGCCTCCTCGCCCGCTAGCGCCGGCGGAAACTCCTCGGGCGACTGCGCGCCCCCCGGCGAGTCGACCGCCGGTGCGGCCGGCTGCGTAGAGCCGAAGCTCTCGATGATCTGAGCGGCGAGGGCCTTGAAGGGATCCTGCGCCAAGCTATCGGACTGAGCGGCGACCGTCTCGTCCGATGGAACGGTTTCGGACAGCACCGAAGAATCCGTCTCGGCGGGCGGTCCGGCCGGTTCCTCCTCCAGCCTCACGCTTTTCCACTCGTCCGCCTCATTGGCCTCGAGGAGGAATTCGTCGTCGGCCTCAAAGCCGGGTGCGGCTGGGTCGGCGGGATCGGTGACGGCGCTCTTTGGGGGCATGATCGTCTCTATTGGATCGCGGTGGAGACCGCGCCGCTCGCCTGCTTGTTCTCCGCCGATGAAGTCACCTCGCCAGCCCGGTACTTGTCGATCACGGTCTGCCGGCGGGCGGCGTCCGGAGGGGTCATCGGCTCGGGTCTCAGGAGATCGCGCGGATTGGCGATCTGGACCGCCATGTCGGCGGTCACTGCACAGCCGAAATTGGCGTAGACCCGGTTGGCCTCGGCGGTGAAGTCGGACCAGGCGCGGCACTTGGGACCTTCGGCGACGAGGCGGTGATAGGCCACCACCACCACGCCCGCCTCGCCGGGCCGCGGGGCGTAGCGAATCGTGCGCACCATGGCCGGAGCGAGGCCCGCGGAAAGCAGGATATGGCGAGCATCCGAGGCGGTGCGCCAGGCGGCGGTCGGGTCGGTTCCGCTCAGGGGCGCCTCAATGGTCACCGGTCCGCCTTCATCATTGCGCCAATCCAGGGCGAACGCTGAAAGGGCTCTGGCCTGATTTTGCGAAGCGCCGAAGGGATGTACGCCGAGCCTGAGTTCGCGAGGTTCGCCCTTGACCGCGATCGCGAACTGCTCGGTTGAAGTGAGAGCCTCGGGGCCCGCCGGATCGGCGCCGCCGGCGCCGGCGCAGGCGCAAAGTGCGAGGCTCGCGCAGGATGCGGCGAGCGCCAGGACGATGACGAAACGACTTCTATTCGACGACATAGCCGATGGGCCCCTCGTAGGTTCGCCCGGCCGTGGCCGCCGGCGGTCGTTTGAACACCTTGTTGAGCTTGCCGAGCAGGATGGTGTGGAGGTCGTCGGCCATTTCCAGGCCATCGGCCGGTGTCTGCATCTGATCGGGGCTCCCGGGCCTGACGATGTACGGAGTGACGATGACCACCAACTCGGTCTCGCCGGCGAGGTAGTCGCGAGAACGGAAGAGGGCCCCCAGGACGGGCAGCGACTTGAGACCCGGCACGGCGTCGATATCTTCCTTGGTGGTGTCCTCGAGCAGGCCCGCGATCATCATCGCCCCGCCGGAGGGCAGCTCGACCGTCGTCTCCGCCCTCCTGACGGTGAGCGAGGGAACGACCAGCACCGGCCCGCCCGGCCCGGTTTGGAGGTTGAACGCGCCGGTGTTGGAGAGCTCGGAGACCTCGGTGGAGATCTTCAGCGAGATTCGCCCGTCGGAGAGCACCACCGGAGTGAAGCCCAGTCCCACGCCAAAGGGCTTGAACTCGATGCTCACCTGGCCGGTGAGGCTCTCGCCGGTTGGAACCGGGAATTCGCCGCCGGCCAAGAACTTGGCCGCCTCCCCAGAGACGGCGGTGAGGTTCGGCTCGGCGAGCGTCCGAACCAACCCTACCTCCTCGAAAGCTTGCAGGGTAGCGTCGGCCCTATTGAGGCCATTGCTCCCCGGGACCAGCCCCCCCTGAGTGGTGTCCACGCTGTAGCCGCCGGTGAGCCCGCCAAGCAGCGAGCCGTTCACCGCGTAGGTCGGAGCGGCGCCGAAGGTGAACTGACGTTCTCCCAGTTTCCCAACGAGCGCCTGCAGATTGAAGCCGAGCTGCTTGATGACGTTGCGATCGACCTCGACGATGCGGACCTTCAGCATCACCTGGTCCTTGCCGGCGATCGAGAGCATGTCCAGCACCTTGCTCTGGCCCGAAACGGCGGCCCTCGCGATCTGCACGGCGCGGTCGGCGTCGCTCGCCGACGCCACTTCGCCGGTCAGAATGAGACTTCCGTTGAGCCCTTCGACATGGACCTTGGCGCCCGGAAGAAGCCGGTCGATCACCTCGGCGACCCCGCCTCCGTCTATGTCGACCTCGACGTCAAGAGAGAGGATTCGACGGCCGGCCGCGTCGAAGAACACCGCGTCGGTGGAGCCCGCGGCCACGCCAAGGATGGAGATGCGTCTGGGCGATCGCAGGATGACATCGGCGACCTTGGGGTTTGTGACGATCACGTCGCGGGCGTCGACAGGAAGTTCGACCTGGGCCGATTTGCCGGCCGGCAGCTCGATCCGGCGGTCGGTCATCTGGGCCGTGGCGGGACAGGCGAGCGCGATCGCCGCCAAGGCCCCAAAGAGCGCCGCGGCGAGCCTGGCGAGACAAAGTCTAAAAGGCGTCGGAGAGCGCATGCGAGGCGGCCTCATTGCGGGGCCATGACCATGGTCGGCGGCCCGCCGGCGAAGAGTCGGATGCCCTGAGAGGCGCCCGACCCTCCGGCCGAGGCGGCGCCCCGCGCGTCGGCGATCGAGCGGAGCACGAGGGTGAGACCCCCACGCGCCTTGGCCTCGACCACCATCTCCACCAGGTTCTGAGGCACCTCCAGAGTGATGGTCGAGCCGAGGATCGTCTTGCCGTTCTTGCCTTCGGTGGTGGCCTGATCGACGGCCAGCACCTTGGCGTCAGAAAGCACAGTCTCGGTCGTCGGGCCCGACTTATCGCCCCCGCCGGCCCCCGATTCGAGTAGATCGATCCGGTCGCCTGGCTCGATGAAGCCGCCGGCGCCGGTTCCGGGATTGACCGGCACGGCCACCGCCCGGGTTCCAGGATCGAGCATCACGGACATGTAGCCGCCCTGGCCGGGTCGAACGACGTTGATCCTGAGGATCGGCTCACCTTTAGAGACAGGCTGGCGGACGATGTCGCCGACGAGGGCCTGCATGGCCGGATTTCCGCCCATCGCTTCCTGGGCGCTTTCGCTGGCCGTGTTGATGAGTCGGGCCGCCCCGTTCGCCGCCGGCGCGACCGGCGAGCCTTCGACGATGAAACTGGCATTGAGCGCCTCAGTCGGCCAGGCCTGCCAGGTCATCGATGAGGGGTCGAGTTTGTCGCCCACCTGGAGGTCGCGGCTCGCGACCAGGACGCGGGCGCTGGGCGAGGAGGCGGGAGGGGCGAAGGCGGTCGTCGGCCCTTTGGGCGTCTTGGGCGCGGTCATGTCCCGCAGGAGAACGGCCAGCCCGATGGCGGCGATGAGGGCGACGCCGAGCACCACCAGTCGAACCGGGTTCATCTCGCCGTCCTTGCCTGCGCGCCGCGGCGCACCTTGGTCATGTCGAGGCGCGGCCGCAGTTCGACGCGATCCTGCTTCGACGAAGCGGAGATTGACGAGGCGAAGGTTAACGCGGGACTAAGCTGCGCTCAGTGGCCCGAACGATCGCGCTTCATCGTTCGGGACGAGAGCCGTGAACGACCTCTCGGACGTGACGTCTTGCGTGGGCGTGCAGAGCATACCGTTTGCGTCTCGCAAGCTGCTTTAAATGGCTTCGCCGTCGATTCGCGCGAGCGTTCGCTGCCGGGGACTTTGCTCGCTCGGAGGCGCGAACCATGTAAGGCTAACGCGACTATATCATTGTTTTCATATTCTTACGACGATGAAGCACCGGCTCCCGCGATGCTCGCAATGGCTCGCTCCCGCTCGTTCCTGCTCGGGCCGGCTCGGGCCGGCCCGACTTCGCTCCATTTTTCGCACCTTCCTGCTCACTTTCGCTCGCCCTTGCTCGCTTCTGCAACCGATCCGCCCGCTCGGCGCCCGACCTCCGCCTCGCACTTGGTGCGCTTCCTAAGCGAGGGGGAATCGCTTCGCCGAGGAGGAAAGGCGCCGGATCCATAATCACCGAGACATGCGGTCGAGGCTGCTTCCGAGCGGCGCCTTGGCTCCGCCGGAGCGGACGGTGCGCAGAGGTCCGACACCGCTCTGCGCGATGGAGGACAGCTTGGAACGGAGGTTCACGGGCGAACGCGAGAGATCGTAGCATCGCAAATTGCAGAATGCCTTCTATCACCGACTTTGTCAATTTGCAATCTCTCAAGGAGAGGTCGCTGAACTGCGCTTTCACGCCGCCAAGTGCGCCAGATGCATGATGAGGCCGGAAGGGAAGGCGGCCAGCGCCCCGGCCGCGATGGCCACGCCATAGGGGGCCTCGGCGCCGGGAGTGGCGAGGCGCCTCGCCCAGGCCGGACCGGCGATCGTGAAAGGTCGAAGCCACACCGATCGCGCGGCGATGAGAGCCATGCCGAGGATCCCGCCGGCGAGAGCGGTGAAGAGGACGAACCGTGGAAGGCCGGCGAGGCCGATCCAGGGCGCCGCCGCAGCCATCAGCTTGGCGTCGCCCCCGCCCATCCACTTGAGGGCGAACATGACGATCCCGAGCGCCAGCATGGCGACACCCACCAGCAGGCTCTGGCCGATGAGCGGCAGCGGCGCATGGAGGAGAAGGGCGGAGGGGACGAAGACCGCGGCGAGCGCCGCGCTGACCCAGTTGGGGATGATGTAGCTCGAAAGATCCTTCACCGCCGCGATGATGACGATGAGCGCGAAGAAGGCGAGCAGGGCGGGAGCAAGCGGATTCATGGCCGATCCATAGCCCGCTCAAGGTGAATCAAGGCTTGCCGCCTGCCGGTGCGGCCCTGCGTCGCATTTCGCAGGGGTGTGGGACCGCAATCCGGACACGTCCAAGATGCGAACTGAGGCGATTTCCTTTCGGCGAAGCCGTTCCGCCTCGCTCAAGAAACGGACCTTATGAACTTTACAAACCGCCCATCTCACTTCCTATTCGCCGCATGGGAACGGGCCCGGTTGTGGACGAGCGGCGAACGCGCCGAAGGAAGGTGACTGAGATCCCAATTCCGGGGGCTGCGCAACAGACCGTCGACGTTTCCTTCGTTGTTCCTTGCCTCAACGAGACGCCTTCCCTTCCCGCGTGCGTCGAGAGGATCCGCGAGGCCATAGCCGATCTCAAAGCGCGTCACGGCCTTTCCTGCGAGATCGTGGTTGCGGACAATGGCAGCACCGACGGGAGCCAGGCGCTGGCCGAGAACCTGGGCGCGCGCGTGGTGGATGTGGAGCGGCGAGGCTATGGCGCGGCCCTGATCGGAGGGCTCTCGTCCGCGAAGGGCCGATTCCTGGTCATGGGCGATGCCGACGGCTCCTACGACTTTCGCGAGGCTGCCCCGATGGTGGAGGCGCTTATGAAGGGGGCCGATCTCGTCATGGGCTCTCGGTTCGAGGGCGAGGTGAAGAAGGGCGCCATGCCATGGAAGAACCGCTGGATCGGCAATCCTCTGCTGACGGGCGTGCTGAACCTTCTTTTTCGCGCGCATATCAGCGACGCCCACTGCGGCCTGCGCGCCCTTTCGGCTGGCTGCTTCGCGCGCCTCGGGCTAACCGGCGCGGGGATGGAATTCGCCAGCGAGATGGTGATCAAGGCCGCCCTCAAGCGCGAGAGGATTGTCGAGGTCCCCGTCACCCTGTGGCCCGATCTTCGCAACCGGCCCCCTCACCTTCGCCCCTGGCGTGATGGCTGGCGGCACCTTCGCTACCTCTTCATGCTGAGCCCCACCTGGCTCTACGCGCTCCCTGCCTGTCTTTTCGGCGCGGCCGGCGCGGTGATCCTCGGCATCGCCACCTGGTATGCGATCTTCGAGCCCGGGACGCCGATCTTCTTCGGCAACCACTGGGCGGTGGTCGCCGCCGCCATGGTGGGCCTCGCGCACATCGCCGCCATCCTGGCTCTCGCCACCCATCTCCATGGCGTGCGATCCGGAGTAAGGCGCGGGAAGGTGTGGACCGCGCGCCTCTCGCGCTGGATAAGCCTGGAGACGATGATCGGCTCGGGATTGGCGACCTTTCTTGGGGGCCTCGTCGTCCTGCTCGTCGTCGCGCTCCATTGGCTGGCGCGGAATTTCGGGCCCCAAGCAACCGTCACGCCGACCGTCGATGGCGCGCTCCTGGTGATCCTCGGGGCCCAGAACATCCTGGGCGGATTCCTTCTCGCCATCCTCGCCGGCAACGAAGCCAATTTCCTCGCGCTATAGGGCGGGTTCCACTCCGCCAGCGGTCCGTGATCTTCACCACCCCGCTCGCCCGTTAGGGCGATGTTCACCACGAACGCCGCACGTCGCCTCTCGATCAGGGGCGGGAATCATGACGGCGGTGATCGAGAAAGCGGAGGCGCAGGGGCGCGCTCCGCCTGCCCGAGTGCGGACAAGTAGCCTTCTCGTCGCCGTCCCGGCCCTCGCCTGGCATCTCTTCGGAGCCCTCCTCGTCGCCCGGCTGATCGCCTTTCCTTCGACACTCGATGAAATCGAGCACCTCTCCTTCATCCGCTGGATGGAGCGCGCGCCAAGTCTGCTTCCCCACTACGAGCGGATGCGAATCCTCGCCCCCGACCTCGCCCATTGGACGAACACCACGAATTATGTGGTCCACCCCTCGCCTTACTACCTCTTCATCGGCCTTTTCGATCGTCTCTTCGGCGGCAACGTCCTGACCCTTCGGCTCGTCGACATCGCCATCAGCACGACGGCCGTGGCCCTGATCCTCTGGGCGGGCTTCCGCGTCCTTTCCGGTTGGCGCGAGCGGGCGGCGTTCGCCGCCTTCCTGGTCGGCTTTCCCAAGCTCGCGATCGTGGCGGGCATGATCAACAACGACAACGCCGCCTTCCTCGCTGCCGGCGTCGGCTTCGCCTGCCTTCTCGCCTGGCAGAGGCGCGCCGGTTGGCGCGAAGCGGCCTTCCTTGCGTTCGGTCTCGCGTTCTGCGGCTGGACCAAGCTCACCGTCCTTCTCATGGTCGGTCTTTCCGCCCTCATCGCCGAAGCGCTCCGAGCCACATCTGGCGCGCGAAAGGCCAGCCTCCCGGGCTTCCTCATCATTTCATCAGGAGGACTTGTCGGAGCGATTCCCACAATCGCCAATTTCGCCCGCTACGGCGCCCCGCTCTACGAGAGTCCCACTTTTGCGGGCCCGACCACCCACCCGCTCGTTCTGTCCCTGCCCAAGTACGCCAACCTCTTCTTCTGGCAGATGGGCGTGAAATGGTCGGCGTTCGAACCTTCGCCCCTGATCGCCAGGATCGGTCTCGTCATCGTCCTGTTGCTCGCATCGCTCGTCGTTGTGCTCACCATGCTTCGCCAGGGTTCGAACTCCGGCTCGCTCGACGAAGCAGGGCCGTGGCGGCTCGCCGCCGGGTCTGCCCTTGCACTCATTCCAATCCTCGCACTGCACCTCTGGTTCGGCTGGTCGGCCATGCGAGAAACCGGCTTCATCGACGCCGCGCAGCCCCGCTATTACTACGGCCTGTGGCCAGGGATCTCGTTCGGCCTCGCGCTCCTTCTCGTCTGGCGTCCGAAGAGCGTGGTCCTCTTTGCGCTTTGCGCCGGGGCCGCGCTTATCTTGCTCCTTTCGACGCCCGGCCCGTGGCTCCTTGCCGACCTCCTTACTCATCGGCCAGTGCCGGTGTGAGCCTGTGAAGGTTGCTCGATATTACTTGCGGCGTCTTGCTACTCTGGCTCGAACATCAGGCAATAGTTAGGGAAGTCCGGCATCGCCCGCTCCTGCAATTTGAAGCGGGGAAAGGCTACCTCTCGGCTCGGAATCTGGGACACCCCTTTATCGCCGGTGATGAATAGATCAGCCCACAATCCAAGACGCGCGCGAACGCCGACGGGCTCGATGTCCTTCACGAAAATCGCTCCGCAACCCGATCTCGCGGCGGCATCGGCGGCCGACATAAGGAATGCGCCGCGGCGAGGGAGCGGCACGTGATGAACGACGTCCACCACGGCCATCGCGTCGAAGCGTCCTTCGAGTTCCGAGATGTCCGTTTCGGGCATGAGACGGAGGCGGCCCAGATGCCGCGGATGAACGAACGTGCCGATTTCGGAGGCGACATCGAGCAACGTGATGGTGATGTCGGCTCGTCTCGCTAAGAGCAACTCGGCGAAATAACCATCGCCACCGCCCACCTCCAGAACATGGGCGCCGCGGCTGATCCGAGCGGCGGCCCAATCAGCGACCTTGCCCATGTCGACGAAGAGCCTGCGGTATGCCTGTCCGAAGATCGGAAATACCGGCCCCAGAATCCGACGTGCGGACTGACCAGGCGTCATGTCGCCCTCCTCCGATTGGCCGAAACCGGCAAATCGGGCGGCCCGCCTTTCGTTTAGATTAACCGATGAACGCTAGGCCCTAACCAATGCGCCAGCTCATCGAGAGAGGAATCAAATTCGGCTTGGTGGGCGCGCTCTGCACGATCATTTCATTCGTCGTCTTCGTGCTTGCGGCAAACGCGTTCAACTATTTGGTTGCGGGCGTCCTTTCGTGGATTGCAGGGATCGGCGTCGGCTTCGCGCTCAATCGCCGACTCACCTTTGGCATATCGGGCTCCGGAGCTCTTCGACGCCACGTGACTCTGTTCGTGGCCGGTTCACTTGCGCAATTCGCGCTCGCGCTTTCCGTCTACTGGCTCCTCATCGGCAAGTTGCATCTGACTCCCGCCGCTGCGTTTTGCATCAATCTCCTCGTCAACGCCGGCGTGATGTTCGCCTACCTTAGTCTGGTCGTGTTCCGCCGCTCTTCAGCATCATCGCTCGGTCGGCGTCTAGGCCCATCGCGATCCTCGGCGATGTAGTTGCGGCGTGAGAGCAATTTCCTGGACCGGAGCCGGCTGAGACGCATTCATGCCCACCGGGGTCTTCATTCGAACGGTCACGCTTTCTGAGTCCGCCGCGTGAACAGAGTGTGATGGTCCGGCGAAAAGCCCTCCGCGTTGAAACAATCTTCACTGCGTTAGGCCAAGTTTGGACTTGAGCCATTTGAGTCCAGGAGAATTTGCTCCCGTGGACGTTAGCCGCACCCACGACGATCACGCCTTCGCCATCTCCGCCTTCGGCGATTCGCCCTTTCTCGCTTCGTGCCTGGCCTCGCTCACACGACAGAGCGTCGCCTCGCGCCTCGTGGTGACCACAGCCACGCCCTCTCAATTCATCGCCCGCGAAGCCGAGCGTTTCGGGGCCCCGATGATCGTCAACGAACATGGACGCAACATCGCCGAAGACTGGAACTTCGCTCTCGAGGCGATCGATGCGCGCTATGTCACGATCGCCCATCAAGATGATGTCTATTTCGACCGGTTCGTCGAAGACAGCCTCGCCGCGCTCGCTGCCGCGCCTGACGCCGTCCTTTCCTTCACCGGCTGCCGCGAAATCGATGATGAGGGGCGACCTCGTTTTTCGCGAACCGATCTCGTCAAGCAGCTTCTCGATCGGGCGATTCTCGGCCGCGCCGAGCGCGTCTCCGGCGCCCACCTTCGCACCTTCCTCTCTTTCGGTAATCCGCTGGCTTGCTCCTCGGTCACTTTCGACAAGACGCGCCTCGAGGGCTTCGCCTTCTCCCCCCGATACCGCTCCAACCTCGATTGGGACGCTTGGCTCCGGCTCATCTCGCAGGGCGGCGTCTTCGCCCGGGCGCCGGCGATCCTCGTCGGCCGTCGGCGCAATCCACTCACCGCCACCTCGCGCTTAATCCGCGAAGGGGTGCGCCAGAGCGAGGACCTGGCGCTCTTCCGGCGCCTCTGGCCAAAGCCCCTGGCCGAACTCATCGCTCAAGGCTACCGGACCGGATATTGAATCGGGTCGCCGATCATCCCGCGTCCTCCGCTGACCGCGGAGTACCGCTCGAGCAGTGCCTTTGTTGCCCGAGTTGTCACGGCACCCTAGGCGAGAGCGCTTGCGACGAATGCGGCCGAAAATTTCACCGCGTCGGCGAGCGCTGGGAATTCCTGCACACGATATCCGAGTCGGCG
Source organism: Caulobacteraceae bacterium (assembly GCA_050729515.1). Taxonomy (GTDB): domain Bacteria; phylum Pseudomonadota; class Alphaproteobacteria; order Caulobacterales; family Caulobacteraceae; genus Acaudatibacter. The sequence goes on from JBOHLG010000037.1 coordinate 16,650, forward strand.
GACTCGAATTTCCAGAGCGAAACCAATCAAAGAACAAGCCTCAGAGCGAAGCTTTTTGTCGCCGGCCGGCGATTGTTGAGCAGCGAGTTTCAACCTCGAAACCATTTGAAGGCCCTGCTTGCGAGCATCCCTGGCGGGGCCGTGGTCGTGGACATGGGATCGGGAGCGCGTCGGCTGGGCCCCTTCATCAATGTCGACTTGTTTCCGTTTCCGAATGTCGACGTCGTCGCTGACGTCGCTCAGACGCCAATAAGGAATGAATTGGCAGATATCGTAATACTCGACAGTGTCGTAGAACACGTGCCAGAGCCGCGACTGGTCATATCTGAGGCGCGGCGGATACTTAAACCTGACGGATTAATTTTCATAAATTGCCCGTTCATGATTCCCTACCACGGCTATCCCAAGCACTATCAAAACTTTACCCGGGACGGCCTAGAACACCTCCTGGCCGACTTTCGCGACCTCGTCATTTCACCGACGTTCGGGCCAATGACTGCCTGGGTAAACATGACGGCCGAGACTTTCGCCGTCATCATCGGAGGCGAACGCGGGCTGCCATACGTCATCGCCAAGGGCGCGGCGCTCGCACCGATATTCTGGCTGAAGTATTTCGACGCGCTTTTCGTGCGACTCCGCCGAACGCATCGAATCTCCGGAATGCTCTGCGCGGTGGCTCGGAAGTAAACCGGCGACGCGGAGGGCAGGGATTGGGGCCTACGGCGCGACTCCCACGGGGCCGCGTAGAACGACGTCACCTTCTTCGAGCGAATCCACCACCGCGAACCGATCGGCATAGATGCGTCGCCACCCGGGTTTCGCCTCGAGCTCCGCGATGATCGGGGAGCCCGGCGGCTCGATCGACCAGGAAATGTCATAACGCCGGAGCGCGTCGTCGAGCTCGGCGGGATCGCCCGCCTGAATCCTCCCATAGGACTCCAGGAACTTCTCGCCGTAGAGCGCGACCCGACTATCGACGAAGACCTTTTGGCCCTTGAAGATCAGCCAGCCCCCGAAGGGGTAGGCGTTGAGCACCCGCCCAGTTTTGACGCTCTCGGGCGTGGCGGAGAGGGCCGTGATCGGCGCCACCGGAGAATCGGCCATGCGGATCGGGAGCGCGAGCCTCGCGCCAAGCGCAAAGACGGCGATCACAGCCATCGCCGGGCGCGTCCAAGCGGGCGCGCCTTCTCCCTTCCCAGGCTCGCCGAGCGCCTGGGCGATAGGCCCCGCCAGAATCATCGGCCCGACGATGGCGAGAAGCATCTCCTGGCGCGCCTCGGAAAGAGAGAGGTGGATGAGGCCAAGGAGCAAGACGAGGCGGATCCATGAAGGGCGGATCGGGCGCAGCAGCGCCAGAGCGATCAGCCCCAGGATGGCGACCTCCAGACCGTTCAACCTCGAGAAATCGGCGGGCGACCACTCACCCACCCGGTGAAGGACCGGGACCGAGAGCAGCTTGAGGGGAAAGAGGAGTCCTTGAAATCCGAAAGGCGTGAGGAGGGCCGCGCCCACCGAAAGCAGGAAAAAGAGGCCCCAGTCGCGCGTGACTTCGAGGCGCCTGGGGCCGCCGGCCTCGATCAGGGCCTCGAGGGCGAAGGGAAGAACGAGGGCGAGGCCGAAGGCGAAGCCGCCGTGCAGGTTGGCCCAGAGAGCCATCAGCGGCAGGGCCAGGAGCGGAGGCGCGCGGCGTCTTTCGCGCGCGGTGATGAGGACTGCGGTCCACGCCGCCATTACCGGCAGGGCGAGGATTTGAGGCCTCGCCAGCAGGCCGGGCGCGAGGAGCCCCAGACTCACCGCCAGCAGGCCCAGCGCCGCTGGACCTTTCAAGGAGGCGGCGACGCGCTCGGCCGTGATCCAGCCGGCCAGACCGGCCGATATGGCGGTGAGGATCGCCACCCCGCCCCAGGAGCCGGCGAGGAAGGCGAGCTGGAAAAGCACCTCGGAGAGCCACTCTTGTGCGTCCCACGGAACTGCCGCCTTGGTGAAGGAGAACGGATCGGCGTGGGGGACCGCAACGTGGGCGAGAATCCACCTTCCCGCCGCGAGGTGCATGAAGGCATCGCCGTCGTTGAAGATCTGCGGCGAAAAGAGCGACAGGCAGAAGAGGGCGAGGCCGGCGCCAACCGGCAGAGCGGTTCGGAGTTGCGCCTCCTTGGCGGCGGATCCGGCGATCGGAAGAGGCGCGGCGATCACGCTAATGTCCCAATTCCGACGTTCGATCCGCCTGGGGCGGACGCCGGCCGAACGTCGGAATTGAGAAGGACACCAGGAAATTTATGGTTCTAGCGCCGTTTCCGAATTCGACGTTTTTCACTGAGCGCTCCCCCGTGCGGAAACGAACGTCAAATTCACGACACTACTGAAACTGGACCGGGGCCGCTTAACGCGGTCCTAGCGTACTGACCCCGCAGTGCAGTTGCTTCAGGAGTCCTTCGCGCCAGGTCGCCGGCGCGTCACGAGGCGGCAGGCCGAGCCGCGCCGCCACGGCCCGGTCGAAGAGCGAGACGCTGTAGCGGCCGCAGAGATCACGAACCTGGGGCGCGGTGAGGCTCTCGAGATCGAAGACGAGCGGCGAATTGGAGAGGAAGGGATCGTTGCGCACCAAGTGGCGGCCGAAGGTGATCTCGTCCTCGTCGACGAGCACGACCTTGGCCGGGGCCGCGGCGATGGCTTGGTGGGCGCGTTCGTAGGGACCGAACCACCGCGCCGCCTGCCAGAGGCGAACCGGGGTGAGGACAAGGAGCGAGGCGGCCGAAACCGTGACGAAAACAGTGAGGACGCGACGCTTCTCGTTGCTACCGAGGCCCTCGATGAGGCTCGTCGCGCCAAGGCCGCCGAGAAGGCAGACCGATCCCAGGACGCCGTGGAGATAGCGATAGCCCCAACCATAGCCCTGATAGGGAAGGACGAGGAGCATGGATGCGACCATCAAGGGAATGCCGGCCGCCAGCGCTCTCGCCATACCTCTGGCTCGCCAAGCGAGTGGAATGCCCACGAGCGCCAGCGAGATGGCAAGGGGGTTTTGCCAGGCGATGAACCGCACGAGGTTCTTGGCCATGATGCCGAACGACCCCAGGTCGAAGGCGGAAATCAGCGTCACGGCGTGAGCGAAGAAACCGCCGGCGCTCTGCATCGCCATCGCGGGCGCGGCGAGGCCCTCGATCTTCGCGGCAAGACTCCAGTAAATCACCCAGAAGAGGCAGATGGCTGCATAGCCGAGCGTGAAGATCCCCGCCCTTCGCCAGCGTCGCTCCAGCCACAGTTCGAGAATAAAGGGCGCAACGAACAGGGGATGGAAGGCGAGCTGGTGCAGTCCGCAGGCGGTGAAGCCGACCCCGAGCGCCGCGGCATCGCGGAGCCAGCCGCCGCGCACAAAGAGCCAGAGCCAGACGAGGTTCAGCGCCAGATGCGCCGGATTGGCGTAGGACGAGGCGGACATCAAAAGAAACTGGTCGGAACTGGCCAAGAGGGCGGCGGCGAGGAGTGCGGCCTGGGGCGATTTCGGCCAAAGCTCTCTCGCTGAGCCGTAGACCGCCAGGACCGAGACCGCGGCCCAGGCCGGGTTGACCCACGGCGCCGCCCCTCCGGCCAGGGCGAGGATGGCGGCGTTCAGCGGCAGATAGCTCGAACTCCATTTTGCGCCGGAGGGCGCGATGGTCATGAACATCGGCTGGAGCGCCGCCGCGAAAGGGCGCCAGGTGGTCGGAACGCTCGCCATGATCTCGCCGTGGCGGAAGATTTCGGCGTCGAACCTGGCCATGAACTCGTCCGGCGAGAGGGCTAGCCCGAGAAGGGTAAAGCGCGCGCCCATCCAGGCGATGAGGAGCGAGGCGCCGGCCAGGGCGGCGAGCGTCGCCTTGGGCCGACGAAGGAACAGGCTTTCTCCGTAGGGGCCGGGCGCCGCAGCGGCCCGCGTGACCGGCAGGAGAAGGCCCATGGCCGCGAACGCCGACAGCGCCGCCAGGACCGGCAGGTCCTCGGCCAGGAAATCGTAGTCCACGAGAGCGTAATTGCCCTGCGAGAAGAGGCTCGGCAGGGCCGCCAGCGAAAGGACGGTCGCGGTCGCCAACCACAGCAGGCAGAGGCGGTGCGCCACGCCGGTGAGGGTCTCGGCCTTGACGATCCTGCCGCTCGCCCCGCTTCGCGACGCGGTCGCTGCGGTCACGGTCCCACGCCGCCTCGCAGGCGGCTGAAGAGGATGAGGCGCCGGGCCACGAAGTTGAACGCGAAGGTGGCGCCGGCGGTCGGGACCTTGGCGATGACGTAGCCGAGGCCAAACCGGCTGACGAAGAGCGCCAACAGAGCCTCGTTGAGGGCGAGCCCGGCAAGCCCGATCACGAAGAAGAGGGCGAGCTCGAGCCGACGATCCTTGACCTGCCGGTGATGGAAGATCCAGCGGACAGAGAGAAAATAGGTGAGGATGGTGCCGGCGCAGAAACCCGCCGCCGCGCTGGCGAGATAGGGAACTCCGAGGAGGCTGGTGAGACCGACGAGCAGGGCGAAGTCGATGCCGAGGGCGGCGGCGCTCGCCACGAAATAGCGCCAGCCCTCAGAGAAGAGCATGACGCTGAGGGTAAGGAACCGCCCTGCCCTCTCGCCTCTCAGTCCATCTCGCCCCAAGCCGATCGCCACCTTTCGAACGCGCCCTCCCTCGGTGCGGACCCATCCGGCTCATAGAGTGAAAAACTGAACGTCTTTTGCACGAGTCCCCTTAAACAGGCTCGCGCGTCACTCTAGGGGTGCCACTCAAACACATGCATCCCATCGACCACGTCGGAATCGCACCACAAGACTTTGAGTCGGCGTGGATCGGACCACAAACGGATGGGAACCATCCGTTTGCTACGATCCACTAGAGGGCGGCCATGGTCGAGAGCGGCGACATGCACGCCCGAACCTCAGCGCTTCGAGACGACGCCGCCGATGGTTCTCCCCGCCTCGGACTGGAGGCCCTGACGACGAAGCGGGCGCTCTTCCTCGCGGCCGCCTTCGTCACCGCCCTCGTCTGGCTCTCGCTGTGCCTGCATATGGACCGCATCAACGGCATCCTCGGGGATACCGACGACGCCATGCGCCTGGTGCTGGTGCGCGCCCTCTACCATGGAAGGGGATGGTGGGATCAGCTGGTGACCCGCCTGCAGCCGCCCTTCGGAAGCTACATGCAGTGGTCGCGCCTGCTCACCGGGGCCGAGGCGGTCGCCCTGTGGATCGCCAATCTCCTGGCGCCCGCGGGCCGTGGCGAGTGGGCCATGCGGTTCTTCTGGCCGCTCGCCCTCATCCCGGTAGGAGTGGTCTTCGCCCTCGCCGCCGCCCGGCGGCTGGGAGGTCCGGCGGCCCTCGTTCCGGCCGCCCTGCTTCTGCTTCTTGATCCCAACCTCTACGTCCAGTTCATCCCCGGCCGGCTGGATCACCACAATCTCCAAATCGCCCTCGCCGTCGCCTCGTTCGCCTGCGCCATCGCACGGCGAGACCGCGAGAAGTGGGCTGCCGCCTCGGGCGTGTTCTCCGGTCTCGGCCTCGCCATCGGACTGGAGGCGCTCTTCTTCCACGCCCTCATCGGCGTCTTCTTCGCCCTCCGCTTGGTCGCCGACCCGCGCGAGGCCAAGACCGCGCGCGCCTATGGCGTGGGGCTCGCCACTTCCACTCTCGTCTTCTTCTGCGTCCAGACCCCGCCCTGGCGTTGGGGCCTCTCCTTCTGCGACGCCCTCGCCCTCAACACCGTCGTCGCCGTCATTGCCGCCGGAGGGGGACTGGCGCTCGTCGCCTGGGCCGCGCAAAGGAAGGGAGCGAGACTGGGCGTCCTCGCCCGCGGCGCATCGATCGTTGTTGTCGGCGTCCTCGCCGGGGGGGCCTTCCTGGCTCTGGATCCGAGCTGCCTCAGGGGGCCTTTCGAGGCCGTCGACCCCAGGGTCAGAGGCTTCTGGTTCAACCACATCCTCGAGATCCAGCCCTGGCAGCGCTCGATCTCCTCGGATCGCGACCGGACGCTCGGCGAAATGATCATGGCCGGCCTCGCCTTCTTTTCGGCCCTCTTCCTGGTGCTTCGCCGGCCCAGATCACCCGATCCCAGAGCCCTGCTCGCTTTCGCCCTGGTCCTGGCCGCGATCGCCGCCAACGCCGAAGCCAGGCGCATGCAGTCCTATGTCGGCTGGTTCGGGGCGGTCACCCTTCCCGCCGCCCTCGCCGCCATCCGTGGCCCACGCGCCTTTTCCAGCCGCCGCGGCCTGCGCCCGATCCTCGGGGTCGTCCCGGCGGTCATCGCCGCCCTCATCCTCTCGCCGGTGGAAGTGTCGGCCCTCGCCATCCGCGCCGCCAATTCCGTGGCCGGCAAGAAACCAGGCGGTGTGTCCGTGGCCGCGGTAAGCTGTTTCGACACCGCCAATTTCAGCCTGCTCGCCAGGCTGCCGCCAGGCCTGGTCCTTTCGGAAACTGATTTGGGCTCCTTCATTCTCGCCGACACCCGTGATTCGGTCCTCGCCGCCCCTTACCACCGGATGAGCTGGGGAATCCTCGCCGCTCACGATGTGCTGGATGCACCGTCCCAGGCGGCTCAGGCCATGACCCGCCGCCTGAAGGTCGACTACATCGTCGACTGTCCCGACTATCCGATGAACGTCCGCGCCGACAGCTTCGGGGACGCCTTGAGGGCGAGAACCCCGCCCTGGCTCCAGATCCTCTCGCCGCCCAGGGCCAAGGTCAGGGTCTACCGCGTCCTTCCGCCCTCGGCTTAGGCGATCGCCTCCAATAGAAAAAGGGCCGCGGCTTGCGCCGCGGCCCTCTCTTCGTCGCCTTGGGCGATCGGTTAGGAGCCGATCGAAGTTGCGACGTTATTGAACTTGGAGCTGAGGTTGGTGCCCAGCGTGGTCACCGCGGCGATGATGACAACCGCGATCAGGGCGACGATGAGGCCGTATTCGACCGCCGTCGCTCCCGACTCGTCCTTCATGAAACGCGTTACAAACTTCGACATTGCTTGATCTCCTTTGTCGCAAGCAGGCTAGTGAGGGATCAAGCCTTGTGGCCTGCTCGCCCCTGAAGCGACGCCATCATGGGCCGGCTAGCTTAATTGCGAGTAAATAGATCGTCCATCACCAAGTTTTTTCTATGGTTTACTTGCGTTTACTATTAATAACTTCTTCACGCTGAGAAATGGCGGCACTCCCCGCCCCCGACCCTGGAGTCCGGCCTTGCCCGATCTGCTGGTGGAACGAATTTGACATTCGCTTCCTTCCCCACATCGGCCGCCGAGCGAAGGTCAAATTCCAAGGTCCACGAGAAATCAGAGAGTCGCTAGTGGTCCTTCGTGATTCCAACATTTGCCAGGCGGACGGTAGGGGACGGACGCAAATGTTGGAATCGGACCACTAGGAGCCGCTCTGGGTGGCGACGTTGTTGACCTTGGCGCCGAGGCTGTGACTCCGCGCTCACCGTGAACAATCCTTCAATTTTTGGGATAGGCCGAACCATTCAAGGTTTGTTGACCATTTCGGGCCGAGCCTCCCTTCCCTTCGGAGGCCGCCATGCCAAGACGCGCGCGAATCCTCGCTCCTTCGCTTCTCGCCCTCTCCCTTCTTGCCGCCGGGCCCACCTTCGCGGCCGGCTTGGACATCGCCATCGACCAGGCGGCGAGGATCGGGCTGGGCGCCCCGATCCGCGATGTGATCGTGGGCGATCCCGCCGTAGCCTCGGTGACGGTCATGGACTCCCGCCATCTGATGGTGGTCGGCAAGGCCTATGGCGTCACCAATCTGATGGTCACCGATCAGGCGGGCCGCACCATTCTGAACAGCGAGGTGGCGGTGGGCGCGCCGAACGCCGACCACATCTCGCTTTATCGCGGCGCCCAGATGTCGGACTGGGCCTGTTCGCCAAGGTGCGAGCCGCAGTCCGCCGCCGCAGCAGCTCCGACCTCCGGGCCCTAGTGGATCGTAGCAAACGGATGGTTCCCATCCGTTTGTGGTCCGATCAAGTCGATTCAAGGCTTCGCGGCGCGACTCCGGCCGGATCGCCGGGATGCGTTTGTTCGAGTCGCACCACTAGGTCGTCGCTCAGAAGACGCCAGGAACCAGCCGGAAGCGCACCTCGCCGGCATAGGCGCGGTACGCCGCGTCCGCGCCGAGCAAGCGCTCCTCGAAGCTGATGCGGACGACCTGCATCATCGAGGCGAAGATCGCCAGGGCGACGTTCCGCGCTTCGAAATTGATCAAGACGAAGCCCAGCCAGGTCGTCATATAGCCAAGGTAGATCGGATGGCGGACGAAACGGTACGCTCCGCCCCTTTTCACCCCGCGGTTGGCCGCCGCCATGCCGAAGCTGCGCCGGAGGAACATCTTTCCTGACAACTGGATGAGAAGTCCCGCCAACATCAAGCCGGCGGCGAGGCCCGCGGGAGCGATTCGCATCCCTCCCGGCGCAAAAAGGAGCGAGGGCAGCGTGCCAGCAAGTGCGACGAGCCATTCGATCGGGCGCACCGAGACGACCTCGCTCGCCCTTCTGAAGACGATGAAGCCGACCGCAAGCGATTCTCCAGCCAGCAATAGGCTGTTCACCGGCGCGCGGCCGAACGAGGGCCACAGACGCTCGGCGAGCAGGAGGAAAAGGACGAAGAGCATCGTCCGCTCGCCCCAGTCGATGAGTGCGGTGAGCGCCGACGGAGGGCTTCGTCTGCCAGCAATGTCCAGCCCTTGGGCCATGAATTCTCCCACGCGAGCAGGTCTGTGACGAACATGGCCGCACAGCGTTAAAAAAGAGAATCGCGCCTTAAACCCAAATTTAGCCGCCCGGCTTTAAGAGGCGGCCATGACCAGGATGGCGCGTCTCATCGGCCGGTTCCTGAATGACCGGCGCGGGGCCAATGCGGTCGAGTTCGCCATCGTCGCCACGCCCTTCCTGATGCTCTTTTTCGGCGTCATCGAACTTGGCCTCCTCTTTCTCGCCTCCACGACGATCGAGGCCGCCACGATCAACGCCGCGCGGCTCATCCGCACCGGTCAGCTGCAGGATTCGGGCAACAATACCGCCAACGTGTTCCAGGGCGACATCTGCTCCAACATGAGCTGGATCGCCTCGGCGAATTGTTCCTCGAATCTCCTGGTCGATGTGCGCACCTTCGCGAGCTTCAGCTCGATCTCGGTCTCCCCGCCGATCACCAACAATGCGCTCGACGCGAGCAAGGTGATGTTCAACGACGGCTCGCCCTGCTCCATCGTGCTGGTGCGGGTCTACTATCCCTACACCCTTCTCGCCCCGCTGCTCGAGCCGGGCATGCCGAATCTCGGCCCCTCGCAACGCCTGATCACCACGACAGTGGCGTTCCGCAACGAAGCCTATTCGGGACAGGTCGCATGCACCTGACCCTGCGGTTCTGGCGCTCACGGTTCTGGAACGCGCCATGGGCGCATCCCGCCCGATTGGAAGATCGCCTCGCGACCGGGATGCGCCCAAGATTTCTATTTTCGTGCATTTCGCGTTCGGCGAGACAAGTGCGTCTCGCAGCGAAATGCACTGGGGCGGCGGCGGCGGTGGAGTTCGCGCTCATCGCCCCAGTCCTCATCCTGATGTACTTCGGGGTCGCCGAACTGACCCAGGGCCTCATCTGCCAAAGACGAGTCGCCCACACCGCAGACACGATCGGCGATCTCGTCGCCCAGGGCTCGACCACCTCTCAAGCCGAGATGAGCGACATCATGACCGTCGGCCAGACGATCGTGGCGCCCTTTCCCACCGCGCCGCTCGACATGCGCATCTCCAGCATCACCGATAGCGCCAAGGGCGTCACGACCGTCGATTGGAGCTTCGCAAGCGGCATGACCACCCTCGCCAAGGGGGCGGTGGTCACCCCGCCATCCACCGCCATTTCGCCCGGGCAGAGCGTGATCATGAGCGAGGTCGACTACGTCTACACCTCGCCAGTCCACTACGTGATGCCGCAGATCACCAATTTCGCCTACGTCTATTATCTGCACCCGCGGGTGTCGGACTCGGTGAGCTGCTCCGACTGTTGAAGACGAGCTCTCACGGAGAGGAAATCTCGCCGAGGCGGTTTCCGCCGCGCACGAAGAGCAGGCCAATGAAGCCGATGGCGAGAAGCAGCGTGATGGTCGCGAACCCTCCTTGCTGGGTATTGAAGATCCGCGTCCCCTGGTTGACCAGCAGAGGCCCCAACCAGCTCGTCGCGGTGCCGGAGAGCGCATAGACGCCGAAGAACGCGCCGGTCTGGGCTGGCGGCGTCAGCCGGGTGAGGAGCGTGCGGCTGGAGGCGTAATGGGCGGTGATGAAGACGGCGTTTGAAAAGCCGATCAGCAGGAAGATCCATTCCGGCCAGGTGCGGAAGAATGGGCCGTTCCAGATCGGCGCGTGCCGCGCCGGATCGAAATGCCAGAAATAGAGAATCTTGGTGGGCGTCATGCCAAGGAAGGCGATGATGCCCAGAAGCGACATGCCGATTTCGATCTGCACCGCCCGCTTGGCCCCCACCGCGGCGTCGAGCCATCGACCGACGAAGCCCCCTAGCACCGCCAGGACCGAAAGGATGATGCCGAAGAAGAGCATCTCCAGGGCATGCCACTTCATGACCCCCGTGGCGTAGACCCCGGCGTAGATCAGGATGGCGGTCATCCCATCGACGTAGAACATGCGCGAGAGAAGGAAGACGGCGGCGCTGCGATGGCGGCGCACGGTGCGGATCATCGCCCCAAGCTCCCGGGCGCCGCCGGCGAAGGCGTCCAGAACCTTGATCCTCGTCGGCGGGGCGTCGGGAGTGAAGAAAAAGAGCGGCATGGCGCCTAAGGCGAAGATGCCCGCCGATAGCAGGGCGACCACCCGCTCGGGCTGATGCAAGGCTCGCGAGAGGCCGAAGAGGGGGGCCGCGGGCACCCAGGCCCAGGAGCGGGTGGCGGAAAGGCCTGGAAGGGCGAAGGCCCAGGCGGTGAATCCGAGCGCCAGGAGCGAGAAGAGGTTGCCAAGGGCGAGCGCCAGCCCCGACGCCTTGTGGGCCCCGCGGAGTCCGGCCGCTCGCACGAGGAGCGAATTGTGCAGCACCTCCGAATAGCTGAAGAGCACCCCTACGGCGGTGGTGATGGCGAGGGTCTCGGTGACCGAGAGGCCCGAACCGTCCGGCTTGGTGAACCATAAGGAGGCGATCAGCGGGACCATCAGCGCCACCACGACGGCGAGCCACTTTTTGCGCGGTCCGAGCTTGTCGATGGACGCGCCCAGAAACGGGGCGGTGGCCATGACCATCCAGCCCGAATACTGGCTCCATTGCGAGATCACCTCCTGGCCCTTGACCGGGTTTCCGACCACGGTCGCGGCCAGGTAGGGCATGAAGATGTAGATGGTGATGAGCACCACATAGGGGTTGCGCGCGCCCTCGAAGAGCGACCAGCACAGCGCGCCGAGCGGCAGCCTGGCTCGGGGATCCCCGACGTCGGCGGCCGGCGGCGCCAGATCGGCCTCTCGGATGGCTTCGCTCAGGGCCGCCCTCCCTACATTCAAGAGGAGCGCGTCGGCGCCCCGCATCTTCCATCCTAGAGGGCGAGATCGTTGACGGCCAAGCGCCGGCTTTGCCGGAACGGCCGGCGCGACTACATGGCGGTCATGGAGTCGCGGCCCGATCCCGAGCGCGACCGTCTTTCCGGACGCCTCGCCCGCTTGGCCAGGGTCGGCGCGGGCCTCACCGGCGCGGCGGCTCGAATCGGCCTCAATGGACTGTCCGGGAGCATGGAGCGCGACGCGAGGAATGCGCGCGCCCTGCGCGAGGCTCTTGGATCGATCAAGGGCCCCCTTATGAAGCTGGCCCAGATCCTCTCCACCATTCCCGACCTTCTTCCGTCCGAATTCGCCGCCGAACTCTCTGAACTACAGACCAACGCCCCGCCCATGGGCGCCGCCTTTGTTCGCCGGCGCATGGCCGCGGAGCTCGGATCCGGCTGGCGAGACCGCTTCGCGGCGTTCGATCTGGTTCCCGCCGCCGCCGCCTCGCTCGGTCAGGTCCACCGGGCCCGCGCCCTCGACGGGCGCGACCTCGCGGTCAAGCTGCAGTACCCCGACATGCAGAGCGCGGTGGAGAGCGATCTTTCCCAGCTTCGCGTCGTGCTCGCCCTTGGCCGGCGCATGTTCGGGGCCATCGACACCCGCGAGATCGGGGTCGAGATCGCCGAGCGCATCCGCGAGGAGCTCGATTATGCGCGCGAGGCCCGGGCCATGAACCTTTACCGGAGCTTCTTCGCCTCCCGGAGCGACATCGCCGTCCCGGCGCCGGATGGGGCGCTCTCCACCGAGCGCCTGCTCTCCATGGACTGGCTGGAGGGCGAGGGACTGCCCCGTTTCGTCGCTGAGAGCGCGGAGCGGCGCAACCGCATCGCCCGCGTGCTCTTCGAGGCCTGGTGGACGCCCCTCATAAAGATCGGCGTCATCCATGGCGATCCGCACCTCGGAAACTACAGCTTTTCGGGCGCGGACGATCGCCTGAACCTGCTCGACTTCGGCTGCATCCGAATCTTCCCACCCGCCTTCGTCGGCGGCGTGGTCAGGCTCCATCGCGCCATCATCGCCGGCGACCGCGAGGCGGAGGCCGAGGCCTATCGCGCCTGGGGCTTCGATAGTCTGAGCGGCGAACTGGTCGAGGCGATGGGAATGTGGGCCAGGTTCATCTATGGCCCGCTCCTCGAGGATCGCGTCCGCACCGTCGCCGATGGGGTAAGCCCCTCGGCCTATGGCCGGCGCGAGGCGTTCCAGGTGAAGCAGGCTCTGGCCGAGAAAGGTCCGGTAGTCATCCCGCGCGAGTTCGTGTTCATGGACCGGGCCGCCATTGGCCTGGGCGCCGCCTTCCTGAGGCTCGACGCCGCCCTCAACTGGCGCTGTCTTTTCGAAGCGGCGCTGGAGGGCTTCTCAGAAGAGGCTCTCGCCCGTCGACAGGCCGAGGCCTTGGCCGCCGTCGGCCTGGCGTGAGGGCTCGCGACGAGGCTGGCCAGAGCCGGCTAGCGCATCCCTCAAAAGTGGGAAATACTTTTGCCACAAGGATGCGCTCTCGCTCTTTACCTCGGTGCATTTCGTTTTCGGCGAAGCAATGCCGCTTCGCTTAGGAAATGCACTGGGCGGCGGTAGGCTCGCCCTCAATGCGACTTGACCTCAGCGTCAATGGAACGCGGCGCGCCCTCGATGTCGCCCAGCAAGCCAGTCTGTTGCACGTCCTGCGCAATCACTTGGGCCTTCGCGCTGCGCGGCTGGGCTGCGGGGCGGAGGACTGCGGGTGTTGCCGCGTGCTGGTCGATGGCGCGCCGGTCTTTTCGTGCACCTTGCCGGCCGCCTCGGTCGCTCAGCACGAAGTGACGACCGCAGAGGGCCTCGAGGCCCTGCCAGAGGGCAGAGCCGTGGTCGGCGCCCTTCTCGCCGAACAGGCGGGCCAGTGCGGCTGGTGTCTTTCCGGGATCGCGGTCGCAGCAACGGCCCTCATCGCCGACGATCCAGCGCCGGCCAGGGACGCGATCCTCGCGGCGCTGGAGCCGCACCTGTGCCGTTGCGGGGTGCACGCCCGGGTCGTCCGGGCTGTGGAGCGGGCGGCGCGAGAACTCGCCGCGTCGCGCCCGTGAAGCTCCCTCAGGCCCTCGCCGCACAGCCGAAGCTCTCCTGGTGGATCGGCTTGGAGGACCAGGGGCACGTTCGGGTCTCGCCGGGCAAGGTCGAGATCGGGCAGGGGATCCTCACCGCCCTTTCCCAGATCGCCGCCGAGGAACTCGAAGTCGATCCCTCCCGCATTCGGGTGCACACGGTGCGCACCGATGAGAGTCCCAACGAGGGCCTCACCGCGGGAAGCCGCTCCATCGAGACCTCGGGAGCGGCCGTCCGCCTCGCCGCAGCCGAAATGCGCGCCCTTCTTCTCTCCGAGGCGGCTCGGCGCCTGGGCGCGAGCCCGGGGGCGCTCTCGCTCTCCGACGGCAAGGTGCTCGTCGATGGCCGAGACAGCGGACTCGACTATTGGCGACTGAAGAGCGGGATCGATCCGGACGCCGAGGCCACCGGCGCAGTCCCGCCGCGTGCGCCCAGCCTCTACAGCGCCGTTGGCCAGATCGTGCCAAGGATCGACCTCGCCGAACGCATCTGCGCCTCGCCCTTCGTCCACGACTACGCCCCGCCCGGCCTTCTTCACGCCCGGGTGATCCGCCGCCCGTGGCCGGGAACGAAGCTCACGACCATCGGCATCGAGTCTCTTGTCCCCGGCTCGGTCCGCATCGTGCGCATCGACGACTTCCTGGCCCTCGCCAACGAGGATGAGTTCGACCTCGCCGCGGCGGCAGAGGCGCTCTCCAACCGGCTTCAATGGAGTGGCGGCACGCCTTGGATCAGCGCCGATGCCTCACCATCGAGACTCCTCGAACTTCCTTGCGAGCTTCGCCGCCCCGATGGCGAGGACTCCAGTCCCAAGGATGGGGCGGCCCGGGCCTTCGAGAGCGCCTGGTCGCGGCCCTACCTCTCCCACGCCTCCATCGGCCTCTGCTGCGCCGTCGCCCATCTTCAGGCCGAGCGGCTCACCGTCTGGAGCCATACCCAGGGCCCGTTCCCGCTTCGCGCCGCCCTCGCCCGCGCCCTCTCCATGTCGGCCGAGCAGGTGGTGGTGATTCACATGCCGGGCGCCGGCAGCTATGGTCACAATGGCGCCGATGACGTCGCCTTCGACGCGGCCCTGATCGCCCGCGCCCTTCCGGGGACCCCGATCCGAGTTCAGTGGAGCCGGGCCGACGAGATCGCCGCCGCGCCTCTCGCCCCGGCCATGGTCGTGCGGCTCTCGGCCGATCTCGGCGAGGACGGCCGTCCGACGCGCTGGCGCTCGCGGATCTGGAGCGGCCCGCACACCCAGAGGCCCGGCGTGGGACCGGCGACCAACCTCCTCGCCGCCGAGGCCATGGAGGCCTTTCCGGTCGGCCCGCCGGCCGACGAGATTCCCTTCGCCGGCGGAGGCGGGGCGCTTCGCAACGCGCTCGCCGGCTACGACATCGCCGATCAGGACATCGCCCTCAATCTGGTGCGCCGCCCGCCCTTGCGAACCTCGGCCCTGCGCAGCCTCGGCGGGGCGATGAACGTGCTGGCGATCGAAGGATTCCTCGATGAGCTGGCCGGGGCCGCCAACGCCTCCCCGCTCGCCTACCGGCTCGCCCTCACCTCCGATAGGCGGGCCCGCAAGGTGATCGAAAAGGCCGCCGCGATGGGCGGCTTCGCGAACCGCGGCCCGTCCGGCGAGGGGATCGGGCTTGGCATGGGCTACGCCCGCTACAAGAACTCCGGAGCCTACCTCTGCGCAGTCGCCGAGGTCGAGGCGACGGCTGAGCCGCGGGTCCTGCGCCTGTGGCTCGCCTGCGACCCCGGCCTTGTCATCAATCCCGACGGGGCGGTGAATCAGCTCGAAGGCGGCGCGGTCCAAGCGATCAGTTGGACGCTCAAGGAGGAGATCCGCATCGAGGGGGGCCGCATCGCCTCCACGGACTGGCGCGCCTATCCGATCCTGCGCTTCTCCGAGGCGCCGGTGATCGAGACTTCGCTCCTGCCCGAGCCCGACGAGCCTCCGGTCGGCCTTGGGGAGGCCGCAGCCGGTCCGGTCTCCGCCGCCGCCGTCAACGCCCTTTCCCATGCCCTGGACCTGCGCCTCCGCGACCTTCCCCTCACCCGCGAGCGGATCCTCGCGGCGATGGGGTGAAACCGGGTCGTCTGGGGACTCCTTCCGCCGGCGAGGCCGCCATCCCATATCCTGACGCTCGCGCGATCGGCGGTGAGAGGAAATCGCGCCAGGAGATCAGGATGATGAAGAAAGTGACGGGCCGCTACGGTGAGGATCGCGGCCATTGGGTCGGCGACGGCTTTCCGGTGAAGACGCTCTTTTCGTATGACGCGCTCGGCCCGCAGATCAGCCCCTTCCTGCTGCTCGATTACGCCGAGCCGCGCGAGTTCCCGTCCACCGCACAAAGGCGGGGGGTCGGGGTCCATCCGCATCGCGGCTTCGAGACCGTGACCCTGGTCTACGAGGGCGAGGTCGAACATCGCGACTCGGCCGGAAACGGCGGGGTCATCGGCCCGGGCGACGTCCAGTGGATGACGGCGGCGAGCGGCGTGCTTCACGAAGAATACCATTCCCCCGCTTTCGCCGGACGCGGCGGCCGTTTCTGCGTGGTCCAGCTTTGGGTGAACCTTCCCTCCAAGGACAAGATGGCGCGGCCGGCCTACCAGGCGATCCGTGCGGAGGACATTCCCATCCTCGATATGGGCGGAGGCAAGGGGAAGGCGCGGATCATCGCCGGCGAGCTCGGGGGCGTCAAAGGACCGGCGCGGACCTTCACGCCGATGGACGTGTGGGATCTCACCCTGTCGCCGGGCGCCGAGGCGACCCTCGAAGTCGCTGAGGGTCATACCGCCATGGTGGTGCTGCTCGCTGGCGGCGCGAAGGTGAACGGGATGGACGCCCATAAGGCCCAGGTCGTCGTGCTCGGTCGCGAAGGTCGGACGATTTCCCTTCGCGCCCACGAGGAGGCGTCGCTGCTCATTCTTTCGGGTGAGCCGATCGACGAGCCGATCGCCGGCTACGGCCCCTTCGTGATGAACACCCAGGCGGAGGTCAGGCAAACCATCGACGACTTCAACCGCGGCCGCTTCGCCCGCGCCGCGGCCTGATCAGCGCCGCCAGCGCCAGCCGCCGAAGAGAAACGACGGCCCTCCGGCGAGGCCGATGTAGAAGCCGACGTCGTAGACCACCCTCGCCGCCTTGACCTCGTAGAATCGCACGCTCCAGGGGAGGGTGTGCGGCCAGATGCGGTTGATGACCTCGATGATCAGCATGATCGGGGCGATGATCCCGTGCCACAGACCCAGGAAGAAGACCGCCACGTCCCCCCCGGTCGTGGCGGTGTGCGCCGACTCCGCCGAACCGGCGACGCAGGCCGAAAGCGCCAGAAGCAGGCCAAGGGCGAGGGCGCCTCTCGTCCAGGCCGTCGAATTGAGCATGGCGCACTCCCTCAGCCGCGCGCCCGGCGAAACCCGGGCGTAGGCGATCAACGCGCAACCTTGGCCATCGGCTCCCGGCGCCTGGGGCAAGATGATCCAAAGCCCTGGCCGGCCCGGTACGGCGCATGAAAAAGGGCCCGGCTTTGGGCCGGGCCCTCTTCCTGGTCGGCCGATCCAGATCAGAACTGGATGTGGATCGTCGAGCGCCGGTTGAGCGGCTCCTTGACCTGGTCGCCGGTCTGCACCGCCAGGTCGGACTTGCCGGTCCAGCTCACCATGATGCTGGAGGAAGGCACGCCCAGCGCCACCATGGCGT
>JBOHLG010000038.1:0-32523 GCA_050729515.1 Caulobacteraceae bacterium
CTCGAGCGCCGCGGCTGGCCGGGGCGGGCGTGATTGCGCTAAGGCGCGCCGGCGCATCGATAGGCGGAGGCGAGAGGTGGCTGAGGGTTCTCCGGTGAAGAAGGTGGTGCTCGCCTATTCGGGCGGCCTGGACACCTCCATCATCCTCAAGTGGCTGCAGACCGAGTACGGCTGCGAGGTGGTGACCTTCACCGCCGATCTCGGCCAGGGCGAGGAGCTTAAGCCCGCGCGCGAGAAGGCGCTGATGCTGGGGATTCGGCCCGAGAACATCTTCACCCCGGACCTGCGCGAGGAGTTCATCCGCGACTTCGTCTTTCCGATGTTTCGGGCCAACGCCCTCTACGAGGGACAATATCTGCTGGGGACCTCGATCGCCCGGCCGCTCATCGCCAAGGCCCAGATCGAGGTCGCCCGCAAGGTCGGGGCGGACGCGGTGAGCCACGGCGCGACCGGCAAGGGCAACGACCAGGTGCGCTTCGAGCTCGCCTACTACGCCCTGGCCCCCGACATCGCCGTGATCGCGCCCTGGCGGGAATGGCGTTTCGCCAGCCGCGAGGCGCTCCTCGCCTTCGCCGAGGAGAACCAGATCCCCATCGCCAAGGACAAGCGCGGCGATGCGCCCTTCAGCGTCGACGCCAACCTCCTGCACTCCTCCAGCGAGGGCAAGGTCTTGGAGGACCCGGCGATCGAGGCGCCGGAGTTCGTCCATCAGCGCACCATCGCCCCGGAGGACGCCCCGGATCGCTCGAGGATCATCGCCGTCGATTTCGAGAAGGGCGATCCCATCGCCATCGATGACGAGGCGCTCTCTCCGGCGGCGCTGCTGGCGAGGCTGAACGAGCTCGGCCGCGAAAACGGCATCGGCCGGCTGGACCTGGTGGAGAACCGCTTCATCGGCATGAAGTCGCGCGGTGTCTACGAGACGCCCGGCGGGACGATCCTGCTGGCCGCCCACCGAGCCATGGAATCGATCACGCTGGACCGCGGAGCCATGCATCTCAAGGACGAGCTCATGCCGAGGTACGCCGAGCTCATCTACAACGGCTTCTGGTTCTCGCCCGAGCGGGAGATGCTGCAGGCGGCGATCGACTGCTCCCAGGCCAAGGTCGCCGGCCGGGTGAAGATGAAGCTCTACAAGGGAAACGTCGCCTGCGTGGGGCGCGAGAGCCCCTTTTCGCTCTACGACCAGGACCTCGTCACCTTCGAGGAGGGCAAGGCCGCCTACGACCACCGCGATGCGGCCGGGTTCATCAAGCTCAACGCCCTTCGCCTGCGCGTGAAGGCCCGGCGGGATGGGAGGGCGGGGTAGGAGCGGATTGCCCTTTCACCCTCTCCGTCATCGCCGGGCGGCAGCCCCGGCGACCCATGAACGCGAACGGAAAGGGGCCGCGCCTGCGCGGCCAAGCGCCGGCGGAGCTTCCGGGCTGTTCAAGGCCCATTTCAGCATCGGCCGGCCTTGGGCTCACCTAGGTCAGTCCGTGCGCATGGGCGGCCGAGGCTAAAGCCCGGCCGTGACGTCATTTTTGGGGAATGGAGAGGAGGTCCGGGAGCCGCCAACATCGCACGGGGCGCCCGCGCCCCTGAACCGCTCAGAAATAGACCGGGTCGATGTAGAGGCCGCGCGCCTCCGCGCCCTTAGGGACCGCCGTCCCGGGGGTCCACATGTTGAAGTCCTTGGTCGAGGCGGCGAGGGAGCAGATGAGATCAAAGCCCGGCGAGCCGGGCGAGGTGTAGAGCGAGAGCGTCTCCAGGCCGCCCGCGGCGAGCCTCGCGCACCAGGCGCGCAGGAGGGCCTCGAAGGCCGCTTCGGCGCCGGGCCGCCAGGCATAGTCGAGAGCCACCCCCGGCTCGTTCGCCGCCGGCGCCGCACCCTCGGTCTCGGTGATGGTGCGCAGCGCCCGCCCGGCGGGCCAGACGCCGAGGACGGCGCCTTCGCCAAGAAGAAGGTTCTCCCATGAATAGAGGTCCGGGGCGCGGGCAAGTCGGGCCGAGAGCCTCGCCGCATCGTAAGGGACGAAGAGCTCCTCGGCGCCATGGAAGGCGTTGAGGAGGGCGACAATGGCCTCCGCGTCGGCGCTCGTCGCGGGCCGACCGGCCGCGGGCTCGCCGTCTGGCCCGGCGAGGGCGGCGGTCTCCAGCCTCGCCCACACGAAGGGCGCCGGCCACTTGTCGGGGGTGGAGCGGAAGCCGTGCTGCATGGCGGCGTTGTCGACGGCGATGTAGGCGCTCGTCCCGTCGGCGCCCTGGAACATCGGCTGGAGCACCTGGTTCACCGCGCCCCACAGGCCCTTCCTCTGGTGCTCGGGAAGGATGCGCAGGTGGGAGACGGTGACGAGGCTCTTCAGCTCGCCGCCGATCCGGCAGGCATGGCGCGCCCCGCAGGTCATCGCCGCCGGCTCGTCGTCGACGAAGGCGAGGCCGACCTTGGCCTCCTCCATCAGGCGCTTGAAGTCGAACCAGCGCTCGCCGCGATCGAAGAAGAGGCGCGAGCCGCCCGAGACGATGGGGGTCTTCTTCTCGATGGCGCAGAGATGAGGCCAGTCCTCGGGCCTCGCCTCCCTGACCTCCAGGACGAAGTCGTGGACCCGCTCCCACCAGTCGCGGGTGAGCCGGTGGGGCGGGGCGTCCTCGACTTCGATCGAGACCTTCCAGCGGCGGTCCGGCTCGGCTTCGATGAGAAGGGCGAGGCGGGTCGGCGAGGCCTCTTCGAACCCGATGGAGCGGAAGGCGCCCAGGCGCTCGGCGACGCGCCGCCAGCCCTCGCGTAGGCCCTCGTCGTCGCTGGGAAAGCCGATCTCCTTGGCGTGCTCGGGAGTATAGCGCTCGACATCGGCGAGGCCCCCCTCGGCGCCGGCGGCGCCGACGCGCGAGAGCCAGAAGCGGGCCTGCTCTCCGGCCGGGGTGGCGGGGGCCTTCTCGAGGGCGGCGGCGAGGTCCATGGCCGGATGGGCTTCCGTGGCGGGGCTCGCCTTCTAAGCCCGGCTCGGCCATTCTCCAATCCGCCGTGATCATCGGGGAGGATCGCCCTCCGTCCGTCGTTTCCGCGGCTCTTGCGGGGTTCGCCGTCTCGCCGCGACGACCGCTCCGGCGGCGGCGCGCCGTCAGATTGTCGCCAAGCTCCCGCGCCGCGAGCGCAGGGCTGCGCCCAGGCCCGCGAAGCCGATCAGCATCAGCGCCCAGCTCGCCGGCTCCGGCACGGCCGTCGGGGTGTAGTCGTAGGTGACCGAACCGGTGAGCCCCGAGGTCCCGAAGGTGTCGGCAGCGCCATTGGCAAATACCTTGAGATCGAAGTGGGTCATGCCCGTCCCGGTCACGAAGGAGAAATCGGGCGCGTACGTATCGGTCCCGCTCGCCGCGAAGGTGACGGGATAGGAGCCGATCGAGGTCTCGTTAAGAGTCGGAAGGGGAAAGGGAGAAAGGGGGCTGATCACCGTCTCGTTCGTTCCGCCAAAGAGGAGTGCGGTAGACAGAGTATCGAAACCGATCGTGGCGTCCCATGTGCCCGAGCCTGTGAGCGCGGCGGTGATCCCGGTCAGGGCGCCGTCGGCAGGATTGAACTCATTGAAACTCGTGGAGTCCACGTAGAGGTCCCCGCTCGTGCTGGCGGCGGGCGAGACGGTGATGGTGAACGACTGGGTGATGGTCGCGGCCTGCGCGGCGACCAGCGGAGCGACCGCGAGGCTCAGCGCAAACGTCGAGGCCGTGAGTAAGTGGCCGAATTTCATGACGAACCCCTCAGTCGTCCGCGCGCCAAAGCTTCGCTCCAGCGTATGACGGCGCCCCGCAAAAGTTAATAAATGTGGCGAAATGTGGCGTCAAGGGCGAACGGCGCTGAAGAACGGTTCTCCAGGAGGCGTCGATGGCCTGATTCTCGCCCACGTGGCGCGGGACCTCCTGGTCGAGCGGCGCCTGCACCGCATCTTCGCCATCGGCCTGCCGGTCCTGGCCCTCGGGCAGGTCGCCACGATGTATCTCTGGCGGGTGCATCCGGCGTGGTGGGTCGCGACGCTGCACCGGATCATCTACTTCTCGTGAAGTGAGCGCCGGCGGCGAGGGGAACATGGTGCGGCCGGTCGTGGTGCGCGCGGCGCGCGCGGGCGACATCGGCTCCCTCGTCGCCATCCTCCACGCCACCTTCGAGAGCACCTGGCAGCCGCAGATCACGCGTCAGGCGGCCGAGGCTTTCCTCACCGAGGACCGGCCGGCCGCCTTCGTCGCAGAGCATGGCATGGCGTGCTGGGTCGCCGATCTGGAGGGTGAGACGAACGGCCTCGTCCATTTCGAGGGGGATTTCGTCCACGCCCTTCATGTCCATCCGGCTTGGGCCCGGCGCGGGGTCGGATCGGCCCTGATGGATCTGGCCGAAGCGGAGATCGCCAGGGCCGGCCATCCGGCCGTGAGGCTCGAGACCGACACGTTCAACGCCCCGGCTCGGGCCTTCTACGCCGCGCGCGGCTTTACGGAGGCCGACCGCTTTCCCGATGAGGAGTGGAAAAGCGGCCTCACCACGCTGCTGTTGGTGAAGAGGTTCTGATCCTCCCCCGCGCCGAAGCGCGAGGGAGGAGAGGCCCCTACCCGCCAAAAAGATCTCCTTGACAAATCGCAAAGTATCTTGCATATTGCGACGACATGGCCGCACTCGACAATCCTCGCCACGAGGCCTTCGCCCAGGCGCTCGCCGCCGGTTGCTCGGTGCGCGAGGCGAGGCGGCGGGCGGGCCTCTCGGCGCAACATGCCCCGAGGATGCGCCGGCTGAAGGGCTCGCGGACGATCGAGACGCGGGTCGCCGAGATCGCTCGCCTGACCCGCTGGGGCGGGGCCGTGGAGCTGGCCAATCTTTTCGATCTGCAGGTAGGCCTGGCCCGTCGGGCGGCGCCGGAGGACAGGGACGCCAAGGCCGATCTCGGCCTCGCCAAGGAGCTGCTCGCCGAGGCTTCCAAGACCTGGGAGCGGGGCCCCGGCGTCCGGCGCGCGTCGGGGGCGCAAGCCGGCGGCCGGCCGGTGAGGATCGAGCCGCCGCGCGAGGCCTGGGCGCTGCCGCCTCACCTCACCAAAGAGGAATGGTTGGCGGCCTTCGCGCCGAAGAATGCCGAAGCCGGCTGAGGATCGAGAGACGCGGGCCGCTTTGCCTGAGGCGTTCAACATATCAGGCGGTTTTTCGCGGGCGGAGCTCTCGTGCGCGCCGTTATCGTGCGCGCCGTTATCGTGCGCGACGGGCGAAACATCGCCGTCGCGGGGCGAAACATCGGGCGGTCCTTCGTGGGCGGCCATCGAAACATCGGGCCGCCTCTGGCGCCCGCAGCCGGGGCCGCAGGCGAGCTTCGTGGCGGCCGACGCGTTCGAGGTGATCTATGGCGGGGCGCGGGGTGGCGGCAAGACCGACGCTGCTCTGGGCGATTTCGCCTTCCATGCGGCCAAATTCGGAAGCGCCGCCCAGGGCCTTCTGGTCCGCCGCACCCGCGCGGCGCTGGAGCCGACGCTCGCCCGGGCCCGGGAGATCTTCGAGCCGGCGGGAGCGGCCTTCGTCGGCTCGCGCTGGCGCTTCGAGTGGCCGAGCGGGGCGAGCCTCGCGTTCTCGCACCTCGCCCGCGACGCCGACGCGGCCCTCTACCAGGGCCACGCCTATACGAGGGTCTATGTCGAGGAGCTGACCCAGTTCCCCTCGCCGCGGCCGGTCGACAAGCTCAAGGCGACCTTGCGCAGCGCGGCGGGGGCGAGCGTCGGCTTTCGGGCGACCTGCAATCCGGGCGGGCCGGGCCACGCCTGGGTCAAGGCCCGGCACATCGATCCGGGGCCGTGGCGGGAGGTCAGCGAGAACGGGCTCGGACGCCTCTTCATCCCGGCGCGGCTAGCCGACAACCCGGCTCTCATCGGCAACGACCCGGGCTACGTGGAGCGGCTCAGGCTGTCGGGATCGGCTGAGCTGGTGCGGGCGTGGCTGGAGGGCGACTGGAGCGCGGTGGAGGGGGCGTTCTTCGACGGTTGGCGCAGCGCCAACGTCGTCGAGCCCTTCGCGATCCCGGATTTCTGGACGCGGTTCCGCTCCTTCGACTGGGGCTTCGCCGCGCCCTTTTCTGTCGGCTGGTGGGCGATCGCTTCGGACGACCATCGCCCGGCCGAGGGCGTCCTCATCTCCCGCGGCGCGATGGTCCGCTATCGCGAGTGGTACGGCAGGGGCCCGGACGGGGCCGGGCTTCGCCTCACCGCCGAGGAGGTCGCGGCGGGGATCCTCACGCGCGAGGCCGGCGAGCGGATCGCCTTCGGGGTCGCCGATCCCTCGATCTTCGCGGCCGACGGCGGGCCCTCGATCGGCGAGCGGATGCGCCGGGCCGGGGTCTTCTTCCGACCGGCGGACAACACCCGGGTCGGCGAGGCGGGCGCGCTCTCGGGCTGGGACCAGATGCGGGCCCGGATCAACGGCGAGACGGGCGTTCCCCAGCTCTTCGTCTTTGCGACCTGCCGCGATTTCATCCGCACCGTGCCGGCCCTGCAGCACGATCCGGACCGGATGGAGGACCTCGACACGGGGGCCGAGGACCACATCGCCGACGAGACCCGCTACGCGTGCCTGGCGAGGCCCATTGCCGCCCCATCGCCCGACCCGGCCGCCAAAGCGCGGGAGGAAACCCGGCGCTGGCGGGCGCAATGGGGCGGGGGCGCGGAGGCGTTCAACTGGAAGACGATGTGATCTCGGCGCTTGTCATCGCTCCGCCCGGCGGCGCATCATGTGAACAGCGATAAGAAAGCGGCGCCGAGGGAGTCTTCAGCCATGGCCGACGGCAATTTCACCAGGGACGTCGCCTATGAGGCGGTCGCGCCCGACGATTTCGAGTCGATGCTCCATCTGGACCGCTATGGCGCCCGCTCCACCGCCTTCGACAAGATCATCAGCGCCACCCACGACCATTTCTGGGATCCGCTCGATCCCAAGTACATCGACTTTGCCGAGCCCTTCGACATGGATGGGGTCGCCATGGTCCCGGAGGATCATGTCATCCCGCTCAAGGTGGACTACGTCTCGGACTTCCTCTCCGATCCGAAGGAGCGGACGAGGTTCATCAACACCATGCAGCTCTGGGGTTTCTCCTCGATCCTGCACGGCGAGCAGGGGGCGCTGAACCTCTCGGCCAGCCTCTGCCATGTGCTCTACGATCAGGGGGCGCAGGAGTACGCCGCCAACCAGACGCGGGAGGAGGCGCGCCACGTCACCGCCTTCGCCCGCTACATCCACGCCCGCTGGGGCCGCCCGACGCCGTGCGGTGCGGCGCTCAAGGCCCTCCTGGTGGAGATCATCGAGAGCCCGGAGGTGTACAAGAAGATCGTCGGCATGCAGCTGCTGGTCGAGGGCCTGGCCATGGGTGCCTTCTCCAACGGCTATCGCCATAACCGCGACCCGCTCGCCCGCAAGCTCTTCCAGCTCGTCATGACCGACGAGGCCTTTCACCACAAGTTCGGGAAGATCTGGGCCGACCGCACCATTCCCAATCTCACCCTTGCCGAGCGCAACGTCGTGGAGGACTGGGCCGCCCACTGCACCCAGGCCCTGATGTTCAACCAGTCCGGTCCGGTGCAGCAGCGGGCGGTCTACGAGAGCTTCGGGATGGATCCGGAGCAGGTGCTGGAGGGCTTCGCCGAGATGCGCGCCAAGCGCGATCCGGGCCGCCGGATGAAGGGCGAGACCAATCCCTTCCGGGTGATGGTGAGGACGCTCCTCAACGGCCACATCATCACCGAGCGGACCCGCGGCTTCTACGCCAGCTTCCTCGACATGGACGAACTCGCCGCCGAGGGCGACGTGATGCCGGGCGAAGCCATCGCCGAGGAAGGTATCGCCTATCTGAAGGAGATCAACTTCAAGGCGCGCGCCGAACGCGGCGCGGCGGCGCTGATGGCCGCCGTAAGCTAGGAGCGGTCAGCTCGACCGCTTTCGCGCACGCCGCCGCGGAGCGCCCGGCGGCGGTCCCGCTGGCTGCGGCCGCATCGCTGAGGAGCCCCTCAGCGCCGACCCAATCCCCAGCGACGAAAATTCGGCGGTCTTCCGGGACTCCGATTGCGGGCCGTCCCGCGAGGCCGCCGCGTTGGGCCTGCGGGTAATCATGAGCCACGACGATTCCGACGAGGCGCTGGCGCGCGACGACGAGCTCGCGCCAGCCGGGCTGGATAACGTCGACGAATTGCTCCAGTTCGGCGACGTCGGCGGGTCGGACAGCGGTCCCGTCCTCGGCGAGGTAGCGCGCCACATGGACCATGGCCGCGCCCCGGGGCGCGAGCCTTGCGGCGGCGGAGTGCACCGAGAAATAGAGCGGGCGCGTCAGGCCAAGGGCGTAGGTGCGGCGGCTGGCCGGCAGTTTCGAGAGACCGAAGTCAAGGCATAGGCTGCGCATGGGGCGGGCCTGGTCGGCCGCCCGACCGAGCGAGGCGGCCCCTGGGACGAGGCGTTGCGCCTCGATCGGCCCTACGGCGAGGACCGAGGCGGCGCTCGACCGGGAGGTCCCGTCGGCGAAACGAACGGTCACACCCTCGGCGCTCGGCTCGATCCGCTCCGCCGCCCGGCCGGTCTGCACTGAGACGCCCAGCGACTGCACCCGGCGGCTTAGGGCCTCGACCAGTCCGCCCCAGCCGCCGTCGACGTAGGTCACGCCTCTGAACCCAAGGGCCACCTGATCGATCGCGGAGGCGGCGTCCAGGCCGTCCGGCGCGTGGCAGTAGGTCGTCACCCGGACGAGCGCCTCGAGGATGCTCCTCAGCTTTGGCGGGGTCCCGAGCCGATCGAGGTAGAGGGACACGCTTTCCCCCCGCTGCGGCGCGGTCTCTCCCAGGAAGGCGCGAAGGCTCCCGGCGAGCGCACGCCTCTCGGAGCTGTCGAGGAGCGCGGTTCGGGCGATGGCCGCCGGCGAAATCGGAAGCAGGTTGATCCGTCCGCCGCTGACCGCCAATCCATGATCGAAGTTCGGCGATTTGCCGGTCTGCCTGATCTCGAGACGGTCCAGCGCGAGCCGGAAAGCTCCCTTTCGGTAGAGCGCATGGGGCCCCTGATTGAAGGCGAATCCCTTGACCCAGCGGGTCCTTGCGCGCCCTCCCAATGCATCGCTGCTCTCGTAGAGTTCGACGCACGCGCCGGCGTCGGCCGCCTCCGCCGCGGCCAGCAGGCCGCTCAGTCCGCCTCCGATGATGATGACGCCCGCCCGCCGCTCCATTCGTCCCTCGGCCTATTCGGATAAGTTGCATCCGCTTTATATCGGATGATAGTTATCCGCAATGCGATTGACCGAGGGGGTGGAGTGGGCGGCCCACGCGTGCGCCGTGCTGGCGGCGCTGCCGGAGGGCCGCGGTCTCACCGCCGCCGCCCTGGCCGCATTCCATGAGCTTCCGCCCAGCTACATGGCCAAGCAACTGCAGGCGCTTTCGAGGGCCGGCGTGGTGACCTCTCTGCGGGGAACGCGGGGCGGATATCGTTTGGCGCGACGGGCGTCAGACGTCTCGTTGTGGGAGATCGCCGCCGCGATCGAGGGCGCGGAGCCCGGTTTCAGATGCAGCGAGATCCGCCGCAAGGGACCCTGTCGCTCATCGCCGGAGAGCTGCCGCAGGCCCTGCCCGGTCGCCGCCTCCTTCTGGGCGGCGGAGGGAGCATACCGCGAAAGCCTCCGCGCCAGGTCCGTGGCCGACATCGTCCGCGAAGTCGCCAAGGGCGCCGACGAAGCCTACCTGCGGAGGCTGAGTGCGTGGATCGCGGGAGCCGTACGAAAACAAGCTCGCGGAGCCTAATCGGCAACTTGTGGAGAAGCGCGCGCCGAACGCGGCGCGGCGGCGCTGATGGCCGCGGCGAACTGGGCGCGTCCTGGCGCACAGGGCCCGCCAGGTCGCGCAGGCGTCTTCCCGGGACGACCAAGTTGGATGGAAAAGCTCCCGCTGACGTATTGGCGCAATCTGTCCTGCGCCTCAGTGGGCCGAGGGGGCACGGCGCCTTGACCTCGGTCGGGCCTAAACGGAAGAGGCCGAAACCCACTCCGGCCGGCCGGCCAGCATCGGCTTGTCGGTCGGGGGCGAGAATGCTCCGGCGTCGGCGCTCTCTCGCAAACTGGGCTACCAGCCGGCCGGCATCCCTGACTATCCGGTTTCCGGGAGCTACAGGGACCGCGTCACCGTCGAGGAAGGCGAGGAAAGCGGGGTTTGCGAGTTTGCAGCTTCTGGCTCAAGCGGCGGCTGGACGCCCAACGCCGCCTTCAGAGGCCGCCGGCGAAGAGGTCGGCCTTGCCGATGGGGACGCCCCTGGCGCGCAGGATGTCGTAGGCGGTCGAGAGGTGGAAATAGAGATTGGTGGTGGCGAAGAGCGTCAACCAGCGGCCGCAGGTCCGGGTGAGCGTCATGCCCGTGCCGAGTGTGTGGGTCAGCTCGACCTCGTCGCGACCCTCGAAGCGGCCGGGCTCCAGGCGCGCCAGCCAGGCTCGCGCCTCGGCGATCGCGTGCGAAAAGCCGGCGACGTCGAGGTCGGCGGCGACGTTATCAGGGACCGGCAACGCGGCGACGCGCGCCGGCCACTGGCGCGAGAAGTCGCAGACCACGGCCAGCTGGAAGGAGAGCGGCTGCATGTCTTCGATCAGCCGCCAGCCCAGCATCTCGGCCTCCGAGATTCCCTGGGCCCTGGCGAACGCCCAGCCCTTGTCCAGCACGTTCGCCGCGGCGGCGAGCGCATGATCGTACATTCCGACGAACGAAAAGGCGCTGACCGGCATCTTCCACTCTTCCTCTGGTTATGCGGAGCTTGGCCGCACGGTCGCACGTCGAGCGCCGTGCAGCGAGTCGCCGATCGTCCCGATCGGGTCGATCCGGCCGTTCGCGTCGCGCGCGGAAGCGGACCTCGGCCGAGCTTATCGAGGACACGACCTCGCCCCCGGAACCTCGGCGGCGCTCCGCGGGTTCAGGAAGCTTCTCCAACCCCAAATCCCTGAGGGAGCGGACCATGATCGAGCACGAACACGCCGTCGATGTCCTGAACGGCCTTATCGAGACCACCCTTGATTCCGCCCATGGCTACAAGGAAGCGGCCGACCATCTCGACCGGGTGGAGATCAGGCGCACCTTCGCCGAGCGCTCCGACGAGCGCTTCGCGCTCTCCAGGCGCCTGCAGGAGGAGGTCCGGCGCCTGGGCGGAACGCCCAAGGACGACGGCACGATGGTCGGCAAGGCGCACAACGCCTGGGCCGGCGTCAAGAAGGCGCTCACCGGGGGCGAGGAGAAGAGCGTCATCGACGAGGTCGAGCGCGGCGAGGACGTGATCAAGGGCAAGTTCGAGAAGGCGGCCAACAAGGGCGACCTGCCGGCCGAGGCCCATCTGATGATCGAGGACGCCTATCGCACCATCCAGGCCGACCACGACCAGGTGAGCGCCCTCAAGCACAGCCTGCACTGAAGGCTCTCCGCCGCCGCTCGCGCCGGCCGGGACTGAAGGAGTCGCGGCCGGACGCGGACCTCGACTAGCGGACGAAGAGGTTGGCGAGGATGACGAAGACGCCGGTCTGCGCCGCCAGCCAGCAGGCCGGGCGGACGCCCGGCGCGCCAAAGAGGTAGGCGGGGAGATAGGCGAGGCGCCCGGCGAAGAAAAGCCAGGCCCCGATGGCGCTCAGCGCGCCAGCCGTATGGGCGGCGTGGACGAGGAACAGGGCGGCCAGGAACTGCGGGAAGCTTTCCAGCAGGTTGCGGTAGGCGCGCGCCACCCGACCGGTCACGCCGACGGTCTCGCGCACCTGGTCCCTCGGACTGAGCACCCAGGCCGGCCCGAGCTGCCTCAGCGTGAGCAGGCTGGAGGCCGACAGCTGCGCCGTCGCCAGCGCGAGCGTCGCGAAGAGGGCCCAGAGGTCCGAGGTCATTCGCTCCCCCTTTCGTCCCTCAGCCTTGCCTCAGTGACGACGCCCGGGCAACCGCAGGCCGCGTTGCCGGGCCGCGCGGGGCCGCCAGCGCCGCGGACCGAGCCGGAGGAACCGGGCCCCTTCCGGGGCGAGATGATCAGACCCCCCGGCCGAGGTCGCGGGGAGGCGCGACCAACGCTCCTGGGGCCCGCCAGTCTGTTCGGTCAGGCGGCGCGGGTCGCTCGTTTCCGCTTGGCGGTGGCCGCTCGGGCCTTCGATGGCTTCGAGGCCTTTGGTTTCGCGGCCGACCGGGCCGCCCTCTCCGCGGCCGCTCGCTCGAGGATGCGCTGGTTGTTGCGAGCCGCCCGGACGCACTTGATGTGCAGGAGGTCCAACTCCTTGTCGGTGAGCTTCTCGATGCCCATGAACTCATCTTCGGCGTCAGAAGAGCGGATCAACTCGTCGAGCTTGGTCTGGATCGCCGCGCCGTCCCGATTTTGGGTGTTCTGGATCAGGAACACCATCAGGAAGGTGACGATGGTGGTTCCGGTGTTGATGATCAGCTGCCAGGTCTCGGAGTACTTGAACATCGGCCCGGTCGCGCCCCAGATCAGCACCGCGGCGAGGCACAGCAGGAACGCGATCGGGCTGCCGGTGATCCTCGCCGTGGCGTTGGCGAACCTTGCGAAGAGCTTGTCCATCTGGGCTTAGGCGGCCAGTCGAAGGGCGAGGGTTCGTGCGCGCTGGATCAAAAAGATCATCGCTGGTCGCCTTTCATGAAGTCCAGGGTCTCGCCCCGGGACGTCAGACGCCAACGCGCCGAGCCGCGGATTGTTCAGGCAAAGCTCGTTTCGGGCGAGAATAGCCCACAAGATCGGGCGCCAGCGGCCAGAGGACCGGTTTGCTCCGCGAGGCGCGGATGAACTTTTCGTTAGGAATCGTGACGCATGCGTCATTTTTGTTGACGGCATGTGCCTTGCGACCTAGGATGACGCTCCCGTCACGATCGGGACTTCTGCGACCACCTCGAACCCTCCTGGAAGGAGCGCGCCATGGCCGACGGCGGCATGACCGGAAAGGTCTCCGGAAACATCACCAAGGACGTCATGTACGAGGCCGTCGCCCCCGACGACTTCGAATCGATGCTGCATCTCGACCGCTATGCGGCCCGCTCCACCGCCTTCGACAAGATCATCAGCGCCACCCACGACCACTTCTGGGACCCGCTCGATCCCAAGTACATCGACTTTTCCGAGCCCTTCGACATGGAGGCGACCGCGCTCCTTCCCGACGAGATGATCGGGGTGCTGCAGACGAACTACGGCAAGGAGATGCTGGCCGATCCCAAGACCAAGATCCGCTTCATCAACGCCCAGACGCTGCGAAGCTTCTCCTCGATCCTGCACGGCGAGCAGGGGGCGCTGAACCTCTCGGCCAGCCTCTGTCACGTGCTCTACGACCAGGGCGCGCAGGAGTATGCCGCCAACCAGACGCGGGAGGAGGCGCGCCACGTCACCGCCTTCGCCCGCTACATCCGGGCCCGCTGGGGCCGGCCGGTGAAGTGCAGCCCGGTGCTGCAGGACCTCCTGGTGGAGATCATCTCCTCGCCGGAGGTCTACAAGAAGATCGTCGGCATGCAGATGCTGGTCGAGGGCCTGGCCATGGGGGCCTTCGCCACCTTCTACCAGAAGCTCGAGGACCCGCTGGGCCGCAAGCTCATGCAGCTGGTCATGACCGACGAGGCCTTTCACCACAAGTTCGGGAAGATCTGGGCCGATCGCACTGTGCCGCACCTCTCGCCTGACGAGCACAACGTCATCGAGGACTGGGCGGCGCACTGCTTCCAGACCCTGCTCTTCAACCTCGTGGCGCCTTCCGAGCAGCGCGACCTCTACGAGGAGTTCGGCATGGACCCGGACCGGGTGATCGCCGAGTTCGCCGAGATCGCCACCGACGAGAACCGCCGCGAGGACATGAAGGAGGCCACCAACATCTTCCGCGTCCTCATCAAGACCCTGCTCAACGCCGGCATCATCACCGATCGGACGCGGGCCTTCTATGCGGTCTATGTCGACATGGAGGAGCTGAAGGGCGAGGGCGACAGGATGGTCGGCGACGACATCGCCGCCGAGGGAATCGCCTACCTGCGCAAGATCAACTTCAAGGCCCGCAATCCGGCGCTGGCCATCGCCGCGGAGTAGGTTCGGACCTCTATGGCTTGACGCGGCGCTGGCGCGTGATCCCAAAGCTTGAAGAATTAAAAATGCTCTTCTGGGCGGAATGGGACCCCATTGGCTGCGGGGTGCCGAAGGACGAATACGATAGCTATGCGTTCAAGGTGTGGAGCTTCCTCCAACGATCAAAGTCCGTCGAGGAGGTCGAAGCCTATCTGACCCGCGTGGAGACCGAGGGTTTGCACCTTCCTCCCAGCGGGCGCGCACCGCAGATCGCAGAGCGGGCCGTCGCCATCGTCTCTCGCTGATCGCGTCCCCTTTCTTTCCCGCCCCGCGCTGAGGCGCGCAGGAGGAGACTCCGGGATTGACCCGGAACGAACCCTGAACGCAAAGTAGGGCGTGGAGAGTCTCACCCTCGTTTTCAGCCGGCCGGAGACGACGAGCGCGGTGACCAGGGGCGCGGCGCGGGTGATGGAGGACCTCGGCTTTTCCCCCCTCTGCGAGGTCGGTCTTCCCAACGGCCGGCGGGCCGACATCATGGCCCTCTCGGCCAGGGGCGAGATCGCGGTGGTGGAGGTGAAGAGCTCGCGCGAGGATTTCCTGGTCGACCGCAAATGGGGCGAGTACCTGCCCTATTGCGAGCGGTTCTTCTTCGCCATCGCCCCGGAGTTCCCCCGCGAGCTTCTGCCGGAGGAGCCTGGCCTCATCGTCGCCGACGCCTTCGGCGGGGCGGTGCTGCGCGAGAGCCCGCTCTCGCTTCTGGCCGGGGCCCGGCGCAAGGCCCTCCTCATCGCCTTTGGGCGGCTCGCGGCGGCCCGCGCGAGCCTCCTCACCCTCTCTCAGAGCCCCGACGCAGGCGATCGTTGATCGCTTCGCCGAGGCCCTCGGCGGGGATCGGGGCGACGGCGATGGCGAGGGGGTGGAGGGCGTCGGCGGCGCGCAGGAGCGAAAAGAGCCGGGCGGCGGCCTCGGCGAGGTCGCGGCGCTCCGAGAGCTGGAAGACGCCCGGGCGATCCTGGGCGGGGCCGAAGGCGAGGAAGGCCTCGCCGGGAAGGGGCCCCTCGGCCTCCAGGCGCAGGGGGGCGGCGGGGGCGTAGTGGCGGGCGAGGCGCCCGGGCGAGCGCCGCTCGTCGGCCTCGGCGGGGGCGAGCGGACCGACGATGCCTTCGATCGCCGCCCTCGTGGTCGCGCCGGGGCGGAGCAGACGCGGCGGGCCTTCCAGGAGGGCGACGACGGTGGATTCCAGGCCATGGCGGCAAGGCCCTCCGTCGAGGAAGGCCGCCGCCGCGCTTCCGGTCTCGGCGAGGGCGTCGGCGAGCGTGGTGGGGCTGGGGGCGCCGGAGCGGTTGGCCGATGGCGCCGCGAGAGGGCCTCCGAAGGCTTCGAGGAGGGCGAGGGCGAGAGGGTGGGCGGGAACGCGCAGCGCCACGGTGTCGAGCCCGGAGCGGGCGAGATCGCAGACCCCGCCTTCGCGGGCGCCCAGGACGAGGGTCAGGGGCCCCGGCCAGAAGGCGGCGGCGAGCTTGCGAGCGCGCCAATCGAAATGCGCGAGATCTTCGGCCGCCCGACGCGAGTCGACATGGGCGATGAGGGGGTTGAAGCGCGGCCTTCCCTTGGCTTCGAAGATCCTGGCCACGGCGGCGGCGGAGCGAGCGTCGGCGGCGAGGCCATAGACGGTTTCGGTGGGAAGGATGACGAGATCGCCTCCTCTCAGTGCGGCGGCCGCCGCTTCGATCTGGCGTGCTTGGGGCATGACGGCTTGGGACAGGGCGGAAAGAATCGACCGGGCTTGGAATTGCTCTAGAGAGATTGCGCCCTGGAGGGGAAGCCCATGACCTACAAGCCGCCGATCGAGGATCTCCGTTTCGCCCTTGCGACCGCCGGCTACGATCGCCTGGCGGCCTTCTTCCCGGCCGCCGACGAGGCGACCAGCCGCCAGGTGCTGGAAGCGGCTGGAGCGCTCGCCGAGAAGGTCCTCGCCCCTTTGAACCATTCCGGCGACGAGGAAGGCTCAAGGCTCGAGAACGGGCGGGTCGCCGCGCCAGCGGGGTTCAAGGAAGCCTACCGCGCCTTCGCCGAGGGCGGCTGGACCGGGCTCACCGCCGATTCCGAGGTCGGCGGCCAGGGCCTGCCCCGGGCGCTGCAGAGCGCGTGCTATGAGATGTTCCAGGCCGCCAACATGGCCTTTGCGCTCTGCCCGACCCTTTCGCTCGCCGCCATCGACGCCCTGATGGCTCACGGCGAGGAGAGCCAGAGGCGGCGCTTCCTCCCCAGGCTCGTCTCGGGCGAGTGGACCGGGACGATGAACCTCACCGAGCCCCAGGCCGGCTCGGACCTCGGGGCCATCCGCACGAGGGCCCAGAGCGACGGGGAGGGCCACTGGAGGCTCACCGGGGAGAAGATATTCATCACCTGGGGCGACCACGACCTTGCCGACAACATCGTCCACATGGTCCTGGCGCGCCTGCCCGATTCACCCCCCGGCACGCGCGGGCTCTCGCTCTTCGCAGTGCCGGCGCGGCTGGTCGGCGAAGACGGAGAGGCCGGAGAGGCCAACGCACTCGTCGTGGCCTCGATCGAAAAGAAGCTCGGCATCCACGCCTCGCCCACCTGCGTGATGCGCTACGAGGGCGCGGCGGGCGAGCTCGTGGGGACGCCCCACCAGGGACTTGCGGCGATGTTCACCATGATGAACGCCGCCCGGCTCCAGGTGGGCGTGCAAGGGGTGGGGATCGCCGAGCGCGCCTTCCAGGGGGCGCTCGCCTTCTCGCTGGAGCGGGCCCAGGGCCGCTCGGCATGGACGGGGGCCCAGCCCTCGCCGCTCTTCGATCATCCGGACGTGCGCCGCACCCTGATGATCGTGAAGGCCAAGATCGAGGCCGCCCGCGCCCTCTGCCTTTCATGTGCGGTCGCCGCCGACCTCGCCCGGCTCGCCCCCAACCCGGTCGATCGCGAAGCGGCGCGCCTGCGCGAAGATCTCCTGACGCCCATCGCCAAGGCCTGGTCGACCGACCGGGCCGTGGAGGCCGCGTCGGCCTCGCTCCAGGTCTTTGGCGGCATGGGCTTCATCGAGGAGACCGGCGCCGCCCAGCCCTATCGCGACGCCCGCATCCTGCCGATCTACGAGGGAACCAACGGCATTCAGGCCATCGACCTGATGGGCCGCAAGCTCGCTATCGGCAAGGGCGAGGCGGTGCGCCAGCTGGTCTCCGACATGTTCGTCGACGCCGCGGCCCTGAAGAGCGCCGAGGACCCCTGGCTGCATCCGGTGGGCGGCCATCTGGAGGCGGCTCTGGCGGCGATCCAGGCGGCGACCGGCTGGCTCCTGGAACGGCGCGGCCACGCCCAACCCGACGCGCTGGCCGGCGCGGCGCCCTATCTGGAGCTGATGGGGGATGCGGTGGGGGGCTGGATGCTGGGACGCCAGGCTCTGGCGGCTAGCGAGAAGCTCGCCGCCGGCGATCCGGACGAGGGGCGTTGGAAGACCCGCATCGCACTCGCCCGGGTCTTTGCGAGCCAGATCCTCGCCCGCGCCCCCGGCCTGGGCTCGGCGGTGAGCGGCGGCGCGGTGGACCTCTACCGGGCCAGCGCCGCCGCGCTCGGGAGATGACGGACGCGGTTCCATGAATGTGCGCAGCTATCGGGGGATCGGCGATCTTCCCCCGCTCCTCGCCTTCGCCAGCGCCGCCACGGCGTCGCGCTCGCCGCTCCTCGCCTCCTGGCATCCGGGCGATATCGCCTGGGAGCTCCGGACCGGAGCCGATCGGCCCCGCCCGGCCCGGTTCTGGATGGGCCGAGACGGCGTCGAAGCCCTCGTCTGGAGGGTGGGCGAGGGGGAATACTGGATGGAGGCGCTGCCGCGAAGCGAAGCACTGATCCCCGAACTGGTGCTTTGGGCGCAGGAGGACGCGCGCGCGAGCGCCGAGGGCGGCGGAGTGAAACTCAAGATCCGCGCCTTCGACTACGACCATCGCCGCCTCGCGGCGTTCGAGGCGCTCGGCTTTCACAAGGCCGACCCCGAGGGCGTCGATTTCCGCCTGGACCTCACCGGCGATTTGCCGGAAGCCACGCTGCCTGCTGGGGTCTCGATTCGCGATAGCGTCGGCGTGGACCCGGAAGCGCGCGCAGCGGCCCACCGCGCCGCTTGGGACCATCTCGAGCACCTCGGCATCGACGCCCGGTCCAGCTTCACGGCCGCGGCCTATGACACGATCAGAGCCCTGCCGGTCTATGACCCCAGGCTCGACATGCTGGCGGTCGCGCCGGGCGGGGCGCTGGTCGCCAGCTGCATCGCCTGGGCGGACGGGGCGAGCGGGGTAGGCGTCTTCGAGCCGGTCGGCGTCGCCCCGGCCTGGCGCGGCCGGCGCATCGCGCGAGCCATCATGCTCGAGGCCGCGCGCCGGATGAAGGAGCCAGGCGTGTGGGAAGCGCGGGTCGGGACGAGGCATTTCAACGCTGCGGCGATCGGCGCCTATCTCGCCGCCGGGTTCGCCCCGGCCGGCGGCTTCCACTGGTGGACGAGGGACCTTAGCTGAACTCGGCGCCGGGACGCCCGGCGCGGCCGATCAGCACTCGATCCCGCAGAGGATGGCGAGCTTGGCGCGGACTTCGGCGAGCACTTCGTCGGGAACGACCGCGCCCGCGAAACGGATGGGGCGCGCCGAAGTGTCGAGGCTGCGCACCTGATAGGTCAGGATCTCCCCGGAGATTGGCAGCCCGTCGGGCACGCGGACGCTCGAGCCGAATTCGCGCACGCGGCTGGTGATCGGGCAGGCGATGACGAAGCCGGACGCCGCGTACAGGGCGGCGGGCGAGAGCACCAGGGCCGGACGGCGGCCGCCCTGCTCACGGCCGGTACGGGGATCGAAGTCGGTCCAGATGAGATCGCCGGGGCCGGGCTCGTAGGGGGTTGCGACCCGGCCTTCAGTCATCGATGACTTCTCGGCCCCGGTCCTCGCCCCAGTCGAAGGCCTCGTGGGCCGCTTCAGGAGTCATGTTGGCGAGCAGGTCTTCCAGACGCCAGCGACGGGCCGGGCGGACGATCAGGCGGTCGCGCTCGGCGGCGATCTCGACCTGCGCGCCTTCCTTGATCCCGACCTCGACGGCGAGGGCCCGCGGCAGGCGCAGACCAAGCGAATTGCCCCACTTTGAAATACGAACCTGCATGAATGACCTCCTGATACATTTTGTATATCATATCAGGGGAGGCCCTCGGCAAGGGCGAGGCGCCGGACTCGTCGCCGCCGGGCGAGCGAGCCTAACGCGCCTCTAGAGCTGGGCGAGCATGTGTTCGGCCGAGGAGACCTTGAATTCGCCTCCCTGCTCGACATTGAGCTCCTTCACCACGCCATCATCGACGATCATCGAATAGCGCTGGGAGCGCGGGCCCATGCCGAAGCGGGCGGCGTCCATCTCCAGGCCCATGGCCCTCGTGAATTCGCCATTGCCGTCGGCGAGCATCAGCACGTCCTCACCCACCCCCTGGTTCTCGCCCCAGGCCTTCATGACGAAGACGTCGTTGACCGACACGCAGGCGATCTGGTCGAGCCCCTTGGACCTAAGCTCGCGGGCGTGAGACTTGAAGCCGGGGAGGTGTTTGGCCGAGCAGGTGGGGGTGAAGGCGCCCGGAACCGCGAAGAGGCCGACCTTGCGGCCCGAAAAGAGCTCGTCGGTGGTGAGGGGCCTGGGCCCATCCGGGCCGAAGGTGGTGAAGGTCGCGCTGGGAACCTTGTCGCCGACTTTGATGGTCATCTTGAAGAACCTTCCTCGCTCAGCCGCCCCGATTTGGAAGAAAGGTGATAGCGCCCCGTCGCGGGCCCCGCCAGAGAGAGCGCACGCGACGCCTTTAAATCCGCCGGGTTCGCGACCATTCTCTTTGCCGCAATGAGCGAGGCGCTCCATCTCGCCGGCCGGATGCTCGCCGCCATGCCCGGGATCGAGGACCCCAGGTTCGAGAGGGCGGTGGTGTTCATCTGCGCCCACGATTCGCGCCACGCCATGGGCCTCA
Source organism: Caulobacteraceae bacterium (assembly GCA_050729515.1). Classification (GTDB taxonomy): domain Bacteria; phylum Pseudomonadota; class Alphaproteobacteria; order Caulobacterales; family Caulobacteraceae; genus Acaudatibacter. The sequence goes on from JBOHLG010000038.1 coordinate 20,028, forward strand.
CGATCAATCGGCCGGTGGAGGGCCTGACGGTGAGCCATCTCCTCTCCCGACTGGGCGTGGATCCCAAGGGTCCCGCCCGCGAGGACCTCGTGCTGATGGGAGGGCCCGTCGAGCCCGAGCGCGGCTTCGTGCTCCACACGGACGACTACGAAGGCGAGGACCCCGGAGTGAAGGTGGGCCAGGGCGTGGTGCTCACCGCCACCCGCCAGGTGCTGGAGGCGATCGCGGGACCTGAGGACGCCCGGCCCCGGCGCGCGGTCATGGCGCTCGGTTACGCCGCCTGGGCCGGGGGCCAGCTCGAGCGCGAGATCCTTCAGAACGTGTGGCTGACCTGCGATCCGGACGAGGCCCTCATCTTCGACGACGACCATGCCCACAAATGGTCGCGGGCGCTCGCCAGGATCGGAGTCTCTGCCGAGAACCTCTCGGGCCAGGCCGGCCGGGCCTGAAGTCCGGCCCCTAGAGCGGATCCCGCAAAAGTGGGAAATACTTTTGCGACGAAGATGCGCTCAAGATCTTGAATCTGGAGCATTTCCTCTTTGGCGAAGCGATTCCGGTTTCGCCGGGAAATGCTCTAGCCTCGCGCCTTCACCGGGGCTGCCCCGTCGGCGTAGCTCTCGTTGAGATAGACCTCGGCCTCCTGGTCCGAGAGGGCCGGAGCGTAGCCGAAGCCCTGACCGTAATCGCAGCCGAGCGCCAGGAGCTTGGCGGCCATCACCGCGTTCTCCACGCCTTCGGCGACCACCTCCAATGAGAGAGCCTGGCCGAGCTCGATGACTGAGCGGACGATCGTGGCCGAGCCCTCGTTGGACGCCATGGTGCGCACGAAGTAGCGGTCGATCTTGAGGGTGTCGAAGGGGAGCCGCGAAAGATAGGAAAGCGAGGAAAATCCAGTCCCGAAATCATCGAGCGCGAGCGCCGCGCCGGAGCGCCGCAGGGCGGCCAGGACCTCGGCGGCGCGATCGGGATCGCGCATAATGTCGCTCTCGGTGATCTCGAGCTTGAGCGCGCCGGGCGGCAGGCCGGTCTCGACCAGCAGGGCGGCGACCTCCTCGAGGAGGCCGGCTTCGTCGATCTCGCCCACCGAGAGGTTCACCGCCACGGTCATCGGGCCCATGGCCGGATGGGCGCTCCGCCATGCCGCGAGCTGACGGGCCGCGCTCCCCCGCATCAAGCGGCCCAGTTCGCCCATCAAGCCCATCTCGGCCAGCAGGGGCAGGAAGTCGTCCGGCGCGATCAGGCCCTTGCGGGGATGTCGCCAGCGCGCGAGAGCCTCGAAGCCGGAAAGGGCGCCGGAGGCCAGTCTGACGATCGGCTGGTAATAGGGGACGATTTCGCCGCGGCCGAGTGCGCCGCGCAGGTCCGCCTCCAGCGTCAGACGCGAGAGGGCGTGGCCTTCCAAGGCCTTGCCGTAGGCCGCCGTCGAGCCGAGACCCTGGGCCTTGGCCGCCTCCAGAGCCAGTTCGGTCCGCCGGATGAGCTCGCCGGCGCCTGGCGCCCCAGGGCCTGCCCTGGCCGCCGCGGCCCCAATGGCGAAGGCGGGAAAGATGTCGAATCCGGCGACCCGCATCGGCCGCTCCAGGGCCGAGCGCAGGCGATCGGCGGGATCGCCGCCGCTGGCCGGGGTGAAGGCGGCGAACTCGTCGTCGCCGGTGCGCCCCAGGAGCGCGTCGGCCCCATAGGCGGCGGAAAGGCGCGAGCCGAGCGCGGCCAGGAGCAGGTCGGCGCGATCGGGGCCGAGCGCCTCGTTGAACCGGCGCAGGCGGGCGAGATCGGCGATGGCGAGCTCGAACTCGCCCTCGCCTTCGAGGAGATGGGAAAGCCGGGAAAGGAACTCGGCTCGCGGAAGCAGGCCGGTGAGCGGCTCGGCCGCTCTCGCCTCGAAGCTTTCGGCCCTCACCGCCAGGCCGGCGGCGCGACGCTCCTCCTCGAGCCATACGCCGCGCCAGTGGAGGGCCGGTCCGCCGCGCATTGCGAAACGCTCGGCGATCCGGGTTCCGGGCGGCCGCTCCTCGAGCAGGGCGTCGATCCGCGCCCGGTCGGAGGGCTGGACGAGGGCCCGGATGGCGGCCGACGGACATTCAGGGGCGGCGGGACCCAGGCACAGCGCCGTCGCCGCGCCGCTGAGCCTCACCCGATCCTCCAGCGGCGACCAGCTGAACAGGACCGCCTCCGACGCCCCCAGGGCCTCGAGGACGGCGGTGGCCTCCCAGGGAACCAGAAGGGTCCTCATCATTCGTGGAGCCCCCGCGCCCCTTCTCTAGACGAGCACCTCCTCGCCCTTCTGCTCGGCGGCCGGAAGCGGGGAGATGAGCCCGAAGAGCAGATGATCGCGCCAGACTCCGTTAATTCTGAGATAAGCGCTCGCCACACCCTCCTCGCGGAAGCCGGCCTTGAAGAGCACCCCGCGCGAGGCGTCGTTGGTGGGAAGGCAGGCCGCCTCCAGCCGGTGCAGCCCGAGGCGATGGAAGGCGAAGCGACTCACCGCCTTCACCGCGGCGAGGGTATGGCCGCGACGCGCAAAGGGCGCGCCGACCCAGTAGCCGAGCGAGGCCATCTGGGCGACGCCGCGGCGTACGTTGGAGGCGGTGATGCCGCCGACCAGCGCATTGTCCCCCATCCGGAAGACGAAGAACGGATAGGCGAGGCCCCGCTCGATATCCTGGGCGTAGGCGTTGAGGCGGCGGCGAAAGGCCGCATGGGTGAGGTCGTCGGTCGGCCAGGTCGGCTCCCAGGGCTGGAGAAATTCGCGCGAGGCCGCGCGAAGGCGGGCCCATTCGGCGAAATCCGAGGCCCGCGGCGGGCGCAGGCGCACGCCCTCGCCCTCCAGGCGAAGGTCGTGATCGGCGGTGATCCAGTCGAGGAGCGCCATCGGCGCCGAACCTAGCCTCGATGTTCGCCGCTCGCCTAGAGGGGTTTTGCGCCGAGCCGTCAGCCGAAGAGCGCCTCGCCGAAGGCCTCGCCGGCGCGCCTGGCCGAGGCCGGCCCGACCATGGCGGCGGCGAATCGGCCAGGGCCAAGGAGCCTCGCCGCGGCGCGGCGAATATCATCCTGACCGACCTCAGCGATGGCCGCGGCGATCTCCTCGCTGGTATCCAGCCTGCCCAGCGCCAGGCGCCGCCACGCCCACTGCTCGGCGCGCCCGGGCAGGGACTCGGCGGACATCAGGAGCGAGGCGGAGAGCTGGGCCTTGGCTCTCGCCAGCTCAGAAGGGTCGGGACCCTCGGCGAGGGCGCGGATCTCGGCCGCGACGATCGCGGCCAGGCGCGCCGCATCCTTGCCCGCGCAGCCGGCATAGACTCCCAGCAGGCCGATGTCGGAAAAGCCTTCGGCGAAGGCGTCGATGGCGTAGGCGAGGCCCATCTCCTCACGGGCGCGCTGGAAGAGGCGCGAGCTCATCGATCCGCCCAGCATCTCTCCAAAGAGGCGCAAGGCGTAGCGGTCGGGATCGCCGACGCCGCCGGCGGGGAGGACGAAGACGAGGTGGGCTTGCTCGAGCCGCCGGGTTTCGCTCAGGATCCCACCTTCAAAGCTCGCCGGGGGCGGAGCGGGCGGCGGCGCTCCGACTTGGGCCGCGCCGAAGCGGGCCTCGACGAGGGCGAGGAAGGCCTCCTCCTCGACCGGCCCGGCGACCGAGGCCACCAGGCGGTCGGGGGCGTAGAGAGCCTCGCGCCAGCGAGCGAGGCCGTGGGGGCTGGCCCCGGCGATGGTGTCGCGCGAGCCCAGGACCGGCCGGCCGATCGGCTGGCCGGGGAAGGCGGCGGCGAAAACGAGCTCGAAGACCTGGTCGTCGGGAATGTCGGCGGCTTCGGCGATCTCCTGGCCGACGATGCGCTTCTCCTTCTCGAGTTCGGCTTCATCGAGGCGAGGGTCGAGCAGGAGATCGGCGACGACCCCGATGGCGACTTCGAGGCCGCTGGTGAGGCCGCGGACCTGGAAGCTCGTCCGCTCCCAGGAGGTGACGGCGTTGATCTGGCCGCCGGAATCCTCGATCGCCGCGACGATGGCCTTGGCCGATCTCTCGCCGGCGCCCTTGAACACCATGTGTTCGAGCAGATGGGACCAGCCGCCCCTTTCCTCGTCTTCCCACCTCGAGCCTCGCCCGGCGACGATCGAGAGGGCCATGGTGGAAAAGCCCGCCGCCGGATCGCAGATCGCCTCGACGCCATTGGCGAGGCGGTGAACGGAAGGAGGCGCGGCGTTCATCTCAAGAGGCCGCAAAAGCGCGCACGAAGGCCTTCACCGAGTCGACGTCGGCCTCCAGCCGCTCGAGGCGCTCGGGCCGCGTGGCCAGACGCCGCACCGCTTCCGGCGGGTCGGGGACGCGCCCGGTCGCCCGCTCCACGGCGTGGGGAAACTTCGCCGGATGGGCAGTGGCGAGGACCACCATGGGCGAGGGGCTCGGCACTTCGGCGCACGCTGCAGCCAGGGCGACGCCGGTGTGCGGATCGATGAGCATGCTTGAGCCGCGCCACGCCCCGGCCATGGCTGCCGCGGTCCCCTCCTCGTCGATCGAGCGGCCGCGAAGAAGGCGCGGCCGATTGCCGTGCCCGGTCTCCGGAAGCTCGATCGCCTCGCCCTTGTCGAAAGCGGCGAAGGCCTCGCGGGTGCGCCGGGCGTCGCGCTCGGAAGCTTCGAAGTAGAGACGTTCGAAGTTGGAGGCGACCTGGATGTCCATGGCCGGGCTCTGGGTGGCGCAAAGCGCGCCGCGCTGATAGCGCCCTGTCTCGAGCGCGCGGGCGAGGATGGCGTTGGCGTTGGTCGCCGCCATGATCCGCTCCACCGGAAGGCCCATCTTCGCCGCCGCCCAGCCGGCGAAGGCGTCGCCGAAATTGCCGGTCGGGACGCAGAAGGACGCAGCGCGGTCGGGCGCCCCCAGGCTTGCCGCGGCGGTGAAGTAATAGACGCACTGGGCGGCGATGCGCGCGAAATTGATCGAGTTCACCGCCGCCAAGCCGACTTCGGCGGAAAAGGCGCGGTCCGCGAAGAGCGCCTTCAGGATCGCCTGGCAGGCGTCGAAGTCGCCCGCCACGGCGACGGCGCGGACATTCTCCGCTTCGGCGGTGGTCATGAACCGCCTCTGGACCTCGGAGATCCGGCCCTCCGGGAAGAGCGCGACGAGGCGCAGGCGCGCCGCGCCGGCGAAGGCCAAGACCGCCGCTCCTCCAGTGTCGCCCGAGGTGGCGCAGACGATGGTCCGCGTTTCGCCGCGCTCGGCGAGGGCGTGATCGATCAGCCGCGCGATCAGGACCATGGCCATGTCCTTGAAGGCGAGGCTAGGCCCGCGGAAGAGTTGGAGGAGGAAGAGGCCAGGCGCGAACTGCTCGAGGGGAGCGACGGCCGGATGGTCGAAGCCGGCGTAGGCTTCCACGCAGGCGCGCCTCAGGGTCTCCGAAGCGATCTCCTCCTCGCTCACGAAGCGGCCAAGGATTGCGGCGGCGACCTCGGCGTAGGGCATGGCCGAAAAGCGCGCGATCTCCTCGTCGGCAATGACCGGCCACGCCTCCGGGACGTAGAGGCCGCCGTCCGGGGCGAGGCCCTGGAGAAGCGCCTCGAAGAAAGTGACCGGACCCGCCCCGCGCGTGGAAAGATAGCGCATCGCCTCTTACGCCTCGCGCTCGAGGACCTTGGCGAGCCAGAACCAGACGAGGGCCGCGGCCAGGGCGAACCAGGTGAGGGCGTAGACGAAGTGGTGGTTGGGTATGGAGAGGGGCAGGGGAGCGGGTCGGACCCCGGTCGGGGCGGGGCTCTCCGTTTCCACCGCGAGGACGAAGGGCGCCGGCCTTGCGGCCCCGCTCATCGTCGCCAGGCGCGAGATCGCGGCTGGATCAACGACGCGGAAGGCGAAGACCTTCGCCCCCCCGCTCATGTCCTGGGCTCCCAGGAGCGGCTTTCCGCCCGGCGCGCGCAGGACGCCCACCACCCGCGCCGGCGGCGAAAAGCGCATGGGCTTGGGCGCCATGGCCCCGGTGAGGGCCCCCACCATGCCGCGGTCGAGGAGAATCGAGTCGTATCCCTCCCCGGCCGGAAGGCGGCACAGGGTCATCAGCCGCCAGCCGATGTGATTGTCGCGGATGGCGTAGCGGAAGGCGTCGGGCGCCGGGCGTGCGCCGTCGAGGCATGAGGTCTCGACCCTCTGGAAGGCGACATCGCCGCCTCTGGCCGCCCTCGCCAAAACTGCCGAGAGGGGCTGGGCCGGCTCATGGGAGAGGGCGGCGATATGGGAGAGGATCCCCTCTTTCCACTGCAGGCGGTGGAGCTGCCACACGCCGAGCCCGACAAGGATGCAGAAGGCGAGGCCGGCGGCGAGGGTGAGGCCGACAGGGATGGCTGGCAGGGAAAAGCGCTTGAGGCGCGCCGAGATCGTCTCTCCGAACGGGCTCAATGGCCCCAGGTCGCCCCGAAGATCACGTAGAGGAAGGTGAAGAGAAAGAGCCACACGACGTCGACGAAGTGCCAGTACCATGACGCCGCCTCGAAGCCGAAGTGCTTCGTGGGCGTGAAGCCCCCGGCGAGCAGCCTCGCCAAGCAGACCGTGAGGAAGCAGGTGCCGACAATGACGTGGAAGCCGTGGAAGCCGGTCGCCATGAAGAAAGCCGAGCCGTAGAGGGTCGAGTTCACCGACTCGGCCGAATAGAACCAGTGATCCTTGAGGATGTGGGTGTACTCATAGGCTTGGTTGGCGGTGAAGAGCATGCCCAGAAGGATGGTGAGCAGCACCCCGATCTTGGCCCCGCGGCGATCACCCTGCTGAAGGGCGTGATGGGCCCAAGTCACTGTCGTCCCTGAGAGCAGCAGCGTCAGGGTGTTGGCGAGCGGAAGCTCCCAGGGCTCGACCGTCTCGATGCCGGCCGGCGGCCAAGTCGCCCAGGCGGTGCGCACCTCCGCGATCGGGGAGAGAGTGCGCACATGATGGAAAAGCGCCATCTCGAAGAAGATCCAGAACCAGGCGACGAAGAACATCACCTCCGAGACGATGAAGAGCATCATCCCGTAGCGCAGGCCGATCGAGACCACCGGGGTGTGGTCGCCGCCATTGGCCTCCTTGACGACGTTCACCCACCACCCGGCCATGGTGAGGAGGACGAGGAGCCCGCCGAAGCCCATGAGCTCCCAGGTCCCCTTGGGCAGGCCGAAGAGCCCCTTGATGAAGATCACCAGGCCCAGCGCCGAGGCGACCGCGGCGATCGAGCCGATCAGCGGCCAGGGGCTGGGATGGACGAGATGGTAATCGTGCTTGACGCCTTCGTGGGCCATGGGAACGCTTAAGGAGGGTCCTCGTGCAAGGGATGGCGCCGCAGGGCCGGGGTAGCCCGACCCGGGCGCGCGGCGGAGCTATAGCCTTCTCCGCGCCGCTCCCTCAAGGGCGTCGGAGGCCATTCCCGGACGAAGCGGCCTCTCAGCGTCCTACTCTGGGCGTCGAGGCGGGAAAGAAGGTGTAGGAAAGGGTGATCTGGCCCGCTTCGCGCTCATCGCCGTCCCGGGCGTAGCGGGGGTCGACGAAATAGACCACCGGGAACTCCATGGTCTCGCCCCGTCCCAGGGGCTGGTTGTGAAAGCAGAAGCATTCGAGCTTGGAGGAATAGGCCCCCGCGGTCTCGGGAAGGACATTGTAGAGCGCCCGCCCGGTGATCGGCCGCGGGCCGTCGTTGGCGGCGCCCAGGCGCACCCTCTGCTCCATCTGAACCGGCTTGAACTTCCAAGGGAGGCCGTCGACGTTGGTGTCGAAGCGCACCAGCACGGTCTGGCTCGACGGCGTCCTGGGAAGCTTCAGCCCGCGTCGCACCGTGCCGTTGAACCCGGTCGCCTGACAGAAGGCGCGGTAGAACGGGACGGCGGCGAAGGAGAGGCCGACCATCGCCGCGAGGACCACTCCGGCGACCGGGCTACCCGGCGGTTCGATTTCGCGGTCCCTCAGGCGGTCCTCGCCTTTCGATCATCGGATCGGGGCGGCGACATTGACTCCGAGCTTGGCGATGGTGACGGCGAAGACGACGGCCACGAAGGCGAAGAGCGCGATAGCGATGGCGATGTTGCGCGCCCGCCTGGCCCTGGCGGCGGCCGGGTCCTCGCCCTTGGGATCGCTCAAGCGCCGATCGCCCGGGCGAGGTCCGTCAGAGGCGCGAGGCCGGCCAGGTGTTCAGCCAGCAGGGTGGCGAAGAGACTGAAGAGATAGAAGATCGAAAAGGCGAAAAGACGCCGGGCCGGCGTCGCCGCGGCGCGCGCCTCGAGCGCTTCGCCACCTTGTGGAGGATCGCCCGCCGAGCTGACTGCGAGCCTGGCGGCGAGCCAGATGAAGACCGCGCCTCCCCCGGCCGCCACGGCGAGGTAGGCTGGCCCGCCAAGGCCGGTGACCGCTGGCGACAGGGCGAGCGGGACCAGAAACAGGCTGTAGGCGAGGATGCGCCGGCGCGTCGCGGCGGGCCCCTTCACCACCGGCATCATCGGCACCTTGGCGCGGCCGTAATCCTCATGGTTGTAGAGGGAGAGGGCCCAGAAGTGCGGCGGGGTCCAGAAGAAGATGATCGCCACCAGAAGCAGGGCGTTGGGCTCGATCCTCCCCGATGCCGCGGTCCAGCCGATGAGGGGAGGAAGGGCGCCGGCGAGCCCGCCGATCACGATGTTCTGGGCGGTGCGGCGCTTGAGCCAGAGGGTGTAGACGCCGGCGTAGAAGGCGATGGTGAAGGCCAGCAGCGCGGCGGAAAGATAGTTGATCGCCAGCCCCATGAGGGCGACCGAGAAGACCGAGAGGATGACGCCCAGAGCAAGAGCGTCGGATTTCTGCACCCGGCCCGCGGGAATCGGCCGGGCGCAGGTGCGCCGCATGATCGCGTCGATGTCCGCATCGCGCCACATGTTGAGGGCGCCCGATCCTCCTGCGCCCACCGCAATGCAGAGGATCGCCGTCGCGGCCAGGACCGGATGGAGGGGGTGGGCGCCGGCTGGAGCGCAGATGAAGCCGGTGACCGCGGTGAAGACGACCAGAGACATGACCCTGGGTTTGGTGAGTTCGACGAAATCCTGCCAACGCGCGGCGGCCGCCCTTGGGGGAGCGGGGGAGGAGGAGGCGGCTGCGTGGTCGGTCATGGCGGAGCGGGCCCCCGGGTTGAAAGGGGGCGCCTCATCTTGGTCAGTGGTGGTCGGCGCCGATCACCGGCAGCTCGTTGTACTCGTGGAACCTCGGCGGCGACGAGAGGGTCCACTCCAGCGTCGTCGCCCCGATGCCCCAGGGATTGGCCCGGGCGGGACGGCGGCGAGCCATGGCGTCGACAAGGACGGCGAACCATACCAGCAGCCCGGCGAAAGTGATCCCGTAGCCGATCGAGGAGACGGCGTTCCAGAAGGCGAAGGCGGCCGGATAGTCGACGCTGCGGCGGTGCATCCCCTGCAGCCCGAGGAAGTGCTGCGGGAAGAAGACGACGTTGACGCCGATGAAGGTGAGCCAGAAGTGGATCTTGCCGAGCGTCTCGTTGTAGCGGACGCCCCACATCTTCTCGAACCAATAGTAGAAGCCGCCGAAGATCGAGAAGATCGCGCCCAGGCTCAGCACGTAGTGAAAGTGGGCGATGACATAATAGGTGTCGTGCAGGGCGTAATCGATGCCGGCGTTGGCCAGGACGACGCCGGTCACCCCCCCGATGGTAAAGAGGAAGATGAAGCCGGTCGCCCACAGCATCGGCGTCTTGAACTCGATCGAACCGCCCCACATCGTGGCGATCCACGAGAAGACCTTGATCCCCGTCGGGACGGCGATGACCATGGTCGCGGCCACGAAGTAGGCCTGCAGATTGACCGGCATGCCGACCGTGAACATGTGGTGGGCCCACACCAGGAAGCCCAGGAAGCCGATGGCGACCATGGCGTAGACCATGGCGAGGTAGCCGAAGATCGGCTTCTTGGAGAAGGTTGCGACGATGTGGCTGACCATCCCGAAGCCCGGAATGATCAGGATGTAGACCTCCGGATGGCCGAAGAACCAGAAGAGGTGCTGGAACATCAACGGATCGCCGCCGCCGGAGGGATCGAAGAAATGGGTTCCGAAATTGCGATCGCAGAGGAGCATGGTGATCGCCCCGGCCAGCACCGGCAGGGCGAGGAGCAGCAGGAAGGTGGTGACCAGGATCGCCCACACGAAGAGCGGCATCCGGTGCAGGGTCATCCCCGGCGCGCGCATGTTGAAGATGGTGGTGATGAAGTTGATCGCTCCCAGGATCGAACTGGCCCCGGCCAGGTGAATGGAGAGGATCACACAGTCCATCGCCGGGCCGCTGTTCCCGGTCGTGGAAAGGGGCGGATAGAGCGTCCAGCCGCCCCCAAAGCCCTTGCCGTTGCCGCTATCCACCTGGGTCGAGATGAGGAACATGATCCAGGAGGCGACGAGCAGCCAGAAGGAGAGGTTGTTCATCCGGGGGAAGGCCATGTCCGGGGCCCCGATCATCAGGGGCACGAACCAGTTGCCGAAGCCGCCGATCATGGCCGGCATGATCACGAAGAAGATCATGATCAGGCCGTGGGCGGTGGCGACGGCCGTGTAACCGTGCTTGGAGGCCTCGACGATGCCGATGTGGCTGAGCCAGGAGCCGGGCGTGAACAGCTGGATTCCGGGCTGGGCGAGCTCCCAGCGGATGAGCCCGGAGAGGAGCATCCCGATCACCCCCGCCTGCATGGCGAAGAGGATGTAGAGGGTGCCGATGTCCTTGTGGTTGGTGGAGAAGAGCCAGCGGGTGAAGAAGCCCGGCGTGTGCGAGCCTGCGCCATGGCCGGCTTGGCCGTAAGCGGCCTTGCCGTGGGCGTCGGCGGGAAGATCAGCGGCTGTGGCCATGACTCCTATCCTACTCGAACTTCGCGCCTTAGCGAGCCGCCGGCGAGGCGGCGGCCGCGGGCGACGGGGCGGCCGTCGTCGCAGCCTGGGCCAGGGTCGGCGGCTTGAGCTTCTGGGCCACCCAGGCGTTGAACTGCGGCAGGGACACCACTCTGATCTCGATGGGCATGAAGGCGTGGTCGATGCCGCAGAGCTGGGAGCACTGACCAAAGAAGGTCCCGGTCGTATCGGCCTTGAACCAGGTGTCGTTGAGCCGGCCCGGGACGGCGTCGATCTTCACCCCGAAGGCGGGCATGGAGAAGGAATGGATGACGTCCTCGCCGGTCACCAGGACCCGCACCACCTTTCCCACCGGCACCACCATCGGATCGTTGGCGGCGAGCATGTAGGGAAGGCCGGCGGCTTTGGCCTCCTGCTGAGTCATGATCGTCGAAGTTGTCGCCGGGATATTCTGGTCCGGATAGGCGTAGTCCCAGTTCCACTGCCGGCCCACCACCTTCACGGTCATGTAGGGCTTGGGCATGTCGTGCTCCACGTCGAGCAGGCGAAAGGAGAACACGGCGATCAACATGAGGAGCAGGATCGGCACGCCGGTCCAGGCGATCTCCAGGGGGGTGTTGTGGCTCCAGCGCGCCGGGACCGGGTGGGCCTTGGCGTTGAACCGGACGATGCAGATGCCCAACAGCACCATGACGAGGATGACGATGATCGAGATGATCGGGGTCAGGATGTAGTCGTTGAACACGATCTGATCGGCGCGGATCTTGCTCGCCGCGGGCTGCATATCGATGGCGCGAGGAGTGGGCTGGCCCAGGATGTCGGCGAGGGCGGAGACGGCGCTCACGCTCCAGATGAAGAAAGCCAGGCCGGCCCCATTCGCCAGTCGGCCCACGCGATCAAGATTCGACGTCATATCCCTCAATACTCGTTCCGGCGGCGGCGGCGCTTTGCCGAGCATCAAAGCCGGCGTCGGCCTCGGCTCGGTGAGGAGCCGCCGTCGTGCGCGGCGAAGGGACGGCTCCCGCGAGCGGGTCCATATCCGGATCAGAAAGGATTGCCAAGGCTTGCGGCGAACCGAAAGAGGCGTCGGGGCGCGAGGTTTCGCCCACGGCCGCAAGCGCCTATGTCTGAATGCGTCCCCCCACCGCAAGATCGATCGGCAAAGCCATGAACGCTCCGCTCCATCCGGCCTCGATCCTCGAAGAAAGCGGCGTCGATCCAGGCCAGGCCCGTCAGGTCCTGGCCGAGGCGGTCGCTGGGGCCGACGACGGGGAAATCTACCTCGAGCGCTCCCAGAGCGAGGCTTTCGTCTTCGATGACGGGCGGCTCAAGACGGCCGCCTATGATTCCGGCGAGGGCTTCGGCCTGCGCGTGGTGGCCGGAGAGACGGCTGGTTACGGCCACGCCAGCGAGATTTCGCTTGCGGCCATCAAGCGGGCGGCGGCCGCGGCTTCCGAGGCCAAGCGCGGCCGGGGCGGGGTGACCGACGAAGGACCCAGGGCCACCAACCTGCGGCTCTATGGCGATGTCGATCCCCTCGCCTCGCCCAGCTTCTCGGAGAAGATCGCCTTGCTCCAGGAGATCGACGCCTACGCCCGCGCCCGTGATCCGCGCGTGGCTCAGGTCATGGCCTCGCTGGCCGGCGAGCGGCGGGTGGTGGAGATCCTGCGCGCC
>JBOHLG010000039.1:0-29876 GCA_050729515.1 Caulobacteraceae bacterium
CCCCCCACGGCCGCGGCGCAGCCCGCGGCGAGGCTCAGGGCGAGCCAGAAACCCGCCCACCGCGATCCGATCACGCCGGCTCGCCCGCCCGCCATTCAGCCGCCCTATGCCCGTGAATAACCAAACCCATACAATGGCGCCAACGGCGTAGCCAAAGGGTTAAGTCGATCCTTCCCCAGCTTCCTGCGGCGACGCTAAGGATCGGGTAGTTAACGAGTTTGGCCGCTGGGCCCATCTTCTCCTCCCGCGGCCAAGCAGCGCCTTTCCTTTACACTCGCGGCGCCATACATTGCGCTTCAGCGCACGGGCTTACGCCTGCGGGCGAGCGGCCATGCGCATCGCTCAGAGCATCATTCCCGCGCCCTCGAACGGCGCCGATGCGCGATGAACAAGACGACCGCGCCCGTGGTCTCTGCAATGGGCGCGAGCTGGAAAAACCCATGGGCCGCGCCGCGCCATCCCCGATCCCCAAGACGCCCCACAAGGCGATCTTCGCTTGGGCCATCGATGTGCGCGCCGGTCCTCCGCGCCCGGACGAGACCCTCCAAGACCTATGGTCGGAGGCACGGACGTCCGACGAGCGCGTCGGAGAAGGAAAATATGCCCAAGACCATGCTTATCGACGCCGCCCACCGGGAAGAAACGCGGGTCGTCGTCCTCAACGGAACTCGGATTGAAGAGTTCGATTTCGAATCCCGAGCCAAAAAGCAGCTTCGTGGAAACATCTATCTCGCCAAGGTCACCCGCGTCGAGCCGAGTCTCCAAGCCGCCTTTGTAGAATATGGCGGCAATCGCCACGGTTTTCTGGCGTTCAACGAAATCCACCCCGACTATTACCAGATTCCGCACGCGGACCGAGAAGCGCTGCTGCGTGAAACCCAGACCGTGGAAGTGAAGAGGGATACGGTCGAGGCGCGCGAGGACGCCGGACCGGGGGAGGAAACCGAGACCGGGCTTGGTCTCGACGAAGACGAGGAGGAAATCGAGGAGGAGATCGCCCATCGCCGCTCGATGCTCATGCGCCGCTACAAGATCCAGGAGGTGATCAAGCGTCGCCAGATCATGCTCATCCAGGTCGTCAAGGAGGAGCGCGGCACCAAGGGCGCGGCTTTGACCACCTATCTCTCGCTCGCCGGCCGCTACGGCGTCCTGATGCCCAACACCGATCGCGGGGGCGGAGTGAGCCGCAAGATCAGCGCGGCCACCGACCGCAAGCGCCTGCGTGCGATTATCGCCGAGCTCAAGGTTCCTTCCGGAATGGGGCTGATCGTCCGCACTGCAGGCGCCAAACGAACCAAGGCGGAGATCAAGCGCGATTACGACTACCTGCTTCGGACCTGGGAGACGATCCGGGATACGACCCTCCACTCCATCGCCCCGGCTCTCATCTACGAGGAGGAGGATCTCCTCAAGCGCGCCATCCGCGATCTCTACGACAAGGACGTCGATGGGATCTGGGTCGAAGGCGAGGCCGCCTTTCAGGAGGCGCGGGACTTCATGCGCATGCTGATCCCCTCCCAGGCGAAGAAGATCCAGCCCTGGCGCGAGCCCATCCCGCTCTTCATCAAGTACAAGGCCGAGGACCATCTCTCGCAGATCTATTCCCCCACTGTGCCGCTCCGCTCGGGAGGTTACCTGGTCATCAACCAGACCGAGGCGCTTGTCGCCATCGACGTGAACTCGGGACGGGCGACCAAGGAGCGCAATATCGAAGCGACGGCGCTCAAGACCAACCTGGAGGCGGCCGAGGAGGCCGCCCGACAGCTTCGACTGCGCGACCTCGCCGGCCTCATCGTTATCGACTTCATCGACATGGAGGAAACCAAGAACACCCGCGCGGTGGAGAAGAAGCTCAGGGATTGCCTCAAAGATGACCGGGCCCGCATCCAGGTGGGCCATATCTCCGGCTTCGGCCTCATGGAGCTGAGCCGCCAACGGCGGCGCACCGGCATCCTCGAAGTGACGACCGAGATCTGTCCCCACTGTCAGGGCGCCGGCCGGGTCCGATCGGTGGCCTCGAGCGCGCTCTCGGCGCTTCGCAGTCTGGAAATGGAAGCGGTGAAGGGCGGCGGCGAGGTCGTCCTCAGAGCCGCGCCGGAAGTCGCGCTCTACATCCTCAATCACAAGCGCGAGCCGCTTGGCGCGCTTCAGCGCTCCCATGGCCTTTCCGTCCGAGTGACGATCGACGAGGCTCTCGCCCACGCCGATCACGAGATCGACCGGATCTCAGCTCAACCCGCCGCCGACTATGAAGGCCCGGAGGGCGAGACATACGCCCTCTCCCCCGTCCAGGCCCCCGATGAGGAGCAGGAGGAGGAGGAGGAAGCCGAAATTTCCTTCGAAGACGGCGAAACCGAAGCGGACGCCGTTTCCCTCGCCGAGGGCGCTCGCCGACGCTCCCGCCGCCGACGGCGAGGACGGCGCGGCGAGGAAAAGGCCCCGGAGTCTCTCGTCGCGGCCGAAGCGGCTTCGCCGCAAGAGGGTCGCTCACGCCGCCGGCGCGGAAGGCGAGGCGGCCATCGACCGCGCGAAGACGTTCGCGGTGAGGATGGGTTCGGATGGAACTGGCCAGCCAAGCTCAGCGGGGCCGATCCCTATGAGTGGCGTGGTCCGGTCGAGCCGGCGCAGCCGACGGCGAGCCTGTCGGTTGCGGACGCATCCGGCGGCGCAACTGGGGCCCGCGCCCCCGCCGATCACGCTGCTCTGGCCAGACCCGCTTCACCGCCTTCGGTCCCCGGGGCCGCGCCGGCCGCGGAGCCGACGTTGTGGGTCGAGCTTCCGGCCGAGGAGGCCAAGCCGGCGTCGCGGCGACGGCGCCGCGAGCCCAAACCCAGAGCCATCGACGGCGCGCCTCCGATTGAGGAAAATGGCGCGGCGCCGCCCTCTCCCAGCGCTCTCATCCCGGACGAGCCGTCGCGGGAACCGGAGGTCGTCGGCTCCACTGCCCCTGCGACGCCGGACCCGGCGGAGATCACCCAAAAGGCGGCTTCGCCGCGGCGAGGCTGGTGGCGGCGCGGAGCCTGAGGGTCTAGAGGAGAAATCGGGCTCGAAGGGGCGAGCGCGGGCGCGGAGATGGCGACGCCGTGAACCGAACCGGAAGGCTTTTGGCTGGGCTCGCGACCGCCGCCGCGATCGCCGCGCTCACTGCCGTGGCGGAGCCGGCCCTCGCCCAGGACTCGCAGGGCGTCACCCTCCTGCGCGACACTGAAATCGAGGGCATCCTCCACCAGGAGGCCGACCCGATCTTCACCGCCGCGGGCCTCGACGCCAAGAAGGTCAACATCCACCTCATCGACGATCCGACTCTGGACGCCGAAACAGGCGCCGGCCTCAACATCTTCATCAACACCGGACTCATCACCGAGGCCCAGAACCCCAATCAGCTGATCGGGGTCATCGCCCACGAGACCGGACACATGGCGGCTGGCGACGTCGCCCACTCAGGCGCCATGATGCATTCGGGACTTGGGCCCATGCTGCTCGGCATTGGTCTTGGCGCACTGGCGGCCGCCGCCGGCGCGCCGGGCGCGGCCGCCGGCCTGGTCTACTCCGGCGGCTATTTCGGCGAACTCAACATCCTCGGCTATTCGCGCGAGCAGGAGTCGCGAGCGGACGCGGCCGCGGCCACCTATCTGGAAAATGCTGGAGACTCTGGCCAGGGTTTGGTCGATTTCTTCAACAACTTCCGCTACCAAGAGGTCTTCTCGGACGACCGGAAGTTCCCCTATTTCCGCACCCATCCCCTGACCGACGAGCGCATCGAGGCGCTTGAGGCGCGGGTGCGCGCCGAGCCCCACTTCGGGGCCAAGGATTCGCCGGAAACCATCGCCCAGTTCGAAGTCATGAAAGCCAAGCTGATCGGGTTCCTGGACGCGCCGGCCTATACCATCGACGCCTACCCGGAGACCGACACTTCCTTCCCCGCCCGCTACGCCCGGGCGATCGCCGAGTACAAGGCCGGAGATGCCGACGTCGCGATCAAGAAGATCGACGCCCTCATCGCCGAGCGGCCGACCGACCCTTTCCTTTACGAACTGGAAGGTCAGGTCCTCTTCGAGGACGGCAAGCCCAAGGAAGCCGAGGCCCCTTATCGCAAATCGGTCCAACTCGATCCGAATGCTCCGCTCCTGGAGATCAATCTCGCCCAGACCCTGATCGCCGAGAACGATCCCTCGCGCCTGGACGAGGCGATCGGCGAGCTGAAGAAGGCGATGATGGATGAGCCGGAAAATCCCATGGGCTGGCGACTGCTTTCGGAAGCTTACGACACAAAAGGCGAGGCCGGTCTGGCGCGGCTCGCCACCGCTGAGCAGGAATTCTCCCTGGGCCAGATGAAAGACGCCAGGATATTCGCCATGCGGGCGCGGGTCCTGCTCAAGAAGGGAACGCCCGAGTGGCGCCGCGCGACCGACATCTTCCTCGCCTCCAACCCTTCCAAGGACGACATGAAGGTGCTGGGGGCAACCGGATGAGGCGGCTCCTGGCGAGCGCTGCGATCGGTCTTCTCTGCCTTTGGGCCGCAGCATGTTCGCGCGGCGCAGATGATCAGGCGTTCGGCGAGCGGGTCCATGCCTATCTGATGGCCCACCCCGAAGTGATCGAGGAGGCGGCCTCTCGCCTGCAGGCCAAGGCGGCGCTCGAAGAGCAAGCCGATCTGAAGAAGGGAGAGGCGCTCATCCCGCGCCTTCGCCAGGCCATCGAGCGCGACCCGCGCGACTTTGTCGCCAATCCCAGCGGCCGGATCACCGTGACCGAGTTCTACGACTATCGCTGTCCCCACTGCGCCGACGCCGCGCCCAAGGTGCTCGACATCATCCGCTCCGAGCCGGACGTGCGCTTCGTCTTCAAGGAGATGCCGATCTTCGGTCCGACGAGCGAACATGCCGCCAGGGTCGCTTTGGCGGTCAAGGCGGGGGGCGGGAACTACCTTCGCCTCTATCAGACATTCATGTCGACAAGGCCGCTCACCGACGAGGACATCGATCGCGAGGCTGACGCCTTGGGCGTCAAGGGCGCGGGAGCGCCCTCAAAGTCCGTAGACCGGCAACTGGCCCAGACCGCTCAGCTCTTCAATGCGCTTGATCTTGGGGGGACCCCGGCGTTCGTCGTCGGCGACGACATCATTCCGGGCGAAGACATGGAGACGCTCCAGGCCGACATCGATCACCTGAGGTCGGCGGGTCAACGATCAGGAATCTGATCGGTCGGTTCGAGCGCTCAGATCAGTCCCGAGAGCGGCGAAGACGGCTTGGCGTAGAGGCGCCGCTGCATACGCCCGGCGAGGAAGGCCTCCCTTCCGGCGATCACGCCATGTTTCATCGCCTTGGCCATGCGGACCGGATCCTTGGCTTCGGCGATCGCGGTGTTCAACAGTACGCCATCGCAACCCAGCTCCATGGCCACGGCCGCGTCCGAGGCGGTGCCCACCCCCGCATCGACGAGGACGGGGATGGAAGCTTCCTCGACAATGAGAAGGAGATTGATCCGGTTCTGGATGCCGAGCCCCGAGCCGATCGGAGCGCCCAGGGGCATGATCGCCGCCGCTCCCGCCGCCTCGATCCGGCGCGCAAAGACCGGATCGTCGGTCGCATAGACCATCACCGAAAAACCGTCGGCGACCAGCATCTCGAGAGCCCTGAGCGTCTCGGCCATGTCGGGATAGAGCGTCCTGGCGTCGGCCAGGACCTCGAGCTTGACGAGATCGCCTCCGCCAGCCTCTCGCGCGAGCCGCAGCGTCCGCACCGCCTCCTCGGCGGTGAAACAGCCGGCGGTGTTGGGCATCAGGACGAAACGGTCCGGCTTGAAGAAGTCGGTCAGCATCGGACGCGAGGAATCGGTGAGATTGACCCGGCGCAGCGCCACCGTGACGATCTCAGCGCCCGATGTCTCGGCCGCGGCGGCGTTGAGCGCGTAATCCTCCATCCGGCCCGTACCGACGATGAGGCGCGAGGAGAAACTGCGGCCGGCGAGCGTCCACTGATCATCCTGGGCGTGCAGGGAGCCGTCCATCACCCGCCTCATAGCGCCAGGGCCGGCTGGGCTCAACGCGTCCTCACCCGCCTCCGACGAAATGAACGATCTCGATCTGATCACCATCGGCCAGTCGGGCCGCATTCCACCTCGACTTCGGTTCGACCACCCGATTGCGTTCCACGGCGATCTTCCTGGAATCCAACCCCAGCGCGGCGACGAGGCCGGCGATGCTGAGCCCGCTTTCGAAGGGACGTTCCTCGCCATTGACGGTCAGAACCACGTGGAGATGAGCCTCCTTGCGCGCGCTTGTGACCCCCCGCGCCCGACGATACAAGACGCGCGAAGGACCCGGGCGTTTCCCCCGCGGAGATGCGCCCCAGGGAGGCTGATGTCCAAACCGATCCATGTCCTCAGCGGGCCTAATCTCAACCTGCTGGGCGTGCGTGAGCCGGAAATCTATGGCCGCGAAACCCTCGCCGACATCGAAGCCGTCTGCCGACGCAAAGCCGAAGGCGGGGGCTGCGACCTTGTCTTCCGCCAGACCAACAGCGAGGGCGAACTCATAGGCTGGGTCCAAGAGGCGCGCGAGGCCGCTTGCGCCCTCATCATCAATCCCGCCGGCCTCGGCCACACCTCGATCGCCCTGCTCGACGCCCTCAAGATGCTCGCCTGCCCGATCATCGAGTGCCACCTCTCCAACCCCGCCCGACGGGACGACTTTCGCCGGTCGAGCTATGTTTCTCTCGCCGCCACCGGGCTCGTCAGCGGCTTTGGAGCAGCCAGCTACGCCCTCGCGGTCGATGCCGCACTTGGCCTCCTCGCCGCCGCGGCGCCCGCTGGGGCCGACTGAGCCCGTCAGGAGAGCCATGCCCACTTCCAAGGATGCCGCCGACCCGTTCGAGCTCGACCTCGTCCGCGCTCTCGCCGCCGTGCTGGAGGAGACCGGCCTCAGCGAAATCGAGGTCGACCGGGCGGGGCTGAGGGTGCGCGTCGCGCGCCGCATCGAAGCCGCCCAAGTGATCGCCCAGTCGGCCCCGCCCCTCCCCAACTCGCCTGCCGGCGCCGCGGCCCCCGCCCCGCCCGCCGAGCCACAGGGAGAAGTCATCCGCTCACCCATGGTGGGAACGGTCTATCTCCAGCCTCAGCCTGACGCGGCGGCATTCGCCAAAGTCGGCGATCAGATCACCGAAGGCCAGACGCTGCTCCTCATCGAAGCGATGAAAACGATGAATCCGATCACCGCGCCCAGGGCGGGCCGGCTCGCCCAGATCCTGGTCGGCGACGGCCAGCCGGTGGAGTACGGCGAGGCCCTGGCGGTCCTGGAATAGGATGTTCGAGAAGATCCTGATCGCCAACCGCGGAGAGATCGCCCTTCGCGTGCATCGGGCGTGCAAGGAAATGGGCATCTCCACCGTGGCGGTCCACTCCGAAGCCGACACCGGCGCCATGCATGTCCGCCTGGCGGACGAAAGCGTATGCATCGGCCCTGCTCCCGCCGCCAAGAGCTACCTCAACATCCCCGCCATCATCGCCGCCTGCGAGATCACCGGCGCCCAGGCGGTGCACCCAGGCTACGGCTTCCTTTCGGAGAACGCCCGCTTCGCCGAGATCCTCGAGGCCCACGGCTATGTCTTCATCGGGCCACGACCGGAGCACATCCGCGTCATGGGCGATAAGATCGCCGCCAAGAAGGCAGTCGCCGAGGCCGGAATCCCGGTCGTTCCCGGTTCGGATGGAGCGCTCCGGAGCGAGTCCGCCGCCCTCGAGGCGGCCGATGCCATCGGCTATCCGGTGCTCATCAAGGCCTCCGCCGGAGGCGGCGGGCGGGGCATGAAGCTCGCCGAGGACCGCGAAGAGGTGGTTGAGGCCTGGATGACCGCCCGAGCCGAGGCTCGCGCCGCCTTCGGCGATGATCAGGTCTATATGGAACGCTACTTCGCGCGACCCAGGCACGTCGAGTTCCAGGTCATCGCCGACGCCTTCGGAGAGGTCAGGCACTTGGGCGAGAGAGACTGCTCGCTCCAGCGTCGGCATCAGAAGGTCATGGAGGAAGCGCCCTCGCCGGCCCTCGACGGCGAGGCGCGCGAGCGCATCGGCGCGGTGGTGGCCAAGGCGGTCGGGGCGATCGGCTACCTTGGCGTGGGGACGATCGAGTTCCTCTACGAAGACGGCGAGTTCCACTTCATCGAAATGAATACCCGACTTCAGGTGGAGCATCCGGTCACCGAGGCCATCACGGGGATCGACCTGGTGCGGGAACAGATCCGGATCGCAGCGGGGCTCCCCATCTCCTTCGGACAGGACGAGGTCGTCTTTGAGGGCCACGCCATCGAGTGCCGGATCAATGCCGAGAATCCCCGCACCTTCGTCCCCTCGCCAGGCGTGGTCACTGATTTCCATGCTCCAGGCGGGCTCGGTGTGCGTCTGGATTCGGCGCTCTTCGCCGGCTACGCGATCCCGCCCTATTACGACAGCCTGGCCGGCAAGCTGATCGTCCACGGCCGCGATCGAGTCGAATGCATCGCGCGGCTGAAGCGATCGCTGGGTGAAATGGTGGTCGGGGGGGTGGAGACGACGATCCCGCTCTTCCAGGACCTGCTGGAGGAGCCGGACATTCTGGACGGGCGCTACGACATCCATTGGCTGGAGCGGTGGATCAGAGCCTAGAGCCACTTGAGCCAAGCGAATCCGCTTCGCCGGCCGATGGACCGGCCATAGGCTCTCGATCGTGAAATTGGGGCGCGGCGCCAGCATCGAGGAATTCACGGCCGAGGACGTCCTCGCCTGCTACCGGCGCGGGATCTTCCCGATGGCCGACGCCCGTCACGATTCTCGGATCTTCCTCATCGATCCGGCCCGTCGCGGCATCCTTCCTCTGGAAGGCGCCCACATCTCCCACCGCTTGGCCCGGACAGTCCGCGCCGACCTTTTTGAGATCCGTCTCGACGCCGCTTTCGAAGCTGTCATCGAGGGATGCGCCGCGTCCCGGCCGGGTCGCAAGGAGACCTGGATCAACCGCCCGATCCAGCGCCTCTTCTGCCAATTGAACGCCGAGGGTTTCGCACACAGCATCGAGGCGTGGCGAGCCGGGAGCCTGGTCGGCGGCCTCTACGGCGTCACCCTTGGCGGCGCCTTTTTCGGTGAGAGCATGTTCTCGGTCGAGCGCGACGCCAGCAAAGTCGCCCTGGTCCATCTCCTGGCGCGCTTGCGGAGCGGTGGATTTGAGCTGCTCGATGTCCAATTCATCACGGGCCACCTCGAGCGGTTCGGGGCGATCGAGATTTCACGCACGCTGTACCACCAGCGTCTGACGGCGGCCCTCGCCGTCGACGCCGACTTCCTGGCGATGAAGCCTCAGGCGTTGGGAAGCGAGGCGCTGCAGGCGACCAGCCATGCGTCGTAGATCGGGTTCTGGAGCGGATCGAGACCGGGGGATTGGCCGAAGATCCAGCCGTGGAAGACCTCCTTCGGAGGCGCGACCGCGCCGCCCGGAGCGTATTGCGGCGCCGAAGTGATCACCAGATATGCGGAGGGGCGGGGAAATGCCTGGTCCACGTCGCGCGTCTCACAGGCGCGCACATCGAAGACGAGCGTTTTATAGCGGACCTTGGTCCCTACCGGCACGGCGAAACGCATGGTCTCGGCGGTCACCTTGTCGAGCGCCTGGATGATGGCCACCGGGCTCCTCACCACAAGCGGCGGAGGCGGAGGCGACTTCTTCGCTTCTTGGCTGGTGGCCTGCGCGTTGGGCGCGGCGTTCACCGCCTCGTTGTCGCTCAGGAAGGGAATCTCGGAATTCAGGGGAGCGACGTTCGGCTGAGGCGCGACTTCCGCTTGGGGAGGGGGAACAACGGCGCTGGAGGGGGCCGGGGGCGCGAACGCAGAATTCGACCCCGGAGCGCCGTTTTCGGCCGCATTCGGCGGACTTCCAACCTGGGCCTTGGCGAGCTCGAAGGCCCCAACGGCGATCACCGCGGCGAGCGGGACGAGCGCCCAGCGGGCGACTCTTAGTCGGGGGTCCATGGCTCGTAATCTCCGCTCGCCGCCGCCCGTACGCCCCCTCGGGCGATGGCCCCCTTGGGTTTCCAGGCCCACACGGTGCCGGTGAGGTTGGGTGTGTGGTCCTTCTCCCATGGCCTCCGCTTCAGCGGCGCTCTCGTGGGCGGCTCGGCGAAGGTATGATGGAGCCAACCGTGCCAGTCGGGGGGGACCTTCGAGGCATCGGCGTAGCCATTGTAGATGACGAACCGGCGGTTGCGCCCGTCATAGTCGTAGCGCTTCTTCACCGTCTCGAAATAGCGGTTGCCGAACTCGTCTTCGCCGACGCAGACGCTGCCCTTGTGGATCTGCAGCCAAGCGCCGATCGTCGCGCCGTGCCACCAGGTGAAGATCGCCCTGAGGATCGAACCCATTGGCCTGCCTCGCTGCGCCGGCCGGCTTATAGAACCCCGGCCGTGGCGACGTCCAGGGTCAGCCACGGTTGACCTTCCCTATATGTTGTGGAGATCGCGCCGAAAGGCCCAATATCTATTGATGCGCTTGGCCATGGGGCTTAGCGTCGCTCCGTGGAGCGGTCCATGAGCGCGCAAGTCTCCCCGGCCCCTAGCGGCAAGGTCGACGGTCCCGCCCTTGAGCCGAGACGCCTCGAGACTGGCGCCGGCGTGGTCGAGGTCCTCGCGCCACGCGACTGGCCGAACGCGCGTGTGGAGGCGTGGCTCGACTGGTCCGCATCCCTCCCCGACGATTTGCCTGAGGACGCGCTCGCGCCGCCAAAGGGCGGCGCAGGACTGACCGCCGGGCCGCTCGCAGGCGGACCAAAGCGCTTCGCCCGTCGGCTTTTCGCTTGGGGCAAGAAGCTCGGCTACTTCGGGTCGGCCGCCGAGGCCGAGCGCTTCGGCTCTTTGCTCGAGAGCCTCATTCTCAGGGGCGTCCTTGCTCCGGGCCTCGAGTCGAACTTCGGCGTCCGTGCGCGCTCCCTCGAAGGCGATCCGCTCCGTCCACCGGCTCTGGCCATCGCCTCGACGGGCGCCGATCCGGACTCCCGTGTGCTTGCAGCGCCGGCTCTCGCCGCCGTCGCCGACGCGGTGCGTCGCTGCCAAGGCCCAAGAGACGCCTGCGCCGATCCGCGGATGAACCAAGCCCTGGCCCGCGCCGCTCTGGCCGCCAGGGCGGTGGGTCTTTGCGACGCCCAGATTGCCGACGCTATGGCCTTGGGTCGCGCCGGCGCGCCAGCCGCATCTCTCCCTCTCGGCTCCATCGTCCTTGGCGACCGCGAGGCGATCGCCGCCGGCGGAGAGACTGCGCTCGGCGCGGCGGTCCCGCTCTGGATGGGGCGCGATCTCGCCCTTGTCTTCACCCAATTCGACGGCGAGGCTCTGGCGCGATCGCAAGCCGCGCCAAAGGCTGCGCTCGATCTTTTCGCCCTCGCCGCCCCGACAGAAGCCGAGGCGGCCTGCCGCCTCGCCATCACGGCCCTCGACATCCAACTCTCCATCGGCTTCTGCACCGAAGTTGAAACCGCCCTTATTCGTCGCGACCATCGTGCCCTGGGTCTCGTTCCCGCCGGCCTTGCCGAACGGCTGGCCTCCGAGGGCCTCCCCTTCGGCGAGGAGGCCGGACGCCGCCGCGCCGCTACGATCCTCGCCGAACTCGCCGCCTTCGCGCTTGCAGGTTCGGCCGATCTCGCCAAGCGTCTGGGACCCCATCCTTCCTGGAGCAAGGCGAGCCAGCGCGCCCACGTCCACATGGATTTCGTCGAGCGCGCGCTCGAGAAGGGCGGAGGCTCGCAGCGGGCGCGCCACGCTCTCGCCGCCGCGCGCCGAACGATGGCCGAAGCCGGGCTTCGCAACGAGGCCTGCCTGCTCCTTTGCCAAGATGCTGAAATAGCCCTGCGTCTGGGCGGAGGCTCCCTCGGCGGAGCGCCGTGGGTCGGCCCGCGAGCCTGGGCCGAAACCGCAGACGGCATCGTCGTCCCCACGCTTTTGGAAAGCGCGGTCGCCGGATTGGGTCGCGTCGGCGCCGACCTCGACGCAGCTCGGGCCCTCGTTCTTGGATCCAGGACTCTCGTTGACGACCCCCTCCTTTCTCCCAAGGCCTTGGCGGCCAAGGGCTTCACCCCCCACGAAACCGCCGCCGCCGAGGCCGCGCTCGCCGGCGCCTGGGATCTTCGCCACGCGTTCGCTCCAGGCGTCATCGGGGAGGGATTCGTCGCAGATGTTCTGGGCGCCCCGGCCGAGGCGCGGCAAGCTTCTGATTTCGACGTTCTCACCTTCGTCGGCTTTTCCCGCCAGGACCTCCAAGAGGCCGAGCGGCGGCTCTTGGGTTCCGGGAGCCTCTCCGGAGCCGAATTCCTATCTGCCGAGCAGCAGGCTCCGTTCCGTGCCGAGCGGGAGATTAGCCCCGAGGAGCGCGTGGCGATGATCGCCGCCCTCCAGCCGATGATCCCCGCCCCCCTCGAGGCCCAACTCCTCTGCGCCTTCGAAGATGGACCGGACGAAGCCGCGCGACTCCTCGCCCTTGCCGCCGGCGCGGCCGTGCGGGCAGTGAGGATCGAGCGCGCCGGACCTTCCGCGCACTTCGCGCTCGAGCTTCCCGCACCCGAGGTCGAACCCGTCAGGCGCGGGGCCGCGCCCTCGCCGGCTCCCGCCCAGAGCGCGACGCCTCAGCCGGTCGCCCCGGGACGCCGCCGCCTCCCCGATCGTCGCAAAGGATATATCCAGAAGGCCCAGGTCGGCGGCCACAAGGTCTATCTCCATACCGGCGAGTACGACGACGGGGACCTGGGCGAGATCTTCATCGACATGCACAAGGAAGGCGCAGCCTTCCGCTCGCTAATGAACAACTTCGCCATCGCCATCTCGATCGGCCTGCAATACGGTGTCCCGCTGGAGGAGTTCGTCGACGCTTTCGTTTTCACGAGGTTTGATCCGGCCGGCGAGGTGGTGGGGAACGCGGCGATCACACAGGCGACCTCGATTCTCGACTATGTGTTCCGTGAACTCGGCGTCTCCTATCTGGGCCGGCGCGATCTCTCGAGCCTGGAACCTTCGGACTTCGACGCCGACGGCCTCGACGAAGGCCTCAAGGAGGTTTCGGCCGAGGCGGTGTCCCGTCTGATCTCCAAGGGGTTTTCCCGTGGTGGCGACAATCTCGTCTTCCTTCCCCTCGCCCGCGGCAAGGGCGAAAGGGATTCAAGGCTCGCCGCGGGCATCTGTCCGGCATGCGGCGAGGAAAATATGATCGCCGGCGTGTGCGGTGCGTGCGGGGCGCGCACCGCGAGGGATGATCGCCCCGGCTGAAGACAGGTGAGGAATCTGCCTCAAGCCGAGTGTTGGAACGGAGATTGCTCGCCTCACCGGGCCTCATCCCTCCTTCACGAGTCCCTTGCCAAAATGAAACGCTCGTTCCTTCTCGTCGCCGCCGTCGCTCTCTTTGCCGGCCCGGCGCTCTGTCAGAACATGACCGAGATCGACCACGCCCGCTCCGGCGCCAATTGTCCAAGGTGCAACCTCTTCCAGGCCGACTTCACCGATGCACGGCTGATCGGCCGCGACTATGCCGGCTCGCGCCTTCGGCAAGCCGACATGAGCGCCTCGGTGATGAACCGCACCGACTTCGCCCATGCCGACCTTCGCAACGTCAATGCCTTCGGCGGCGTCTTTTCGAGCGCCGATTTCGCTGGCGCGAACCTCTCGCAGGCGAGTTTCGTGGGAACCTACCTCGAAGGCGCCAACTTCGGCGGCGCGCGCCTCGCGGGGACGAACTTCTCCGGGGCGGAGATGGACCGTGCCCGCGGACTCACCCAGCGCCAGCTCGACGAGGCCTGCGGCGATAATTCCACGAAGCTGCCGCCGGGCCTCTCCATCCACGCCTGCGACTGATCTCTCTCGCCGCGGGAGTGCATTGCTTGCGAGGAGGGACCTCGCCCGCTCGAAGCGCGCCGCGGCAGAGGGATCGCTGGTTTTTCTCGCGTTTGACCGCTTATCTCTCCGCTCGGAAATAACCTCGCCAACTGCGGGTCATAGGGATGGCTGACGGAGGTCCGCGTTTTAGGGCCTGCCGCAAGTTGCGCTGGAACGGATGCGGGCAGGCGCCGAGCCAATGGATTCATCGGATGCGGAGACGCCGCGGCGGCTCGCATCTGGCGTGCACATCCTTCTCGCCTGCATGCCCAAGTCCGGCTCGACGTTCCTCGCTGACGTGATCAGCCAGGCGCCTGGATTCCACCGGGCCCAGCTCTATCCATCGTCGGATCGGCGTGAGCAGGAGCTCGACGAGTACTGTCTCAGGGCCGTCGACAAGCTCGACTATGTCGGCCAATGCCACGTGCGCTACAGCGAGTGGACGGCGCGGATGGTGCGGGATTTTCGTCTGACGCCGGTCATCCTGGTGCGCAGCCTGCTGGACGTGATCGTCAGCCTACGCGACCACGTGCGGCGGCAAAGCCCGATCTGGCCCATGGTGTTCGTCGAGCCGGCGCACGCCAACCTGAGCGACGCCGAACTGGAACTGATGCTGGCGCGACTGGCGACGCCGTGGCTCATCAACTTCTACATGGGTTGGCGTCAGGTCCCCTGCGCTCGGATGGTCAGCTACGAGGAGCTGATCCGCGATCCTTCGGGCGTGGTCCAATCCATCCTGTTGTTCTCCGGCGCCGCGCCGCCGCCTCCCGCAATCGAGACCGCCGTGCAATGCGTACGCCTCGCCGGCGGCAGCGGCCTCAACATCGGCTCGCCGGGCCGAGGCGCCCAGTTGCGCGCCGAGACGATCCGCGCTGTCATCGAGGCGATCGACTTCTATCCTGCGGCGAGTGGGGATCCTTTCATCGTGGCGGTGAAGAGCCAGGCCGACGCGGCGCTCGGCGGGCGCCCTTCCTCAGCTTGGCCCTCGTCGGTCGCCCTGACGCCTTGCCTCGAAGGGCGGCGAACGGGTCTCGCGAGGCGTTGGATGCGCAAGAGCGCCAAGCGCCTGATCCTGGGGCGGCTGCTGCCGATCGCCGCCATCGTGTTCGCCCTCCTCTATTGGGCCATCCCCAACGACCTCCTGCCCGACGTCAAGCCCTATGGCTTTGTCGATGATGGCTTTGTCCTGATGATCTGCGGCTTCATCGCTGGCGGCCTCCTCTTCCGGATCGCGCCGCAAAGAAAGGCTCCGAGGCGCCGAGCGGCCCGTTCGGGCGCGAGCGCACGCCATGGATCAAGCAGCTTGCCGGCGAACCGACCCGGCGTCCAGGCGCGGTGACCTCGAAAACAGGTCTGCCGCTCGCACCCGGCGCGGTGCTGGGGGGATCGAACCCTCACGGACGTGAGGCCAGCGGAATGTAGGGCCCGAGGGCGCCGAAGAAGCGCACTCAGCTCTTGAATCTGAACACATTCATGTCGGAGTGGCGCAGATGGGCGACGGTGCGCCGCCTCTCGTCGAACACGCCTCCGGTGAAGCGATCGATCGTCCGGCTCCAAAAGGCCTGGGCGCCGGCGTTCTTCGGGAGCACCATCACGTCCCAGAGGCCGGGAAAGCGCGTGAAACAAGCTTCCGCCGCCCACCGGCCCACGCCCTTGCGCTTGAACTTCCTGAGCACAAAGAACTGGGCCATGTTGAAATCGACCTCGGGCTCGGCGCCGCGCTGGTTGACGATGGCGAACCCTGCGAGCTCTCCCTCGACACGAATGAAGAACGGGTTGGCCTTGGGATCTTCGAAGTAGGGGCGAAAGTCCTCGCACTCGTAAGCGCCCGCGTCGGGAAACTCCCAACCGGGCTCGCCGCCGACGAATTCGCTGATGTCGTAGACGTAGTAGCTTCCCATCCGCTGCATGACGGCAAGCTGCCCGATCGGCGCCTCGACCAATTCAACGTTCAAGGTTCATCTCCAGAGTTGTGACCAGGACCGCACCTGGGTCGTCGCTATGGTGGGGACGGAGGGGATCGAACCCTCATGGCCCTAAGGCCAGCGGATTTTAAGTCCGCTGCGTCTGCCAATTCCGCCACGTCCCCGTGCCGATTCCGCTACGGTTTTTCCCTTTTGGGAGCAACGGTTGGGGGTTCCGACCTCGTGAAGAAGGCCGGAGGGCCCAAGCCGCCCCCTCCAGGGAGAGTAGACCCGCCGGAACCAAGAGACTTGAACCGCGATCGGAGTTGATCATCGATCCGGAGGGATCTCGGAACTCCGCTCAGGCAACAAAGGGAGCGCCAGCGCTCACGCTTGCGTCTGGGTCGAACTTCCATTCAGCCACGCCGGCTGCTCGGCCAGCGTCACGAACCCGAGGCTGCGGTAGAGCGGGAATCCTGCGGCGGTCGCAAAAAGGTAGAAGCGCTCGACGCCCTCGCGGCTCAGGCGCTCGATGATCCGCGACAACAGCGCCCTTCCCATCCCCTTTCCTTGATCTTCCGGCGGGGTCGCCATAGACCACACTCCAGCCGTGTCGCGGGCCCGGGCGATGGTCGCCGAGCTCATCGGCGCATCGCCTGCAAAAGCGACAAAGGTCGAGGCCGTCAGACTGGACCTCATGCCTGACTCCAGCGCCCGCGCAAACGCCTATCGCGGCAATTGAAAAGCTGATGAAATGAGATCCCCGGCGACGCGCGCCATCTGGGGCCCTTCACCTCTTCGATGCGGCACGATCCGCCGGGCCGCATGTCCTGAGCTCCACGCAAGACCATAAGTGGGACCGTTCCGGCCGCCGCCAGCCCGAGATCTTCGGCCACCTGAACGAGGGCGGGCGCGACGGCCGATGTTATCATCGACAGAAGTTCGAGTCCTCGGGCATCCGCCCGGGTCACCGCCTCCTTCAAGAACCGCTCCGCACCGGATTACGGGGAACCAAGCAGCAGCATGTTGAAGTCAGCGGCCTTTTCGCCGCTCAAGACCAGTGCGCAGTCGCACGTAAGCCGCGTCTCGAAGCCGGGGGCTTCGCCGAACATCTCCAACAGCGCACGACCGGCAAGCCGTTGCAGCTCCGCTACCTCGTCGCTGGAATCCATCCTGTTGCATGTTTCGACTCTCATAAAGTCAGATGTGAATGGGATGGCCGAGGGCCCGGAGCGCCGCCTCGTGAAACGCCTCGCTAAGGGTTGGATGGACGTGAACGGTGGCGGCGATGTCCTCCAGGAGCGCGCCCATCTCCAGCGCCAGGGAGAACTCGGCGGAAAGCTCGGAGACCTGCGCGCCGACCGCCTGGGCGCCGATCAGGCGGTGATCATCGGCTCTCGCCACCACCCGCACGAACCCGCCGTCGTCGGCCGTCTCGAGGGTGCGGGCCCGGCCGTTGGCGGCCAACGGAAAGACGCCGACGAGGACTTCGATCTCCGCCGCCTTGGCCCCATCGGGAGAGAGGCCACAGGTCGCGATCTCCGGATCGGTGAAGCAGACGGCCGGAATGGCGGCCGGATCGAAGCGGCGCCGGGCGCCGGCGATGATCTCGGCGACCATCTCGCCCTGGGCGACGGCGCGATGCTCGAGCATCGGCTCTCCGGTGAGATCGCCGATGGCGAAGACTCCCCGCATGGAAGTCCGGCACTGATCGTCGATCTTCACGAACGAGCCCGCCAGATCGACCGCCATGGCCTCGAGACCCCAGCCCTCGGTGTTGGGCCTGCGCCCAACCGTGACGAGGTTGGCGTCGGCCTCGATTGCGCGCTCCTTGCCGGCCTCGTCTTCGAAGAGGAGGCGATGGCCTTTGCCCCCTTTGGCCAAGCCCTTGGCGCGCGCCTTCAGATGAACCTTGATCCCCATCCGTTGGAGGCTCTTGGCGACCGGCGCGGCGAGCTCGGCGTCGAACTGGGGAAGAATGCGATCCAGCGCCTCGACCACTTCGACGTGCGAACCGATCTTGGCGAAGGCCGAGCCGAGCTCGAGGCCGATGTAGCCGGCCCCGACCACCGCCAGGCGTTCCGGCGCGGCGGGAAGATCGAGCGCTTCCGAAGAGGAGATCACCGGTCCTCCGAACGGGAGGTTCGGCAGCTCAACGGGGAGAGAGCCGGTGGCGAGGACCACGCTCTCGGCGGTGATGCGAATCTCGCCTTCGGCGCTGGCGACCTGGCAGGTCTTGGCGTCCGAGAACACCGCTCGTCCGGCAAGGACGCGAGCCCCGGCCCTCTTCAGAAGGGCGGCGACTCCGCCTTCCAGTCGTCCGACGATCCCGTTCTTCCAGGCGAGAGTGCGGGAAAGGTCGATCGTGGGCGCCGCGCCGACGTCGATGCCGAGCGCCGAGCCGCCTTGGGAATAGCGCCTCGTCGCCTCGAAGCGTTCGGCGGCATGGATAAGGGCCTTTGAGGGAATGCAGCCTCTGATGAGGCAGGTCCCGCCGAGGCGATCCGCCTCCACCAGCACGGGCTCCAGGCCGAGCTGGCCCGCGCGGATCGCCGCGACATAGCCGCCTGGGCCGCCGCCGACGATCAGCACCTTCGCATGAAGCGTCTCGGTCAAGGCCGAGCCATGAAGATCGTCGCAGGATGTTCGAGCAAAGTCTTGAGCGCCTGGATGAATCTCGCCGCGTCATAGCCGTCGACCACGCGGTGATCGAAGGAGGAGGAAAGGTTCATCATCTTGCGGATCGCGATGTCGCCTCCCAGGGCGACCGGCCGCTCGACGATCTTGTTCGGCCCGAGAATGGCGACCTCCGGAGCATTTATTACCGGCGTGGTGGCGATCCCGCCAAGCGCGCCCAGGCTGGTGACGGTGATGGTCGAGCCGCGCAGATCCTCGGCCTTGGCCTTGCCGCTCCTCGCCGCCTCCGCCAGGCGGGCGATTTCGGCGGAGATCTCGTGAAGATCCAGGGCCTCGGCGTGGCGGATCACCGGAACGAGGAGACCGGCCTCGGTCTGGGCGGCGATGCCGACGTGGATCGGCCGATGGCGATGGACCATGCCCGCCTCGTCGTCGAAGGTGGCGTTGATCTGAGGGAAATCCGGCAACGTCTTGACGAGCGCCAGGACCAGAAGGGCGAGCGCGCTCAGTCTCGGCGCATCGGGCCGGGAGGCGTTCAGATGGACGCGCAAGGCTTCGAGCTCGGTGACGTCAACCTCCTCGACGTAGGCGAAATGCGGGATGCGGCGTTTGGAATCGGCCATCCTTTCGGCGATCCGCCGGCGAAGGCCGAGCACCTTGACCTCCTCGGCGCCTTCGCGCCGGGCCGGACCGGCGCGGGGCGTCCGCGGGGCCGGATTTTGGATGAACGCTTCCAGATCGGCCATGGTGAGCCGGCCCGCCGGACCGCTTCCCGCGACTTGCTGGAGCGGCGCGCCCAGCTCGACGGCGCGGCGTCGAACGGCGGGCGAAGCGAGCGGCTTGGCGCCTGGCGCGCGCGCCACGAGCCTCATCGGCGGGGGCTCGCCGTCCGGTCTTTTGATCGACGGGGGCTCGCGTCCCGGCGGCGGCTTGGGAGGCCGCGGCGACGGTTTGGGCGCCGTCGTGGGAGGCGCCGGAGGCCGGAGTATCTCCACCGAAGCGGCGGCCGTCGATCTCGGCGAGGCGGCTTGCGAGGCCCCCTCGGTTTCAATCACCGCCAGGGGCGCGCCGACCGCGGCCATCTCGCCGATCTCACCGTGCAGCGCCTTCACCACTCCGTCGACCGGAGAGGTCATCTCCACCGTCGCCTTGTCAGTCATCACATCGACGAGAAGGCCGTCCTCCTCGATCCGATCGCCCACCGCGACGTGCCAGGCGACGATCTCGGCCTCGGCGGTGCCCTCGCCGACATCGGGCAGGCGGAAGACATATTCGTCCATGATCTCGCCCTCCCCTATTTCGCCTCGACGGTGCGCTTCAGCGCCTCGGCGATCCGCTCCGGGCCCGGGAAGTACTCCCACTCGAAGGCGTGCGGATAGGGCGTATCCCAACCCGCCACGCGCAGGATCGGCGCCTCCAGACGCCAGAAGCAGCGCTCCTGGACGAGCGCCGAGAGCTCGGCGCCGAAGCCGGAGGTGCGGGTCGCCTCATGGACGATGACGCAGCGCCCGGTCTTGTCCACCGAGCGGGTGATCGCCTCGATGTCGACCGGCCAGATGGTGCGAAGATCGAGGATCTCCGCGTCGATCCCCGCCGCTTCGGCCGCGGCCAGGGCGACGTGGACCATGGTTCCATAGGAGAGCACTGTGACCGCCGAGCCTTCGCGCACCCGCCGCGCCTCGCCGAGCGGAATGGTGAAGTAGCCTTCCGGCGTCTCGCTCGCCGGGTGTCTGGCCCACGGCGTCAGAGCGCGGTCGTGGTGGCCGTCGAAGGGGCCGTTGTAGAGCCGCTTGGGCTCGAGGAAGAGGACAGGATCGTCCTCTTCGATGGCGCTGATGAGCAGGCCCTTGGCGTCGCACGGCGTGGAGGGAATGACCACCTTGAGGCCGGCGACGTGGGTGAAGAGGGCCTCCGGGCTCTGGCTGTGGGTCTGACCGCCGAAGATCCCTCCGCCGTAGGGCGTGCGGATGGTGAGGGGGGCGCAGAACTGGCCGGCCGAGCGGTAGCGCAGGCGGGCGGCTTCCGAAACGATCTGGTCGTAGGCCGGATAGATGTAGTCGGCGAACTGGATCTCCACCACCGGCCGAAGGCCGTACGCGGCCATGCCGACGGCGACGCCGATGATGCCGCCTTCGGCGATGGGGGTGTCGAAGCAGCGTTCCAGCCCGTGCTTCTTCTGCAGGCCTTCGGTGGCCCGAAAAACCCCCCCGAAGAATCCCACGTCCTCTCCGAAGACGAGCACGTCCGGATCACGACCGAGCATCACGTCCATGGCCGAATTCAGGGCCTGGACCATGTTCATCGCCGCCATGGTCAGATCCCCATCTCCTGGCGCTGCTCGCGAAGATGCCAGGGCTGGTCGTGATAGACGTCCTCGAACATGGTCTTGGCGCTCGGCTTTTCCCCGTGGCCCAGGGTTCCGACCGCCTCGGCCTCCCTGGCGGCGGCGCGCACCTCGGCCGTGAGATCCTTCTCGAGCGCGGTGTGGCGCTCCTCGGACCATTCGCCGATCGTGATGAGGTGCGCCTTCAGGCGCTCCACCGGATCCCCGAGCGGCCAGGCCTTCGCCTCTTCGGCGGGACGATAGACGCTGGGATCATCGCTCGTCGAATGGCCGCCGGCCCGGTAGGTGACGAGCTCGATGAGGCTGGCCCCCAGATTGGATCGCGCCCGCTCGGCCGCCCAGCGGGTGACCGCGTAGACGGCGAGGAAATCGTTGCCGTCGACCCGCAGCCCCGGCAGGCCGAAGCCGATCGCTCGGGAGGCGAAGGGCGCTTCGGCGTCGCCCGCGATGCCGTGGAACGAGGAGATCGCCCACTGATTGTTGACGACGTTCAGGACCACCGGAGCGCGATAGACCGAGGCGAAGGTGAGCGCGTGGTGGAAATCGCCCTCGGCCGTCGAGCCCTCTCCGATCCAGGCGGCGGCGATCCGCCGGTCGTGCTTGTAGGCGCTGGCCATCGCCCAGCCGACCGCCTGGCTGATCTGGGTGCCGACATTGCCTGAGATCGAGAAGAAGCCGTGGTCACGGCTGGAATAGAGCACCGGGAGCTGCCGCCCTTTCAAGGGATCACGGGCGTTGGAGAGCACCTGGTTCATCATCTGGTCCAGAGGGTATCCTCGGGCGACGAGGATCCCCTGCTGACGGTAGGTCGGAAAGCACATGTCCTGCGCCTCGAGAGCGGCAGCCTGGGCGACCGAGACCGCCTCCTCGCCGGTGCTCTTCATGTAGAACGAGGTCTTGCCCTGTCTCTGGGCGCGATACATCCGGTCATCGAAAAGGCGCGTGAGGAGCATGGCGCGAAGCCCCTCCCTCAACCGTTCGGGTTCGAGATGAGGATTCCACGGCCCGACCGCCGATCCGTCGGGGGCGAGGACCCGCACCAGGGCGTAGGCGAGATCGCGCAGAGCCTCGGCCTCGGAGTCCACCCGCGGTCTTTTCACCGCGCCGGCGTCGGAGAGGCGCAAATTGCCAAAGTCGAGGGCCTCGCCGGGCCGCGCTCGAGGTTCGGGGATGCGCAAGGAAAGGGCGTTGGGACGCGCGGGGGGACGGCTTGATCGGGAGGGCATATTGAACTCGATGGGGCGACGCGAAGGCGCGAGCAAGGCTTGACCTCAGAATATACCAACGATGGGTTGAGAGCGCATCAGCCGAACCGATGGTGGCATTTCGTGCCAGCAAGTTCAGCGATTCCGAAAGATCATGCCCTCGCGTGGCGGTTCGGGCCCTGACCGGGCAAGACCATGTCCGAACCGGGAATCCCGCGCATTGGGGGCCGCTGGCTCCTTGATGGTCTGGGGCGCCGAAGGAGTCTCGCGCCATGGCCAAGACCCCGCCCGTTGCCCCCGATCAGCGCGCCGGAGGCGACGATCATCCCGATATCGCCCGGTCCCCCCCGCCAGCGTCAGTCACAGGCGCAGCGCAGAGGCCGATCGCGAGCGCCTGAAGCAGATCCTCGGCCCGCTCGCCAGGTTCAAGGCCACTGATGTGGTGAGGAAGACCCCAGCCGCTCAACGCTGGGGCGGCCCCGGCGCCGCTCACGAAAACCGCGACAAGCCCCCGCCCGATCCCACCGTGAAGGACCACGTCGACCCAGACCATCTCGATCGCCGCTCGAAATTCTCCGCCGGCGGCGGCGAGGGCGATCTTCATCACCGGCATAAGCATCCGAGGCGACCAGGCGCGAGAGGCGCCGAACTACTCCCCCGCCTCCGCCCTGGCCCCGATCGTCCCCATGGCGGCGAAGACTTCGCCGGCCGCGCGATCGACCTCCTCTTCGTCTCGACCGCGGATGACCAGACTGGCGCCGTAGCCGTCGGGGCCGAAGAACGGATAGGAGCCGAGCGAGAGGTTCGGGTGGGCCTTGGCCACCGTCTCCAGCGGGGCGGCGATCGTCCCCTCCCCGGTTCCAACGACGCGGATCGTTCGGGAAACCACGACCTGGCCGGCGCGCAGGCGAGGGCCGACGTCCTGGAGCATCCCGCGCATGACCTGCGGCACGCCGGCGAGCACGAAGACATTCCCGATCTGGAAGCCCGGGGGGCCCTGAACCGGATTCCTCACCCAGGATCCGCCATTGGGCAGGCGGGCCATGCGCCGACGGGCGGCGTTGAGCTCGCCACCGAAGCGGGCGGCCATAACCGCGACGACCTCAGCGTCCTCTTCGAGCCCTGCGCCGAACGCCTCGGCGACGGCGTCGGCGGTGATGTCGTCGTGGGTTGGGCCGATGCCGCCGGTGGTGATGACATAGTCGTAGCGCGAGCGGAGCGCATCGAGGGCGGCGATGATCTCGGCCCTTTCGTCTCCCACCGTGCGGGCCTCGGCCACTTCGACCCCGAACCCAGCGAGATAGCGAGCGATGTCGCCGAGGTTGGTGTCGCGGGTGCGGCCGGAGAGGATCTCGTCGCCAATGATGAGAACGGCGGCGCGGACGGGGCCCTCGTTGCTCATCACGCCTCCGGTGGACCTCACAGCAGAGTTCTGGGCATAGGCCGGCCATGCGCCTGCCGCAACCGCTCGCCCACGGCCGTCTTGCCGCCCGTTACAAGCGTTTCTTCGCCGATGTGATCCTCGATAATGGGAGCGCGGTCTGCGCCCATTGCGCCAATCCAGGCGCGATGCTGGGCCTGGCCAGGCCCGGCCTGGGAGTGTGGCTCTCCCGAGCGAACGGGCCGAACCGAAGGCTCGTTTGGAGCCTCGAACTGGTGGAGGCGGATGGCGGCTTGGTGGGCATCAACACCTTGTCGCCCAATCGCCTGGTCGCCGAGGCCCTCGAGGCGGACCTCATCCCAGAGCTTTCGGGGTACGATCGGCGCCGCCGCGAAGCGCCCATGGGGCGGTCGAGCCGGGTCGATTTTCTGCTCGAGGCAGAGGGCCGGCCTCGCCTGTGGCTGGAGGTGAAGAACTGCCATCTGCGTCGCGCCGGGTCCCTCGCCGAATTCCCCGACTGTCGCGCCGCCCGGGCCGAAAAGCACATGGGGGAGCTGGCGGCGAGGGTCCGCGAGGGAGATCGCGCCGCGGTCCTCTTCGTCATCCAGAGGACTGATTGCGATCGCTTCGCCGCCGCCGCCGACTTCGATCCGGCCTTCGCGGCGACTCTCCATGCGGCTCAGGGGGAAGGTGTCGAGGCGCTGGCCTGGGCCTGCGAGATCTCGCCTGCGGAGATTCGCCTTGCCCGTCCGGTCCCATTGGCAAGACGGGCTGTTGAACTCGGCCGGTTGAACTCGGCCGGTTGAACTCGGCTCGGGGGCTTGCGACATAGGACCGGAAGGAGACGCCAATGGCCTTGGTCGATGATCATCTCGAAGGCGAGATCCGCACCGGCCGGATCAAGATCCACGGGCCGCAGGGATTCGAAGGCATGCGCGCGGCCGGGCGCCTGGCGGCGGAGTGCCTGGATCTCCTCACCCCACTGGTGCAGCCCGGCGTCTCGACCGAAGACCTAGACCGGACGGCCCGGGAATTCATCCTCGACAGGGGCGCCCTTCCCGCCTGCCTCTTCTATCGCGGTTATTCCCACTCGCTCTGCATCTCTCCCAATCACGTCGTCTGCCACGGCATCCCCGGCGAGCGCACGCTCAAGGAGGGCGACATCGTCAACATCGACGTGACGGTCATCGTCGAAGGCTGGCACGGCGATCACTCGCGGATGTACCCGGTGGGCGCGGTCGCGCCCCGCGCGCGGCGTCTCATCGATGTCACCTACGAGGCGCTCAGGCGCGGCTTGGCCGAAGTGAGGCCCGGCGCTCGGCTCGGCGACATCGGCTGGGCGATCCAGAGCTATGCCGAAGCCGAGCGATGCTCAGTGGTGCGCGACTTCTGCGGCCATGGCGTGGGCAAAGTCTTCCATGATGCGCCGAACATCCTGCATTTCGGGCGGCCGGGAACTGGCGAGATGCTGCGCCCTGGAATGTTCTTCACCGTCGAGCCCATGATCAATCTTGGCCGCCATCCGGTGAAGCTCCTCGCCGACGGCTGGACGGCGGTCACTCGCGACAAGTCGCTCTCCGCCCAGTGCGAAAACTCGGTCGGCGTCACCGAGGACGGCTGCGAGGTCTTCACCCTCTCGCCCCAGGGCCTCTTCAAGCCCCGCTTCGATTAGCGCCGCGGCCAGGCTTGCGCGCGGCGCCCTTTTGTTCCTATTCTGTTCCGGTATTGCGTGCAGGGACCAGCGATGCTCGAGGACTCAGGCGCAAGGCTTCTCGCCTTTGAGGCGCAACCCGCGGCCAAGCCGGCCAGGACGCCTCACGCCGGCCATCGCCAGCGCCTCAGGGCGAGGGCGGCGATGTCGCTCGCTGCGGTCCCCGACTACGAACTCATCGAACTTCTCCTGCTTCGCACCTTCCCCAGGGGCGACGCCAAGCCGGCGGCCAAGGCGCTGCTGGCGCGTTTCGGCACGCTCGCCGCTGTCCTCGGAGCTTCGCAGAGCGAAGTGAAGGCGGTCGCCGGCGTGGGCGCGGTCGCCGCGCTCGATCTGGCGCTGGTGCGCGAGGCGGCGATGCGAATCGGTCGGGCCGAAGCCAGGAAGCGCGAGGTGATCTCCTCCTGGTCGGCGCTCATCGCCTATGTGCGCACCTCGATGGCCCACGACAGCCGCGAGCAGTTCCGCGTTCTCTTCCTCGACAAGAAGAACCAGCTCATCGCCGATGAGGTCATGGGCGAGGGGACCGTCGACCACGCCCCGGTCTATCCGCGCGAGGTGATGCGGCGGGCCCTCGAACTGGCCGCCAGCGCGGTGATCCTCGTCCACAACCATCCCTCCGGCGATCCGACGCCGTCGGCCGCCGACCGCGACATGACAAGGCAGGTCGTGGAGGCCGGTCGGGCCCTCAAGATCGCCATCCACGATCATCTGGTGGTCGGCCGCGAAGGCGTGGCGAGCTTCAAGGCGCTAAGCCTCATGTGAGGCTCTAGGAACCGAGGCGAGCGGCGCGCGCTCAAGGAGGGTCTATCCTCCAGGAGGCGCGTCATGAGCAGCGAGAAGAACCGAAATCCGGTGCAAGGCGAGGGCGATTACATCTCCGCCCGGAAGTTCGATGAGGAGGAAGCCCGCTTCGTCAAGAGCGGGAAGGTGAAGGGCAAAGCGCGCGAGGCGGCCAAGGCCCTGGGCGGTCCCGAAGGCGAGGAGCTGGAGAAGGCGCGCAAAGCCTCCGCTCGAGGCGAGAGTCTGGCCTCGTCTAAAGGAGGCGGCGGCCGCGACTGAGCCTGACGGAAGGCGCCGCTTGGAGAGGCGGATCGAAGCCGCGTGAAAAGCCGTGGTATCTTCGCGCCGCCGGCCAGGCTGGCGCGAACCTCGGGCTCTTCATGGCGGATGTGTTCATTTCCTACGCCCGGTCGCGGGCGGCCGACGCGGCGGCGATCTCCGAGCTGCTCCGCGCCGCCGGCTACGATGTCTGGCGCGACGATCAGCTTCCCGCCCACCGGACCTACGGTGAGGTGATCGAGGAGACTCTCGCCTCGGCCAAGGCCGTGCTCGTCCTGTGGTCCGCCGAGGCGGCGGCCTCGCAGTGGGTGCGCTCGGAGGCGGACCGCGCGCGTCTTTCCGGAAAGCTCGTGCAGCTCAGCCTCGATGGGGCGCGCCTGCCCATGCCCTTCGACCAGATCCAATGCCCCGACCTTTCCAGCTGGGCGCGCGATGCGACGGCGGCGGAGTGGCGCATCGTTACAGCCAGCCTAACCGAGATCGCCGGCAGGCCTGCCGGGCGCGACGGTCCACGCCCGCGAGCGACGCCTCAGGGCCAACGCCCCGCGATCTGCGTCCTGCCGTTCTCAAACATGAGCGGAGACCTCGACCAGGAGTACTTCAGCGACGGAATCAGCGAAGACATCATCACCGACCTCTCCAAGGTCTCGGCGCTGTCCGTCACCGCCCGCAACACCGCCTTTACGTTCAAAGGCCGCAGCGTCGATGTGCCGGAGATCGCCCGGCGCCTGGACGTCGGACACGTCCTGGAGGGGAGCGTTCGCAAAGCCGGCGGGCGGGTCAGGATCACCGCCCAGCTCATCGACGGCCAAGCCGGCGATCACCTCTGGGCCGAGCGGTGGGATCGCGAGCTCACCGACATCTTCGCCGTCCAAGACGAGATCAGCCAGGCGATCGTCGCGGCTCTGAAGCTCAAGCTCCTCCCTGAGGAGAAGGAGGCTCTGGGCGCACGCGGAACCGACAGCGCCCGGGCTTACGATCTCTTCCTCGAGGCGCGCCAACTCTTCGCCAGCGGCAACCTCGGCGATCCGCGCTGTGAGGAGCGAATCCTCGCCCTCGCCCGCCGAGCCCTGACGATCGATCCCGATTACGCGCGGGCATGGGCCCTCATCGCCAGGGTGCAGGCCTCGCTCAGGTTCCGTTACGGCCGGCCTGGCGAGGATGGCTCGCAAGCCGCCGAAAAGGCGCTGGCGCTCGAGCCCGCTCTTGCCGAGCCCCATGCCGTGAAGGCCAGGGGCCTCGCCGAGCAAGGCCGGGCGCAAGAAGCGATGGCCGAGATCGAGACCGCGCTGCGGCTCGACCCGGACTCCTACGAGGTCAACATCAGCGCCGGCTACATCGCCTTTCGCCAACGCCGCTTCGAGGCGGCCATCGGGCATTACCTTGCAGCCTCACGCCTGATGAAGGGCGACTACCATTCGCCTGGCACGCTCCTCTCCTGTTACGAGGCGATCGGCGACGCGCGAGGCGCCGAGGAAGCGGCGCGCATGTCGCTGGCTCGCGCCGAGGCGGCGGTGGCCGAGGATGCCACCAACGGCTCGGCCATGGGATTTGCGGTGGTCGCCTTGGCCATCCTGGGCGAAAGCGAACGGGCGAGGGATTGGATTGCGCGCGCCTTGGCGGCCGATCCGGCCAACCTCAATATGCGCTACAATTTCGCCTGCGCCATGTGCGGGCGCCTGGGCGATTCAGAAGCAGCGATCGACCTCCTCGAGCCCGTGCTCGCCGCCGCCACCGAGACCTGGCTCAATCATATCAAGATCGACCCGGATCTGGACGCGCTGCGTGGCGAGGCCCGGTTCCGAGCCCAGATCACGGCCGCGGAAATCCGTCTGGCTGCTCAAGCCTAGACTCTGTTGGCGACGAACCTTTCCCCCGAGCCGGCCCGGCGCCCGGGGGAAGACGACGTCCTTTAGTACAGCGTCAGGCCACGCCTCAGATCATCGAGCCGGGCCTGGATGTAATTGCGCTCACGCGTGGAGAGAGCGCCGCCGTTGTCGTCGCGGTAGCGCTGGTCCTGACGCTGGATCGCGTAGAGCTGCCGAAGGGCGTTGTCAGCTCGATAGTGGTCCAGGCGGCCGTCTTCGCGCGCGTCACGGATGTGACCCACGAGCCAGGATTCCCGCGCCTGGGTGTCGAAGGGCGCCCCTCCCCACATTCCGCGATCGGTGTAGGCGGCGTTGACGCCCGAGGCGTAGGGAGCCGTCGGCACCCAGTGGCCATAGCGATCGTAGTAGCCCTGAGAGCCGTAGGCGACCCAATGGCCGTCGCGGTCGTAAGAGCCGCCCGGACCGCTCGCCACCCAGCGGCCGTCGTTGTCGTAGTAGCCGCCGGCCCCATAGGCGATCCAATGGCCCTGGCTGTCGTAGTAGCCTCCAGCGTTGGAGGCCGCGCGCCAACGGCCGTCGCGGTCGTAGTAGCCCTGGCCGTAGCAATGGGTTCCCGATCCCGCGATGGCGTTGCCCGCCACGCCGCCGGCGACGCCGCCGATGATCGTCCCGCCGGGTTTTCCGCCATGCGAGGCGACCGCGTTTCCGAAGAGCGCGCCCAACCCCGCGCCGACAACGGTGCCCACGACCTTTTCGTTTGTCCGGTGTTGCTGGCAGGTTTCCTGGGCGGCGACCACGCCTGGAAGCAGTATGGCGAGCGCCAAGCCGCTCAGAAGCAACTGATTACGCATGACTAAGCTCCATTCCCTTCAAGTTGAAAGTCGTCCCGCGTATTGGCGCTAAGAACGCCTCGAGCGGTGATTGGATGCAGCGGCGCCTCTTTGCCGTTTCTCGGCTTGCGAGGCGCCGAATTTCGCGCTGGAGCGGATTAACGGGCGCTGAACATACTGGTGAGTGTCAGATGCGGGCGATCACCCGCGGCGTCTCGGGATAGACGCCTTTGGTGATCTCGAGCGCGAGATCGGCCAGCCCGGCCGGCCATACCGCGTCCTTGCATCGCGCCAGGTCGGCAAGCGTCCACCAGCGGATGTCTTCGATGAGCTCGTGCTCGTGGGCCGCCCAGGCGGCGCGCGAGGGCTCGCCGCCTTCGCATCGGGCGACGAAATAGTGGTCCATGGCGTGTGTCAGGCGACCGGAAATCTCGAAGGCCACCTCGCCGTACCAGACCTGCGGTCCAAGAAGCGCGTCGGTGAAGCCGGTCTCCTCGATGATCTCGCGCGCCGCCGCTTCGCGAGCGCTCTCGCCGGGCTCGATGGCGCCGCCGATGGTGAACCACCCGGCAGGCTCGCGGCTACCGGGCGGGCGGCCCTTCATGAGAAGAAGCCTGTCCTCGCCGTCGAAGAGCAGCACGCGCGCGGAGGGGCGTTCGATCAAGAGAGCCTCAGGCCGCCTGGAGCTGCTGCTTGACCCGCTCGGAAAGGGTCTTGATATCGATCGGCTTGGCGAGGAATGAGACCCCGCTCTCGCCTTCGAGGAGATCGGAGAACTCCGCCTCGGCGTAGCCGGAGATGAACATCACCGGCGCCGAGCCCAGGAACGGCCGCGCCTTCTTGAGGAGCGTCGGGCCGTCCATCCCAGGCATGATGACATCGCTGATCATGAGATCGATGGCGCCGGCATGCGCCTTTGCCAGCGCCAGGGCCTCCTCGCCATCGGCGGCTTCCAGCACCTCGTAGCCTCGGGCGCGCAGCAGTCGAGCGGCGATACCGCGCACCGAAGCCTCGTCCTCTACGAAGAGGATCCGTCCCACTCCGGAAAGATCACGCGGGCGGGCGCGGGGCCGCTCGCTCGCCTGGGGCTGCTCAAGGG
>JBOHLG010000040.1:0-29855 GCA_050729515.1 Caulobacteraceae bacterium
CGTAGTGGTGGCGTTGGCGTGCAGCTTCACGTGCATGGGGCAAGGCGCTCCCGAAAAAAGGCCATGCCTCTGGCTACCCCGATTCCTTCCAGCCAACCTCCCGGGACCGAACACGAAAGCCGGGGCCCAGGCAAAAGTCTCCTCTGCTCGGAAGCGGTGCGATCATCCCGGCTCATCCCAACCGGCGGGGAAAATCCATCCTGGCGTGGAGCACACGGACCACCTCGATGTCCGAGTCGGCCCGGCGGAAGAAGATGACGTGCGATTCCACGCTCATCTTGAAATAGCCCTCCCGGATGTCATCGCACCGGCCGCCGAGGCGGGCGTCCCGTGCCAGCCGGTCGATGGCGTTGCCGATCGCGGCCACATAGACTTC
Organism: Caulobacteraceae bacterium; assembly: GCA_050729515.1. Classification (GTDB taxonomy): domain Bacteria; phylum Pseudomonadota; class Alphaproteobacteria; order Caulobacterales; family Caulobacteraceae; genus Acaudatibacter. Next base: position 377 of record JBOHLG010000040.1, read on the forward strand.
GGCCTGACTGGGGCCCCAGCGAGCGGCGGTGTAGTCCCAGATCTCCTCGATGTCCGCCTGCGCCCGTGGGGTGAGACGGGCAGCCACTATCGCGGCCGCGCGCCTCGCTTGCGCGCCAGGAAGGCGTCGAAATCAAACGGCGTCGCCGGGCCGCTCGCCTCGCCCTCGACCAGGGCGGCGCGCAACGCCTCGAGGGAGGCGTCCCGTTCTTCCAGGAGCCGCAGGCCGGCGCGCACCACCTCGCTGGCCGATGCGTAGCGTCCGCTTTCCACCTGATCCTCGATGAAGTCGGAGAACCGTTCGCCCAGGCTGAAGGACGTGTTCTTGCTCATATTAGTACCAATTATTGGTATGCCACGGACCTGTCAAGGGCAGGGCGGGGGGATTGGGCGCAGTCATCCGCCTCGGTTCGAGATCCTTGATGAACCCTGTCCTGGCGCGACGCCGGCCCGCGCACAACCTACCGTCATGGCCGGGCGCCCGCGCCGCCGATGTTTCGAGCGGCGCGCCCAGGGACTTGTCCCGGCCACCCATGAACGCGATCCCGGCCGGAGATCATGGATGGCCGGCACGTTGGCCGGCCGGGACGGATGGAAGGAGGGCGAGTGAAAGGGCGCTGACGCTGCGGCTCCACCACTCCCTCCGCTCACCCCGGCCGAGGCCCACTCGGGCCGAGAGCCGGGGCCCAGGCAAGACTCTCAGTACCGCGGCGACCTTACCGCTCTGCACCAACGCTCTGATAGAATGGCCCCATGACTCGTGATTTCGTCCTGACCGTCCTGCGTGACGCGCGATCCACACTCCGACAGCGCTATCGGGTCGAGAGCCTCAGCGTCTTCGGCTCGCTCGCCCGTGGCGAGGCGGATGAGGTTTCGGACGTGGACGTGGCCGTGCGTTTCGCCAAAGGCGCGCCAAGCACGGCCATGAGGCTCTGTGGCGTCTCCGGCCTGCTCTCGGGCCTTCTCGGTCGGGATGTCGATGTCGTCGCCTTGCCCGCGCGCAACCAAAGCCTTGCCGCGTCAATCCGCAAAGAAGGCGTCCGTGCCTTCTGAACAGCCCAGACGGCGTCTCGAAGACATCCTCGCCGCGATCGGCGTCATTCGGAATTATGTGAGCGAAGCCGGGGGTCTCGAGGCGATCGCCGCCAAGGGTCTTTACCGGGATGCCGTCGAGCGTCAGCTCCTGATCATCGCCGAAGCGGCCTCGAAGCTTCGCGGTCAGGTCGAGGCGCTGGCGCCGGAAATCGACTGGAACGCAATCCGCGGCATGGGCAACGTCATCCGACACGACTACGACCAGGTGGACGAGGATATCGTGCGGCTTGTCGTCAAGGACGAGCTCGCGCCTCTGGAGGCGGCCTGCCGGCGCGTTCTCGCCGGCTTCCGCGCATAAACGTTCTCTCCGAGCCAAGCCCACCACCCCCACCGCTCACCCCGGCCGGAGCCCCGGACTTGATCCGGGGCCGAGAGCCGGGGCCTAGGCAATAATCTCCTCCCTCGCGCTTCAGCGCGGGGCGAGGGGGACCACGAAGTGGTGGAGGGGGCCCCCGCGCCGCCGATGTTTCGAGCGGCGCGAACAGAGACTTTGCCGCCGATGCTTCGAGCGGCGCGCACCGAGAACAGGGGCGCTTGCGCCTTTGATTATCGAACGCCCTTGCCAACCTACCGTCATCGCCGGGCGGCCGCGCCGCCGATGTTTCGTGCGGCGCGCACAGGGACCTGTCCCGGCGACCCATGCTCGCGAGCGCGGCCGATGGGCGCGCGACTCATCCCACGACTCGGCGTTCATGGGCGGCCGGAACGAAAGGCCCGGCCGTGACGTCATTTTTGGAGGAATGCGTGCTCGACGATGAGGGGCGCGCTTCCCACACCCCCCCTCCGCTCACCCCGGCCGGAGCCGGAGGCCGAGGACCAGGGCCGATGCGCTCGCCCGCGGCTCTAATGCCGAAGGCCGACGACCGCCACCAGCACCGCGATAACCGCCAGCCCCGCGACGATCACCAGCTGCAGGGCGCCCATTCGCGAGGCGAGCGCCTCCATTCGCGAACTCAGCTGGCCGACGTTGGCGCTCAGCGAGCGCAGGGTGGTGATGACCTCCGAAAACGCCATGCCGTCGCCTTCGGCGATGCTCTCCAGGTCCTCCGGGCCGAGCGAGAGCCGGTCCTGATAGGGGCCCGAATAGGGGTGTTGCGAAGGCTCTTCGAGGCGATGGAGTTCGAGGGTGAGGATGTCGTCGTTGTACGGAATCGAGACCGCCTTTGGCGTGAGGTTGGTGACGCCCAGGGTCAGGCGGCCGTGATAGCCGGGATCGATCTGCGGCCCGGTGGTCGCGATCAGCCCCTTGCGCGCGTATTTCGAGCGCAGTCCGATCCGGCCCACATGGCTGGGGCTCAAGGTCAGTTCCTCGAGGATCGAGATGACGCCGAAGTCGCCCGGCTCGAGCACCAGAAACCCGTTCTCCCGGATGTTCATCCGCTTTCTGGTCTTGGTGGTGGCGCCCTCCTCGCCGACGCGCAGGTCGATGCTGGCCGACTGGATCTGGCCGGAATCGAACGGCGTCACCTTGATTTCGCCGCTGGCCAGCGCCTCCCGTATCTGCCGGTCGGTGAGGATCATCACGCCTCCGGTGAGAACATAACACGAACACGGTGGGAGCGCCAGCCTGGCGCGGAGAGATTAGGCCAAGCTACACGAGTCGCCGCCGGCGCGCTCGGAACACCTCTCCTTGAAGGAGAGGGAACCATCCCCATTGCGGAGCAACGGAAGGTCGAGGATCTACCCCGCGCTTGAAGCGCGGGGTGAGGGGGACCACGAAGTGGTGGAGGGGGCGGCCGCGCCGCCGATGTTTCGAGCGGCGCGCACCGAGAACAGGGGCGCTTGCGCCTATGATTATCGAACGCCCTTGCCAACCTACCGTCATCGCCGGCCCTGTGCCGGCGACCCATGCTGGCGAGCGCGGCCGATGGGCGCGCGGCTCATCCCACAACTCGGCGTTCATGGGCGGCCGGGACTAAAGCCCGGTCGTGACGTCATTTTTGGAGGAAATGCGCGCTCGACGATGAGGGGCGCGCTTCCCACACCCCCCCTCCGCTCACCCCGGCCGGAGCCCCGGGCTTGATCCGGGGCCGAGAGCCGGGGCCCAGCCATCCCCTTGCCCCGACCGCCCCCGCCGCGCGATGACTCGCGCCGGCTAAATCGCCCAGGTCATCCCTCCGCCATGCCAGACGCTCCGTTCGACGCGGCCATGTTCGAGATCTATCGAAGGGCGAAGGCCGAGGCCGGCTACAACGCCACGATCTTCCTCCGGATGATCTCGGAGCGGGGCGGCCTCGCGACCGCCAAGCGGCTCATCAACGCCCCCAAGCCGTCCGATGGCTACACCCACCTCTACGAGCGCGGGCGGTTGGACCTCACGGTCGAAGCGCTGGTGACCGAAAATCCAAAGTGGAGCGCCCTCTTCGATCTGCTGGAAATCGAGCGCGCCAAGAAGCGTTTGCGGGATTACGGCTACAAGCCCGCGCCTTGATCGGGGCGATCTTATCCTCCCTCGCACTTCAGCGCGGGGCGAGGGGGACCACGAAGTGGTGGAGGGGGCGGCGACGAACGCCCGAGCCCGCGGCGAGGGCCGGCCGGGGACCACGAAGTGGTGGAGGGGGCGAACTATTTTGAAGCGCGATCAACATTCGTGACAGCAGACAAGGGTAATGAATACTAGAGAATGACTATTCTTTCAGCAGGACTAAATTCGTTCCCGCTCCCGTCTGGACAGATTCTGATCGGTCTCGCGCAAAGCGTTTACTAATCTTCGCATGCTGTCACCCACCAGCCAGAGTTCGCGTGCGGAGATCAGCTCGGGCAACCCACGGAGGGCTGCCCGAATACGAGCGGTCTGCCGAGGAAAGATCGCAGCTCGACTCCAATATCGAAGCACTCCCATGACTGGCTCGTAGATTGGATCAAGGTATACGTCTCTTGTCGTGACTATAGAGCGGATCAGATCGGCGACCTCCCACGGAGTCTCTCCCCGCTGAACGGAACCAAGCAAGAAAAAACAAGTGTTTCTTCCGTATTCATCGGATACTTCTGCTCTATAGTCTCCGTTTATGCAATTTATCCGGAATGCGCGTAGGTGTAATTTTATCGCATCTAAAAGGTATTTTTGGGCGTATATCGTGTCGGTAACGATGAGGGCCCTCCCCATGGTGTATAGGGTCGCCCCTTTTTTTGATATCATGCGCAACTTGTCATTTTCGCTATAGCGGTTGCCATTGATGACGATGTCGGCGACTCGAAGGGGCCACTGGTCTCTGGTGCCACTTAACCGCTCCGCGTCAAACCAGGCCCGCAGGTATCGCACATCCGGTTCCCAGCGCATTCGCAGCGCGTCCTCAAAGGCCTCTCGGGCTTCGATGAGGTTGGGAGGGCGGAGCAGCGAGGCCACGTACCCGAGCACGCTCTTGAACACCGGATCTTCGGTGACGACCGGCGGATGAACCCGGTTAGTGAGGAGTCCCCAGGCCTGACGGACGTTTTCGTCGGCATGTTCCGTCAGCTGGGCGGGCACGAGACGCTCTACCTTCATCACCAGTTCGGTCACCAACGGGCTCGCGACGTGGAGCGTGCGACGGAACTTTTTGACCCGCTCGCGCACGGTTGGGTAACTGCTGAGAGTTTGCTTCTGATCATTGACAAACTGCCGGGTGAGGGGTGCCACGGCGTAGGCGGTCTCCTCGCCAGCGTCGTCGACTTGCAGAAACATCTCCCTCACGGCGCCAATCGAGTCTCTGATGCGCGACGCATCGGCCTGAAGTATTGTTTCAAGCTCAGTGAAGGTTGCGGCGCGGTTTAGGTCGGAAAGCGCCGCCAACAGGAGCCGGGGCAACGCGTTGCCCGCCAGCGCGTTCCACTCTCGGCCAAAGACGTAATCGCGGGCGCTGAGGTACATTCTAGAGAACCTCTGCGGTAATCGATTTGCCGTAATAACTATTGACGCGGTTGACTATGTTGGACGGCTTCAACCCCCAGAGTGGGACGGCGCTGTGGCCGAGGCTCGACGCATTCTGGAATACGCCGCCGGCTCCGGCAAAACAGAGGCGGAATGTCGGCACTTGGTGGGCCCTCTGCTCGGCGGCGATGTAGCTGAGTTCCGTCCACTGCTTTGGCAGGCGGCGATCAAGTATTGCCACTTCAACGATGAACCGGAAGGACAGCGCGTGCTTGCGTCGTACGGCCGGGGTGTCGAGCAGGTCGTGGAGGCGATTCTCGCAGAGGCGGAACGACCCCTGCACTTCACCGAAATTGCGGAGCGCGCATCGGAACGGACATCCCGCGCAATCGATCAGCGCCGCGCGCACAGTGCCGCGGCTTCCGTCGGTATCCTCCTCGATCTCGGCACGTACGGATCCGAGCGACATCTTCGTCTTAGTTCCGAGGAGCGCGACCGGATTGTTGCCGAAACGGAGCAGCTTCTGGTGGACGGCCCGCGTGAACGCCAGTGGCATGCCGCCGAGATTCGGGCAGCGCTGCTCGAGCGAGAGCCAGCCGCTGCGAGGGCGGACAAGTACGTACTCGACTACCTGCTGCGCCGCTCCTCTCTTTTACGACGCCTGGGCCGTTTCATCTGGGCGCGCGGAGATGCAGCGACCAGCTCCGAACGTTTGGAGCTGAGAGAGGCTGTGGTCTCGCTACTTATATCCGCGGGCCACCCGCTGCAGATTAAAGACATCGAACAACGTCTCGTTGCGCTTCGAGGTACCAATGGCAGCATTCAGCTAAACCCGTCAGACCCGCTAATCCGGCTAGATACAGGCGTGTGGGGCCTGAACGATCGTGATGTGCCGCTCAAGCGTTCCGACCAACCGCGGTTGTTTGCCGCGCTACGTCAGGCGCTTACTGAGGCTCAACGTGGACTTCACATTAGCGAGGCGCACGTCTTCCTGGCTGGCGCGGCCATCAACATCTCGCCGGAATTAGCCTTCTCGATAGCCGTCCTCGATCCCGGGATGGCTACCGCCTTCGGCCGCTACCTGTATCTGCGCGAATGGGGGACGCCACGCAGAGAGTCGATCTCGGAAGCCCTGCGCGGGCTCGTCTCGGACAGCGATCATGAACTGGACTTGGACGAACTCACCGCGCGACTAGAACAACGCCTCGACCGTCGTTTGGATCGAGCCGCTGTTGAAGCGAACCTGGCCAGCATCCGAGAACAACTTCGGCCGGATGAAGACCAAGTCGCCCCGTCGGCCATATGATTGGCCTTAGAGCACCGTAGCCGAGGCTATCTAGAACTTTACGCGACCAAGCCACAGTTTTGCTAGGGAACGGCCCTGTTCAGAAGCCGATGCATCCATCAGGGGCGCCGCCCCGACCGCGGAGCCAACCGAAGCGCTGAGCCTTTGCATATTGACATTTTCCTTCGACTTCTCATATTGCAATGAGTCGCCGCCGAAGGACCCGCCGCATGACCGTCTCGAACGCTTTCGTCAGCCCAGCCGGCCTGCGGCCCACCCCCGAGACGTCCCCGAGACGATCCGAGACTGGCGGAGAAATTTTGGACCCGATTCGAGACTCCGGGAGACTGGGCGAGACAAAGCGAGACGAAACGAGACAAAATGAGACTCCGAATCTCGCCTCCGCATCTCCTCGCAGGGCTCGGAAATCACGGAGGAAATTCCCTCGATCCGTGCCCGCAGTGGCGCCCGCGGACCCCCTGAAAGCGAGAGTCTGGCGCCAGCCTCTTGCCAACCCCCGCCGCGAGGCCTTCGCCGCCGCCCTGGCCCGCGGCGCGACCTTTCCCGAGGCGACCGCGGCGGCCGGCTATTCCTGGGCGCGCTACGGCGCACGCCTGGCCGATGCCCCGGACATCGTCGGCCGCGCCGAGGCGATCCGGTCTCGCCTCGCCGGCGGCGGCTCGCGCGAGATGGGCGCGCTCATCGACCTCCTCCTCGACACCGCGCTGGAGGCGCGCTCCGGCCGTCTTCCCTATCAGGCGGCGGGCGCCGCCCGCAGCCTCTATGACCTCGCCGGCAAGTTGAAGCAGCTCCTCCCTGAGCCGGGGACCACGGCTGAGTTCATCGGCCCCGATCGCGCCCCGGACGCCGAGATCGAGCTCACCGAGGCCGAGTGGCTGGCCAAGTTCGGCCCGGTTCCCCCGATCAAGGCCGTCGAGCGATGAAGTGGACGCCGCAGCCGGGGCCTCAGGACGCGTTCGTGCAGAGCCCGGTCTTCGAGGTCGTCTATGGCGGGGCCCGGGGCGGGGGCAAGACCGATGCGGCGCTGGGCGATTTCGCCCGCCACGCCCGCCTCTGGGGCGCCGCCGCGCGGGGTTTGCTGGTGCGCCGCACCCGGATCGCCCTGGAGCCGACGCTCGAGCGGGCCCGGGCGATCTTCGGGCCGGAGGGCGCCCAATGGATCGTCTCGCGCAACTGCTTCCACTGGCCCAGCGGCGCCATCCTCTATTGCCGCCATCTGGACAACGACGCCGACGCCGAGGGCTACCAGGGCCACGCCTACACCCGCATCTATGTCGAGGAGATGACCCAGTTCCCCTCGCCGGCCCCGATCGACAAGCTCAAAGGCGCGCTGCGCAGCGCCGCCGGCGCGCCCTGCGGCCTTCGCGCCACCTGCAATCCGGGCGGGGCGGGCCACGCCTGGGTCAAGGCCCGCTACATCGATCCGGGCCCCTGGCGGATCGTCGAGGAGAGCTTCTCCAGCCCCTTCGATGGGACGAGGCTCGATCTTTCCCGCCTCTTCATCCCCGCGCGCCTGGCCGACAATCTGGCGCTGCTCGCCAACGATCCGGCCTACGTCGCCCGCCTCCAGCTCTGCGGGTCCGAAGCCCTGGTCAAGGCCTGGCTGGAGGGCGACTGGAGCGTCGCCGAGGGCGCCTTCTTCGACAAATGGTCGAGCGCGCGCAACATCCTCGAGCCCTTCGTCATCCCCGATGACTGGACGCGCCTGCGGGCCTTCGACTGGGGCTACGCCTCACCCTTCAGCGTCGGCTGGTGGGCGGTGGCCGGAGATGATTACCGCGTCGCCGGTGTTCCGAGCGACGCGCACAGGGACTACGTCGCCGGTGTTCCGAGCGACGCGCACAAGGACTCCGCGGGGGAAAGCCTCGTCATCCCGCGCGGCGCCCTCGTCCGCTACCGCGAGTGGTACGGGGCCGGGCGCCGACCGGAAGAGGGCCTGCGCCTCACCGCCGAGGAGGTCGCCGCCGGCATCCGCGAGCGCGAGAGGGGCGAGACGATCGCTCTGGGGATCGCCGATCCCTCGATCTTCGCCGAGGATGGCGGGCCTTCCATTGGCGAGCGCCTACGCCGCTGCGGCGTCTTCTTCCGCCCGGCCGACAACACCCGCGTCGGCCGCGCCGGCGCGCTTTCGGGGTGGGATCAGATGCGCGCCCGCATCGCCGGCCTGGAGGGTCGGCCGATGCTCTACGTCTTTTCCACCTGCCGCGATTTCATCCGCACCGTGCCGGTCCTGCAGCACGATCCGGACCGCCCCGAGGATCTCGACACCGCCGCCGAGGACCACATCGCCGATGAGACCCGCTACGCCTGCCTCTCCCGCGCCCTTCCCAGGCGCGCGCCCGGTCCGGTGGAGCGCTCGCGCGAGGCGACCCGGCTCTGGCGCCTCCAATGGGGCGGCGGCCCCCGCCCCGAGAGCTGGAAAACGATGTGAGAACCTTCTTCTCCTCCCTCGCGCCATCCTCCCTGCCTACCGTCATGGCCGACCTTGTGTCGGCCACCCATGCTCGCGAGCGCGGCCGAAGCACACGCGGTTCATCCCGCAACCCGATGTTCATGGGTGGCCGGGACTAAAGCCCGGCCATGACGTTCATGAAAGGACGGTTCACGTCAGCCGCAAAGCGCCCCCGCCAGGAACGGCAGGCTCTCGTCCATCCGGTAATCGACCGCGGTGTGGTTGTCGTCGAACTCTTCGTATCGATGGGCGATGCCCAGCGCCTCGAGCCTCTCGTGGAACCGCCGCGCGCCATAGACGAGGTTGAACTGGTCGTTTGCACCGCAATCGATCCACAGCGCCTTCATGCCGCGCAGCCCCTCGGCCTGGCGCTGAAGCTTGACGAGGGGATCGTGGGCCAGCCAGCGCGCCCACCGCTCCTCGATGAGCTCGCAGGTATCCAGCGTCACCGGCAGGCGAAGACCGAGAAAGACGTCGGGATCGGGATCGTAATGGGCGGCCATGGCGAGGATGTTGAGCGCCTTCATCGCCCCTTCCGGCGGCTTCCTGGCCGACTCGAATTTCTTCCACCAGGCCTCGATGGAATTGTCGCATTTGGCGATCGCCCGCAGCGTGTCGGGCATGTCCGGCAGGTAGCAGAGCTCGAAGGCCATGTCGCCGGAATGGCAGGCGGCGGCCGCCCACACCTCGGGATGATCGAGCGCATGGACGATCGCCCCGTAGCCCCCCGAGCTCTTGCCGAAGACGCCGCGCCGGCCTTGGCCGCCGCACGAGAAGCGCCCCTCAACCTCTTGAAGCATCTCGGTTGTGAGGAAGTCCGCCCACCGGCCGGTCGAGGCCGAGTTGACGTACTGGTTGCCGCCCACCCGGGTGAAGCAATCGGGGAAAGCGACGACGGTGGGCGGCATCGCCCCCTCGCCGATCAGCCGGTCGAGCCGCTCCGGCACGTTCTCGCGGAACGCCTGCCAGTTGGTGTGGGCCGGGCCTCCGGCGGTGAAGCCGACGAGATCGACCAGCAGCGGCAGGCCCTTCCCGTCGCTCCCGGCCGGCAGATAGACGTCGACCAGGCGCTCGGTCGGATCGCCCAGGAGATTTCCTTTCAGCACCTGGCTCTTCACGCTTATCCGCTCGACCCTCCCGGCCGGGCTCTTCGTCTTTCTCATTCCGATCTCTCCTCCCTCGCGCTTTGCGCCGCTCACTCCCCTACCGTCATCCCCGGGCGGAAGTCCCGGGCCTGGGATCCGGCGATCGCTCGCGCCCCTACCTCTACCGTCATCGCCGGGCGGAAGTCCCGGCCTCCGATCCTCCCCCACGCTTGGGCGTGGGGGAGGGGGCCCGCGAAGCGGGGGAGGGGGCGGCCGCCCGCGCGATTGCTTCCAGCACTCCCTCCAGGCTCTCCTCGTCGAGCACCGACGCCGCAGGGAAGCGCAGGACCCGCACGCCCTGCGCTAGCAGCCATCGATCCCGCCGCGCATCGTGTCCTTCCCGGTCCGGTTCGCCGTGATCGGCGCCGTCGATCTCGACCGCAAGATTCACTCCCGGGCAGTAGAAATCGAGGATGTAGTTCCCCATGGGTTGCTGCCGGCGAAAGCGCAGGCCCTGAACTCTCTTCTGGCGGAGCGCGTCCCAAAGGATGACCTCCGGCAGGCTCATTTCCCGGCGAAGCGCGCGGGCGCGCTTCAGGGTCAGAACCTTGGGCTTCATCCGCCCCCTCCACCCCTTCGGGGTCCCCCTCCCCCAACTGAAGTCGGGGGAGGATCAACGAGCCCCGCCCGCGTCGCCTCCTCGACCGCCTCCAGCCAGTGGCGGACGCGAACCGGAGAGGTTTCAGAAAGATGCAGCCAGCAGCCGATGTTGGCGGTGAGGATCTCCTGCGGCTTCTCGTGGGTGAGAGCGGCGAGCTTGGCCTCGCGCAGGGGCCCCGCGAAGCCCGGCTCCAGAAGGGAATACGCCCCCGCCGAGCCGCAGCAGAGGTGGGCGTCGGAAACCCGGGTCGGGGAAAAGCCCAGGCGCGCCAGAAAGGCGGCGTGGCGCCCGGAAAGCCCCAGGCCATGAGAAAGGGTGCAGGGATCGTGCACCGCCACGCGCGGCGCGGCCGGCGCGCGTTGAGCCAAAAGCTCTGCGCTCTCCAGCGCTTCCACCGGATCCTTGACGAGAGCGGCGAGGCCGCGCGCCGCCTCGGCCAGGGCCGGCTCGTCCCGAAGGACGTCGGGGTAGTCGGCGATGAAGGCCGCGCACCCGCTCGAAGGAACGATGATCGCCTCCGACCCGGCCCCCAGAGCCGCGCTCCAGGCTTCCAGGTTTCGCCGGGCGAGGGCGCGGGCCTTCTCGCGGCCGTCGAGGTGAAAGGCGAGGGCCCCGCAGCAGCCGACGCCGGGCGTGGGGCGAAGATCGATCCCGGCCCGCTCGAAGACCGCCTTGGCCGCGGCGGCGAAATGGGGCGCGGCGGCCGCCTCCACGCACCCGGCGAGCAGCTCCATTCTTCTTTCTCCTCCCCCCCTGGGGGAGGGGGACCGCGAAGCGGTGGAGGGGGCCGGGATCTTACGGGAAAGCCCACGCGGCAGGACCGGCCTCAGGGCCCGGCCGAGGGCGAAGAGCGCTTTGGCCCGCGCCGGCTCCGAGAAGGCCTCGCGGATCAGCCAGCGCGCCAGGCGCCCGCTCAGCGGCCGGGGCGCCGCCTTGGCCGCAGCCTCGCGGCCGATCTCGTAGAGGCGATGGTATTCCACCCCCGAGGGACAGGTCGTCTCGCAGGCCCGGCAGGAGAGGCAGCGATCGAGGTGCCCCCGGCTCGTCCCGCTCGCCTTATGGCCCTCCAGCACCTCCTTGATGAGCCAGATCCGGCCGCGCGGCCCATCGAGCTCGTCGCCGGTCAGGCGAAACGTTGGACAGGTCGCATTGCACATCCCGCAGTGGACGCAGGAGGCGAGGACCTCAGCGGCGAGGGCGCCGGCGGGTCCCTCGGCGAACGGGGGGGCGAGATCGACGCGCATGGATCCTTTAGAGGTCCTCGTACATCCGGCCGGGATTGAACACCCCTTTGGGGTCGAGCGCCGCCTTCAATCTCTGATGGAGGGCGAAGAGCGGGGCGGGGAGGGGACTGAAGACCGCTTCGCCCGGTCGCGCCCCGCGGACGAGGCTGGCGTGGCCCCCGGCGGCCTTCGCCGCAGCGTGGACCGCGCCGCCATCCTCGCCTCCGGCCAGCCAGATCTGCGCCCCGCCCCAATCGCGCAGCCTCTCCCCTTCGAGGGGCGCCAGCTCGGCGGTCCTGGGGATCGAGATCCGCCACAAGCGCGGCGCGGCGAGGGGCCCGAGGCGCATTTTGCGGAGCTCCTCCCACAGCTTAGGGGCGGTTTCCTCTCCTCCTGCTTCGGCCGCGATCGACGCCACCGCGCCCTCGCCGCCGGCGAAGCGCAGATGGAGCCGCGCCCCATCGTGGACCGCCCCGGTCAGCGGAACGGGTCGTCGCATGAGCGCGCCGACGAGGGCCGAGGCCTTGGGCCATGGAAGCTCCAGCGAACGGCTGGCGGTCGCCCTTGGGGCCGGGCTCGCCCGCAGCGAAACCTCCAGGATCGCGCCCAGCAGCCCCTGGGCGCCGGCCATCAGGCGAAAGGCGTCGAAGCCGGCGACGTTCTTGATCACCTGGCCGCCGAAGCGCAGCGCCTCGCCTCGGCCGTCCAGGACCTTCACCCCCAGGATGTGGTCGCGCGCCGCCCCGGCGAAGGGCCGCGCCGCCCCGGAGAGCCCGGCCGCGATCGCCCCGCCGATGGTGCTCGCTTCACCGAAGATCAGGGGCTCGAAGGCCAATTGCTGGCGGTGCTCGGCGAGGGCGGCCTCCAGATCGGCGAGCCGCGTCCCGGCCCGCGCGGTCACCACCAGCTCGGCCGGTTCGTAGGAGAGAAGGCCGGCGTGGGGCGCGATCTCCAGCCTCTCGCCGAAGACCGGCCGGCCGAAGGAAGCCTTGGTGTCGCCGCCCACGATGCGCAGCGCCGCTCCGGCCGCCGCGGCGGCGCGCACCTGTTCAGCCAGCTCCTTGGCGATGTCGGCCACCCGCGGGCCTTAACACATCCGCCAACGTCATGGCCGGGCTTGTCCCGGCCACCCATGAACACGCCCCAAAAACAACGTCATGGCCGACCGTCAGTGTCGGCCACCCATGCACGCCGACCGGCCCGATCAGGCGCGGCTCATCCCGCCATCCGGCGTCCTTGGGTCGCCGGGACTTCGCCCGGCGATGACGTTTTTGATTGGGCGGGCGGGGAGGATCAGAACGCGGGGCGGCCCCCTAAAACCGCTCGAGCGCCGGAAACGCCTCCGCCCCGGCGCGGACGTGCATCGCGCCCTTCTCCACACATCGGGCGAGGGTGGGGATGGCCTTGCCGGGGTTGAGCAGGCCGGCCGGATCGAAGGCGCGCTTGATCGCCGCGAAGGCCTCGATCTCGGCGGGGGAGAACTGCACGCACATCTGGTTGATCTTCTCGCGCCCGACCCCGTGCTCGCCGGTGATCGATCCTCCCGCGGAGATGCAGGCCTCGAGGATCGCCCCTCCCAGCGCCTCGGCCTTCTCCATCTCGCCCTCGGCGCGGGCGTCGTAGAGGATGAGCGGATGGAGGTTGCCGTCGCCGGCATGGAAGACGTTGGCGACCGGCAGGCCGAACTTCGCCGAAAGGCGGGCGATCTCCTCCAGGACCGCCGCGATCTTCGCGCGCGGGATGGTCCCATCGATGCAGTAGTAGTCGGGGGCAAGCCGCCCCATGGCCGGGAAGGCGGCCTTGCGGCCGGCCCAGAAGCGCGCCCGTTCCTCTTCGCTCCCCGCGAGGCGGACCTCGCGCGCGCCGCACCCTTTGCAGATCGCCTCGACTTCGGCGATCTCGCCCAGGACATCGGCCGTCGCGCCGTCGAGCTCGCAGAGGAGGATCGCCGCCGCATCGGTGGGATAACCGGCAGCGCAATGGGCCTCGGCGGCGGTGACGGCGAGTTGGTCCATCATCTCCAGGCCGGCCGGGACGATGCCGGCCGCGATGATCTTGGCCACCGCTTCGCCGGCGGCGGGCACGGTCGCGAAGGCGGCGAGGAGGGCGCGGGGGGCCTCGGCGATCGGCAGGAGCTTCAAGCTCGCCTCGACGATCACCGCCAGCAGGCCCTCGGAACCGGTAAGGAGGGCGAGAAGATCGAAGCCAGGAAAATCAAGCGCCTCTCCTCCGATCCTCATCTTTTCGCCGGCGATGGTGATGATCTCCAGGGCCGCCAGGTTGTGGACGGTGAGGCCGTACTTCAGGCAATGCACCCCGCCGGCGTTCTCGGCCACATTGCCGCCGATCGAGCAGGCGAGCTGACTCGAAGGATCGGGGGCGTAGAAGAGGCCGAAGGGGGCCGCGGCGGCGGAAATCTCGAGGTTGCGCGCCCCGGGCTGGACCCTCGCCCGCATCGCCTCCGGGTCGATCTCGAGGATCTGGTCCATCCGCGTGAGCGTGAGGAGGACCGATCCGGGAAAAGGAAGCGCGCCGCCGGAGAGCCCGGTCCCCGCGCCCCTCGCCACCACCGGGACCTCCATCTTGGCGCAGACGCCAAGGACGCCTGCGGCCTCCTCGGCGGTTCGGGGCAGGGCGACCAAGCGGGGAAGGCCGCGGTAGGCGGCGAGGCCGTCGCAGGAGAAGGGGGCGAGGCCCTCGCGCTTTTCGATGAGGCCGCCTTCGCCCAGGACCCCGCGCAGGCGCCGCGCCAGCCTCGCCTGGTCCACCTCGCCGAAGGCGCCGTCCAGCCTCTCCTCGAACCTGCCGAGCATGGCTCCTCTTATAGAGCCGCCGAAGCGTCTTGGCTCGGCGTCGGTCCATCGCCATAAGGAGGGGGTGGGCGATTTGAAACGCAGGCCAGCGGGACCGGCTCGACGGGCGCTCTCCGGAGTCCTCGCCGTGGCGCTCGGCGCTGCCGCCCTCGCCCTGCCGGCCCAGGCCGCCGATCCCAACGCGCTCTGGCGCATCGTCCACGATCTCTGCGTTCCGGACTTCAAGACGACCGGAAAGCCCGCGCCGTGCACCAAGATCGACCTTGGCGGCCGCTACGCGATCCTCAAGGACATCGAGGGCAAGACCCAGCTCCTCCTCATCCCCACCGACAAGGTGACCGGCATCGAGGATCGGAAGGTGCTCGCGCGAGGCGCTCCCAACTATTTCGCCGAGGCGTGGAGCGCGCGGCCTCTGCTGGAGGCGCGGGCCGGCCGGCCAATTCCGAGGGACGACGTCGGCCTGGCGATCAATTCCATCGACGGGCGCAGCCAGAACCAGCTCCACATCCACATCGACTGCCTCAGGACCGACGTGCGCGATGCGCTCGCCGCCCATCGCGGCGCGATCGCACCCACCTGGCGGCGCTTCCCCGTCGCCCTGGCCGGCGAGCGCTATGAGGCGAGGCGCGTGCTGGGCGATCGCTTGGGCGCGCGCAATCCCTTCGACCTCCTCGCCCGCGGCCTTCCCGGGGCGCGCCGACGCATGGGCCGCGAGACCCTGGCGGTCATCCCCATGACCTTCTCTGGCGGCCGCAAGGGCTTCGTCCTTCTCGCCGACCACGCTGAGCTCGCCCATTTCGACGTCGGCTCGGCCGAACAGCTCCTCGACCATGACTGCGCGGTGCTCCACCCGCCCGCCTGACGGCCTCCCAAACCCGCTCACCCCGGCGAAAGCCGGGGCCTAGGTAAGAGTCTCAGCATCAGCGCTCGGCCCGAGCTTTTGTCTGGATCCCGTGTCCGCCCCCGGATCAGGTCCGGGGGCTGCACGGGATGAGCGGGTATCAGAGGGTGGCCGCGACATGCGCGGCCATGACGGCGAGGGAAAGGGCGGAGGGGATTGGTCGCGCGGAGTGAGCGAACGCTGTGGCGCCCTCTCGCCTCCTGGTTGCGCGCGATTGCAACCGGATGGGCCTGTGATAGGAAAGACTCGCAGGGATTATCCCGAGAGGGCGGCGATCCTCGCCGGTCCTTTCCGTGGGAGGGCGCCCGATGAAGATGCTGATGGTGGGAGCGGCGCTCGCCGCGGGGCTTCTCGCGGCCTCCGCCGATGCGGCCGTCCTCTACGACAACCTGAACACGGCGGCGACGACTGCCAATTGCAGTTTCGACACCGCCTGCGCCGTTGACGCTTCCAAGGGCGATGATTTCGCCGCCCAACTCTTCACTCTGGGCTCGGCGGCGACCGTGACCTCCGGCGCATTCAGCGAAATCGATACCCTGGGAACGACGCCCACCGGCGTCAACTGGGCGCTCTATGCGGACGTGAGCGGTCTTCCCTCCGGCTCGGCTCTTTTCAGCGGCTCGAGCACGCCGACCGCCACCTTGATCTCCACCAACGCCGATGACTGGGACTTCTACGAGGAATCCTTCGCCATCTCGCCCGCCGCCCTGGCGCCGGGGAGTTACTTCCTCGCCATCCAGGCCGTCAGCACCAACTTCGAAAACTACCTCCAGGAAGGCGCGGTCGATTCCGGCGCCGCGGAGACCCACGATGGAGGGACGACCTGGTCCAGCGGCTACGGCTACCCTGACGAGGGCATGGACGGCGTTTCGGTCGCCCTCTACGGCAGCGCGGCGGTCCCCGAGCCGGCGAGCTGGGCGCTCATGCTGGCCGGCTTCGGCGGTCTGGGCTGGGCCCTTCGCCGCCGCGCCGCGAAGTTCGCCTGAGGCGCCGCGCCCCTTCGCCTCAGCCCTCGCCGGAAAAGTCGGGGTGGAAGCGGATGTTCTGGGCCTTCATGCCGTCGAGCACGATCTGCGCCCCACCGGACTTCATCATCCATTCCAGGCGATGGTCGCGGTACTGGCGCTTGAAGAGGCCGCTCGCCAGGAGCTCGGGGATGTTGGAGGCGCCGATGTCGAAGGCGCGGGCATCGGCGAGGGTCTTTTCGACCGAGGGCCTCCGGACGGTCTTCTCCAGCCAGGCCGCCAGGCGTGAGCCGGCCGGCGGCGGATTGCCGAGGCCGGCGGCGGCGGCCAGGAAGGGAACCACGCAGAGATCGCCCCAGCCGAACGCGTCGCCGTTGAACCACGGCCGGTCGGAGAGGCGGTCCTCGAGCCAGGCGTGGAAGCCGGCGGTCTGGCGCGCGGCGACCGCCTTCAGCTCGTCCGCCAGCTCGCCCTCGGCGCGGCGAAACCAGTTCACCTCGCCCATGGCCCAGTTGATCGCCTCGAAGTGGGTGTCCATCACCTCCTCGACCATGCGCACCCGGGCGCGGTCGGCGGGATGGGCGGGAAGCAGCGGCGGGGATGGGAACGCGTCTTCGAGGTAGGCGAGGATGATGGTCGAATCGAAGATGCTCGCCTGGCCATCGATGAGGACCGGCACCTCGGCCCTCGGATTGGCCCTGGCGAAGGCGCCGGCCGCGCCGCCGGCGCCGAGGCCCTCGGGAAGGGCGAGCGTGAACTCGAGCCCTTTCTCGCGCAGGGCGATCTTGACCTTCTGGGCGTAGGGGCTGAGCGGATGCTCGTAGAGGGTGATCACGCCGGACTCACGGCCCTTCGTTGGAAAAGATGATCGCGCCGGAGGCGGCGAACATGCCGCCCACCCCCAGGCAGAAGGACGTCTTGGCGCCTGTGACCTGGGCCGGAGCGATCCCCCGCATTTGCCGGACGCTCTCCTGCATGGCGTACATGCCGTACATCCCCGAGTGCATGTAGGAGAGCCCCCCGCCGTTGGTGTTGAGGGGGAGCTTCCCGCCCGGGGCGGTGTTGCGCTCGCGGATGAAGGCGGCCGCTTCGCCCTTCTTGCAGAAGCCGAGATCCTCCAAGCCATAGATCGGCAGGTGGGCGAAGGCGTCGTAGATCATTAGGTGGTCGACGTCGGCGTGCTTGATGCCGGCCTCGGCGAAGGCCCTCTTGCCGGCGACCTCGAAGGCGCGCGAGCGGGTGAAGTCCTCCATCTGGCTCACCATCGGGGTCTCGACGCTCTCGCCGGTCCCCAGGATGTAGACCGGGGGTCGGGGGAAATCCTTCGCCCGCTCGGCGGCGGTGAGGATGAGGGCGCCGCCGCCGTCGGTGACGAGGCAGCACATGAGCTTGCGGAACGGCCAGGCGATCATGTCCGAGGAGAGCACGTCCTCGACGGTGATCGGGTCGCGGAAGCTGGCGCGCGGGTTCTTGGCCGCCCATTCGCGCTGGATGACCGCGACCCAGGCGAGGTCCTCCTCGGTGACGCCATAGGTCTTCATGTAGCGAAGGGCCGGAACGGTGAACATGGTCGGGGCCCCGGCCGAGCCGTAGGGCGCCTCGAACTGGCCTGGAAGGCTCGCCCCTCCGCCGCCGCCCCGGAAGCCGCCGCCCGTCCCCACGCGCGATCTTCCGCTCTCGCCGTGGGTGATGAGGACGGTCTTGCAGAGGCCCTCGTTGATCGCTGCGGCGGCGTGGCGGACATGGATCATGAAGGAGCAGCCGCCGACGCTCGTTCCGTCGACCCAGTCGGGGACGATGCCGAGGTAGTGGGCGATGCTGGTCGGACTCTCGCCGGCGGTGGCGATCCCGTCGATGTCCGAAGCCTTGAGGCCGGCGTCGGCGAGGGTGTTGAGGGCGGCGTCGGCGTGCAGGCCGATCGCCGACATGTCCGGGATCTTGCCAAGGCGCGTGGTTTCCGCGGCCCCGACGACGGCGATCGTGTTGGGCTTCATCGTCTCAGCCCTCCGCCCCAGAGTGAACCGGAGCAAAGAAGGGGAGGGTGATCTCGCCGAACTTCTGGAACCTCGCCTTGACCGCCATGTCGAGCTTCAGGGCCTCCGGCGTCTGGGGGCAGTCGACGATGTTGGTCATCATCCGCGGGCCCTCGGCGAGCTCGACCACGGCGATGGAGTGGGGCTCGCGACCCATGTCCGGGCGTGGGCGGTGGTTGATGATGTAGCTGTAGAGCTTCGCATTTCCGCTGGCGGTGAAGACCTCGATCTCGCGCGATCCACACGAGGGGCAGAACGGCCGAGGGGGAAAGTAGGGCTTCTGGCACTCGCGGCATCTCTGCAGGCGAAGCTCACCCTGCGCGCAGCCTTCCCAGAAGTGCTGGGTCTCGGGCGTAGGGGTGGGAAGCATCCTCTCCATGATCGTCTCACTCGTCGTCTGTGCCAGGGTCTTTGCGGGATGGCGCGCTTGAGGCCATGTTCCGTAAAGGAAGGCAAGGCCAGGGAAGGCGAGAAAAGCGGATGGAGGAATGGTGGCGGGGGGCCGTGATCTACCAGATCTACCCTCTGAGCTTCTGCGACTCCAACGGCGATGGGATGGGCGATCTCGCGGGGATCACCTCGCGCCTCGACCACGTCGCTTCCCTGGGCGTCGACGCGATCTGGCTCTCGCCGTTCTTTCCCTCGCCGATGAAGGATTTCGGCTACGACGTCAGCGATTACTGCGGCGTCGATCGAAGGTTCGGGACCCTCGCCGACTTCGACGCCCTCCTCGCCCGCGCCCACGACCTTGGCCTCAAGGTCATCATCGACCAGGTCTTCTCCCACACCTCCGACCGCCATCCCTGGTTCATCGAGAGCGCCGCGGCGCCGGAGGGGCCCAAGGCCGCCTGGTACGTCTGGGCGGACGCCAAGGCCGACGGATCGCCCCCCAACAACTGGCTGGCGAGCTTCGGCGGACCTTCGTGGACCTGGGGCGCGAAGCGCCGCCAGTACTTCCTGCACAATTTCCTCGCCGCTCAGCCCGACCTCAACTTCTGGAATGAAGACGTCCAGGCGGCGCTGCTGGCGTCGGCGCGATTCTGGCTCGACCGCGGGGTCGACGGCTTCCGGCTCGACGTCGTCAACTACTACGTCCACGACGCGAAGCTGCGCGACAATCCGCCGGCCGAAGGCTTGCGCCCGCGCGCTAGGCCTTCCCTCTTCCAGAGCCACATCTTCGATCGCAGCCGGCCCGAGACGCTCGCCTTCGTCGCCCGCCTGCGCGCGCTTTCCGACGAGAGACCCGGGCGCATGCTGGTGGGCGAGGTGGTCGACGATCCCGCCCTTCCTCGGCAGATCGAATATGTCTCCGGGCCCGATCGCCTGCACACCGCCTACAGCTTCTTCCTGCTTACCGCGCGAGAGGCGAGCCCCGCCCTCTTCGTCGAGGCGACCAGGGCCTGGGAGGGGGCGGCGGGCTGGCCTTCCTGGTCGCTTGGCAACCACGACGTGGAGCGCTTTCCAAGCCGGCTCGCCGGCGGCGATCCGCGCCTCGCCCGCGCGCTTCTCGCCGCCCTGATGTTCCTCAAGGGAACGATCTTCCTCTACCAGGGCGAGGAGCTCGGCCTTCCCCAGGCGAAGGTGCCCTTCGAGGCGCTCAAGGACCCCTTCGCCATCGCCGCCTTCACCGGAGGGGCGGGGCGCGATGGCGCCAGGACCCCGATGCCGTGGACGAGCGCAGGGCCGTCAGCGGGCTTCAGCGCCAGCGAGGACAAGACCTGGCTTCCGCTCGATCCGGCCCATCGTCCGCTCGCCGCGGATGCGCAGGAGGCCGATCCTGCCTCCCTCCTCCATTTCACCCGCAAGCTCCTCGCCCTTCGCCGTGCGAACACAGCCCTAAGGCTGGGGGAAGCGCGCGTCCTGGAGGCTCCCGCCGGCGTCCTCGCCCTCGAGCGGGGCCTGGGCGAGGAGCGGCTCCTCTGCCTGGTCAATCTCTCCGATCTTGAGGCGGAATACGCCTGCGCTCGCCCGCTCGCCTCCCTGGAGAATTTCCTCGGTGGGCGCATCGAGGGGTCGGGCGCGGTTCGCCTCGCGCCGTTCTCCGCCCTTCTCGCCGCTCTCGGCTGACTTGCGAAGCCCTCGCCGCGGGAGCACAGTTTCTTCGAAAGAGACGAGAGCCGCGAACTGGAAACCTCCCATGACCTATGCCGCACGACCGGTCTGTTGCGATGCCGACAGCCACATCCTGGAGACCTTGGACTTCGTCACCCGCCACGCCGATCCGGAAATCCGCGAGAAGCTTCCTCCGCTCGCGCTCGGGGCGGCCGGCAACGCCACCCACGGCTTTATCGCCAAGGCGGAGGCCAGGGTGAAGGATGCGGAAAAGACCGCGCTCATCGATCATGACGTCATCGCCGGGCCCAAGGGCTGGGCGGCCTTTGGAGCGTTCGATCCGGACGAGCGCCGGAGGGCGTTGAACGATCTCGGCTTTTCCCGCCAGCTGGTGTTTTCCACCTTCGCCGCCACCCAATACCTGAGCTCCGAGGATCCGCAGATCCTGTGGGGCGGTCTGCGCGCCCACAACCGCGCCATGGCCGATTTCTGCTCGGGCGATGAAAGGCTCATCGCCGTCGGCCAGGTCTCGCTTTCCGATCCCCAACGGGCGCTGGTCGAAATTGAGGAAGGGCTGAGGCTCGGGATCGGCGCCTTCTGGATGCCGGCCGCTCCGGCCGGCGAGAGGTCTCCGGGCCATCCGGACTGCGATCCCATCTGGCGGCTGCTCTCCGAGCGCGGCGTCCCCTTCGTCCTCCACATCGGGGCCGGGACTCGCGTCCTTCCCAAGGCCTACGCCGCCAACGGCCGGCCCAGGCCCACCGACCTTTTGGGAGGCGGGGAGAACCTTCGGGTCAAGGACTACATGGTCCTTCCCTTCGCGCCGGAGATGTTCCTCTCCGCGCTCGTCTTCGATGGCGTCTTCGAGCGTTTTCCCTCCCTGCGCGGCGGGGTGATCGAACTTGGCGGCGGCTGGGTGCCGAGCTTCCTCACCCGTCTGGACCTCGCCCATCGGGTCTTCAAGAAGACCGATCCGGCGGTCTCAGGGCTCTCCCTCAAGCCCTCGGACTACATCCGCCGTCAGGTCAAGTTCACGCCTTTTCCCGGCGAGGACGTCGGCGAAATGATCCGCCAGGCAGGGAGCGAGCTCTTCCTCTTTTCGAGCGACTACCCCCATCCCGAGGGCACCACCGATCCCATCGGTCGGTTCGAGAGGACGTTCGAGGGGATCGACGAGGCCGCCAAGGAGCGATTCTACGCCGCCAACTTCCAGGAGATGATGGGGCCTGCTTAGGACCGCGGGAGCCATTTCGCCCTCCCGCCGTTCTTGTCCGGTGATGCGCGTTTTTGCGACCGCGGCGGTTTCGTTCGCTCTGACGGGCGGCCTCGGCATGGCCCTCGCCTCAACTCCCTCGCCCGTCGCCGCCCAGGTGGCCGTCGGACTGGAGGTCCGGGTCGGCTATCCGCCGCCACCGCTTCCGATCTACGTGCAGCCGCCGTGCCCCGGCTACGGCTGGCTCTGGGTTCCCGGCTACTGGGCATGGGACACCTACGACAACGACTATTACTGGGTTCCCGGAGACTGGGTGAGGCCGCCGAGGTTCGGCTGGCTGTGGACCCCGCCGTATTGGGGCTTCGTCGACGACGTCTACACATTCTTCCCCGGCTATTGGGGACCCGAGGTCGGCTACTACGGCGGCATCGATTACGGCTTCGGCTACTTCGGCGAAGGGTACGACGGCGGCTACTGGCGCGGACATCGGTTCTGGTACAACCGGGCGGTGAACAATCTCGGCGGCGCCCGCTTCGCCGAGGTCTACAACGCCGCGCCGCGTGGGGTGCGGGCGGGTCGGGCGAGCTTCAATGGCCCGGGCGGGGCCAGCCTACGGGAGGACCCCCGACAGAGGGCGATCGCCGGCGGACCGCACATCTACGGCACGGCCGCCCAGCGCCGGGCCCGGATGATGGCCAGAGCCGATCCGGCTCTGGGCGCACGCCGCAATCACGGCGCGCCGGCCATCGCCGCCACAAGGACGGCCGGCGCGTTCCATGCTCGAGGCGTCGCCCGAGCCACCAACCGCGGGACCTTCAGTGCGCCGGCGGCCGCGGCGCGCGGGGCGACCAATCGCGGCCGGCCGGCCGGCCGGAGCGCAGCCGCAGCGGGCGCTCCGAGGATCGCGGCGGGGCGGAACACGGCCGGCCGTCGCGGAGCGACGCGTGCGCTCGCGGTCCGAGGCCGTGCAGCGTCCTCACGCGGAGCGATGTCGTCTCTGCACCGCCGCGCCTCCTCCAGAATGGGGAGTGCAAGGACGGCGGGGCGCACTCGGATGGCGCGCCCCAGCTACCGCGCGCCTCATATGGCGGCGCGCCGGAGCATGGCGGCCCCGCGGCGCTCGGCGGCGCGAATGGCCGGCCGCCGGTATTCGGCGCCGCGGATGAGAGCGCCTAGGCATTCGGCGTCGCGCATGGCAGGTCCACGGTATTCCGCCCCCCGGTTCTCGGCTCCCAGGAGGAGCGCCCCCCGCATGAGCGCCCCCAGGATGAGCGCTCCCCGGATGAGCGCTCCCCGGATGAGCGCCCCGAGGTTCTCGGCCGCGCCTCGGGCAGCCGCGCCTCGGACGGCGGCGCCGCGCGCAGCCCCGGCCGCAAGGGGCGGAGGCCGCGCGCCCGACCGCCGTGGCCACTAGGCGGGCTGGCGGGTGGTCCGCAGGTAGGGCTTCAGGGTCTTGAAGGATCCGAAGAGGCTCTTGGCCTCCTCATCGCCGATCGAAGGGGGAATGATCACGTCCTCGCCTTGTTTCCAGTCGACCGGGGTCGCCACTCTCTTGTTTGCGGTGAGATGAAGGGAATCGATCACCCGAAGGATCTCGGTGACGTTGCGGCCGGTGTTCATGGGATAGACGAGGATGAGCTTGATCTGCTTGTCCGGTCCGATGACGAAGACGTTGCGCACCGTGGCGTTGGTGGCGGACGTGCGCCCCTGGGAGGTCGTCCCGGCGTCGGCCGGCAGCATGTTGTAGAGCTTGGCGACCTTGAGCTCGGTGTCGCCGAGGATGGGATAGTTGGGGGACGTCCCCTGGGTTTCGCCGATGTCGCCGGCCCAGCGGCGGTGATCCTCGACCGGATCGACCGAGAGGCCGATGAGCTTCACACCCCTCTTGTCGAACTCCGGCTTGGCCCTGGCGAAGGCGCCGAGCTCGGTGGTGCAGACCGGGGTGAAGTCCTTGGGATGGGAAAAGAAGACGACCCAGCTGGAATCGATGAAGTCATGGAAATGGATCGGCCCCTCGGTGGAGTCGCAGGTGAAATCCGGAGCGATGTCGTTGATCTTGAGGGTCATGCCTGATGCCGTCCTTTCGAGGGGAGCCCTTGTGATCCGACATTTGGCTATCCGACCGCGCGGATCAAGCGGCGGCCGGTTTCCAGCTCTTCAGCCTTACCGTGACGGGGCCGGGGCCGCGTTGATCACGGCAGGCCGATGAACTTGTGGGTCTGCAGACTGAGCCGCCATTGGGGGTGGGCGAGGCAATAGGCGGCGGCGGCCTTGGTCGCCTCCTCGCGCCGAGGCCCGTCCATGGGCTGCAGGAAGAACCGCTCGAAGGGGAGGCTCTCGAAGCGGGCCGGATCGACCCCCTCCTGCGGAAAGACCAGCTTGAGCTCCTGGCCGCTCCGCTGGATCAGCGGGACGTCCGCCTTGGGAGAAACGCAGATCCAGTCGATGCCCTCCGGAGCGGCAAGCGTGCCGTTTGTCTCCAGGGCGATTTCGAAGCCCCTGGCGCGGACGGCGGCGATGAGCGGCGGAGCGAGTTGGAGAAGGGGCTCGCCGCCGGTGAAGACGACGAGCCGCCGCGCCGCTTCCGCTCCCCATGCCGCGGCGATGGCTTCGGCGAGGAGGGAGGGATCGGCGAATTTGCCGCCTCCGGGCCCGTCGGTTCCCACGAAGTCGGTGTCGCAGAAGGAGCAGGTCGCGCCCGATCGGTCCTTCTCCCGCCCGCTCCACAGATTGCATCCGGAGAAGCGGCAGAACACGGCCGCGCGCCCGGCCTGGCCGCCCTCTCCCTGAAGGGTGAGGTAGATCTCCTTGACCTGGTAGGTCATGGCGCGATCCTCGCCGGCTCTAGAAGCCCGATTCCGACGTTCGATCCGCCTGGGGCGAACGCCGGCCGAACGTCGGAATCGAGAAGGCTGCTAGCGCAGCTAATGATTCTAGTGTCGTTTACGAATTTGGCGTTCGCCACTGAGCCTACCCCCACGCTCAAAACGAACATCAAATTCACGACACGAGCGCCGGACGGCCCGCCGCCGCCCAGGCGTCCCAGCCGGCGGCGCGCAGAAGACAGGCCGGGCAGGCCCCGCATCCGTAGCCCCATGGTTTTTCGATCGCCCGCTCGCCGAGGTAGCAGGTGTGGGTCTTGGCCCGGACGATCTCGATCAGGGCCTCGCCGCCGAGCGCCTTGGCGAGCGCCCACGTCTCGGCCTTGGTGAGCCTCATCAGGGGCGTGGCGATGGGAAACGATCGTCCGACGCCCAGTTCGAGGGCCCGCTCCATGGCGTCCAGGGTCGCGCGCCGGCAGTCGGGATAGCCGGAATAGTCAGTCTCGCACATTCCGCCCACCAGCACCTCCAGTCGGCGCGAGGCGGCGAGGGCGGCGGCGAAGGTGAGGAAGACGAGATTTCGGCCGGGAACGAAGGTTGAGGGCAGTCCATCGGCGGACATTTCAATCGGCCTGTCGGCCGTGAGCGCGTTCTCGCCGATCCGCCCGAAGGCGCCGATCTCGATCAGGTGGTCTTCGCCGAGCCTGGCGCGCCAGGCGGGAAAGGCCTCGATGAGCGCACAACGCACGTCCAGGCGCGCCTCCAACTCCACCTCGTGGCGCTGGCCATAGTCGAACCCGACCGTCTCCACGCGCTCGAAACGAGTCAGGGCCCAGGCGAGGCAGGTCGCCGAATCCTGGCCGCCGGAGAAGAGCGTCAGCGCGGTCCTGGTTGGCGGGGCGGACTCAGCGCTCATGGATGCGCCCCGCGAGGTCCCCGGCGGGTGCGCCTCGCTACCGCGTCGCGGAACTGGCCGAGAACGCGGCGCGCCGGGCGCGACCCGACGAGGATTTGGCTCTTCAGACCTCCGATGGTCTCCTGGCGGGCCTTCATGGCCGCCGGGTAGTGGGCGAGCCTGCTCGCCTTGGCAAGCGCGGCCGGGATCGCTATTTGACCCCGCCCCGCTCCCGACAATTTTGGACGAACGCACGGCCCTCGCCGCCATGGCTCATCAGTACATCTTTCAGATGCAGGGACTTTCCAAGACCTGGCCCGGGGGGCGCAGGCTCTTCGAAAACATCTGGCTCAGCTTCTACCCCGACGCCAAGATCGGCGTGGTCGGGGTAAACGGCTCGGGAAAATCGACCCTGCTCAAGATCATGGCCGGGATCGATCAGGAGTTCGGAGGCGAGGCGAAGGCCGCCGAGGGCGTCAAGATGGGCTATCTCGAACAGGAGCCCACGCTGGACCCGGCGCTCGACGTGTGGGGCAACGTCATTTCCTGGTGCGAGGACAAGAGGCTCTTCGACGCCTACAGCGCCGCCGCCGCCAAGCTCGGCGAGGATTATTCCGATGCGGTCATGGAAGAGATGACCGCCCTGCAGGAAAAGCTCGACGCCGCCGATCTGTGGGACATCGATTCCAAGATCGAGATGGCCATGGACGCCCTGCGCTGCCCGGCCAATGAGGCGCGGGTGGAGACGCTCTCGGGGGGCGAGCGGCGGCGGGTGGCGCTCGCGAGATTGCTGCTCTCCAAGCCGGACATGCTGCTCCTGGACGAACCCACCAACCACCTCGACGCCGAGAGCGTCGCCTGGCTCCAGCATCACCTGGAGGCTTTCCCCGGATGCGTGATCTTGGTCACCCACGACCGCTACTTCCTCGACCAGGTGACCGGCTGGACCCTCGAACTCGATCGCGGCAAGGGCGTCCCGTACCAGGGCAATTACTCGAGCTGGCTCGAACAGAAGGCCAAGCGGATGGAGGTCGAAGAAAGCGAGAGCGAGGCTCGCCGGCGGGCCATCGCCCGCGAGCTGGACTGGGTGAGGAGTTCGGCCCGCGCCCGTCAGGCCAAGTCCAAGGCCAGGCTCGCCGCCTACGAGGCGATGGTGAACGCCGCCGAGCGCGAAAAGCAGAGCTTTTCGGCGATCCAGATTCCGCCTGGGCCGAGGCTGGGCGGCGTCGTCATCGAAGCCGAGAAGCTGGCCAAGGCCTATGGCGACAAGGTGCTTTTCCGCGATCTCTCCTTCAGCCTGCCGCCGGGCGGAATCGTCGGGGTGATCGGCCCCAACGGAGCGGGCAAATCGACGCTCTTTCGGCTTATCACCGGAGCCGAGGCGCCGGACGAGGGGACCATCCGCCTGGGCGAGACCGCCAAGCTCGCCTTCGCCGGCCAGACCAGAGAGCTCGAGCCCAATCAGACCGTCTGGCAATCGATCAGCGGCGGGGCCGACGTGATGAAGGTGGGAGGCCGCGAAATTCCCAGCCGCGCCTTTGTCGGCTCGTTCAACTTCCGGGGCGCCGATCAGCAGAAGAAGGTCGGCCAACTCTCAGGCGGGGAGCGAAATCGTGTGCACTTGGCGAAGACCTTGTCGGAGGGCGGCAATGTCCTGCTGCTGGACGAGCCGAGCAACGATCTCGACGTCGAAACCTTGCAGAACCTGGAAGCGGCGCTCGAGGAGTTCGCCGGGTGCGCGGTGGTGATCAGCCACGACCGCTGGTTCCTCGATCGGCTCGCCACCCACATTCTGGCCTTCGAGGGCGACAGCCGGGTCGAATGGTTCGAGGGGAATTTCGAAGCCTACGAAGAGGACAAGAAGCGCCGTCTCGGCGCCGATTCGCTCATTCCGAAGCGAATCAAGTTTCAGAAGTTCGCCCGCTAGCAGCCCGATTCCGACGTTCGACGCGCCTGGGGCGAACGCACGACGACCGACGGAATCGAGAAGGGTGCTATCCAGCTAATGATCTAGTGTCGTTGACGAATTTGACGCTCGTCATTGAGCCCTCCCCCACGCGGGGACGAACGGCAAATTCACGACGCTAGCCTCTCCCGGGCCGCGGGCTCGGGAGAGGCTAGGCAGTTCGGAGATCGCGGCCGGCCCTATTGA
This sequence comes from Caulobacteraceae bacterium, assembly GCA_050729515.1. Lineage (GTDB taxonomy): Bacteria > Pseudomonadota > Alphaproteobacteria > Caulobacterales > Caulobacteraceae > Acaudatibacter. The sequence goes on from JBOHLG010000040.1 coordinate 27,894, forward strand.
GGCTGGTTCGAGGGCGGCGTGGTCGAAGATTGCGGCGGCGTGGCGGGCTGGGGCTCGGTCGCCGGCGGGGCGCCTTCGGTGCTCGGGGCCGGCGAAGCGGAGGGCGCCGCCTCGGTTCCGTTTTGCATCGCGCCATTGTCGGGCGCGGCGCTGGGCGCAGTTTCGTCCGGCGTCTGGGTGTTGTCGGCCGGAGCGTTGGCGGTGGCGCCCTGATCGCTGGGCGGGGCGCCTTCCTGTTGGGCCGAGGTGTTCGCCGGCGTCCCCGTGGTCGCGCCCGGCTGGGTCCAGCCTTGCATCATCGACACGCGTTCGTGGTGATTGGCGTGCAGATAGGCGTCGAGTTGGGTGTAGGGGATGGGCTGGGAGGGAGCGGCGTACATGCCGCCTTCGCTCATCTCCATCGCGCCATGGTGGTGACGCCAGTGATGGCGACGCACCCAATGGTGATGATGGCGCATCATGTGATGGTGGTGGTGGTGGACGGGCGCCGCCGAAGCGGTTCCCGCGGCCAGGGCCGCAGCCGCCGCCGCCATGATGAGGGTTCTGGTGTTCATCGTTTCGGATCTCCAAAGGATGAGCGGCGCAAGACCGCGGCTCAAGCGCTAAACGAGCACATCTGGCAATTGTTGCAAAGCTACGATGCCAATCGCCCAACAAATCTTTCCACCGCCTTATCGTCGGCGAGCCGTACGAGGTGCGCTCCGGACGCATGTTGCGCCAACGCGGCCTCGAGCCGGGGCCGATTGGATCGGTCCCAGTTCCAGATGTAGCGATAGAAACCAAGGTCGATCTTCTCCGGGCAACCGGGGGCCAAGTCCTCGCGAACGCGTCCGAAACCGACGATCGAGCGTGCGACGGCTCTGGCCAGGCACACCCGTCTGGGGAGATCCAGCCAGATGATGAGTTCGGCGCGGCGGAAGACCGGGACGGCGTGGGTGATGTAGCCGCCGTCGAAGATCCATTTCTCGCCCGCCGCCGCCTCGGCGACGCGGGCGCGGAATTCCTCGCGATCGCTCTCCACCCACCCTGGCTTCCAGAAGAGGGAGTCGAGATGGAAGACCGGTAGGCCGAGCCGGTCTCCGAGGCGTCGGGCGAGAGTGGACTTGCCCGCGCCCGAACATCCGACCACCATCAGCCGTTCCATGGCCGGGCCATTGGCCGGGCCGGGAAGGAGCGTCAAGGCGCGGAGCTGAGGGGAGGCCCTTCGGAGCGGACACGATGACCAAGCCGGCCCTTCTCATCGTCCAGCCCCATCTGGCCATGCTGGCCCCGATCCTCGAGCGGCATTACGACGTCTGGCGGTTCTGGGAAGGGCCGCCGCTCGAGGCGGTGGGGGTCATCCGGGCGCTGGTCGTGGCCGGCGAATTCCCAGTCGACAAGGCGCTCGCCGAGAGCCTCCCCAAGCTTGGCCTCATCGCCTTCTTCACCGCCGGCTACGATGGCCTCGACGTCGAGTGGGCAAGGGCTCGCGGCCTGAAGGTCAGCCATTCGCCGGGCGTGAACCACGAGGATGTGGCCGATCACGCCATGGGGCTCGTCATTTCGGCCTGGAGGGGAATCGTCGCCGGCGATCGCCGGCTCCGCGCGGGAGGCTGGACCTCCTCGGCCAAGGAGAGCACGCCTTCGCTTGGCGGCCGACGGTTGGGGATCGTGGGCCTGGGGGCCATCGGCGAGGCGATCGCGGCGCGCGCCGAGCCGTTCGGCATGAAGGTCGCCTGGTGGGGGCCAAGGGCGAAGCCCGAGGCGCCCTTTCCGCGCGCCGAGAATCTTCAGGCGCTGGCACAAGAGAGCGACATCCTCGTCCTCTCCTGCCGGGCGAGCGAGGAGACCCGCGGCATGATCTCGGCGGAAATCCTCGCGGCGCTGGGTCCCGAGGGGCTACTGGTGAACGTCTCACGCGGGCAGGTCGTGGACGAGGACGCCCTCATCGCGGCGCTCAAGGAAGGACGTCTGGGCGGAGCG
>JBOHLG010000041.1:0-27771 GCA_050729515.1 Caulobacteraceae bacterium
GATGGCCAGCGCGCGGCTCGCCGCGGCCCCTGGGGCTGAGCTTCAGGCCAGCGCCGCCCACAGGTGCTGGGCGGCGTAGGCGCGCCATGGCCGCCACGGCTCGGCCAGCTCGAGCACTTCCTTGGCCGACGGGCGGCGTCCATCCTTGGGAGTGAGCGCCCGCATCAGGCCCACGTCCTGGGCAGGGAATGCATCGGGAAGGCGGAGCTGACGAAGCGCGATGTACTGCGCCGTCCACGCCCCGATGCCCTTGATGGCGCCCAGCCGCCTGGTCGCCTCTTCGAGGTCCATCTGGCCGGAAAGGAGATGCGGGTCGGCCTCGAACGCCTCGGCGATGGCGGTGAGCGTCGCGGCTCTGGCGCGCGGCATCGGCATGAAAGAGAGGTCCGCTGCCGCGGTGACCCCCGTGGTGGGGAACGTGCGCGCAAGGTCGCCGGCGGGAAAGGGGAGGGCCTCTCCGATCTCCGCCACGAGCCTGGCGGCGAGGCGGGCGGCCGCCTTGACGCTCACCTGCTGGCCCAGGACCGCTCGGCAGGCGAGCTCGAAGCCGTCCCACGCGCCGGGCGTGCGAAGGCCGGGACGTTCGGCGAGCAAGGGCGCGAGCCTCTCGTCGCTGGCGAGGTGGGCCGCGATCGGCCCCGGATCGCAGGAAAGATCGAAGACGCGCCGCAGGCGCGAAATGACCGACGGGAGCTCGGATAGCACCGAGAGCCGAACGCTGGCGCGCAGGAAATCCCCCTCGCCCGGAGCGACCCGCACCGTCCCGACCGCCTCGCCCAGCCTCAGCGTGCGCGAATAGAGGCGCTCCTCAACGGTCTCCACGCCCTCGATCGCGCGATCGGCGAGGAACGCGGCCATTGCGGCCCAGTCGTAGGGCGGCTTGTAGGGGAGCGTCAGCGTGATCTCGCCGGTCTCGCCTGCCGGGCCCACCGCTAGGGCGGCTCGGCGCAGCTCGGCGGGCGGGCGCGAGAAGAGCTGCTGGAACGTTTCGTTGAACCGCCGGATCGAGGAAAAGCCGGATGCGAACGCGATCTCGGCCATCGTGAGCCGCGTCTCGGCGATGAGTTTCTTGGCGAGAAGCACGCGCCGCGTCTGGGCGACCGCGAGAGGCGAGGCGCCGAGGTGCTTCCTGAACAGGCGCCGGAGCTGGCGCTCGCCGACGCCGAGGCGCGAGGCGAGGTCGTCCACGCTCGCTTCATCGAGCGCGCCTTCCTCGATGAGGAAAAGGCCCCGCGAGACCGTGTTCGATGCACCGCGCCAGGCGCCGAGATCCGGCGCGGTTTCCGGCCGACAGCGGAGACACGGGCGGAAACCGGCTTCCTGCGCCGCGGCCGCGGTGGGGAAGAAGATGACGTTCTTCGAAAGCGGCGTTCTCGCCGGGCAGATCGGACGACAATAGACGCCGGTCGTCTTGACGGCCGTGAAAAGGCGCCCGTCGAAGCGCGGATCACGTTGGCAGATGATCCGGTAGCAGGCGTCGTGACTGAGGTCCATCGACCTGACTAAGGCCCCGATCGGGAATGCGTCCAGCGGTTTTCGGACCTCGAAGCCAAACACTCTACCGCGTCCGAAAACCGCGAGAAAAGCTTCGCGGCGGCGACCAGCATCGCGTCGCATGGAACAGGAGAACGCCATGAACCTCGCCAGAGAAACGCTCCCCACGCCCGTGGGCCGCATGCGGCTCCTCACCGATGACGACGGCGTCGTCCGCGCCGCCGACTTCGAAGGCGAGCGTTTCGAGCGCCTTCTCGCGCGCCATTGCGGCGCGGACGCGCGCCTCTTGGATCGCGCGTCGCCCAGCGAAGCCAGGCGCGCGCTCGAAGCTTTTTTCGAAGGAGAAATCGATCGCATCGCAACGCTCCGCACGAGTACCGCGGGGACCGAGTTCCAGCGCCAGGTGTGGGCCACGCTCCGGGCGATCCCGGGCGGCCAGACTCGGAGCTACGGCGAGATCGCCGCGACGGTCGGTCGGCCAAGCGCCGTGCGCGCGGTCGGCCTCGCCAATGGCGATAATCCCATCGTGCTCATCGTGCCGTGTCATCGCGTCATCGGCGCGTCGGGATCGCTCGTCGGCTACGGCGGCGGGCTCGAGCGCAAGCGCTGGCTCCTCGAACACGAGCGCCGCGGAAGGAAACCGTTGAAGCCGACGGATGGAGCCCTGACGCCAATTGAGCCTTCGGGCCGTCCAAATTTGGGTTGCTTCCCCTGACGCCTCGCTTGGGCGAGGCTTGCGTCGCGCTTCCCCTTGCTCGTCCGAGCCCGTCCTCGCTACTGATAGGCCGACCGGCGAGGACGGGGCCGCGCGCGCATGGTTGATGTCTTCATTTCCTACAAGCGGGAGGAGCGCGCGCAATGCGAGCGCTTCAGTGAGAAGCTGAAGGCGCTGGACCTGGACGTATGGTTCGACGTTCGGCTGACGGCCGGCAAGAGCTTCGACCGGGAAATCGAGCAGGCGGTGAAGGGCGCCAAGGCGGTGGTGGTCCTGTGGTCGCCGGCGTCGGTGGAGAGCGAATGGGTTCGCGAGGAGGCGGGCGTCGGCAAGGCGCGCGGCGTGCTGGCGGCGATCCGCATCGCCCCATGTGATCCGCCGTTCGGGTTCGGAACCACCCACGTCGAAGACGTTCATGAGGCGGACTTTCCCGATGATCACGCCGCATGGCTGAAGATATTGGATCGTGTGGGCGAACTGACTGGCCGGTCTGAGTTGGCGGACTACTCCAGGGCCGTCGGACAGGCGACCGCACTCATGCATCGCTTTGCACAAAGGCATCCGGCAGCTCCGCTTACGGCAAGGGTTGGCTTGTTGGTGGGCCGGTTTTCAGGTCTCGGCCGTGACGGCGCCGCGCCTCCCGCACCTTCACCGGCGCCCGCGCGCCCAGTCGGCAGCCCCGAGGCGGGCTGGGCGGTCATCGAGTCGAGCGTCGATCCTCGCGACTACGGCGACTTCGTGGAGGTTTTTCCCCAGTCGGAGCACGTTTTCGAGGCCAGGCGCCGCAGGCGCAAGCTCGAAGACTGGGCCGCGGTGGATCACGAGGAACCGGCGGCGGTGACGGCGTTCCTGAGGGCCGGCTCGTTCGCCGGCCTGCAGGCGATCGTTCAGATCACGGCGGACAACCTCGTCGGAGCGGCCGAACGCGCCAGGGCGCTCGCTCTTCCAACGCTGGCCAGCGCCACCGCCGCGAGCGCCGCGGCGGCGGCCAGGCGGGCGCTGCTGGCGCGCAGCTTCACCATCGATCTGCGCGGCGTCGCGAATTGGCCGCGCCAGGTGATGGTGGCGATCCCGCCAGGGCGATTCACGATGGGCTCGCCAGACGATGAGGAGCGCTGGGAGGGCTACGACGGTGCCGAAGAGCCTGTGCATGAAGTTGCAATCGACCACGTCTTCGCCCTCGGCCGTGGCGCGGTGACCGTCGACGCCTACGCGGCCTTCATCGCCGAGACGAACTACGACATGGGCGAGAGCGCCTTTGTGCTGAACGGCGACAAATGGGAGGACACGCCAGGTCGTGGCTGGCGCGATCCGGGCTTCGCGCAGAGGGGCGATCACCCGGTGACCTGCGTCAGTTGGCACGACGCGCATGCGTTCATCGCCTGGCTCAACGACCACCTGGAACTAACGGACAAGCCCGACGCCTATCGCCTACCGTCGGAGTCGGAGTGGGAATACGCCTGCCGGGCGGGAACGACGACGCCGTTCAGCTTCGGGACTTCGATCACCACTGACCAGGCGAACCTCAATGGCGCGGCCGCCTACGGCGGTGCGGCGACGTCGATGGTCTGGCGCAGGGTGAAGACACCGGCGGGGCGGTTCCCGGCCAACGCCTTTGGTCTCTACGACATGCATGGCAATTGCTGGGACTGGTGCGAAGACGTCTGGAACATGAGCTACGCGGACGCGCCGGCGGATGGATCGCCCTGGCTGACGGGCGACGCCGGGTTGCGGGTGCTCCGCGGTGGTTCCTGGTACGCTTCTGCTCAGCTCTGCCGATCGGCCATGCGCCACCGGTACAATTCCGCGGGCCGGGACAGCAACCGCGGTTTCCGTTTGGCGAGGACCCTTTCACCTCCGGCCTCCTGACCCCTCTTCATCCGAATGTGCAATGGACTCCGTGTCGGATAGATTTATCCATCGGAGGGAGCTTGCGAGGCAAAGATCAAGCCGCCTCGCTCTAAACGAAGCGCGCGAACGGGATCGGCTCGGCAGGCCTCGTTCTCTCGTCCAACCCCAGCCGCCACCAGCCGACATCGCGCCACGCACCCAGCTTGAATCCGACCTCGGCGTAGGTGGCGATGCGGGCAAAGCCCATCGCCTCGTGGAGGCCGACGCTGGCGCCATTGGGAAGCGTGATGCCGGCGAACGCGGCATGGAAGCCCTGAGCGCGAAGGATCGCGAGAAGCTCCCCATAGAGCGTGCGGCCCAGCCCGCGCCGCTGCGCGTCGCGCCCCACATAGACCGTGACGTCGGCGCTCCAGCGATAGGCCGCCCGCTCGCGATGGCGCGAAGCGTAGGCGTAGCCGAGCACCTCGCCCGCCGCCTCGCCGACCAGGAAGGGATGGGTCTTCGCGAGCGCCGCCATGCGCTTGGCCATTTCGGCGGCGTCCGGCGCCGTCTCTTCGAAGGAGATCGCCGTCTCCTCGACATAGGGGCGATAGATCGCCGCGATGGCCGACGCATCCCGCGGCTCGGCGATGCGCACTTCGAACATCGCGGACCTCCTCGCCGAGGAGAAGGCGCGCTTGCCAGTCGCGGTCAATCGCCGCTGATCCTGTAAGGCGCGGGATCGGATCCCCTGCCAGATATTTGGGCGCCGCGAGCTTGGTCAGCGCCGCGCGAAAACCATACGCAACATTTTAGTTGCTCAACCGCACTTTCTCGTGCGATAAACGCGCAACCGGGAGGTTGCCCATGAGCGACACATTCGAGAAGACCGTCACCCTGAACGCGCCGATCGATCGGGTGTGGCGCGCGCTCACCGACCATCGCCAGTTCGGCGACTGGTTCCGCGTCGCGCTCGAAGGCCCGTTCCTAGTGGGCGAGACGAGCCGTGGCCACATTACCCATCCCGGCTACGAGCACCTGAAATGGGAGGCCAAGACGACCAGGATGGACGAGCTGGAGCGCTTCGCGTTCACCTGGCATCCCTATGCGGTAGATCCCGACGCCGACTATTCGGCCGAGCCGCCGACCCTGGTGCAGTTCCGCCTCAAGCGCGAAGGGGAGGGGACGCGCCTCACCGTGATCGAGAGCGGCTTCGACGCCTTGCCGGCGGACCGCCGCGACCTCGCGTTTCGCATGAACGAGGGAGGCTGGACCCAGCAGGTCGAGAACATCCGGGCCTTCGTCAATGGTTGAGATGGTAGGAGGCGAGGCGCGGGCGCCCGATCCGGCCGCGGTCTTCGCCGCCCTTGGCGATCCGGTCCGCTTCGATCTCGTCGAGCGCCTCGGCGATGGCCGCGCTAGACCCATCGCCAGCCTTGCGGCCGGGGCGCCGATCACACGCCAGGCGATCGCCCGCCATCTCCAGGTGCTCGAGCGGGCCGGTCTCATCACCCGCGCGCGGGAAGGCCGTGAGAGCCGGATCAGCCTCGATCCTCGGCCCCTGCGCGCCGCCATCGATCGCTTGGCGGCGATCTCGGCGCAGTGGGACAATGCGCTCGAGCGGCTGCGCGCCTTCGTGGAAAGAAATTGAGCCTTGCAATCCGCGCGTCCGATTTGGGCATCGCGCAGACCAGGAATCGGCGTGAGATCAACGAGCTAGGAACGTACCTTGACCGACCACTTCGTCCTCATCACCGGCTGCTCGGGCGGGGGAAAGTCCAGCCTCCTCGAGGAGCTCAAAGGCCGCGGCTTCGCGGTCGTGGAGGAGCCGGGGCGGAGGATCGTCAGGGAGGAGCTCGAAGCGGGCGGGCGGGCGCTTCCCTGGATCGACGCCGCCGCGTTCGCCCGCAGAGCCGTCGCACTCGCGCGCGCCGATCTCGAGGCCGCAAAAGCCCTCGATGGCTGGGTATTCTTCGATCGGGGCCTCATCGACGCCGCCTCGGCGCTCCAGAGCCTCACCGGGGAACCGGCGCTCGAGGCCTGTGGCGCGCGCCATCGCTACCATCGGCGCGTCTTCCTCGCGCCGCCTTGGCCGGAGATCTTCCGCGCCGATGCGGAGCGACGCCACAGTTTCGAGGATGCGCTTCCCGAGTACGACCGGCTCGTCCGTGAGCTGCCGGCCTTCGGCTATGAGGTCTTCGAGATCCCAAAGTCAGTGTCGCGGCCCGCGCCGACTTCGTGCTGGGGGCTCTGACAGGGTAGACCTCTCCACGGCGGACGCGCGTTTAGTCCGTGGCCACGTCCTGCCGGCGCCCCCGAGCGGATTCGGTCGCAACCAATCGCGCAAGTCGCGCGGATTTCGCGGTAATGAGGCACGGACATCACTTGCACTCCTATGGCAAAAATCACGGAAAAAGAGCGAAGAGAACGGACGCAACGCATGATCTCGCGAGCCAAAGAGGTGTTTGCGCAGATCGCGGAGAAGCATGCGCTGACCTTAGAGTGGGACGATAACCCTCAGGTCGAACTTGCTGCGCATCTTCGCAAACAGCCTGGGCTCGACTTCTCGCTCTGGCTCAACCTCCAAAACGATGACGAGATCGGATTTCAGAGCGCTTGGTTCTATGCCGATTGGTTTCCGGCCGACGATCCCAAGGTGGAGGCAAAATTCATAGCCGCGCTGGACGGAGTCCTCGCCGGAGAGGTCAGACTCGTCTGCAAATTTCGCAAGAGAGGAGATCTCCCGTTCTCGGTAACGTTTGAGGCCCGACGCGAGGCGGGGTGGACGAACGTCTACGGCTACGGCCGCGGTGCATTATCTTGTTTTGGCCGCGCCAATGGCGTCGTGACCCTGCGCAATGGCCACGATCCCGTCGTCGAGGGAAGGGCCCAGCGGATTCGGCCGCTGACATAGCTGGGCCGAGCGGCTCGCTCGGAAAACGTTTCGCGCCTAAGATAGATTATCGGAAATTATACCTGGGCCTTCGGGAGGCTCGAGCCTTGGAAGCCGGATGCGCCCTTCCACGATCGCTTTCAGGGTCGAGAGGAAGAGTTCAGGCTCCAGCGCGCGCACCTTGGCTTCGATCGATTGGGGATCCTCGCCCGCCGCGATTCTAACCTCCGCCTGAGCCAGTACCGGCCCATGGTCGTAGATTTCATCGACCATATGGACGCTCGCGCCGGTCTTCGTCTCGCCCGCCGCGCTGACCGCCTCGTGGACCGCCCGGCCGTAGAGGCCCTTTCCTCCGAACCTCGGCAGAAGCGCCGGATGGATATTGAGAATCCGGCCCTCGTAAGCGCCGAGAACACGGGCCGCGAGCCGGCGCAGATAGCCCGAGAGGACCACCACCTCGACGCCGGCCCCCTCGAGAGCCTCGGCCAGCCTTTCGTCGGCGGCGCCGGGATCGGGAAGCGTCCGGATGCAGAGCGTCTCGATTCCGTGGGCGCGGGCGAATTCGAGCGCGGGCGCGCCCGGTTTGTTGCTCACCGCCAGCCGCGCCTCGGCGCAAAGCGCGCCCTCTTCGATCGCCGTGACGATCGCGCACATCGCCGAGCCGTTGCCTGAGGCCAGAAAGCCAAGTCTCATCTGGGTGTTGGAAGATCCGTTTCCATCTCGAAGCGAAGTTGGTCGAAGGCCGGCTCGACCCCGCTCGGAAGCCTCGCCGCCAGCTCCGAAAAGTCGAGATCGATGTGGAGATTGGTAAGGATGGCCCGCTGGGGCTTGACCCTCTCGATCCAGGCGAGCGTCTTTTCCACATGGGCGTGGGTCGGGTGCGGCGCGTAGCGCAGGGCATCGACGATCCACACCGTGAGGTCGCCGAGGCTCTCGAGGACCTCCTCGCCCAGGTCGACGACATCACTCGAATAGGCAATTTCGCCAAAGCGATAGCCAAGACTCTTGGAAACGCCGTGATCCTGCCAAAAGCACGACGCCTCGATGGGCCCGGAGGGTCCCTCGACCCTCCACGCCTGGCTGGCGAGCGGGACCGGCCTTTCCTCGGCAATGGCCGGATAGAGCCCCTGCCCTTCGAAGATGTAGCTGAAACGTGAACGCAGGGACCGCGCGGTCGCCTCATCCATCCACACCGGAATCTTCGCCCGCTGGCGGATCGCAAACGCGCGGATGTCATCGAGGCCGTGGGATTGATCGGCGTGGTCGTGGGTGAGCAGCAGGCCATCGAGCCGTCTCGCCCCTGCCTCCGCGGCCTGCAGCCGGAACTCCGGCGAGGCGTCGACGATGAGCGTCGTCCAGGTTTCGGGCGGGCCATCCGAGGGCCGCCGGACCATCAGGCTGCACCGCGAACGGCGGTTGCGCGGATCGGCCGGATCGCACGCGCCCCAGTCGCCATCGGCCCTCGGCACCCCGCCCGAGGAGCCGCAGCCCAGGATCGTCACTTCGAGTTTCGCGCGCAAGCTTTGGGAATCCTGGAAAAACATTCGAGAGCAGCGGATGTGGTGCGCTCCCGCGCCTCGTCCTTGGACCAGCCGCGCAGTTCGGCGAGGCTGGCCAGGACAAAGGGAAGGAACGCCGGCTCGTTGCGCCTCCCGCGCATGGGGACCGGGGCGAGGTAGGGGCAGTCGGTTTCGACCATGATTCGACCCTCCGGCATCATCCGGATCACCTCGCGCACCTCCTCGGCGGCTTTGAACGTGGCGATCCCGGAGACCGAGAACCATGCCCCGAGCTTCGCCGCCCGCCTCGCCAGCTTCGGCCCCGAGACATAGCAGTGCATGAGGATCGGGAATTCGCCCTTGGCGCGCTCCTCCTCGAGGATCTCGGCGGTCGCCTCTTCGGCGTTGCGGGAATGGACGATGAGCGGCAGCCCGCTCCTGCGCGCCGCTTCGGCGTGGAGGCGGAAGAGCCGGGCCTGTTCGCCGCGCGGCGAGTGGTCGTAGTGGAAGTCGAGGCCGGTCTCGCCGATCCCCACGACCTTCTCGGCGCTGCAGCGCTCTATGAGAAGGTCAGATGTAAGGTGTGGAAAATCCTTCGCTTCGTGGGGGTGCACGCCGACCGTCGCGAACATTCCCGCATGAGCGTCGACGACGTCCATCACGGCCGCGAAGCGATCGAGCCGGTCGCAGATCTCGACCATCAGCTCCACGCCCGCCGCCTTCCCCCTTTCGATGACCGCGGCTCGGTCGGGATCGAACTCGGGCGCATGGAGATTGACGTGACTGTCTATCAGCATCGCTCGCGCGCTCGCGCGATCGTCTCCAGATGGGAGACGGCGGTGAAGAGGACCGCCTCACGGTCGAGGTTGATCGCCTCGGCCTCTTCGGCGAGAGCCGTGATCATGGAAGCGGCCCCAGCGAGGTCGGCGGCCCTCCTGGGCTGTGCACCCGCCGCCGCCTCATCGAGAGCCGACGCGCGCACGGCGGCGGCCAGACGCTCCAGGAAGAGCCGAAACCGGCCCTGACCGGTCGCCCCCCGGAACTGATCGGCGAGCGCGAGGAGCCGGCCCTCGTCGCGCTCGGGAAGCCCCGAAAGGACCGCCCTCGCCGCCTCGTCCATCTGAAGGCCCCCTTCCCGCGCCAGAGCGAGCGCCCGCCCCGGCGCGCCGGAGGCGAGCGCCAAGAGGCGCGCGGCGGTCTCCTCATCCAGGCTCGCCCGCTCCATCAGCCAGGCCCGCGCCGCGCTCTCCTTGGGCGGAGCAAGGCGGAGTTTGGCGCATCGCGAGACGAGCGTCGCGCCAAGCGCGCCTGGCGAGGCGGCGACAAGGAAAAGGACGCTTCCGGCGGGGGGCTCCTCGACCGCCTTCAAGAGCGCATTGATCCCATGGGCGTTGAGATGATCCGCGTCATCGATGATGGCGATCCGCCGCCCGCCTTGCGAGGGGCTCTTGGCCAGAAACTCCCCGATCTCGCGCACCTCCTCGACGGGGATGTCGCGGCGCGCCTTCCCCTCCTCGCCTTGCCTCTGGACCACGAAGAGATCGGGATGGGCGCGGGAGGCGATGAGCCGGCAGACGTGGTCGCCCGCCGCGCTGGCGAGGCCGCCCCGCGCCGGATCGGGCGCCGCGCCGAGGAGCCGACGCGCCGCGCGGTAGGCGAAGCTCGCCTTGCCCACTCCCGCCGGCCCGGCGAGCAGCCAGGCGTGATGGAGCCGACCGCGCGCCAGTGCATGGGAGAACGCCGCCTCGGCCTCCTCGCAGCCGATGAGATCGAAGCTCTCGCGCGGATGGGGGATCGGCTCGTCCATCTTCACGCCGCGACCCGAAAGAGCACGGCCGCCTCGATGGCCGCGGCGACCTCGGCCTCCCCTCGGGCGGCGTCGATCAGCACGCACCGTTCCGGCTCGCCGGCGGCGAGAGCGAGGAAGCCGGCCCTGAGGCGTTCGTGGAAGTCGAGGCCCTTTTCCTCGAATCGTCCTTCCGGGCCCCCTCGCCTCCTCTGCCGGGCCGCGGCGCGCGCCAGGCCCTCGGCGACCGGAAGATCCAGGATCAGGGTGAGGCTGGGCGAGAAAGATCCCACGATCTCCCGCTCCAATGCCTTCAGGAGCGCGCCGCTCGCCCCGCCTGCCGCGCCCTGGTACGCCAGGGTGGAGTCGGAGAAGCGGTCGCACACGACGGTCTTTCCTTCCGCCAGAGCCGGGCTGATCACCCGCTCGAGATGGTCGCTGCGGGCGGCATAGAGGAGCAGCGCCTCGCTCCTGGCGCTCCAGCGGTCGACCGGCCCGCCGACCAGGAGCTCGCGGACTGCCTCGGCGCCGGCCGTTCCCCCCGGCTCGCGGGTGAGGACGACGTCGCGGCCAAGCGTGCGCAGGCGCGCGGCGAGGCGGCCGGCATGGGTCGATTTCCCCGCCCCTTCGGGCCCTTCCAAGGTGATGAAGCAGCCGCGCTCCATGAGAGCCTGCATGGGGCGCCTCCGCGGCCAAGTCCAGGGCGCAGACTCCCGCGCCGGCGGCCCCGCCTGCTATTGAGTTCGGCGCAAAGGATGGGTGGCCGAGAGGTTTAAGGCGCCGGTCTTGAAAACCGGTGAAGGTTCACGCCTTCCGTGGGTTCGAATCCCACCCCATCCGCCACTTCAGAACAGAACTCCGCACGCCGGGTGTAGCCGGCTTCACGTCGGCGGCAGCGGCCAGGGTCCGAAGGAGGATCGACTCTGGCCGCTGATGTGCACCTTGCGGAGCACAGCTAAGCTTTGATTGATTGAGAGCGCCAGCATTCGGCGTCGGAGCCGATGCGGCAACCGCTTCGGACTAGCCACCATGAAGAATCGCGTCAATCGCCGCCCGGACCCTGTCGGGCGCATCCGCCTCCGGAATGCGAATGATATCGGCCAGGGTCATGCCGTGCTTCAACCAATAGCCGACGACGCTCCAGCCCGCGTAATACGCTTCCCGATCAAGGCCTGACGGACCTTTCCCCATCGTGAACCGCATGACGTCATCGGAACTGTTCGATCCAAGCGCAGCGCGTACATCGCGCAGTACGGCGAAGCGCCTGGCTTCGGCGTTTGCAAACCAGCCTGGCTCGGACGCCGTTTCGAGGTACGAGGCGGGCGGACGATGCGGGTAGAGCTGCTGAGTCACGCGAAGCGCCAAGCCCAAATCGAGCGTCGTTTCGCCGATGGTTCGTATCCAGCCCCCTGAGCTCATGCCCATGTCGATCCGCACGGCATGAGTGAACTCCTGGGCCATTGCCGGTCCAAGGTCGTAGCTATCCTCCTCGACCGGGATAGCCACCGTGGCCGTGCCGTTTTGGCCGACCGTGAACGTATTCTCCTCAAGCTCTCCGACAAAGACGATGAGGTTCACATGGATCGGCTTGCCGGGTTTCAGCAGGGCGACGACCCGGCGGAGCGTGGCTTCGGGCGAGGGGTGGATACCTGCAGCGCCCTTCTCGATTCGCGCCATGACAGACGGATACTTCGGCCACGCCTCATCCAAGAGCTTGCGCGCGATCCGGTCGCCTTCGGGCGTGGGGGGCACAGTGGCAAAGCCATAGTCCTGTTTCCAAAGCTGGAACCGCCGCTCGGGGGAGGCGTGCTCGGACTTGGCGGCTCGATAGAAGGTCAGGAACTTCGGTGTCAGATCCTTGAGCCTGATCGTTCCCTCGTTCCGGGGCGAGGCGGCGGTCAGGAGCAGGGCGGAAAAGCCCAGGACCAGCTGTTTCACAATGGGCACCACCTTGTAGACCTCCGGGTTCTTGGCGAGTCGCTCAGTGCGCGCGCGGCCGGTGGCCGGCTTTTGCGGCATCGGGGCCAGTCCTACAACGGAAGCGAAGAGATCATCTGGCCGGAAGCGCCCGAGCGATTCCGGCGGGTTCTCCCTCCGGCGATCAGACCCAACGCGGGGTCGCTGAGGACGCGGCCGGTTAATGCTTGCCCTGTTACGGATGTAGTAGGCGGTCGATCATGTCGTGAGGTCGTAGACATCCTCTCATATTCGATGGGCATGGGCCGACGCCGACGGCCTTACGGCGCGCCTGGCTCGGAAGGCTTGCCGTTCCGCAGGCGCTGGACGTCTTGAAGAGCCTCGGGCGGGGCCAGGCGGGCGTTGACGCCCATGCGGGTCGGCGAGGCGAATTTGGGCGCGGCCTTCCAATGGGTGATGCAGCCGCAGGCGCGGCAGCGATGGAATTCGAGGTCCTTCTCGCCCCGCATGTAGACGTCGGTCGGCCCGCTCCCCTCTTCGAAGTGGACGCTCGAAGGTGGATAGTAGGCCCACAGCGCCCCATACCTTCGGCAGATCGAGCAGGTGCAGTCGTTCACGCTCGCCGGGGCCGCCTCGAGGCTGAACCGCACCGCCCCGCAATGGCACGAACAATCGATCATCGATTCCATGGCTTGGCTCACCGTCCTTTCAGCTCCAGCGCCGGCGACCCCTCTTTCATTTCGCCCACGAGCGCGGCCTTGGAAAAGCCGGCCCGGCGCATCAGGCCAAGCACGCTTTCCACCGCCTTAGGCGCCACGGCGATGAGGAGGCCGCCGCTCGTCTGGGGATCGAAGAGGAGGTCGCGGCGCCAGGCCACCAGCCCGTCGGCGCCGCGCAGCCAGCTCTTTTCGCTCTCGAAATTGCGCGCCGAGGCGCCCGTCTTCACGCCGGATCGGGCCAGCGCCTCGACCCCGGCGAGCACGGGAACCTCGGGCGCAAAGATCTCCGCGGCGAGCCTCGAGGCCCGGCACATCTCCAGCGCATGGCCGACGAGGCCAAAGCCGGTGACGTCGGTCAGCGCGTGGACGCCCTCGATCCCGGCGAGGTCCGCCCCCACCGAATTGAGCTGCGTCGTGGTCGCGATCAGCGTCTCGTAGCCCGCCTTCGAGAGCCTTTCCTGCTTGAGGGCGGCCGAGAGGATCCCGACCCCCAGGGGCTTTCCCAGGATGAGCTCGTCGCCAGGCTTGGCGCCAGCGTTGGTGAGAATGCGATCGGGGTGGGCGAGGCCGATCGCGGCGAGGCCATAGATCGGCTCGGCGGCGTCGATCGAGTGGCCGCCGGCGAGCGCGACGCCAACCGCCGCACAGGTCTCCGCCCCACCGCCGAGGATGGCGGCGATCGTCTCGGCGCCCAACTGCTCCACCGGCATGCCGACGATCGCCAGGGCGAGGATCGGCCTCGCCCCCATCGCGTAGACATCGGAAAGCGCATTGGTCGCGGCGATGCGGCCGAAGTCCCTTGGATCATCGACGATCGGGGTGAAGAAGTCGGTGGTGGCGACGAGCGCCTGGGTCTCACTCAGGCGCCAGACCGCCGCGTCATCGCTGGTCTCGGCGCCGACCAGGAGGTCGGGAAAGGTCCCCTGCGGGGCCAGACGCGAGAGGATGGTGCGCAGGAGGCCCGGGGCGAGCTTGCAGCCGCAGCCCCCGCCATGGGCGAGACTGGTGAGGCGGACGCCCTGGCTCATCTTGCGGCGAAATCGCGAACCATCGACGCGATCTTCTCCGCCGCCCCAGCGCGCGCGCCCTCGGTGAGAGAGGTGAGTTCGATCGTCCCGAGCCTCGGCCGTTCGGCCTTGCGCATCGAGCGCTGATAGGCCGGATCGTAGTGGGCGACGAGGAGCGACCGGGCGAGCTCCTCCAAGGCGCCGGCCCGCGCCAGCTCCCGCCAGGCGGCGCGTTCATCCTTGGAAAGGTGGACCGGGAGCCGCTGAATGATGTCCTCCAGCCGCTCGATGTCGGCGGCGATGTCGCCGTAGGCGCAGAGAAGATATTTCGCCCTCTCCGTCGCCGGTGCGTTCAGTCCGATAGTGGGAGCGCCGGCCATGCTTCGCCACAGAGCCGGCGGCGCCATGAGATCGCCGACCTTGCTGGATTCCGCCTCGATGACGACCGGCCTTTGGGGATCGAGCGCCTCCAGCGCCGCCAGCAGCCGGCTCTCGAAGAGCTTCTGGCTCGGCTGGGCCTCCCCCGGCAGGGCCCCGAAGAGAGAACCGCGGTGGTGGGCTAGGGCCTCCAGATCGAGCGTCTGGACGCCAAGGGCGCAGAGGCGGGAGAGCACTTCGGTCTTGCCGCTGCCGGTCGGCCCCTCGAGAAGGACGGCGTTGAGCGGCCAAGCCTCCTCGTAGAGCGCCGCCACAACCCGGCGTCGGTAGGCCTTGTAGCCGCCCTTGAGCACGCGCACGCGCCAGCCGATCTGGGAGAAGACGCTCACCATGGCCGCGGAGCGCTGCCCGCCGCGCCAGCAATAGATGAGCGGCGAGAAGCTCCGATCCTTCCCCGCCAGCGGGCCCTCCAGATGGCCGGCGATGTTGCGCGCGATGAGCGCGGCCCCGACCCGGCGTGCGGCGTGGGGACAGTCCTGCACATAGATCGTCCCCACCCGCGCCCGCTCCTCGTTGGAAAGGACCGGCAGATTGACCGAGCCGAAGACGTGGTCCTCGCCCCACTCCGCCGGGGTGCGCACATCGATAATCTCGGAAAAGCGCGCGAGGCTCTGCGGATCGGCGCTCTCGACGATCTCGATCACCGGCGCGGCCTTCACGGCGCCTCGAAGATCGCCGCCAGGCCCTGGCCGCCGCCGATGCACATGGTCTCGAGCCCCCTTTTGGCCTTGCGGCGGGCCATCTCGCGAAGCAGGTTGGCGAGGATCCGCCCGCCCGTCGCCCCGATCGGATGGCCGAGCGAAATCCCCGAGCCGTTGACGTTGAGCCTCTCGCGCTCGTCCCACCCCCAGGCCTTGAGCACCGCCAGCACCTGGGGCGCGAAGGCCTCGTTGAGTTCGACCAGCTCGATGTCGTCCCAGGAGAGGCCGGTTCGCGAAAAGAGCCGCTCGACCGCTGGGGCCGGGCCGATCCCCATGCGCGAAGGCTCGCACCCCGCCGCCGCCCAGCCGGCGAGCCAGCCCATGGGATCCAGGCCAAGCTCGGCGAGCTTGCCCTCGGCGACGACGAGGCAGGCGGCGGCGGCGTCGTTCTGCTGGCTGGCGTTGCCGGCCGTCACCACCCCGCCCTTCTCGATCGGCGGAAGGGCGGCGAGGCTCTCGATGCTGGTGTCGGCGCGCACCCCCTCGTCGCGGGCGAAGAAGATCGGATCGCCGCGTCGCTGGGGAACTTCGACGCCCACGAGCTCGTCGTCGAACTTGCCCGCGTTCCACGCGGCGGCGGCGCGCTGGTGGCTCATGGCGGCGTAGGCGTCGCATTCCTCGCGGGTGATCTGGAAATCTCGGGCGAGGTTCTCGGCCGTCTCGATCATGCCGCTGATCACTCCGAACCGTTCGATCGGCTGGCTCATCACGCGGCCGCGGGCCAGGCGGTCGTGCAGAGTGACCGAGCCGGCCCTGGCTCCTTTGCGCATGTCGGTGGTGTAGAATTCGGCGTTGCTCATGCTCTCAACGCCCCCGGCGATCACGATATCGGCCGCGCCGGTCTGCACCATCATGGCCGCATCGATCACCGCTTGCAGGCCGCTGCCGCAGCGCCGGTCGAGCTGATAGCCGGGGATGCTCACCGGCAGGCCGGCGGCGAGCGCCGACCAGCGGGCCACGCACGGCGCCTCGCCGCTCGCATAGCCCTGGGCGAAGATCACGTCGTCGATCCGGTCCGGATCGATCTTCGTGCGCTCGACGAGCGCCTTGATGACGATCGCGCCCAGCTCCCCGGCGCTGAGCGGCGCGAGCGCGCCCATGAACTTGCCGACCGCGGTGCGGATGGGCGAGACGATAGCGGCTCTTTTGGTCTTCATGATGCCTCCTCGCGTGCGGCGCGCGTTCCTGAGGCGGTGATGATAGGCCGGTCAAGCCCATTGCTCGCCGCGCCACCAGGTTTATCCATGGCGGGCGACCAGGAGGGCTCGGAGCGTTTCCATGCGGACCACGAGGCGCGAGGCGACGATCGGTGTTTTGTTGCTCGCCGGGTGGGGCTTCGCCGCTCCTGCGTCGTGGGCCGATCAGGCCGACGAACTCCCCAACGTCTTTATCAGCCCGTGCGGAGAGCCGTTCCGCGCCAAGCCCGGCGCGCCCTATCCTGTCATCGACTGGTTTCACGAGGCCGACGCCAATCACGACGGCAAGCTCACCCGCGAGGAATTCAACGCCGACGCCGGGCGGTTCTTCAAGAAGCTCGATCTCAATGGCGATGGCGTCCTCTCTCCCCAGGAGGTGGCGCTCTACGAACGCGCGGTCTGCCCCGAGATCCTGGGTCTTCGGGTCATCGTCGGATGGGCCTCGCCCTTCCCTACCGCCAGACTGCAGCTCGCCCAGATGATGGGCCAGGCCCCCGGCCCCAGCATGGGGCAGGATCAAGGGGTCCCGATCCCCCCGCCCACGACCAAGGCGCCGGACGACGCGGCGACGCAGGGGGCCAGCCCATTCAGCTTCTTCAACGAGCCCGAGCCGGTGATGGCCGCCGACTTCAGCTTTTCCGGCCTCATCACCAGCGCGGAGTTCCAGAAGCTCTCGAACGTGCACTTCGACGACCTGGACATCGCCAAGGCCGGATTCCTCACCCTGGCGGGCCTCCCCCAGACCCCGATGGAGGAGCGGATCGAAAAAGCAAGCAGCCGCCGACGCAAGGCCTCTTTCCTCCGCCGCGTCCCCGCTTGGCCGCCAGCGCGAGCCGCCTAGTGGAACGAATTTGACATTCGCTTCCTGCCCGGCATGGCCCGCCGGGCGAATGTCAAATTCAAAAGTTCCACTAGAAAATCAAAGAGTCGCTAGTGGTCCTTCTTGATTCCAACATTTGTCCGGCGCGGGGTATCAGGCGGATGCAAATGTTGGAATCGGACCACTAGAGGACCGGATGCGGAATCGAGCCCCGGCGCGCCTTTGGCCCGCGCGGACGATCAACGCCGCGGCGAGCGGAGCGCTCGCCATCGGAGCCCTCGCCGTCGGGGCTGCAGCCTTGGGCGCGCTCGCCATCGGACGGATGGCGATCGGGCGCCTCGCCATCGGCAAGATGCGCATCGGCGATCTCGAGGTCGACGCGCTGAGGGTCGGCGCCACTCACGGTTCCGCAGGAGAGACTCGACGTTCCTATCAACCGGAAGGTTGGCCCACGCTTGCCCCTCGCATCGTCACCGCCGAGCCCGCCGAGCTCGCCGCCTTCATCGGCTTTGTCTTCGAGGCCGAAGGCGAAGTTCGGTCCGGCCAGCCCACAGAGCTCAAGATCGGCGATTCGATTGTGATGGTCAGCGACGGAGGCGGCGAGCGGGAGGCCATGCCGGCGTTCATCTATGTCTATGTTCCGGACGCCGACGCCGCCTTTCGGCGCGCGAAGGCGCGGGGCGCGGAGGTGATCGGGGAGCCTGAGATGACGCCCTGGGGCGATCGGCGAGCGACGGTGCGCGATCGGTGGGGCGACATCTGGCAGATCGCCACTCGCACGGGGCGTTAGCCCCTTCCCTCGCCTTTTCGCGCTCTGGAGCACCCCCTCTCAAGTAGGTTCCGCTTCGCCCCGAAGACCTCGAGTGCCTGGTAGGTTCCGTCCTTGCCAGGATCGGCGCCGCGCCCGATCGCACCCATCGGCGCGACGCGGGCGAAGCAGGACGCCAGATCGAGGGCGTCAAGGCGTCTTGGCAGGTCGACGAGGAGGCCCGGGCGGGAAAGATCGGGCGGCGGGCCAATCTTGAGTCCGCGCCAGCGGGCGCGGTCGACCATTTCGACCACTGGAGCGGGCGCCTTGGCCGAAGCTGCGAGTTCGGCGGCGAGCCCATAGTCGGCCGTTCCCACCCAGGCCGCTCCCGCCGCCTTGCGCTTCGCCTCCACGGCGGCGGAAAACCCGCTCCAGCCGCGCAGGAGCTTGGCCGGATCGTGCCCGCTCGGGATCACGCCGGCCGGCCGCGCCGTCCACAAGAGCGCGATCGCGGCGAGGGAAAAGCCCAGGATCGGGGCGAGCGCGCGCAGCTTCGCCCACACCCCCCTCGCCTCCTCCGCTCCCGCCGCCGCGGCTATGGCCAGCGCCGGATAGAGCGGCGCCGGCCAGTGCGCCTCGACCCGGTCGTGCAGGGAATGGAAGAGAAGATAGGCTCCGAACGGCGCGCTCGAGAGAAGGAAAGCTCCGAGCCGGGAGCGCGCCTTGGCGCTGGCGAGGGAAAGGCCAAGGAAGAGCGCGATCAGGGGGTTCAGCAGCCCGATCTGGCCGAACACGAATTCGGGGAGGAATCGCGGGGCGAAGCGGTGCGGGGCGACACGGCCGAATTGCCGCGAGAAGCTCTCCCAATGATGCTCCGCGTTCCAGCCGATGTTGAGGGCGAAGATCGCCAGCGCACAGGCGGCGGCGATCCACGGCCAGGGCGAGGCGAGCGCCCGCCTTCCCTTCGGCCCGCAGGCGAGCCACAGGAAGACCCCCGGAGCGAGGAAGAGGCCGGAATATTTGGAGATCGTCGCCAGGCCCGCCGCGGCTCCGGCGGCGATCCACCAGGCGCGCGCCGGGCCGCCGAGCGCCCCAAGCGCCCCAAGCGCGCCAAGGGCCCTGAGCGCGCTCCACAGGCTGAGCGCCCAGAAGAGGCTCGCCGCTGAATCGGGAACCGCGAGAAAACCGCCAAAAGCAATGAGGAGCGTGGCGTTCCACCAGATCGCCGCCCGCTCGGCGATGCGCTCGCCAAGCCCTGCCAGCCGGGCGAGGTCGAAGACGATGAAGGTGCTCGCCGCCGCCGAGAGGATAGGAAGGAGCCTCACCCCCAGCGATCCCGTCCCGGCGATCCTCTCGCCCAGCCAGATCCACCAGGCGATCATCGGCGGATGGTCGTAGTAGCCCAGCGCCGGAGCGCTCGCCCAGGCGCGGTAATACGCCTCGTCCGGACCAAGGGGGATCAGCATCGCTGCGGCGATGCGGACGAGAAGGATTACGACGGTCAGGCCGATCAGCCGCCCTGGAATTCCCCGACCAAGGGCGCGCCGCTCACCAGACGGCGAGGTAGGTGCTGACATAATTCCAGGCCGCGCCGAAGAGAGCGCCGGCCGAGCCCGCCAACCACCACAGCGGCGTGACGCGATGGACCAGCCCCGCCACCGCGACGTTGGCGAGCAGGCCGAGCGCGCAGAGGCCGCAAAAGCGCAGATACCCGGCCAGGAGGCCCCAGCCCGCCAGGCGCCGGTCGCGATAGGTGACGAGGTTGTTGATCAGAAAATTGCTGGTCATGGCGGTGACCGCCGCGATGAGTTGGCCGGCGAGGAAGAGCGCGCCCAGCGTCAGGCAGAGCTTCAGGATGGCGAGGTGGACGACAAGTCCGCTCGCCCCCACCAGACCGAAGAGGAGGGCCCGGGCCGGGACGAGGCCGCCGGTCATCTTGGAGAGCACCAAGCCCAGATAGTCGATGACGATCCGCGCATCGAGCTTGCTCGCGCCCGCCTCGCGCTCGCGGAAGCGGTAGGGAAGCTCGACGATCCGGAGCGGCTGGCGCTGGGAGGCGATGATGTCGAAGAGGATCTTGAAGCCCTGGTCGGAGAGGCGATGGGCGACCCGCTCCACCGCCTCGCGGCGGATCATGAAAAAGCCGCTGACCGGATCGGCGACGTCGGCCGAAAGCACCAGGCGCGCGAGGCGGCTCGCCCAGCGGCTGCCGGCCCGCCGAACGTGCGAGAGTCCGTCCTCGGCCGCGCCCTCCCCGACATAGCGGCTGGCGATCACCAGGTCCGCCTCCCCTCTTGCGAGCGGCGCCAGCATGGCCGGAAGGAGCGTCTCGTCGTGCTGCAGGTCGGCGTCGATCACCGCCACGAATGGCGAGGCGCTCGACATCACCCCCTCGATCACGGCTCCGGCGAGGCCCCGGCGTCCCACCCGCCTGAGGCAATGGATGCGGCCGTCCTTCTCGGCGAGCGCAAGCGCCGCTTCGGCGGTGCCGTCGGGGGAATCATCGTCGACGAAGATCGCCTGCCAGTCGAGGCCGCCGAGCGCCCGCTCCAGCCGACGCGCCAGCGGAGCGATGTTGTCGCGCTCGTTGAAGGTGGGGATGACCACGGTGAGGAGGCCGGCCCCGGCGGTGGCCTTGGCGGCCGGGACGCCGGCATCGGGTCTGACCGTTCGCCGGTTCGGAGGTGGTGATTTCAGGTCCAGGCGGGCGGCTCCCTCGGATCCTCGACGCGATCAGCCTCGTGTAGCAGAGAGAGCCTTGTCGGAGCGAGGGCCAGCAACGCCGGAGACTCTGCATGTATAGACCTCAAATAACCGGCCGGAGGCTGGCGGAAACAGGCTCTCAGGGGCGCTGTCCAATAGAGTCTTTGTAAAACATCGAGCAATGCTGCGGCGGTGCGGCCGATCAAGCGTCGCCTTGACGGCAACCCGCGGGCTCGGCGGACGTTGATTAAGGCGCAGTCGCTAGGAATCGTGAACAATGGTCGCTCATTCCTCTTCGGACCCGACACCCCCTCTGCCGGCGGATGATTCGCGCCCCGCAACGAGGGGCCCCAAGGCCGCCCCCCCGAAAGTCACGGCCGCCAAATCCACGCCGTTCGTGGTCGGCAACCCCGTCTTGGGCCGCAAGGTGCAGCGCAAGACGCCGATGTGGTGGTTCGCCGCCCCCATCATCGTCATCGGCCTGGTGGCCGCCGCGGTCGCCGCCATCGTCACCCACAATGGATCGCGCGGCGCGCGGTGGATGAACAATCCTCAGGCGGCTCAGGTCGCCCAGACCCCTTCGACGACCGGCGCGGCGGCCCAACCCTCGCCTGCCGCTGCGGCTCAAGGCGCGGTGCCCCTCACCGCCCATCCGAATGCGCCCGCCGCCCACCCCCTCGTCGGCCCCGCAATCCCTGCTGCGCCGCCGACCGCCTCTCGCCGCTATGCCCGGGCTGCGCCCGCCGTCCCGGCCCCACGGCCCCGGTATAGGGCTGCGGAGCGGAAAGCTCCGGCGGAGCAGTACGCCGCCCCGAGCGCGGCCTCTTCCGGCCTGAACGCGAACGCAAATGTTTCGGCCCAGACACCGGCGATCCAGGCCTCGCCCACTCCACCGCCGGCCCGGAATCTGTCGGTCGCCCCGCCGCCGCTCGCCATCCCGCCGGCCAACCCTCCGTCCGCCCAAAGCCCGGCGCCCCCGGCCGCCCAGAACGCCGCGCCCTCGCCGCAGTCCTGACTAGTGTGGTGAATTTGACGTTCGATTCCGCTTCGGGAAGGGGCTCAGCTACGAACGTCATATTTCGTCAATGACACTAGAATCCAATAGCTTGCTAGCACCCTTCTCGATTCCGACGTTCGGCTGGCGTTCGGCCGAGGCGGATCGGACGTCGGAATCGGGCTGCTAGCGGCGCCGCCGCGCTCTCGCTCCGGGCCCCCCCGCCGGGTTAATCATCGCCGATGAGCGGCGAGGAACGCCCCATCCTGGTCGACGCCCGCGGCCACCGCTGCCCCGTCCCTACCTTGCGCCTCGCCCGGGCGCTGAAGGAAGCGCCGGCCGGCGCCCTCGTCGAGCTCCTGGCTGACGATCCTCTGGCGGCGATCGATGTCCCGCACTTCGCCGCCGAGAAGCGGCTCGAGATCGTCTCCCGATCCGAAGAGGCCGGCGCTCTCAGGTTCGTGGTCCGGGGAAAGACGAAGCGGCGCGCCGTGGGGGAGACGGCGCGCCGCACAGGATGATTCATTCTTCCTGGCCGGCGTGCGGGCGCTACGAGGGACGGGAGAGCGCGTCCGAAGCCGACCGGTTGAAGATGCGCGGGGCCACGTGAACCCCATGTGAACGGGCCGGTCAGAGAGCCCCGCTCGCCTCGAGATTGGCGATCTCCTTTTCGCCGAGACCCCAGTCGGCCAGGGCCTCGCGGCTGTGGGCCCCGATCGCCGGCGGCGGCGAGGCGATGGCGCCGGGCGTCGCCGAGAACCTCGGAGCGGGCGCCGGCTGGACGACCCCCTCCACCTCCACGAACGTCCCCCGCACCCGGTTATGCTCGAACCCCGCAGCCTCCGAGAGGCTGAGCACGGGCGCGAAACAGGCGTCCGATCCCTCCAGGACCTCGCGCCACTCCTCGCGCGTCTTGCGCGCGAAGATCTCCGCCAGCCTGCGCTTCAGGTCCGGCCAGGCCAGGCGGTTCATCTGCTGGTTGAAGTCAGGGTCGCTTATCTCTGCCTTTTCCAGGAGTTCGGCGTAAAACTGCGGTTCGATCGAGGCGATCGAGATCCATTCGCCGTCGGCGCATCGATAGGCGTCGTAGAAATGCGCCCCGCCATCGAGGAGATTGCTCGCCCGGCCCTCTTTCCACATCCCCGAAGCGGCCATGCCGTAGAACATGGCCATCAGCGAGGCCGCCCCGTCGCTCATCGCGCAATCGACGACCTGGCCCACTCCGGTGGCGCGGGCGTGGAGGATCGCGGCGAGAAGGCCGAAGGCGAGATAGAGCGCGCCGCCTCCGAAGTCGCCGACGAGATTGAGCGGCGGGACAGGACGCTCGCCGGTTCCGATCGCCGAAAGCGCTCCTGAGATGGCGATGTAGTTGAGATCGTGCCCGGCGGCGTGGGCGAGCGGACCCTCCTGTCCCCATCCGGTCATCCGGCCATAGACGAGCGAAGGCTTGCGCTTGAGCGCGACCTCCGGCCCCAGGCCCAGGCGCTCCATGACCCCAGGTCGAAATCCCTCGAAGACCGAATCGGCCGCCTCCATCATCTTCAGGCAGGCCTCGACCGCTCCTTCCGCCTTGAGGTCGAGCGCCGCCGAGCGGCGGCCGCGGGCGGTGACGTCGGCCGGCGACGCCGGCCTCGCCCCCTTCCGATCGATGCGCACCACGTCGGCCCCGAGGTCGGAAAGGAGCATGCCGCAGAAAGGCCCCGGCCCGATCCCGGCGAACTCCAGCACCTTCACGCTCGAGAGGGGTCCTTGGCCCATGCGCCTCAATCCTTTTCGCCCTATGACCTTTTCGCCCTGATCGCCGCCAGGATGAAGCCTTGCCGCGTCGTCAGGCAAGCCGGCGAAAGGTGTATGATGGCGCGTTCGGAGGGCCTTGATCGATGATCCACGAGCGCGCCCAACGCAGCCTGCCGCCGGGGTTCGATCCCGCGGCCCATCTCGCCGCGCTCGAAGAGCACGGATTCACGATCCTGGAGGGCTATCTGAGCGCCGATCAACTCGCGCGCTTTCGAGAGGCCCTCGCGCCGCGTCTTGGCCGCTATCTGGGGCGAAACTCTTTCGAGGGCCGCGCCACCGAACGCGTCTACACCCTGGTCGGACGCGGCGAGGTCTTCGAGGAGATCGCGTGCGACCCACGGCTCCTCGCCATCCTCGATGTGCTTCTTTCGCCCAACTATCTGCTTTCCGCCGACCACGCGATCTGCATCCATCCGGGCGAGTCGGCCCAGAGCGTGCACTTCGACGATGCCTTTTATCCTTTCGCTCGGCCAAGGCCCGCGGTCAGCATCAGCGTCATCGGCGCGATCGACCCCTTCACGGCAAAGAACGGCGGGACGGTGATGTACGCCGGCAGCCACAAATGGTCCGACGCGCGGTGTGGAAACCTGCGCGCCGCCCTCGCCGCCGGAGCGCGCGATCCGGAAGCTGGATGCGTTCGTCGCCTTTGCATGCCGGCCGGAGCGATCTGCATCTTCCAGGGGACCCTGATGCACGGCGCCGCGGCGAACCGAAGCGACGCCCCACGCCTTGCCTTCACCAACCACTATTGCCAGCCCTGGGCGCGGCCCCAGGAGAACTTCTATCTCGGCATCCCCAAGGAGAAGGTCCGCGGCATGAGCCGCCGGATGCAGATCCTCTTGGGATACGAGCTCCTAAGTCCCGGCTCCATCATGGGCCAGGTCGGCGGCTACAATCCCTCCAAGACGCTCGATCCAAAGTTCGTCGTTCCGGTCCTGCGCTGACCGCCGATCCGGCCGCTCCCCTGATCGCAGCGGCGGCGGCGACTCCCGCGCCGAATGGCTTTGGCCTTGGCGAGCCTCTGCTATGGTGCGTTCTCGATTCCGGGCTCACGCCCGGGGGGCGGCGGATGCGGAGTTGACGTGACGGACAAGGCCCGAGTCCTGATCGTGGCGGCCGATGATTTGCACGCCGGTCCCCTCGCCGAGGGCCTGGATCGCCTTGGCTGGCGCACGCTCACCGCCCGCGGCCCCTATGCGGCGGCCGCGGCGCTCTCCGAATCCTCCATTGAAGCGGCGATCGTCGATCTTTCCGCGATAGGGCCCGACGCCGCTCCCATGGCCAGGCGCCTCAAGACAGCCAGCGCTCCCCGGCGTCTGCCGATCATCGCCCTTGGCGAGACCGACGGCGTCGCCGAGCCGTTCGATCTGGCCCTTCCCTGGCCGCTCCATCCCGAACAGGCCGCCCAGAGGCTCGAGGGGTTGGTCCGCCTGGCGGTGGCCGAAGAGCAATTCGATCTGCGCGCCGCCACCTTCGCCGATAGGGGCCGCACCCTCGCCCTTCCTTCCGAGGAGGATCGGCCGCTCCGGGTCCTGGTGGTGGGCTCGCCCGCGCCTTCTCTGCTCGCCCTCTCCAACGCCCTTGCCGACGAGGCCGCCGAGGTCGTCGGCGCCTTCACCGCCTACACCGCCTTCGACTATCTCCACGAGCGGACCTTCGAAGCGGTCGTGCTCGTCGCCTCCGACGAGTCCAGCGAGGCGCTGGCGATCGCAACGGGGATGCGCCGCAACACCAAACTCTATCACATCCCCGCCATTCTCCATCTCGCCGACGCGCTCACAGTCGCTCCGGTCGAGGCCTTCGCCAAGGGCGTCACCGACATCCTCGCCGAGCGCGCCGAGCCGGCCCAGGCGGCGCGGCGGGTGCTCGCTCTCGCCTCGGCCTTTCGACGCGAACTCACCATCCGACAGACTCTCGAGAAGGCGCGCGCGTCGGGCCTGATGGACCCCGCTACCGGCCTCTTCACCCGTGAGCTGTTCGCCGCCCATCTCGCCCGCCTCGCCGAGGCCTCCAAGGCGACCGACCGCACCCTCGCCGTCGTCGTTCTCAAGCTCGGCGAGACCCGACAGGTCGCCCAGGCCCGGCGCGGCGGCTGGCTGGACCGCGCCATTCCCCAGATCGGCTCGATGATCGGCCGTCTCGTCCGGGTCGAGGACACCGCCGCGCGCCTGGGGACGGAGACGTTCGCGGTCGCCCTTCCCTCTTCCTCGCTCGGCCAGGCCCGCGCGGCCGGCGAGCGGATCGGAGCGGTCATCGCCTGCACCGCCTTCGAGGCCGGCGACAAGGCCGCGCCGTTCGTCGCCGAGTTCGACGTCGGAGCGGCCGAAATCCGGCCCGGAGACAATCCGGCCGAGGCGCTGGAGGCCGCCGCCCGCACCGCCTACCCGGCCCGGGCCCGGGCCTGAAGAGGCGGCGGTGTTCACCCACGGAGGCCTCTTTCCCCACGGCGGAACGCCCTCCACCAGCGTCATTGGCCTCATCGTCATCCTGGCGGTCCTCCTCGTCCGCAACGCGAAGCCGCGGCGCCTGCGGATCGATCGGCTGTGGCTGCGTCCGCTGATCTACGTGCTCCTGGTGGGGAGCACCTTTGCCGCCGCTCCGCCCTCTCCCACGCCGGCCTCCATCGTCCTGATGGCCCTCGCCGCCGTCGCCGGCGCCGCGCTCGGCTGGCAGAGGGGCCGGATCATGAAGATCGAGGCCCATCCGGAGACCCACGAGCTCACCATGCGCGCCTCGGTGTGGGGCATGGTCTTCATCCTCGCCCTCGTCGCCCTGCGCCTGGGCCTCAAATCGATCGCCGCCGGCGCCGGATCGCTCGCCGGCCTTTCCGCCTCGATCATCACCGACGCCCTCATCGTCTTCGCCGCCGCCATGATGATCGCCAGGACCGTCGAGATCGGTCTTCGCGGCCGCCGCGTCCTCGCCCAGTCCCAGGCCGCCGCCGCCACACGGAGTCGCGAGGGCGCCGAGCGGTGAGCGAGCGCTCCCTCCTCGAGCGCCTGGAGGTCAAGAAGGACCGTCGCCTCGCCGTCCTGGATGCTCCGGCCGGCGTCCATGCCCAACTAGGCGCCGCGGCCGATCGCCTCCAAGGGGCCGACGTGGTCCTCGC
Organism: Caulobacteraceae bacterium; assembly: GCA_050729515.1. Lineage (GTDB taxonomy): Bacteria > Pseudomonadota > Alphaproteobacteria > Caulobacterales > Caulobacteraceae > Acaudatibacter. The sequence continues at coordinate 26,367 of JBOHLG010000041.1, forward strand.
CTTCGCCCTCGATCGCGCCGAGCTCGCGCGCCAGCTCTCCCGACTGAAAGAAGCGCGCGCCGACGCGATCCTCTGGGCCGCCTATCCCAAGCTTGCCTCGCCGCTCGCCGGAGACCTTTCCCGCGAGGCGGTGCGCGAGGCCGCCCCCGCTTTGGGCCTTGTGACCATCGCTCAGAGCGCCGTCGATGAGAACTAGTCGGCGATTCGCCTCAAGCGGGGCTGATCGCGGGAGCATCTCCGCGCGAAGTTGAAAAAGGAACGTTCCGGCGTGGGTTCGACTTCCTCCCCGGCGCTGGAACTTCGCCTTTAGATCGGCCGCGCGTCGCGTCCCACCCTCGCCCTGGCGGCAAGCGCCGCCGCCGCCTCGCCTGTGGCCGGATGACGCCAGGCCGGCGCGATCTCGGCCAGCGGCCCCATGACGAAGGCGCGCTCGGCCGCTCGGGGATGGGGAAGCGTGAGCCCGGGGACGTCGAGCGTCAAGCGGCCGTAGCCGACGAGGTCCAGATCGAGCGGGCGCGGCGCATTGGCCTTTTCCCTCCGACGGCCGAACGAGGCTTCGAGGCCAAGGAGCGCGGCGAGGAGGCTGCGGGGGCCAAGCGCGCTTCGGCTCAGCGCCACGGCGTTGACGAACGGCGGATCGGAGGGATCGGGCCAGGCGGCCGAGCGCCAGAGGCGGGAGACGCGGACCGGTTCGGTACCGATCGAGGAAAGCCGCGCCAGGGCCGCTTCGATGACGGCCTCGGACGAGGCGAACTCGCCCGCCAGATTGGAGCCCAAGGCGATGACGATCGCCTGATCGATGTCGATCTCGCCCGCTCTGGCCACGGCGCGATCCTTAGGCGACAACCCCCGCCGATGAGAAGCGCCCTCACCTCGTTGGCCGATGCGCCGGCCGAGCCGCCTCGCGACTGCCCCATCTGCCCGCGTCTCGTCGCCTATCGCGAGGCCAATCGGGCCGCCGAGCCCGCCTGGTTCAATGCTCCGGCCCCCTCGTTCGGCGATCCGGCCGCCCGGCTCCTCATCGTCGGCCTCGCGCCCGGCCGCTCGGGGGCGAACCGGACCGGCCGGCCGTTCACCGGCGACTTCGCCGGCGTCCTTCTCTACCAGACCCTGCTCGAGACCGGCTTCGCCCGCGGCCGCTACGGAGCTTCACCCGACGACGGCCTGGAGCTCATCGATTGCATGGTGACCAACGCCGTGCGCTGCGCTCCGCCGGCGAACCGGCCGACCTCCGCCGAGGAGGCGGCCTGCCGGCCGTTCCTCGCCTCGCGGATCGCCGCCCTCCCGCGCCTCAAGGCCATCCTCGCCCTGGGCGAAGTGGCTAGGCGCAATGTGCTGAAAGCCCTTGGCTTTCCGGCTTCGGCCGGACCGCGCGGCCACGGCGCGGTCGTCAAGGCCGGGCCCT
>JBOHLG010000042.1:0-19510 GCA_050729515.1 Caulobacteraceae bacterium
GGTGCGCTGATGGACGAACTCCGGCGCCTCGATCGCCGGGTCCTCCAAGACCTTGCCCTCGCTGGAGGAGTGCAGGAGGTTGGCGTCGACGCTGAAGGGCGCCTCGCCCCGCTTGTCCTTGGCGATCGGGATCTGGTTCTCCTCGGCGAAGGCGAGGAGCGCCTCGCGGCTGGCGAAGCGCCACTCCCGCCAGGGCGCGATCACCGCGATGTCGGGGGCCAGCGCATAGTAGGCGAGCTCGAAGCGCACCTGGTCGTTGCCCTTGCCGGTCGCGCCGTGGGCGACCGCGTCCGCCCCCACCGTGCGCGCGGTCTCGATCTGGGCCTTGGCGATCAGCGGCCGGGCGATCGAGGTCCCCAGCAGATACTGCCACTCGTAGAGCGCGTTGGCCCGGAACATCGGAAAGACGAAGTCGCGGACGAACTCCTCGCGCAGGTCCGGGGTGAAGATGTTCTCGGGGCGAATCCCCAGCATGAGCGCCTTCTCACGCGCGGGGCCGAGCTCCTCGCCCTGGCCGAGATCGGCGGTGAAGGTCACCACCTCGCAACCGTATTCGGTCTGCAGCCACTTGAGGATGATGGAGGTGTCGAGGCCGCCCGAATAGGCGAGCACCACCTTCTTCACTGGAGAGTCCTTCGCCATTCTCGTCTCCGAACGCCCCATTGTGGAGATCCTCCCCCGTTCACGGGGGAGGGGGCCCATGAAATGGGGGAGGGGGCGAGTGAAAAAGCGCCGGCGCTTGCGGCCGCCCCCTCCACCGCTTCGCGGTCCCCCTCCCCCGCATCGCTCCGCTCGCAGGGGAGGAGAAGCGCCCGCGATCCCGGACAAAGGTTTGCGCCAGGGCTCGAACGACGGCATTGAACGCTCGCGAGAGGAGAGAGCGGGCCCATGAGGATCGGGGTGGCCGGAGCGCTGGGGAGGATGGGCGCGGCCGTCGCCGAGCTCGCCGACGGGCTCGAGGGCTTCGAACTTTCCGCCCTCTGCGATGCGCCAGGCGCAAAGGGCGAGGCGCGCCGGCGGCTCTCCAGTCGGTCGGAGGTGCTGGCGGCGAGCGAAGTGGTGGTGGATTTCTCCTCCCCTTCGGCGGCGGCGGACCTGGCGCGCGAGGCGGCCGCGCGGGGCGGGCCGGCCCTCGTCATCGGCCCGACCGGCTTTTCGGCCGAGGAAGAGGCGATGATCGAAGCGGCCTCACGCCGGATCGCCATCGTCAAGTCGGGCAATTTCTCCCTGGCGGTGAACCTTCTGGCCCATCTGGTGGAGACCGCCGCCTCGCGCCTCGACCCGGACGCCTGGGATATCGAGATCATGGAGACCCACCACCGCGGCAAGCGCGACGCGCCTTCGGGAACGGCACTGATGCTGGGCGAGGCCGCGGCGAGGGGCAGAAGGGGCGAGCTCGCGAAGCTGCGCGCGCCGACCCGTCAGGGGCCGGAGGCGGTGAGGCGCGAGGGCGAGATCGGCATCGCCTCGCTGCGCGGCGGCTCGGTGGTGGGCGAGCACAGCGTCGTCTTCGCCGGGACCGAGGAGATCCTGACCCTTTCCCATTCGGCGCGGGACCGGCGCCTCTTCGCGCGCGGCGCGCTCGCCGCTGCGGCCTGGGTCGTCGGCAAGCCTCCCGGCCTCTATTCGATGGCCGATGTGCTGGGATTCCGATAGCGGGCGCTGATCCTGAGGGTTTTGCCTGGGCCCCGGCTTGCGCCGGGGTGATCGGAATTTGAAGTTCCCAGCCGCCGCTAGTCGTGACCCGTCGAGCCGAAGCCTCCCGAGCCGCGGCCGGTCTCGGTGAGATCGGCCGCCTCGCTCCATTCGCCCCGGACGACCGGGGCGATGATGATCTGGGCGATGCGATCGCCGCGGCGGATGACGACGGCCTCCTCACCGAGGTTGACGAGGATCGCCATCACCTCGCCTCGGTAGTCGGCGTCGACCGTGCCGGGGGAATTGAGGAGGGTGAGGCCGCTCTTCAGCGCCAGGCCGGAGCGCGGCCGGACCTGGGCCTCGAAGCCCTCGGGCAAGGCGATGACAAGGCCGGTGGGGATGGCGGCCCTCGCTCCAGGGCGAAGCTCGACCGGCTGATCGGCGGGGACCGCGGCGCGCAGGTCCATGCCGGCCGCTCCGGCGGAGTGGTAATCGGGCCAGGGAAGGTCGGCGGCGTGGGGAAGGCGGCGGGCCTTGATCCGGATCACGGCCCCAGCATCTCCGCCAGGAGGCCGGCGAGACGCTCGGCGATCTCCCGCTTGCCGGCGGGCCCCCAGCGCCGGGCCCGTTGGTCCCGGACCAGGACCAGGACCTCGTTCTCCTCGGCTCCGAAGACCTTCCCCGATCCAACCTCGTTGGCGATCAGGAGATCGCAGCCCTTGGCGGCGAGTTTGGCCCTCGCCTTGGCCTCCAGATCGCCGGTCTCGGCGGCGAAACCGGCGACGAGGCGCGGCCGGTCCGGTCCCGGCGCGGCGAGGGCCGCCAGGATGTCGGTCGTCTCGACGAGTTCGAGCGCGGGCGCGCCGCCGGCGGCTTTCTTGATCTTGGTCCCGGAGACCTTCGCCGCCCGCCAGTCGCTCACCGCCGCCACGCAGACGACGAGGTCGGCCGGCAGGGCGGACCGGCAGGCCGCGAGCATCTCCTCGGCGCTCTCGACCTCGAGGCGCGTCACGCCGGGCGGGGCGGCGAGGCTCGTGGGTCCGGAGACGAGGGTCACCTCGGCGCCGAGCGCGGCCAGGGCCGTCGCGACGGCGTAACCCTGCTTGCCGCTGGAGCGATTGGTGAGGACGCGGACCGGGTCGAGCGCCTCCAGGGTCGGACCGGCGGTGACGAGGGCCCGGAGCCCGGCGAGGGCCCCGCCCTCCCGGCGCGCGGCGAGCGCGCTCTTGGCCGCCTCGAGGATGGCCTCGGGCGCGGCCATCCGGCCTTCACCGTATTCGCCGCAGGCCATCTCGCCCTCATCGGGGCCGACGAAGAAGACGCCATCGGCGCGCAGCCTCGCGAGATTGCGGCAGGTGGCGGGATGGCGCCACATGCGGACGTTCATGGCCGGGGCCATCAGAACCGGCTTGTCGGAGGCGAGGAGGACGGCGGTCGCGAGATCGTCGGCGAAGCCCGCGGCGGCGCGAGCCATGAGGTCGGCGGTCGCCGGGGCGACGAGGATGAGGTCGGCCGAGCGCGAAAGGGAGATGTGGCCCATCTCGGTTTCGTCCTCGAGCGAGAAGAGATCGCTCCGAACCTGGCTCTCGCAAAGGGCGGCGAGGGAAAGCGGGGTGACGAACCTCGCCCCGGCCTTGGTGAGGATGGGGGCGACCTTAAGGCCTTCCTTGCGCGCCAGCCGCACGAGCTCGAGCGCCTTGTAGGCGGCGATCCCCCCACCCACGATCAGGACAATGCGTTCGCCGTGCGCCAGGGGCGGCCTCGATCTTGACTGCGGCGTCGCTTTAGCCCGAACGCCGCGGCGGGACAAACTGTCGGGGGACCGGACTTGACGGGCGGGGAAGTTGGTGTTCTTAATTTGTTCTAAACATGTCCTGAGGCTGGGACGAGAGGGCAAGGGGAAGACCAATGCGAACGATCCTGATCATCGGCCTTGGCGCCGCGGCGCTGACGCTGGGCGCCTGCGGGCCCAAACCATCGGCGGTGGCGCCTTCGGGCGCGGAGGACGCCGCGGCGCCGCCGAGCGAGACCGGCGCATCGGCGAGCCAGCAGGTCTCGCTGGTGAATGGCGAGCCGATGTGGGCCGCCAACCGCCGCCACAGCGCGGCGGAGAACGCCCAGTACCAGTTCGCCCGCAACGGCGGGGAGTTCGGGGCGCGCAGCGAAAGCGACTATGTGGTCAAGGTGCACAACTTCGTGGACCATCCGCCGAGGGGCTCGGAGGTCATCAACCGGTCCAATGGCGACCGGGTGATCTATGCGCCCTCTCAGAACACCTTCGCGGTGGTCTCCAAGGACGGGGCGCCACGGACCATGTTCAAGCCGGCGAGCGGCGCGGCTTATTGGACGCAGGAGAAGACCCGCGAGGCCAAGGAGGCTCAGGGCTATGGCCAGGGCTACGGCCAGAGCTACGGTTCCCGCCGCTATTCGGCGAGGGGCGGGGGCTCGGGCAGCGCCGACTAGAGCTCACCTGAGTTTCCTAGACCAGGGCGGCGAGGCAGAAGACCAGGGCGGCGAACGCGACGCCGAGGGCGAAGGCGAGCCAGGGCGAAAAGGTCTCTTCGGCCGGCTCGCTCGGCGGTCTTGGCGGGCGAACCTCGGCCGTGGCCGGTCGGGCGAGGATGGCTAGCGCCCGCCGGGCGTCGGCGGCGATTTCGCGAAGCGCGTTGGCCGGGGAAAGTTCGCGGGCGATCCAGCGCCGGACGATCGGTTCGGCGGCGCGCCAGATGTCGTGGTGGGGATCGATCCGCCGCGCCACCCCCTCGACGGTGACCATGGTCTTCTGGAGCAGCACCAGTTCGGGGCGAAGGCGCATCTCGAAGGCGGCGGTGATCTCGAAGAGCTGGGCCAGCAGCGGGCCCATGGAGACGTCGGCGGCGGTGCGGCCCACCACCGGCTCACCGACCGCCCGCAGGGCCTGGGCGAAGGCGCCGCGGTCCTGGCCCGGCGGCACATAGCCCGCTTCGAAGTGGATCTCGGCCAGCCGCTCGTAGTCGCGCTTGAGGAAGCCCCACAGGATCTCGGCGAGCCGGCGCCGCTCGATCCGTTCGAGCCGGCCGATGATGCCGAAATCGACCGCCTGCAGGCGCGCCGGCGGGGCGATGAAGAGGTTTCCCTCGTGGAGATCGGCATGGAAGACGCCGTGGTCGAGGGCTTGGGCGAGAAAGGCGCGGATGAGGTTCTGGGCGAGCAGCGGACGGTCCAGCCCCACCTGATCGAGCGCGGTCGGATCGGAGAGAGGCTTTCCGGGCGCCCACTCCAGGGTGAGCACCCGCCGCCCGACCCCTTCCCAGACGACGCGGGGCGCCTCCATGTAGCCATCCTTGGCCATGACCTCGCGCAGCTCGTCGGCGCCGGCGGCCTCGAAGCGCAGGTCGAGCTCCAGGTCGAGGGCGCGGGCGATGGTCTCGACCAGAGCCCTGGGCTCGAGGCGACGCAGCTGGGGGACGAAGGAATGGGTGAGCCTCGCGGCCAGGCGCAGCACCGCGATGTCCTCGGCGACCCGCCGCTCGATGCCGGGCCGGAGCACTTTCACCGCCGCCTGGCGGCCATCGGCGAGACGGGCCTTGTGGGCCTGAGCGAGGGAGGCGGCGGCGATGGCGTCCTCGAAGTCGGAAAAGAGGCTGGATCGCCCGACGAGGGCGGCCTCGACTTCGCCCTGGGCGGCGATGGTGGGAAACGGCTTCAGCCGATCCTTGAGGCGGCCCAGATCAGCGGCGAACTCCGCTCCGATGATGTCGCCGCGAGTGGAGAGGAACTGGCCGAGCTTGACGGCGACCGGCCCCATCCCCTCCAGGGTCCAGGCCAGCCTCTCCCCGGGTCGGCCGACGCGCGAGGCGCGGCCGGCGAAGAGCCGGAGGAGACGGGCCAGCAGGCGGGCGTCGGCGGGGAGGGCGGCGTCGAACTCCCGGGGCATGAGCGCATCGGCCCGGACGAGCCGAAACCCCGCCCCAAGGAGGCGAAGGAAACTTCCCGGTCCCGCGGCGCGTCTCAGATCGCCCAGCCCTGGTGGAGAGCGACGATCCCGCCGCTGAGGTTGGTCGCCGAGACCTGCGAGAAGCCGGCCTGCCGGAGCTTGGCGCTGAGCTCCTCCTGGTCGGGGAATCGGCGGATGCTTTCCACGAGGTAGCGGTAGGCGGCCTCGTTTTTCCCGGCGAGCGCGCCGAGCCTCGGAATGATCCGGAACGAATAGGCGTCGTAGGCCTTGCGCAGGGCTGCCGAGACGGGCCTGGAGAACTCCAGGCTGATGAACCGGCCGCCGGGCCTCAGGACCCGGCGCGCCTCGGCGAGCGCGGCCTCGAGGCTGGTGAGATTGCGCAGGCCAAAGGCGATGCAATAGGCGTGCGCCGAGCGGTCAGGCAAAGGCAGGGCCTGGGCGTCGCCCGCCGCCCACAGGATCTCTTCGTCGCCCAAGCGCGCCTTGCCTTTGCGGAGCATGGCCTCGGAGGCCTCGACCACCACCACCTGGGCGCGAGCCCCGACGCGCCGGCGATGCACGGCGCCGGCCATTCGGGCGATCCGGGAGGCCATGTCGCCCGTCCCTCCGGCGCAATCGATGATCCGCTCGCCGGGCTGGGGGTTGAGCCTGGCGGCGGCGGCGTCCTTCCAGAGGCGATGGACGCCCCCGCTCATCAGGTCGTTCATGAGGTCGTAGCGAGGAGCGACGGCCTCGAAAACGCCGCGAACCAGGCCCGGCTTGTCGGCGGCGTCGACCTCCGCGAAGCCGAACGGCGCCTTCGCCGGCGGGGCCGATCCTGGGGATGGGTCTTGCATTGTGGGGCTCTTAGTCCAATCGAGGCGGCGCGCGCCAGCAAGGGCGCGACATTCTCCGGCTGCAAAGATCAGCGAGGTCAGGCGGTAAAATGCCGGAACTCCCCGAAGTCGAGACGGTCAGGAAGGGGCTCGAGGCGCCGCTCGTCGGCGCGCGCCTGGCCCGGGTCGATCTTCGACGCCCCGACCTCCGTTTCGCCCTGCCCGCCGCTTTTTCCAGCCGGCTGACCGGGGCGAGAATCCTGGCGCTAGAGCGTCGGGGCAAGTACATCATCGGCCGGCTCGACAGCGGCGAAGCGCTCCTCATCCACCTTGGCATGACCGGACGCTTCACCATCGAGGGGCCGGCCGCCGACGCCCGGCCCACTTCGGCGCGCTCCGCCGCCCCGGCCAGGGCGAGCCACGCCCACATCGTCTTCGAGACCGACGCGGGCGATGTGGTCACCTATTTCGACGCCCGGCGCTTCGGCTCGATGGACCTCTTTTCCGCGAGAGGCTTGGAGGAGGCGCTCTCGAAGCTGGGGCCCGAGCCGCTGGGGGCCGGCTTCACGGCCGACCATCTCCGCCGCGCCTTCCAAGGCCGTCGCGCCGGAGTGAAGGCGCTTCTCCTCGACCAGGCGATCGTCGCGGGTCTTGGCAATATCTACGCCTGCGAGTCCCTGCACCGGGCGGGGATCTCGCCTCTGGCGTCGGCGGGGCGTCTGCCGCGGCGGAAGCTGGAGCGGCTGGTCCTCGCCATCCGCGAGGTGCTCGCCGAAGCCATCGCGGCCGGCGGCTCGACGCTGCGCGACTATGCGGCGGCGGATGGCTCGCTCGGATATTTCCAGCATCGCTTCAGAGTCTATGGGAGGGAGGGCGAAGAGTGTCCGAGAGTGGAGTGTCCGGGCCTCGTCCGCCGCGCCGTCCAGGCGGGAAGAGCCAGCTTCTACTGCCCAGGATGCCAGCGATGAGCTCGCGGTCGGCCTTATTCCTCAAGGCCGTGATCCTCGCCCTGCTGCTGGGCGCAATGGCCGCTCCGGCGAGCGCCAAACCGCCGATCTGGATCGCCCGGCGCGGCCATGCGGTCGTCACCCTCTTCGGCTCGATCCATCTGCTTCCCCCTGGCCTCGACTGGCGTCCGGCCGGCCTCGATGAGGCTCTGGCCAGCGCCAAATCCCTTTGGTTCGAACTTCCTCTCGACCGGGCGGCCGCCCGCGAGACCGTAAGGCTGGTCCAGTCGAAAAGCCTGCTCCCGCCCAAGGACAATCTCTCCGCCCATCTGAGCCCCGGCGAGAACGCCCAGTTCGACCGCGTCGCCGCCGCGCTCGGCCTCCCCGCCGCCGCGCTGGAGCGGCTCGAGCCCTGGGACGTCGACCTGATGCTCTCGCTCACCCAGAACGCCAGGATGGGCGCGCGCGTCCTTTCCGGCGTCGAGCAGACCCTGGAGGCGACGACCCCGCCAAGCGTCGCGCGTCGCGCCTTCGAGACGCCCAGGGAGCAGATCGGGTTTCTGGCCGACGCGCCGATGAAGGCCCAGATCGCCTCGCTCGCCGAAACCCTGAACGAGATCGAGACCGAGCCCCATCTCTACGACGAGATCGTCCAGGACTGGATGAGCGGCGATGTTGCCAAGTTCGAGGCCGATGGGCTCGAACCGATGCGTCTGAAATGTCCGATCATCTATGACCGCCTGGTGCGGGCGCGCAATCGCCGCTGGGCCAAGAGGATCGCCCGGATGCTCGACCATGGCGCGGACGCGGTGGTGGTGGTGGGGATGGACCACCTGGTCGGCCCCGACGGCGTTCCCACCCTGCTGCGCGCCAAGGGCTTCACCGTCGAGGGGCCCTTGCAGAGCCCGCCGGAGGCCCAGGCGCCGCAGACCGGTGGGCCGCCAACCCTCTCGCATTGACCGGCCAAGACCCCTCGCCTATATGCGCCGCTCCCTCGTTCAGGACTTCAAGAGTAGAGCAAGGCGCCAGCACCGATGGCGAACAATCCCGGCGCCAAGAAGCGGATCCGAAAGATCGCCGGCCGCACCCTCATCAACAAGACGCGCCGATCGCGCGTGCGCACCTTCCTGCGCCGCTTCGAGGAAGCCGCCGAAGGCGGCAATGCGGAGGCCGCCGCCAAGGCCTTCAAGGAAGCCCAGTCGGAGCTGATGCGGGCAGTGGGAAAAGGCGTGGTGCACAAGAACGCCGGGGCGCGCAAAGTCTCGCGCCTCAACGCCCGCCTCAAGGCCCTGGCGAGCGCCTGAGTTCCCGGGCCCTAGGCCCAACCACCTGAAATCACAAAACTTCTTCTCCAAGGTCGCCTGTTCGGCGGACCGAGCCGTCAAGAATTCGAAGCGGCCGCACTGCGACCGATTTACTCAGCCGGGATTTGCCTTCACGGGGATTTTCGTTGCCGTATCGGGCCTTGCGAATGTCAACGAAATAATCGCTTGCCAACATCAAGAATCACCGTTGACGAGCATGGGCCCAGGGCTACTTTGCCGGCCTCGAACCTTTCGACCTCGTGAAGCCGAAATCGACGCGGCGGAGACATGCGGCTCCGGCGAGGGGAAAGGTGCGTCCGGTCCGCAGAGGCCGGCCGGGGATGATTGGACGTTCGACTTTCGCCGGTCTCCGGCGGGAAAAAAGGGGCAGACGGGGCAGATGAACGGCACGATGGTGGACGGCGCCGGATCGGCGGCGGGGGCAGTCTGGAGCCGGACTAGCCAAACCTTGAAGCGCGAACTGGGCGAGGACGCCTTCGGTTCGTGGCTGGCGCAGGCCGCGGTGCGCCCGGGTCCCGACGGGGCGCTTTGCCTGGTGACGCCCACCGGCATCGCCCGGGACTGGGTGAGGCGCAACGCCTGGAGGCGGATCGGCGAGGTCTGGGCGGCGAACGATCCGGACGGCCGGAGCCTGCGCCTGCAATCGCGAGGAGAATTCGAGGCGGCCGCGGCGCTGCTGAAGGCGGGCCTGGGCCAGACCGCGGGCGATCATCCCGAGCCCTCGCCTTCGCCAGCCTCTTTACCGGCCCAGAAGCGCGCCTGTTCGGCGGGCGCGTTGCAGGACCGCTTCACCTTCTCCAGTTTCGTCACCGGCCCGGGCAACGAGTTCGCCCACGCCGTGGCCCGCCGCGTCGCCTCCTGGGGCGACGGCCATTTCAATCCCGTCGTCTTCCACGGCCCGTTCGGCTTTGGCAAAACCCATCTGCTCAATGCGCTCGCCTGGGAGGCTCTCTCCAGCGCGCCAAGGCGCAAGGTCGTCTATCTGACCGCCGAGAAGTTCCTGTCGAGCTTCATCAAGGCCCTGATGGAGCGGCGCACGGCCGAGTTCAAGGAGAGCCTCCGATCGGCCGATCTCCTGCTCATCGACGACGTCCACTTCATCGGCGGCAAGCAGTCGAGCCAGGAGGAGCTCTTCCACACCCTGGCCGCGCTGATGGAGGACGGCCGCCGGGTGGTGTTCACCGCCGACCGGCCGCCGGCGGCGCTGAGCGAGCTCGATGCGCGGCTCCGTTCCCACCTCTGCGCTGGCCTGGTGTGCGGGATCGAGCCGGCCGACCGGACCCTTCGCCTGGGCATCCTGCGCAACAAGCTCGATCAGCTGTGCCGGCTGCAGGGCCTGTGCGATGGCCTGCGCCCCGAAGTCCTCGAATTCATCGCCGATCGCTTCACCGACAGCATCCGCGAACTCGAGGGCGCCCTCAACACCTTGATCGTGCGGGCCGGCGCGGGCCTGGGCGCCCTTCGCCTGGAGGAAGCTCAAAGCCTCCTGCAGCCGCATCTGCGCGGCGGTGAAAAGCGGATCACGGTCGATGAGATCCAGAAGGCTTCGGCCGAGCACTTCGGACTGAAGCAGGCCGATCTCATTTCGCAGCGGCGCAACCGATCGGTGGCGCGGCCGAGGCAGGCGGCCATGTGGCTCGCCAAGCACCTCACCACCCGCTCGCTCCCGGATATCGGCCGGCGGTTCGGCGGGCGCGACCACACCACGGTGATCCACGCCGTGCGCCGCATCGAGGCCCTGCGCGCCATCGATCTGCAGCTCGCTCGCGATTTGGAGACCCTGACCCGCAAGCTGAGGGGCTGAAGCTCGGAGCGCCTACCCTACCGGAAGTCCCGGCTTTCGAAGCTCGACCGTCGGGCGCGCCGCGGCTCGGCGTAAAGTCAGGTTGAGCCGCCCGCCGCCGGGAATGAGCGTCGAGCTCCCCGGCAGGATCCTGTCCACCCCATGGAGGGCCAGACGCGCCTCGCCGGCGAGCACCACGACATCGCCGGAGGCCAGGGGAAAGCTGCGCGTCGGCCCGCCGCGCCTCACCCCTCCGATCCGGAAGAGGGCTCGATCGCCCAGCGAGACGGAGATCACCGGAAAGGAGAAATCCGCCTCGTCCCTGTCCTGGTGCAGGCCCATGCGGGCGCCGCCGCGATAAAGGTTGACCAGGCAGGCGTCGGGCGGAACCTCGGGGTCGGCGAGCTCGGACCAGAGCTTCAGAAGAAAAGAGGGGATAGGGGGCCAGGGACGGCCCTGCGGAGAGCGGGCCTCGTAGCGATAGCCGCGATGATCCGTCATCCAGCCCAGGGGCCCCATATTGGTCATCTCCACGCTCATCGGCGCCCCCGACGGAGTGAGCGGGCGGCGGAACGGCGCCTCCTGGGCGGCGGCGAGAACCTCCTGGACCAATTGGGCCTGGTCGCGGGCGTCAAGGCGCGAGGCGAAGAACCGAAAGCCAATGGGCGGGATGTCGGCGGAGGCCTCCATCGGCGCATTCTAGACCCTCGGCGCGCGGCGGGCAGGCGCCCTTGCGAGCGAGCGGCCCTTTCCCATATCGGGGCCGAGGCGCGGGTCGCGTTCGAAGATTTCGCGGCGGCCCCGCCCATGGGCGTCAACATCGATCGCTTGTCCCTTCTGGGCGGCGTCGAGCCGGCGACGGACGCACGCGAGGGGTCGCTCCCAAGGAGGGCCCGCGCCCGTCAGCCGAAGAGGAGAGCGGAAGACCGATGAGCAGGATCATAGGCATCGACCTTGGCACGACCAATTCGTGCGTGGCGATCATGGAAGGCAAGCAGCCCAAGGTGATCGAGAACGCCGAGGGTGTGCGCACCACCCCCTCGGTGGTGGCCGTCCTCGACGACGGCGAGCGCCTGGTCGGCCAGCCGGCCAAGCGCCAGGCCGTGACCAATCCGGAGAACACCTTCTTCGCCATCAAGCGGCTGATCGGGCGCAACTTCGCCGATCCGATGGTCGAGAAGGACAAGGGCATGGTGCCCTACAAGATCATCAAGGGCCCGACGGGCGATGCCTGGGTCGAAGCTCACGGCAAGTCGTTCTCGCCCCAGCAGATCAGCGCCTTCATCCTCCAGAAGATGAAGGAGGCCGCCGAGACCCATCTGGGCGAAAAGGTCGAAAAGGCGGTGATCACCGTCCCGGCCTATTTCAACGACGCCCAGCGCCAGGCGACCAAGGACGCCGGCAAGATCGCGGGCCTGGAAGTGCTGCGGATCATCAACGAGCCCACCGCCGCGGCGCTCGCCTATGGCCTGGAGAAGAACGAAGGCAAGAAGATCGCGGTCTATGACCTCGGCGGAGGCACCTTCGACGTCTCGATCCTGGAGATCGGCGACGGCGTCTTCGAGGTGAAGGCGACCAACGGCGACACCTTCCTGGGCGGGGAGGACTTCGACCTCCGCGTGGTCGACTACCTCGCCGACGAGTTCAAGAAGGAGCAGGGCGTCGATCTGCGCAAGGACAAGCTCGCCCTGCAGCGTCTCAAGGAGGAGGCCGAGAAAGCCAAGAAGGAGCTCTCCTCGACCGCCCAGTACGAGGTCAACCTGCCGTTCATCTCGATGAACGCCCAGGGGCCCCTTCACCTCAACATCAAGCTTTCCAGGTCCAAGCTCGAGGCCCTCGTGGAGGACCTCGTCGGCCGCACCGTCGGTCCCTGCGAGCGGGCCCTGAAGGACGCCGGCCTCTCCAAGGGCGATATCGACGAGGTGATCCTGGTCGGCGGCCAGACCCGCATGCCCAAGGTGGTCGAAACAGTGAAGGAGTTCTTCGGCCGCGAGCCCCACAAGGGCGTCAACCCCGACGAGGTGGTGGCGCTGGGCGCCGCCATCCAGGCCGGCGTGCTTCAGGGCGATGTCAAGGACGTGCTCCTCCTGGACGTCACGCCCCTGACGCTCGGGATCGAGACGCTGGGCGGGGTCTTCACCCCGCTCATCGAGCGCAACACCACCATCCCCACCAAGAAGAGCCAGGTCTTCTCCACCGCCGACGACAATCAGAACGCGGTGACCATCCGGGTCTTCCAGGGCGAGCGGCCGATGGCCGCCGACAACAAGCTGCTGGGCCAGTTCGACCTGGTGGGAATTCCGCCCGCCCCCCGAGGCGTCCCCCAGATCGAGGTCTCCTTCGACATCGACGCCAATGGCATCGTCAATGTCCAGGCCCGCGACAAGGCCACCAACAAGGAGCAGTCGATCCGCATCCAGGCCAACGGCGGTCTCTCCGAGACTGACATCGAGGCCATGGTCAAGGAAGCCCAGGCCAACGCCGCCGAGGACAAGAGGCGCAAGGACCTTGTCGAAGCCCGCAACCACGGCCAGTCGCTGATCCACACCACCGAAAAGGCCATGGCCGAGCACAGTGACAAGCTGGACGCGGCCGACAAGGGCGCGATCGAGACCGCGCTCACCGACCTCAAGGCGGTGGTCGAAGGCGACGACGTCGAAGCGATACAGACGCGCACCCAGAACCTGATGCAGGCTTCGATGAAGCTCGGCGAAGCGATGTACAAGGCCCAGCAGGGCGGCGCGGGCGAAGGCCCGGGAGGGGCCGATGGCTCGCCGCCTCCCGAAGAGGGCGTGGTCGACGCCGAGTTCGAGGATGTCTCCGAGGACAAGAAGAGCGCCTGAAAGGTTTCGGGGGAGGGCCTGGGCGTGACGCTTTGACCAGGGGCGCGGAGCGCATGGACATGCATATTTCCGACCCGGGGGACGCCGCCGCAGGCCCTCAATTCCTGGCGGTGGCCGAGAGTCTGCGCCCCGCGCGACGAGGCCTTGCAGCGGGGCGCAGGCCGTCCCACTTCCAAGGCGATCCTTTAGGTTGGACGATGCGTATCTGAACGCACATGCGCGATTATTACGAAGTGCTCGGCGTGAGCCGGAACTGTGACGAGGCGGGGCTGAAATCGGCCTTTCGCAGCCTCGCGATGAAACATCATCCCGACCGCAACGACGGGTGCGAAGAAGCCGCGAGCCGGTTCAAGGAGATCAACGAGGCCTATTCGGTCCTCTCCGATCCGAGGAAGCGCGCCACCTATGATCGGTTCGGCCACGCCGGGGTGAACGGGATGAACGGCGCGGGCGGTTTCGCCGATATGCGCGACATCTTCAATGACGTCTTCGGCGATGTCTTTGGCGACATGTTCGGCCGCAGCCAGAGGAGCGGCAGCGGTCCGGCCCGGGGCGACGACCTCCGCTATGATCTGGAGATCGGACTGGAAGAGGCCTACGCGGGAGCCGAAGTAGAGATCAAGGTGCGCTCCGCAGCGCACTGCGAGGCCTGCGCCGGCTCCGGCGCCAAGCCAGGAACGAGCCCCACAATGTGCGGATCGTGCGGGGGCCGGGGAAGCGTTCGGCGGAGCCAGGGCTTCTTTTCGGTGGAGAGCACCTGTCCCAGATGCGGCGGGGCCGGACGCCTCATCCTTGACCCGTGCGCTACCTGCCACGGGGCCGGCCAGGTCCGCCGCGAACGGGTACTCGAGGTGCGGGTCCCGGCCGGGGTCGACGACGGGGCGCGCATTCGCCTGGCCGGCGAGGGCGACGCCGGGGCGAGGGGCGGACCGCGCGGCGATCTCTACATCTTCGTTTCTGTGAGGCCCCACGAGCTCTTCGAGCGCGATGGCCTGGACCTCCTCTGCCAAGTGCCGGTCCCCATGGCCATCGCCGCCCTCGGCGGCGAGATCGAAGCGCCGTGTCTTCTCAAGGAAAACGGCGAGGGCGACTGCAAGATCAGGATCAAGGTCCCCGAAGGCGCCCAGACCGGCCGCACCGTGCGCCTGCGCGGTCGGGGCATGCCCTCGCTCCGCTCGCGCGAACGAGGCGATCTGGTGGTCGAGCTCTTCATCGAGACCCCGACCGGCCTCACCGGCCAGCAGAAAGCTCTCATCCGCGAGTTCGCGGGGATCTGCGGCGAGCAGCAGCATCCCAAATCGGCCGGCTTCTTCGCCAAGGCGCGCCGCTTCTGGGGCGAGGTGAGGGGCGGCTGAGGCGCGCTTACGCCCCGGTCAGGGCGCTGATGTCGTCCCAGCGATAGATCGTCTCCAAAAGGCCTCCGCCGAAGCCGCGCACCGGCCGCTCGCCGGCGCGTTTTGCGCCCATCCGCTCGTAAAAGCCTCGGGCCGGTCGGTTCTCGGAAAGCACTTCCAGTTCGAGCGTCCGTGCGCCCTGGGCGGCCAGCGCCCGGGCCTCGCCGACGAGGAGCCGGCGGCCCAGTCCGGCCCTCTGGGCGGGCCTCAGGAGATAGAGCGTGAAGATCCGCCCCTCGTCCCTTGCGGTCGCCCCGGCGCAATAGCCGAGGAGCCCTGAAGGGCCTTCGGCGAGGAGCACGACCTCTCCGGTCCTGGCGGCGGTGAGCTGGGCCCGCCAGCGTCGGGCGTGGAGGCGCGGATTCATCGCCTCCAGGTAGGCCGCCGGCAGAATGCCGGGATAGGTCTGGCGCCAGGATTCGACATGGACCCTGGCGATCTCGGCGGCGTCGCCGGGCCCGGCCGGCATGATCACCCAATCGGCGAGCCGTTCCATGGCCAAAGAGTCGGGGGCGTCGCGGCCAAGGTCAAGGCGAAAGGATGTCCCAGAGCCGTGGTGACTTCGGCGGCGGCGCCGCTATAGCCTTCGCCGGCGATGAACGATCTCGCCGCCGAAAAGAGCGCCGGCGCCGATCCGGGAAGCGATCTCGCCAGTCCGGTGATGGCCCAGTACTTCGCCGCCAAGGCTGAGGCGAAGGACGCCCTGGTGCTCTTCCGCATGGGCGACTTCTACGAGCTCTTCTTCGAGGATGCCGAGAAGGCGGCTCAGGCTCTCGGCATCGCGCTCACCCGTCGCGGGACTCACGCCGGAAAGCCAATTCCCATGGCCGGCGTGCCCGTCCACGCCATCGAGACCTATCTCGCCAGGCTCATCCGGGAGGGCTTCACCCTCGCGCTCTGCGAGCAGATGGAATCGCCGGCCGAGGCGAAGAAGCGAGGCTCCAAGTCCGTCGTCCGCCGCCAGATCGTCAGGGTGGTCACGCCCGGCACCCTGACCGAAGAGGCGCTGCTCGATGCGCGCGGGGCCAACCGCCTGGCCGCGGTCGCCCTTCGTGGAGGCCTGGCGGCGGCCGCCTTCGTCGAGCTCTCCACCGGGGACGTCGAATGCACGGCCTGCGAGGCGCACGCTCTCGGCTCGACCCTGGCGGCGCTCGCGCCCTCGGAGATTCTCCTCGCCGACCGCCTCCTCGCCGACCCAGACCTCGGCGCCGTCGTCCGATCCCTCGGCGTCCGGATCTCCCCGATGGCCGCCGCGCTCGCCGAGCCAGCCGCCGCCCGCTCCCGGCTCGAGCGGCTCTTTGGAGTGGCGAGCCTGGAGGGCCTGGGCGCCTTCACGCCCGCGGAGATCTCCGCCCTTGGCCTGATCGGCGCCCACCTGGAGGCGACCCAGCCGGGGGCGAGCCCGCTCCTGAGGCCGCCAAGGCGCACCGGCGAAACGGAAACCATGGCCATCGATCCGGCGACGCGCGCCAGCCTGGAGATCGACCGCGGCGCGGGGGGCTCGCGCGCCGGCAGCCTTCTGGCCGCGCTCGACCGCACGGTGAGTGCGCCAGGCGCGCGCCTCCTGGAAGCAAGGCTCGCCCGCCCCTCGACCGCGCCGGCGGTGATCAACGCGCGGCTCGACGCCATCGCGTTCCTGCTCGAAAGGCCCGACCTGCGGACCGAGCTGCGCGCGCTCCTGGCCGGGAGCGGCGATCTTTCCCGCTCGGTCTCCCGGCTGGCGCTGGGCCGCGCCGGACCCAGGGACCTCGATGGCGTGCGGCGGGGCCTTCGGGCCGCGGCGGCTGTTCGGCCCCTCTTCGAAGACGCGACGCTGGCCGGCATCCCGGCCGAGATCGAAAACGCCCTGGCCCCGATCATCCCACCGGCGCGCCTGGCGGCCCTCGCCGCCGATCTCGAGACGGGCCTTCGAGCCGACCTCCCGCTCGTCGCTCGCGACGGCGGCTTTATTGCTCAAGGCCGTTCGGCCGAACTTGATTCGCTGCGCCGGCTCGGTGCGGAAAGCCGGGAGATGATCGCGGCCATGGAGGCGAGCCTCGCCTCGAAAGCCGGCATCGCGCTGAAGATCCGACGCAACGCCGTTCTGGGTTATTTCGTCGAGGCCTCGGCGGCCAAGGCCCAGCCGTTGTTCGCCGCGCCCCTGAACGGCGTTTTCCTCCACCGCCAGACCCTGGCCGGGCAGGTGAGGTTCACCACCCTGGAGCTCGCCGATCTGGACGCGCGAATCGCCCGCGCCGGCGAGGGCGCCATCGAGCTGGAGCTCAAGATCTTCGAAGCCTGGAGGAGCGAAGTGCGCGCCCTGGGCGAGCCCCTCCTGGCCCTTGCCGAGGCCCTGGCCTCGCTGGACCTCGCCGCCGGCCTCGCCCAGTGGGCCGAGGAGAACCGAGGGACGCGGCCGCTCGTCGACGACTCGGTCGCTTTCGAGATCCGGGGAGCGAGGCATCCGGTGGTGGAGGCCGCGGTCCGCCGCCAGGGCGGGGCCTTCACGACCAACGACTGCCTTCTTGACGCAAGCGGAGAGGCGGGACCAAGACTGGTCATCGTGACCGGGCCGAATATGGCCGGCAAATCCACTTTCCTGCGCCAGAATGCGCTCCTCGCAGTCATGGCCCAGGCCGGCGCCTTCGTGCCGGCGGAATTCGCCAAGATCGGGATTGTCGATCGGCTGTTCAGCCGCGTCGGAGCGGCCGATGATCTCGCCCGCGGCCGCTCGACCTTCATGGCCGAAATGGTGGAGGCCGCCGCGATCCTCCTCCAAGCCACATTCCGCTCCTTCGTCATCCTGGACGAGATCGGTCGAGGCACCGCGACCTGGGATGGCCTCGCCATCGCCTGGGCCTGCGCCGAGCAGCTTCATGAGGCGAACCGCTGCCGCACGCTCTTCGCCAGCCACTTCCACGAACTGGCCCAGCTCGAAAGCCGGCTCGCCTTCGTCGCCAATCTCAATCTCGCGGCCAAGGAGTGGAATGGCGAGCTCGTCTTCCTGCACGAGGCGAGGCCCGGCGCCGCCGACCGCTCCTATGGCGTGCAGGTGGCGAGGCTGGCCGGGGTTCCCGCCGCGGTGGTGGCGCGGGCCAAGGACATCCTGGAGCGGCTGGAGCGCGAGGCGGGCGCCGGCCGGGGCGGTTTGGAGGACCTTCCTCTTTTCGCCGCCGTATTGGCCCCGCCGCCGGCCCGCGAGAGCGAAGTGGAGCGGCGGCTCAAGGCGCTCGATGTGGATGGCCTCAGCGCCCGCGAGGCTCTCGAGGCGCTCTATGGCCTCAAGGCGCTGGCCGGAAACTAGGCCTCAGCGGCTCTGCCCGCCGAATCGGCCAAGGAGCTCGGCGGCCAGAGCCTCCTCCTTGAGAAAGCGGGAGGCGGCGATGCGAACCTCGACGATCTCGCCTATTGGGTTACGAATGAGTCGCGCCGGCTCTCCCTGGCTGTGGAATCCGCCGGCCTGAGCGATCCGCGCCAAGTCCGCCCCGACGACTTGGATTTCGGGGGCGTTGCTGAGCGGCTTGGCCAGAGCGGGGGAAGCGAGGATCACCTTTTCCCCGATCGGCACCAGATCGGCCGCGCCCCAGACGCTCCACCAGCGTCCGCTCCAGGAGGCGAGGTCCGCCTCGGGGGCGCCTTCGGCGCGGAAGCGCGCGAGGATCGAGACGACGCCCTCCAGCCAAGCCTCCGGAGCCGCGTCGGCGGCGTTGGTCAGCACCGAGACGGCGAAATCCGCCTCGGCGAGGACGGCGGTGCGGCTGAGATAGCCGAGGAATCCGCCGCTATGTCCAAAGCTCTCCAGACCCTCGCTCACCGCCGTGATGAGGCCCAGGCCGTAGGACCGGTCAAGTTGGGAAAACCGATCCTTCCATTGCGGGCGCGCCATTTCGCGGCGGCTGGCCGGCGAGAGGAAACTCGTCGCGGCGCGGGGCGAGAGCTGAGAGAAGAACCGAACGAGATCGCCCGCCGTGGAGATAAATCCAGTGGCCGCCGCGAGCGCTCCGGTGGGGCCATCGCCGGGGAAGACCAGGCGGCGGCCAAGCAGGGCTTTTCCGCTGTGCCCGCGGGCGAAGGGGACGCCTGGCGGGGGTGGACCATCGACACTGGTCTCGCCCAGTCCGGCGGCGCCCACGACTTCCCGCTCGACGAAGGCGCGCCAGCTTTCGCCCGCCGCCGCTTCGACGACCAGTCCGGCCAAGGCGAAACCGTGATTGGAGTATTTCAGCCGCTCGCCGGCCTCGATCGCGGGGGCGAGAGCGAGATCGGCGCGGAGCTTCGCCTCATCGGGAAAGGGTCCGCGACCGGCCCAGTAAGGCGCATCCTCGCCGTCGCGGAAGATCCCTGCGGTGTGGGAGAGGAGCTGGGCGAGGCTCGCCTCGGCGATCCTGGGATGGAGTCCGCCAACGTGCTCGCCAGCCCGGTCGTCGAGCTTGAGCCGCCCCTTTTCCCGGAGCTTCAGGATCGCCGCGGCGGTGAACGACTTGGAATGGGAAGCCACACGAAAACGGTGGCGCGGGCTCAGCGCTTCGCCGGTGGAAAGGTCGGCCGAACCGAACGCCGCCTCGAGGACCACCTCGCCGCGCCAGGCGATGGCGAGCGCGCAGCCCGGCTGCTCGGTGATGCGCATCTGGTAGCCGAGCCACTCACGGGCGTAGTCGAGGGCGGGGGCGAGCCAGGCGGGCGCATCGGACATCCTGCGGCTCTCGCCCGAGCGGGCGCGCAAGGCAAGAGCGGGACTTGAAGGCCAGGATCAAAGCGCGCAGCGTCGCGGCGACCGCTCCGAAGGGGGAACATCAATGGATCGTCGCCAGTTCGTCCTTTCCCTGCCCGCCGCCGCGCTCGCCCTTGG
>JBOHLG010000043.1:0-18798 GCA_050729515.1 Caulobacteraceae bacterium
GGCCGACGACGTCGCAACCGGGGCTGGAGAGACCTGGGTTTTAGGCGAAGCTGACCGACGTCCGCCGACGGCGCATCGCGTAGCCGACGAAGGCGAAGCCGGCCAGAAGCATGGCCCAGGTCGCCGGTTCCGGCACCGAGGTCGCGAACTCGAGAATCGAGGGAGATCCGTTGGCTTCGACGTAGTCGACGGTGAAGTCCCCGGCCGGAAGGCTGAAGTTCCCGGTGACCGACGATGTCTCTGCCGGAGAGGAGTAGACGGCGTTGCTGTTGAGATCATAAACCGAAGCGCCGTCATCGTGCGTAATGGTGCCCGTCACCGCCGTCGCCGCATTTCCGGTGATCTGCATGTAGGTATCGTAGGAATCACCCGCATTGCTCATGCTGTCGGCGAGGAAAGCGGCCTCGTTGGCGTAGGTCCCGCGCGGCGAGGAAAAACCGGTGATGTCGGCCGAATAGGTGTTGAAGAAGTTCGAGAAGAGATTGCCGGTGCTGTCCGAGTTCTGCGCTTCCTCGTTCACCCAATCAATCGGCCCGGTGTAGGTGAACATCGCGGAAGCCAACCCCCCCGGCTTACCGGCAAGGTCCGCCGTCGTGCTCGAGTCCGTGCCGTTCGGGGCGCCCGTCCACACGGTGACGATGTAGGTGGCGGCGTTCGCGGCGCCGGCGAGCCCCAAGGATGCGGCGAGAACCGCGCCTGTCAAAATCTTCATGACCCCAGCTCCTCTCATTCGTCTGAGAGACGGGCTGCGCCCGCGCTCAGAGTTAATCCTCTATTAATCCTTCTCGAAACGCGTGTCCAGACCACTAAATCCAGAGGCGGAAACCGACTCAACCTATACGCGAAAAAGGTTGTTCGACTCCCCGTACTAATGGCGAAGCTGAGATCCAGGACTAACGCGGCCTCCGCCCGGGGTTTACCATGTCTCAACGTCGATCGCCGCGCAGGATCACCGGCGAATCTCCGCCGACCGCCGGCAAGGACGGTCGACGACGCCGACCAGAGCGCCGCCCAGTCCGAAGGCGGAGCGCCCTTCCGTCGCCGGCTCCGCGCCGCTATGCACGGGCTCATGTTCATGCAGTCCGCCGCCCTGGCCCGGGTCAAGCCCTCGGCCACCGCCGCAGCCTCCTCGAGAGCCCGGGTTCTGCGCGCCGCGGGCCGGGACATCATCTCGCTCGACGCCGGAGAACCCGACCTCGATACCCCACAATCGATCAAGGAGGCGGCGATCCGCGCCATCTCCGAGGGCAAGACCAAATACACCGACGTCGATGGAGTCCCCGAACTCAAGGCCGCGGTCTGCGCCAAGTTCGCGCGCGAAAACGGCCTTTCGTACAAGCCCTCCCAGATCAATGTCTCGCCGGGCGGCAAGGCCGTGATCTTCAACGCGCTCGTCGCCAGCCTTTCGCCGGGCGATGAGGTGGTGATCCCTTCTCCCTACTGGGTGAGCTATCCGGAAATGGCTCTGCTGGCGGGGGGAACGCCGGTCATCGCGCCGACGAGGCCCGAAGATGGTTTCAAGCTCCAGCGGGCGACGCTCGAGGCGGCGATCACCGAGAAGACCCGCTGGCTCATCCTCAACTCGCCTTCAAATCCCACCGGAGCGGCCTACTCGCGCGCCGAGTTGAAGGCGCTCGCCGAGGTGCTCGTGCGCCATCCCAAGGTGTGGATCCTCTCCGACGACATGTACGAGCATCTCGTTTTCGGCGACTTCCAGTTCGCCACAATCGCCGAAGTCGAGCCCGCGCTCTACGAGCGCGCGCTCACCGTCAACGGGGTCTCCAAGGCCTACGCCATGACCGGCTGGCGGATCGGCTATGCGGGCGGCCCCGAGCCGCTGATCACGGCCATGCGCAAGGTGATGAGCCAGTCCACCGGCAACCCCTCTTCGATCTCGCAGTGGGCGGCGGTCGAAGCTCTCACCGGGTCGCAGGACTTCATCGCTCCCAACGCTCGCCTCTTCGAGGCGCGCCGAGACCTGGTGGTCTCCATGCTCAATCAGACCGCCGGCCTTTCCTGCCCGACCCCCGAAGGCGCGTTCTACGTCTATCCTTCCTGCGCCGGGACGATCGGCAAGCGCGCGCCGGACGGCTCGGCGATCGCCACCGATCGCGACTTCGCCGAGCGCCTGCTCGACGCCGAGGGCGTGTCGGTGGTCTTTGGCGAGGCCTTCGGGCTCTCGCCCTTTTTCCGGATCAGCTACGCAACCTCCAACGCTCTCCTCGAAGAGGCGTGTACGCGTATCCAGCGCTTCTGCGGCTCCTTGCGTTAGGCTGGGACTGCTTGCGGCGCGCTCGCCTTGTCGAGGGCGGCCATCGCCTCGGAATCGAGCTTCAGCTCGGCCGCTTTCAGGAGTTCGTGCAGTTGTTCGACGCTGGTGGCGCTGGCGATGGGCGCGGTGATCTTGGCCATGAGCCAAGCGAGGGCGACCCGGGCGGGCGTCGCCGAGTGCCGCTTGGCCGCCTCATCGAGAGCCCCAAGGATGGCCATGCCGCGGTCGTCGAGGAAGCGCTTCACCGCCCGTCCGCGCGGGCTCTTCGAAAGATCCGCCTCGGACCGGTACTTGCCGGTGAGGAAGCCGCTGGCGAGCCCGAAATAGGGGATGACCCCGATCTCCTCGGCCAGGCAGGTCTCGGCCAGGCTGTCTTCGAATCCCCGGCGATCGTAAAGATTGTAGAGGGGCTGCAGGGTCTCGTACCTCGGCCAGCCGCCCTTTTCGGCGATCGCGTTGGCCGATTTCAGGCGCGCCGCATCGAAATTCGAGGCGCCGATGACGCGCACCTTCCCTTGCGCCACCAAGCTAGAGAACGCCTCCATGGCCTCTTCCTGGGGCGTCTCGGGATCATCGCGGTGCGACTGGTAAAGGTCGATGCGATCGGTGCCGAGCCGCGAGAGCGAGTCCTCCACCGCGCGCATCATGTACTTGGCCGAGAGCCCTTTGTTGTCCTCGCCCATGTCCATGCCGAACTTGGTAGCGATCAACACCCTGTCCCGCTTTCCGGACGCCTTGAACCAGGCCCCGAGCACTTTTTCCGAGGAGCCCCCGCCCGAGGGCGCCCAGCGCGAATAGACATCGGCGGTGTCGATGGCGTTGAACCCGGCGTCGACGAACGCGTCGAGGATCGAGAACGAGGTCTTCTCATCGGCGGTCCATCCAAAGACGTTGCCGCCCAGCATCAGAGGCGCGATGGCGAGATCCGATCGGCCGAGCTTTCGCATCTGCATCTTTCAAGCTCCTCTCGGGTTTGGAGTGCGCGGCCTACACCCATCGGTCCTCAAGCCCAACAGGAGAGGCGCCTATGGCCGAAATCAGCCCGCGCGGAGGCGCCCTACACAAGCGCTCCCTGGTCCTTTCCGGCCACGCCACCTCATTGGCCCTGGAAGCGGAATTCTGGGAGGTGCTGGAGGCGTTTGCGCGGGCGCGCGGGCTCCGGCTCGCGGCCCTTATCTCCCAGATCGACGCCAGGCGTGCTGGCCGGCCGCTGGCGTCGGCCTGTCGGGTGGCCGCCCTGGAGTTCGCGGCGCTGCGCTGAGGCCCTGCGCTCTCTGATCCTTGGCGCACGGCGCGCGATCCTCATGTAAGGTTCCGAACCAGGAATGAGTCTCACGCCGGTGTCCGAGCTTTCCCAGCCTTCCATCTCCGAACTCGCCCGCGCCGATCGCCCCTCGGCGTGGCTCGAGGAGCTCAATCCAGAGCAGAGGCGGGCGGTGGAGGCGACCGAAGGGCCGGTGCTGGTCCTCGCCGGGGCCGGGACGGGCAAGACGCGTGTCCTCACCACCCGACTCGCCCACATCCTCGCCAAGGGCCTCGCGCGGCCCTGGGAGCTGCTCGCAGTCACCTTCACCAACAAGGCGGCGAGGGAAATGCGCGAGCGGATCGGCGCCCTGATTGGTCCGGCCGCGGAGGGGCTTCGCTGGGTCGGCACGTTCCACTCCGTCGCCGCCCAGATCCTGCGCCGCCACGCCGAGCTGGTCGGGCTGAAGTCGAGCTACACGATCATCGACGTCGATGACCAGGAGCGGCTCCTAAAGCAGCTCCTCGAGGCGGAAAACATCGATCCCAAGCGCTGGACGCCGCGACACCTCGCCGGCCTGATCGACGGCTGGAAGAACCGCGGCCTTGCGCCGGCCTCGCTCCCGCCGGCCGAAGGCGCCCATTTCGCCAATGGCCAAGGCGGGCGCCTTTACGGGCTCTATCAGGAGCGCCTGAAGACCCTCAATGCCTGCGATTTCGGCGATCTTTTGCTCCACAACCTTTCGATCTTCACCGCCCACGCCGAGGTGTTGGAGGAATTTCGCCGCCGCTTCCGCTATGTCCTGGTGGACGAATACCAGGACACCAATATCGCCCAGTACCTCTGGCTGCGCCTGATCGCGCGCGAGAGCGGCAACGTCTGCTGCGTGGGGGATGACGACCAGTCCATCTACGGCTGGCGGGGAGCGGAGGTGGACAACATCCTTCGCTTCGAGCGGGATTTCCCCGGCGCCCAGGTGATCCGGCTCGAGCGCAACTACCGCTCCACCTCACATATCCTGGCCGCCGCCTCGGGCCTCATCGCGGCCAACCGCTCGCGACTGGGAAAAACCCTGTGGACGCAGGACCAAGGGGGGACCAAAGTCCAGATTCGTGGCGTGTGGGACGGCGAGGCCGAGGCGCGCCTGGTCGCCGGCGAAATCGAGGCCTGGCGGAGGGCGGGTCGGCGCTCCTGGCGAGAGGCCGCCATCCTGGTCCGCGCGTCCTTCCAGATGCGCGCCTTTGAGGAGCGCTTCGTCCTCCTGCAGATCCCCTATTCGGTGGTCGGGGGGCCGCGCTTCTTCGAAAGGGCCGAGATTCGCGACGCCCACGCCTATCTGCGCCTCGTCCAGTCGCCCGACGATGACCTCGCCCTTGAGCGCATCATCAATACGCCCCGTCGCGGCATCGGCGAGACGAGCGTTCAGACGCTGCTTCGGCTGGCGCGCAGTCGGGGCGTCTCGTCCCACGAAGCCGCCGTCGAACTGGTGAGGAGCGACGAACTCGCCTCGCGCACCCGCAGCGCCCTTTCCAACTTCCTGCGGGATTTGGAGCGTTGGCGAGGCCAGATCGGCAAGACGCCGCATCAGAGGCTCGCCGAGACGATCCTCGAGGAAAGCGGCTACATCGACGCCTTGCGGGCCGACAAAGGCCCGACCAGCCAGACCCGGCTGGACAATCTCAAGGAGCTCGTCGCCTCGATGGGCGCCTTCGAGACGGTGGAGGCCTATCTCGAGCACGTCTCTCTGGTCCTCGATCTCGACCGGGCCGGCGGCGAGGACGCCATCCAGCTCATGACCCTCCACTCCGCCAAGGGGCTGGAGTTCCCGATCGTCTTCCTGCCCGGCTGGGAGGAAGGCGTTTTCCCAAGCCAGAGAAGCCTCGACGAGAACGGCGAAAAGGGCCTGGAGGAGGAACGCCGGCTGGCCTACGTCGGCCTCACCAGGGCCAGGCAGGAGGCGCGCATCTCCTTCGCCGCCAACCGCCTGGTGTACGGAAGATGGACGAGCCAGATCCCCAGCCGCTTCGTCGATGAGCTTCCCGCCGACGCCGTCGAGGCCTCCTCGGAGACCGGCTATTTCGGCGAGGGGCCCGGCCTTCGCGAGACGGTCGGCCGATGGGATCAGGCCGGCTACGGCGCCGGCTATGACAGTCCGGGCTGGCGCCGGGCCCAGGCCCGTGGCTACGCCGGCGGACCGCCCGGAAGGACCCAGGTGATCGAGGGCGAGGGCCGCCTCGTCGCCGTTTCGGCCGAGCCCAGCGCCTTCCGCCGCGGCGAACGCGTCTTCCACCAGAAGTTCGGCTACGGCCAGATCACCCGCATCGAGGGCAACAAGCTCACCGTCGCCTTCGACAAGGCC
Source organism: Caulobacteraceae bacterium (assembly GCA_050729515.1). Classification (GTDB taxonomy): domain Bacteria; phylum Pseudomonadota; class Alphaproteobacteria; order Caulobacterales; family Caulobacteraceae; genus Acaudatibacter. The sequence continues at coordinate 5,875 of JBOHLG010000043.1, forward strand.
GGCGAGAAACGGGTGATCGACAGTTTCGTGGAGCGGGGCTGAGGCTCTAGACCAGATCCTCGGCCAGGATCGCCATCTCGAAGAGGAACGAGCCTGCCTCGTCCTCGTCCTCGTAGATGACCCCGATGAATTCGCCCTTCAACTCCACCTCCGCGGAGTCCTTCTGCCGGGGCCTGGCGGTCACCGCGATGTGCGGGTTGCCGAAGGTGCGCTTGAGGTGCGCCTGGATCCTGTCGATGTCGCCCTGATCCACCACGCGCCTCCTCGAAGCTTCGGCTGCAAAGACCCTAGCGCCTAACGGCGCGACCGCAAGCGGTCAGATGGTCCAGTCGTAGGCCGAGTCGGAGAGGGTCTGATCCATGGTCCTGGCCGGCTCCTCGCAGGTCGGGCAGTTGATCAGGCGAGCCGGAACGCCGGCCGCGGTGCAATGGGCGGGAACCGACTTCAAGACCACCGATCCGGCGGCGATCTTGGCGTGATCGCCGATCTGGATGGCGCCCAGGACCTTGGCGCCGGCCCCCAGCAGCACGCCCGAGCCGACCTTGGGGTGGCGATCGCCGCCCTCGGCGCCGGTTCCGCCGAGCGTCACCCCATGCAGCATGGAGACATTCTCGCCGATCGCCGCGGTCTCGCCGATGACGACGCCGGTTCCATGATCGATGAACGCGCCTTTGCCGATGGCGGCGGCGGGATGGATGTCGAGCTGGAAGAGCTCGGAGACCCGGCTCTGCAGGTAGAAGGCGAGGGCCTCCCGCGAGGCGCGCCACAGGTGATGGGCGATGCGGTGGGTCTGAAGAGCAAGGAAGCCCTTGAAGAAGATCAGCGGCTGGACATAGCCCTTGCAGGCCGGATCGCGCTCGAGGAAGGCCGCGAGGTCGGCCTCCGCCGCCGCCACGATGGCCGGATCCTCGGCGTACGCCTCCAGGGCGATCTCGCGGATGGAGAGAGCCCGAAGCTCCTGGTCGCCGAGCTTGCGGGCGAGCTGATAGGAGAGCGCCTCGCCCAGATCGCCATGTCGCAGGATCACTGCGTTCATCAGGGAGGCGAGGCTGGGCTCGGTTCGGGCGATGAGCTGCGCTTCGCTGCGAAGCGAGGTCCACACCGGCGGCGAGCCGGCGTCTTCGACGAGTTCGAGATGCTGGGGCACGTCCCCCTCCCTTCGAGAGTTTTCCTGGCGGCCCCTTACGGCTCACGATATGGGGCCGCTTCTCACGCCTCGCTAGAGTGCTGGATTTGAAGTTCCCCATCGTGCTTCCGCCCGAGCCGGAATTCGGCGAGGCTCTGCCGCCCGCCCCTGCGCCGCAGGTTCTCGCCTTCCTCGCCCGCCGCCGCTCGGCCAGCGCCCTCACCCTCGCCGAGCCCGGTCCAAGCCCCGCCGAACGGGCCGACCTCATCCGCCTCGCCTCGCGCGCGCCCGATCACGGCAAGCTCTTTCCGTGGCGCTTCATCATCATCGAGGGCGAGGCGAAGACCGCCTGGCTCGCGGCGCTCGAGGCGATCGCGGCCGAACGCCCTGACGCGGCGGGCGCCCGCGCCAAGCTCGCCAAGTTCTCCGCCCCTCCCCTCACCATCGCCGTCGTTTCGCGGCAGCCAAAGGAAGCGATGCCGGAGTGGGAGCAAAGGCTCTCGGCCGGTGCGGCGGCCATGCTGCTGCTCCTTTCCGCCCAGGCCATGGGCTACGGCGCCAATTGGATCACCGACTGGTGCGCCTATGACGAAGAGGCCCAGCGCCTTCTGGGGCTGGAGGGCGGCGAGAAGATCGCCGCCTTCGTTCACATCGGGACCGTCGCCGCGCCGCCGCTGGAGCGCGCCAGACCCGATCCGCGGGACCTCACGACGCTGTGGACGCCTCAGCGAGTGCGATAGGCCTCGTACCCCTGGTCAGGCAGCCAGAGTCCGACCGGGGACTCGCCGGTCTGCCAGAAGACGTCGATCGGGATTCCGCCCCGCGGATTCCAGTAGCCGCCGATCCGCAGCCACCGCGGTTCGGCCGTCGCGACTAACGCCTTCGCCACCGCCAGGGTGCAGTCTTCGTGGAAGGCGCCCTCGTTCCGGAAACTGGCGAGATAGAGCTTGAGCGATTTCGACTCGATCAGCCAATCGCCCGGCGCATAGTCGATGACTAGGCGCGCGAAGTCCGGCTGGCCGGTCACCGGACAGAGCACGGTGAATTCCGGGCAGGTGAATCGGGCGAGATAGATCGCCCCTTTGTGGGGATTGGCCACGCGCTCCAGCCGGGCCTCGGCCGGGGAGGCGGGCGCGCGGACGTTTCGGCCGAGCTGGGTGAGCTGGGGCTCTTCCATGCTTGGCGCTTGTAGCCGACATGATCGCGCGAGGGGAGCGGCTGGACGGCCGGCGGCGCGGGCGCGATCCTCAAGATCGAAGGAGAGGGCCATGGGACTTTATCGAAAACTCGTGCTTCCTCGTCTGTGCGATCTGGCCATGCGCAACCGTGTCTTCTGGCCATACCGACGCGCTGCCGTGGCGGCGGCTGAAGGCCGGGTGCTGGAAATCGGGGCGGGGGCCGGCCTCAACCTCGCGCTCTATCCTGTGGCGGTCAGGGAGATTTTCGCGCTGGAGCCCGATCCGCATCTGAGGAGCTTGGCCGAGCTCCGGGCCGGGAACCTCGATCGTCCAATCAGCCTCCTTGACGCTATGGCCGAGGCCATTCCGCTCGAGACCGCGAGCGTTGATGCGGTGGTGACGACCTGGACCTTGTGTACCCTGCCCGATCTCGCCGCGGCGCTTGGCGAAGCCCGTCGCGTCCTGAAGCCCGGCGGGCGGCTCATCTTCGTCGAGCACGGCCTCGCCCCGGACGCGGCCGTGCGCAAGTGGCAGGATCGCCTGACGCCGGCCTGGAAACGGGTCTTCGGCGGCTGCCATCTCAATCGGCCGATCGATGCGGTGATCGAGGCCGGGGGCTTCGCGATCGAGACCCTCTCCTGCGCCTACGCCCCGGCGCCCAGGATCGTGGGCTACCTCTACCAGGGGACGGCCCGCGCGACCTGAGCTTCGGCCGAAGACAACGGTCCACCAGCACGGTATGGGCGGCCGACCAGAAGGAGAGCGCGATGCCGGAGAGAGATTTCGACGGGGCGGTGGTGGTCGTCACGGGGGCCTCGACCGGTCTGGGACGCGCCATCGCGGTGGAGACCGCCCGGCGCGGGGCGAAGAGCGTCATCATCAACTTCGCTTCGAGCCAAGCCGAAGCCGCCGAGACGGCGAGGCTCGTGGAGGCGCAGGGCGCATCGGCTCTCCTCGCCAAGGGCGATGTCTCCAAGGATGAGGATTGCCGCGCCATCGCCGCCAAGGCCCAGGATCTTGGCCGCATCGACGCCCTCTTCAACAATGCGGGAATCACCAAGTTCTCCCGCGATCACGCCGATCTCGATGGGGTCTCCGGCGAGGACTTCCTTCGCCTTTATGGAGTGAACGTCGTGGGCGCCTATCAGATGATCCGCGCCGCCCGCCCGCTGCTCGAAGCTCACGAAACGCCGGGGGCGGTGGTCAACACCGCCTCCATCGCCGGGGTGATGGGGATCGGCTCGTCGGTCCCCTACGCCGCCTCCAAAGGGGCGATGATCACCATGACGCTCTCGCTCGCCCGGGCCCTCGCTCCCAGGATCAGGGTCAACGCCATCTGCCCCGGCTACATCGACACGCCCTGGTTCGGCCGCGCCATGGGCGCCGATCAGCTCGAGCGCCTGCGCTCGGCGGTCGCCGGCTCGACGCCGCTGCGGACCGCCTCGAAGGCCGAGGACATCGCCGGCGCCGCTGTCTTCCTCGCCTCGCCCGCGGCCCGCCACATCACCGGCGAGACCCTGATCGTCGACGCCGGATCGCACCTCGGCTCCGCGCCCCTCGCGATGCGCTGAGGAAGTGTCGGCTTCGGCGGGGCGACTCCGCCGCGCCGGGAAGAGCGTTGGGCGCCTGAAAACCAGGCAAACCCGCCCCGCGAACGCCGCACGTTTCGCCTTATCAGCAGGCAGTGCAGGCGACTGAATGCATATGCTGGCCGCGCCCGCCTCTTCGCCCTCAGCTGGCGACAAGCGGAGGGGACGCCCATGAGCCGATTTCTCGCCGGAATCCTGATCGGCGCAGCCCTGATGACTGCGCCAGGGCTGGCGTCGGCGCAGGCGAGTGCGCCCACCCCGCCGCCTTTTCCCTCCATGGGAGGCCCTCTCGCCGCCGACGCCATCGCCCCCAGCTTCGATCTCGGCCCCTTGGGCTCGAAGGTCACGATCAGCGGGGCCCTCTCGCTCCTCGCCTATGATCAATCCAATCCCGTCCCTCCCGATGAAGCGGATCGGTTCGATCCTTCGAACGCCGAGCTCTTCATCAACAAGGCGTCCGGGACGGTGCAGTACTTCGTCCAGACCGGCGTCTATTCCCTGCCGGCGCTCGGGACTCCCTACCTCCCCGCTCTTTCCAGCGAGAGTGCTCTCTACGGCTTGGTCCCCGTGGCCTTCATCAAGATCGCCCCCGACAAGACCTGGTCGATCGAGGCTGGCAAGCTGCCGACCCTGGTCGGCGCCGAAGGGACCTTCACCTTTCAGAACATGAACATCGAGCGCGGCCTCCTATGGAACGAGGAGCCGGCGGTGAGCCGAGGCGTGCAGGTCAATTACGCCAAGGGCCGGCTTTCCGCCTCGGTCTCCTGGAACGACGGCTTTTATTCGGACCGCTTCACCTGGGTGTCGGGCTCGGCCAGCCTGACTCTCGGTCCGTCCGACACGATCCAGTTCATCGGCGCGGGCGATCTCGCCCGAAGCCGCGCCTCGACCTTGGCGACGCCGCTCTTCCTCAACAACGAGTCGATCTTCAATCTCATCTACACCCACGCCAAAGGGCCCTGGACGATCGAGCCCTACCTCCAGTGGTCGCATGTTCCGGCGATGGCCGCGCCGGCCACCCCCTCCGCCTCCACCTTCGGGGCCGCCCTTCTCGTCGACTACGTCTTTCCCAGCGCCTCGAAGCTGAAAGGATTCAGCCTGCCGGTCCGCCTGGAGTGGATCACCACCACCGGAAGCGCGGCGGCGGGCGCGCCCAACCTCCTCTTCGGACCCGGCAGCCAAGCCTTCTCCTTCACCATCACCCCCACCCGCCAGTTCGGCATCGCTTTCGTGCGGGCGGAATTCTCCCTGGTCGAAGCTTCGAGAACCCTCGCCGGCGCCGCCTTTGGCGCCAACGGCGACTTGCGCAGCCAGGCTCGCGGTCTGGCCGAGTTTGGGTTCCTGTTCTGACTTCGGCGTTCGACGCCGCTCCGGAAGAAAGCTAAGGCGAGGGCACCACGCCGGAGAACCTGCATGGCCTCGTCCCTCGCCGCCAAACGCGCTCGATTTCGTGAGCTTCACCGCGCAGGATGCTTCGCCCTTCCCAATCCCTTCGACGTGGGAACCGCCATGGCCCTGCAGTCGCTGGGATTTTCGGCCCTCGCCTCGACCAGCGCCGGCATGGCCTGGTCGCTCGGCCGATCCGATCGCGCCACGCCGCTGGAGGACGCCCTGGATCACCTTCACGCCCTCGCCGCCGCCGTCGAGATCCCCCTCAACGCCGACTTCGAAGGAGGATATGCGATCGGCCCCGAGGAGGTCGCGCTCAATGTGGTGCGCGCCGCCGAGACCGGGATTTCCGGGCTTTCGATCGAGGACTCCACCGGCGATCCGGAGCGGCCCCTCTTCGACTTCACTCTCGCCGTCGAGCGCATCGTCGCGGCCCACGAAGCCCTGGCGAAAGTCGCGCCGGACCTCGTCCTCACCGCCCGCTCCGAGGGATTCATCTCCGGGGCTCCGGACATGACCGAGACGCTGCGCCGCCTGAAAGCCTATTCCGAGGCCGGGGCCGACTGCCTCTACGCGCCGGGGATTGGCGAAAAGGGCCAGATCGGCGCGGTGGTGCGCGAGCTCTCCCCCAAGCCGGTCAACGTCCTCACCCTGGGGCTTTCGATGGCCGAGCTGGCTGATCTGGGGGTGCGCCGGGTGAGCGTGGGGGGCTCGCTCGCCCGGGTCGCCTGGGGCGGCTTTCTGGCCGCGGCCAAAGAGATCGCCACGACCGGCGTCTTCACCGCCTTCGCCTCCGGCGCGCCGGGCCGCGAGCTCAACGCCCTCTTCAAAGACCGGATCTAGCGGCGACTCGCCTCGCCACGGGAGTTCCTAGTGGTCCGATTCCAACATTTGCATCCGCCTGATACCGTCCGCCTGGCAAATGTTGGAATCAAGGAGGACCACTAGCGACTCCTTGATTTCCTAGTGGAACTTTTGAATTTGTCATTCGCTCGGCGGCTGATGTCGGGCCGGAGGCGAATGCTAAATTCGTTCCACTAGAGCGCCTTCGTGTTCGTCGTCATCGGCGGGCGGACCGCCTCGATGATGTCGGTATGCTCCTGCTTGCGCACCCGCTCGGAGATGTTGAGCCGCGTGAAAAGGTGAGTCGCGGCGTGCTGTTTCACCGCCTTGTCCCACTGGCCATGGGCGTCGGTGAGGAGATTCTGGCCCTCGCCTACATGGACGACCTCAAAACCGTGCGGCCGGTCTTCCTTTGCGCGCACGTAGAGGTAGTTGCCGCCCATCGGGGAAAGCGGCCGGCCATCCCTGTGCAGGGCGAACCGGTACACCGCGCCCGAGGCGCCGCGGATGTCGATGAGGTCCTTCATCACCATAGCCTCCCGTGCGTGCACCCTTCTGAACGCTAACCGCGGCGTCGCGATGACGAGGCTCTGGCTAACGTCCCAGCTCTGAAGTTCGGGGCGCCGGCGGCCAGCGCCGACGAACTTCGGAATCGCCAGGGAGACTAGCAGACTCATGGTCGCAGGCGCGCGGTTTTGAACGTGAAGTTCGCTTCGGACCATCTCCGTGCGCTCGCGAACTTTCCGTCGGGCGCGCCCCCGGCCGGGGCGACGGCGATCAGACCCAGCCGATCAGGAGGAGGATGATCACGATGATGAGGATGATGCCTAGTCCGCCGCTCGGATAATAGCCCCAGGCCCGCGAATATCCCCAGCTTGGCAGGGCGCCGATGAGCAGGAGAATGAGGATGATGATCAGGATCCACCACAGCATGGATCACCAAACGCCCGCTCCAGCTTGTGGTTCCGAACGGTGTTCGCTTCAGCCGCGCCCGACGAAAGGCATCTTGGCGGCCATCACCGTCAGGGAAAGGACATTGGCGGAGGGCGGCATCTCGGCCATCAGGCGGACGGCTCTGGCCGCCTCGGCGACATCCATGGTCGGCTCGGAGACGATCTCACCATTGGCCTGGCGCACGCCCCGGCCCATCGCCGAGGTCATCGGCGTGCCGGCATTGCCGATATCGATCTGACCGCAGGCGATGTCATGGGTCCGCCCATCGAGCGCCAGAGACTTGGTGAGGCCGCTGATCGCATGTTTGGTCGCGGTGTAGGGCGCCGAGTTCGGACGTGGCGAATGGGCTGAAACCGAGCCGTTGTTGATGATCCGGCCCCCCCTGGGCGTCTGCGCTTTCATCAACCTCACCGCCTGGCGGGCACAGAGGAAGGCGCCGGTGAGGTTGGTTTCCACCGCGTTGCGCCACTCGCCGAGAGAAATTTCTTCGAAGAGCTTCGGCGGCGCCCCTGTCCCGGCGTTGTTGAAGAGAAGATCGAGGCGGCCGAATCGCTTGCTGATGAAATCGAAGAGTCGCTCAACGGCGGCCTCGTCGCGGACGTCGCAGGCTTCGGCGTCGACGGCTCCTTTCGGCCCCTGGGAGGCAGTCTCTTCGAGCGGCTCGCGACGCCGGCCGCAGACCACGACCCGCCATCCCGCGCACGCCAACTCCAGCGCCGTCGCCCGACCGATGCCCGAACCGCCGCCGGTGATGAGCGCGATCTTGGGCGGGATGGCCGCGGCGGCGCTCATGGATCCATCAGCAACTGGGAGAGATAGACGTAGTGGCGCGCCCAGCGCTCTGCGTTGAGTTCCGGATCGGCGTCGTAGGCGTGGCCCCCGAAGGTGTTTTCGTAGAAGAGAACCGGATCGCCCAGCGCTTCCAACTCGGCGGCGAACTTGCGGGCGTGGCTGGGATGAACCCGGTCATCGGCCGTGTTGGTGCTGACATAGGGTTCGGGATATTTCACGCCAGGCCGAAGCGCGGTGTAGGCCGAATACTTGGCGATCCACGCCCTCTCTCGTGGAATGTCCGGATTTCCGTACTCGGCCATCCATGAGGCGCCGGCGGAAAGATGGTTGTAGTCCAGCATGTCGATGAGCGGGCTCTCGATCACTGCGGCGTGGAAGAGATCTGGATGCTGGGTGATCGAGACGCTGGTAAGGATGCCGCCGTTCGAGCGGCCGTAGATGCCCAGGCGCCGCGGCGAGGTGATCCCACGGCGGACGAGATCCTCCGCCACGGCGGCGAAATCATCGAAAGCGCGCTGGCGATTGGGTCCCATCGCCGCCTCGTGCCAAGCGGGTCCATACTCGCCGCCGCCGCGAATATTGGCCGAGACATAGGCGCCGCCGCGCTCCAGCCAGAGTTTGCCGAGCTGAGGCTTGTAGGCCGGGGTGACCGAAAGCTGGAACCCGCCGTAACCGAACATCTCCACGGGGGTGGATCCGTCGAACTTCATGATTCTGGGCCGGACCAGATAATAGGGAATCCGGGTTCCGTCCTTTGAGAGCGCGAAATGCTGCTCCAGGACGTCCTTGGAGGCGTCGAACTGGGGCGGGAGGGCCTTGATCTTGTCTGTCTTGCCGCTCGCCGCGTCGATCTCCCACAGCGAGCTGGGCTCCAGAAAGCTCTCGGCGGTGACGAAGGCGCGGCTGGAGAAAGGCTCGGCGGCCCGGATGACGAGCCCGGACTGAGCGGGGAGATCGAGTTCGCGCCCGCGCCAGACGCCATTTTCCAGCGAGAAGAGCGCCATGCGCCCATCCACGTCGTGAAGATAGGAGACAAGCACGCCGTCGGCGGTGATGCGAGCGGCGTCCACCGCCTCGGCATGCGGGGGCTGAAAGACGACCTCGACCGCGCTGGTCTTGGGATCGAAGGCGACCAGGTCCCCAGCCGGGACCGCCCCGTGTTGCGCCGAGGCCGGCCAGTCCTCGTTGATCTGGAGGATGATCCGTCCGCCGAACCAGCCGACCAGGCGGTTCTTCAGGGGGATGTCGAGGCTGCGCGTGCGACCGTCCGGGGTGAGTTCGAACCAGCGGGTCTCAAAGAAGCTCGGCGAGCGGCCGATGAGGACATCGCGCACCTTGCCCGCACTGTCGCGAAGGACGCGCGGAAAGACCCGAACGTCGGTCCGCTCTCCCTCGAAAACGGTCGTCGCCTGCGAGAGCGGCTTGCCCCGACGGACCTTCTTGACGATGTAGGGATAGCCGGAGGTGGTGAGGGTCCCCGGTCCCCAGTCCCGTCCCACAAGGAGCACGTCGGAGCCGATCCAGGCGGCGTCCTGCTTGCCGGTGGCGAAATGAAAGCCGCCCGGAACGAAGGCCGCCTCGTCAGTGTCGAATTCGCGAAGTTCGACCGCGTCCGAGCCGCCGTCGGAAAGACGCACCAGACACAGACGGTCCTCGGGCGGCAGGCAGTCCGCGCCCTTCCAGATCAGATTGCGCCCTTCGGCCTTGGAGAGGGCGTCGAGGTCGAGAAGGATGCGCCATTGCGGCGCGGCGCTCCGGTAGGATTGGAGGGTGGCGACGCGCCAGATCCCATGCTCGTGCTCGCGGTCCTGCCAGAAGTTGGCGATGTCCTCGCCCAAGAACTCCGGCTCGGGAATCCGCTCGGGCGCGGTGAAGATCGCCAAGGCCTCTTTGCGGAAGACTTCATAACGGGGATCGCTCTCCAGCACCTTGGCGGTTTTGGCGTCCTGGGCTTTGACCCAGGCCATGGCCCGAGCTCCATGGACGTCCTCCAGCCACGCAAAGGGATCGGGCGCGCCGATCTTGGTTGAGGGAAGGAGCGGCGCAGACGCCGCGGGCGGGCCGGCGACAAGCACCACTAGAGCCGCGAAAATCGCCATGAGCATGGATCTCTCCCTGGCGCTCTGATTGGGGTCATCCTTCAAGGCTGAGCAGGCTGGCGTTGCCGCCGGCCGAGGTGGTGTCGACGGTGAAGGTCCGCTCGACCGCGAAGCGGGCGAGGTAGTGCGGGCCTCCGGCCTTCGGCCCGGTGCCGGAAAGACCCTCGCCGCCGAACGGCTGGACGCCGACCACAGCCCCGGTCATTGTCCGGTTGACGTAGAGGTTCCCCACCCTGGCCCTCGCCCGCACCGCGGCCGCCGCGGCGCCGATGCGGCTGTGGACGCCCATCGTGAGGCCGTAGCCGAGGGCCATCACCCGATCGAGCGTCCCTTCGAGCTCGCCCGGCCTCCAGCTCGCCACATGGAGGATGGGGCCGAAGACCTCGCGATCGAGGTCCTCGATGCGCTCCAGAGCGATCAAGGCGGGGGCGACGAAGACGCCGTCCTCGAGCCCCGCCGGCGTCGGCGTCCGATAGAGGATCCGCTCACGCCATGTCTCCAGATGGGCGAGGAGGGCGCCGCGCGCCTCTTCGTCGATCACCGGGCCGACGTCGGTCTCGACCTTCATCGGATCGCCAATGACGAGTTCGGCCATGGCGCCCTTGAGCATTTCGATGATCCTTGCGGCCGCATCCTCGTGGAGGAGGAGGAGGCGCAGCGCCGAACACCTCTGGCCGGCGGAAAGGAACGCCGAGGCGATCACGTCGGCGACCACCTGCTCGGGAAGGGCGGTGGAGTCGACCAGCATGGCGTTGACTCCGCCGGTTTCGGCGATCAGCGGGACGAGCGGCCTTTTCTCATCCTCGAGGAGGCTTTTGGCGATCTTGCGGGCGCTGGTCGTCGAGCCGGTGAAGACGACCCCGGCGATCGCGGGCGAGGCGACGAGCGCGGCGCCCGTCTCGGCGCCTCCGGTTAGGAGCGAAAACACGGCCGGTGCTACGCCCGCCTCGTGGGCCAGGCGGACGGCGGCGGCGGCGGTCAGCGGCGTCTGGGGCGCGCTCTTGGCGACCACCGCATTGCCAGCGGCGAGCGCAGCGGCGACCTGGCCGATGAAGATCGAAAGCGGAAAATTCCACGGGCTGATGCAGGCGAAGACGCCGCGACCGGCCAGCGCCAGCTCATTGGTCTCTCCGGTCGGACCAGGAAGGCGCATCCGCGCGAAGGTCCGCCTCGCCTCGACGGCATAGTAGCGGCAGAAGTCCACCGCCTCGCGCACTTCGCCCACCGCATCGGCCAGCGTCTTGCCGGCCTCGGCGCAGAGCAGGGCCATCAGGCGCGCTCGGTTGGCTTCGAGGAGATCGGCGAGGCGCTCCAGAATGGCCACGCGCGCCTCCACGTCGAGCGCGCTCCATCCCGGAGCGGCCAGCGAGGCGGCCTGCGCCGCGCGCGCCGCCTCCGGCGGGCTTGCTTCGCGAACCTCGCCGACGATCCGCCTCCGGTCGGCCGGGCTGGCGATCACGCGGGCCGGGCCCGGGGCGAGCGCGCCGGCGATGAGAGGAGCGGCGCTCTGGCGCGCCTGAAGGCTCTTGGCCATGGCCGCGAGCGTCTCGGCCACCAAGGCCTGATCGGAAAGATCGAGGCCCTGCGAATTGCGCCGCTCCGGGGCGAAGAGATCGGCCGGGGCGCGGATCGCCGGGTGAGGCGCGAAACCGACCGCCCTCGCCTCCTCCACCGGATCGGCGAGCAACTCCTCGTCGCTGCGACGTTGGTCGGCGATCTGATGGACGAAACTCGAGTTGGCTCCGTTTTCAAGCAGTCGGCGCACCAGATAGGCGAGGAGTTCGCGGTAGCCGCCGACCGGGGCGTAGGTGCGTACCGCCAACCCGCGCTCGCCCATCACGGTCTTGTAGAGGCCCTCGCCCATGCCGTGCAGGCGCTGGAACTCGAAGCCGCGCTCATCGCCGGCCCAGTGAAGGACGCTCGCCACGGTGAGGGCGTTGTGGGTCGCAAAGGCGGGATAGAGCCGCCGTTCGGCGAGGAGGCTCCGCGCACAGGCGAGATAGCTGACATCGGTGAAAACCTTGCGAGTGAAGACCGGGAAACCGGAAAGGCCCCGCTCCTGCGCCCGCTTGATCTCGCTATCCCAATAGGCGCCCTTGACCAGGCGGATCGTCAGCCGCCGGCCGGTGGCCGAGGCGAGCTCGGCGGCCCAGCCGATGACCTTGAGGGCGCGGCGCTGATAGGCCTGGACCGCCATCCCCAGGCCTTCCCAGCCCGCCAGGGAAGGATCGCGCGCCGCCGCCTCGATGATGTCGAGGCTCATCTCCAGCCGCTCGCTCTCTTCCGCATCGACGGTCAGGCCGATCCCGGCTTTGCGGGCGGCGCGGGAAAGCTCGATCAGCCGCGCGGCGAGCTCCGGAACCGCCCGCCTCGCCTTCAAGGGCTCGTAGCGCGGATGCAGGGCCGAGAGCTTGACCGAAATGCTGTCGGCGCCGAGAACGTCGCCGGAGCCGTCGTTCTCCCGGCCCATGGCGGCCACCGCGCCCAGATAGGCTTCGAAATAGGCTTCGGCGTCGGTCGCCGTGCAAGCCGCCTCGCCCAGCATGTCGAAGGAATGGCGGAAGCCGCGATTGGCCCCGCGATCGGCGCGGGCCAGCGCCTCATCGATGGTGCGCCCGAGCACGAAGGCTTCGCCCATCCTCTGCATCGCTCCGGCCACCGCCGCGCGAACCGCCGGCTCGCCGATCCTGGCCAGCACCGAGCGCAGGCTCCCGGCCTCTGAAGAGGCTTCGGCCAGGGAGTGGGCGAGGATGAGGCCAAGCGTGGCGCTGTTCACGACCAACGATCCGGTCTTCAGGTGGCTTCGCCAGTCGCCCCTGCCGAGCTTGTCGCGGATGAGGGCGTCGGCGGTTCCGGGATCGGGAATGCGCAGATAGGCCTCGGCGAGGCCCAGGAGCGCCGCGCCTTCTTCGCTGGAGAGGCTGTATTCCTGCAGGAAGCGATCGATCCACCCC
>JBOHLG010000044.1:0-16819 GCA_050729515.1 Caulobacteraceae bacterium
GCCCAGGAACGAGGTCTGCTACATCGGCACCACCGATATTTTCGCGCCCGGACCGGACGCATGGCCAAGGGTCGACCCGGATCAGGTCGCCTACCTTCTGGCGGCAGCGGCGGCGAACCTCACCATCCCGCCGCTCGGCCCCAAGGACGTCGTTTCGGTCTGGGCGGGGGCGAGGCCCCTCATCGCCCAGCCGGGCAGGAGTCCCTCTGAAATCTCCCGAAAGGACGAGCTTCTTCGCGGCCCTGGCGGGATGCTCTCCATCGCTGGCGGGAAGCTCACCGCCTATCGCGCCATGGCTGAACGGGTGGTCGATCAGGTGGAGGCGATTCTCAGTCGCCGAACAACCAGATGTCGCACCGCCACCGCCCCTCTCCCGGGCGGCGAGCGGGAGTTTTCGACGATCCTTGCTGAGCTCGCCCGGTTAAGTCTGGATGGCGGCGAGGCGGACCGCCTTGCGCGCCTCTATGGGACCGAGGCGAGCGAGCTTCTCGCCGAAGGCGGTGGCCCGGCGGCGGAGGGGCGGCGTGCGGTGCTCGTCGAAGGGGCGCTCGGCCTCGAGGACTGGTGGGTGCGCCGAAGCGGCCGGGCCTGGTTCGATCTCGACGCCGGTACGGGGGCCCTGGCCATGGCCGCGGAGGCGATGGCGCCCCTGCTCGCCTGGTCGAAGGAGGAGACCGCGGCCCAGATCGAAGCCTGCCGGCAAGTCCATGAGCGGGACATGGCGAGCGTCCGCGCGGCTCCGGTGCGGACCCGATGAACCTCGACGAGCGCCTCGCCCAGGCCCTCGGAGCGGAGATCGTCGAGACCGACGAGGCGAGGCTTTCGGCGCGCCGGCATGACCAATGGGCGGCGAGCGCCATCGCCGATCATCTCGGCGGGGGCGCGCCTTCGCCCGCCTGTGTGGTCCGACCCTGCTGCGTTGAGGACGTCCAGAAGCTCCTCGCTTTCGCCTCCGCCGAGCGGATCGCGGTCATTCCCTTTGGAGCGGGAAGCGGCGTGGTCGGCGGAATCCTCGCCTCGCCCGAGGCGATCATCTGCGACATGGGCGCGATGAACAAGGTGCGGTTCATCGATGAGGTCAACCTCCTCGCCAGCTTCGACGCCGGATGCATTGGTCTTGCCGCCGAAGACGCGGTCGCCCATCGCGGACTCACCATCGGCCACTGGCCCCAATCAGTGGCGGTGAGCAGCGTCGGAGGCTGGATCGCGACCCGTGCCATCGGGCAATTCTCGACAGCCTACGGCGGCATTGAGGAGATCGCCGCCGAGATCGAGGCGGTGCTCCCGTCGGGCCGCCTGGTCCGCTTCGGGCGCGGGCCGCGCGCATCGGCCGGACCGGACCTTCGTCATCTCATGCTCGGAAGCGAAGGCGCCCTGGGCGTGATCACCGCCGCGACGCTCTTTCTGCGTCGCACCGCTCAATCCAGGCGGCTTTCGGCTTGGCGCGCCAGCTCGATGGAGCTCGGCTTCGCCTTTCAGCGGGAGATCGTCCAGGCCGGGTGGCGCCCACCGGTCATGCGGCAGTACGACGAGCGTGAAAGCCGGCGGTTGGAGCGTGCGACTGGAACCTCGGGCGACGGTTGTCTGATCCTCCTTGTCCACGAGGGACCCTCGAGCCTGGTTTCGGTCGAGGCGACGGAGATCGTTGCACTGGCCAAAGGGCTGGGGATCGCGCCTGCGGACCTCGAGTTCGGCCAGCACTGGCTCGACCATCGCAATGAGGTCCCCTCGTGGGGCGACCTCCTTGATCGCGGCATCGTCGCCGACACCGTCGAGGTGAGCGCGACCTGGAGCGCGATCGGCCAGCTCTACGATGAGGCGACCAGATCCCTTCAGGAGATGGAGGGCTGCCTCGCCGCCTCGGCCCACAGCTCCCACGTCTATCGGAGCGGCCTCAACCTCTATTTCACCTTCGCCTTCACCCGCGCGCCGCAGGCCATGAGGCCGACCTATGACGAAGCCTGGCGTCGGATCCTGGAGGCGACCCTTCGTCTCGGGGGCTCGATCTCCCACCATCACGGCATCGGACGAGTCCGTCGCCCCTGGCTCGCCCACGAACTCGGAAAGACGGGGGCCGAAGTCCTATCTGCAGTCAAGAAGACGCTCGATCCCGCCGGGATCATGAATCCGGGCGTGCTGATCGGCGATGGCTGAGTTGATCCTGGCGCTCGACGCAGGCACGACCAGCGTGCGCGCCGCCGTGGTCTCGCCGCAGGGCGAAATCCTCGCCATCGCCAAGGCGGCGCTCGCCACTTCAGCGCCCGCGCCCGGCCGCGCCGAGCAGGACCCAGAGCGCGTCTGGAGGGCCGCGCAGGCCGTGATCGGGCGCTCGCTCAGAAGCGCCCGGGTCGGCGCCGCCGATCTCGCCGCGATCGGAATCGCAAGCCAGAGGACGAGCATCGTGCTCTGGGATCGCATCACGGGCGCTCCGCTCTCCCCGATGGTGCTGTGGAGCGATCTTCGCGGGATCGGCGAGGCGGCTAAGCTGCGTGGCGAAGGGTTTCTGATGGCCCCGCAGCAGGCAGCCGCCAAGCTTGAGCGGTTGGCCAAGGATGCGGCGCCCGGTCGGCGGATCGCCTATGGCGGCGTCGATTCCTTCCTGATCTGGAAACTGTCGGGCGGGAGCGCCCATCTCACGGACTGGAGCCAGGCTTGGCCGAGCGGCTACCTGGATCTCTTCGCCGGCGGCTGGAACCGAAAACTCATGGCCCGCCAGGGCCTCGAGGAGGCGATGTTCCCGGCGCTGAGGGAGACGTGGGGCGAACTCGCCCGCGCCGATCCGCGCGTTCTGGGCGCCGAGGTCGCGATCTCAGCGGTGATAGCCGATCAGCAGGCCGCGCTCCTCGCCCACGGAGGGGCCGCCAAACTCACTTTGGGGACGGCGGCCTGCCTCGACATCCCCACCGGCGAGAAGGCGATCTCCAAAGATCCGGCCATGCCCCCCTTCATCGTTTCGCGAGTCGCCGGCAACACGAGCTGGTCGATCGAGGCTATGGCCCCGGCGGCCGGCTCCGCGCTCGATTGGCTGCGCACCCTCATGGGCCGGATCAGCCCGGCGAAATTCGAAGCGCTCGCCGCTTCGACGGCCTCCTCGGCCGGCGTCGCCTTTCTGCCGGCGCTCAGCGGTCTTGGCGCGCCCAGGCCCGACCCCTCCCGCGCCGGCGCGCTTGTCGGCCTGACCTCCTCGGCCGGGCGCGGCGAGATCGCCCGGGCCGCGATCGAGGGTGTCGCCTTGACGATCCGCGACATGACTGAGGCGCTCTTTCGCCTGGCCGAGCACCCACTTCCCTCGGCCCTGGGTGTCGATGGCGGCCTTTGCGCCAACGAAACCCTGCTCCAATCGCTCGCCGACGCCCTCGTCTTGCCGGTGAAGCGGCACGCGGAGCGCGAGGCGACGCTTTTGGGGGCGGCTCTGGCGGCCGGCCTTGGCGGCGGCCTCCTGACCCAAGCCGACGCCGCCCGATTTTGCCGATACGATCGCCTCTTCGAGCCCCAGATCGGCGCGGACGAGGCAAAGGCGCGCCAACGCGCCTGGCGGCGAGCGATCTTCGCCGAGAATCCCGCCTCAATCTCCTGAGATCTTCCGGCCCTCCTGCACAATCGTCGAACCTGTCTTCTTCAGCTCGGCGCCCGCACTCGCCGCCGCTCCGGAGACCGCGATCTTCGCTTCGGCGCCGGCGTCCTGGGCGGCGGTCCGGCTCACGGCGGCCACGTTCTTCGCCGATCCGCCCTGAGTGCAGGCGGCGACAAACAAAGAGAGGAAACTGGCAAGGATGTCGCCCACGACCCCCGAGTGTCGATCTGCGGGGTTGCCCCTTCGTCGCCGAAAATGGTGAAGACGCCGCCCCGCTAAAGGCCCCCCAGAAGGACATACTTGACCTCCAGGTACTCCTCGATGCCGTATTTGGAGCCTTCCCGGCCGAGGCCCGATTGCTTGACCCCGCCGAAAGGCGCGACCTCGGTGGAGAGCAGGCCGTCGTTCACCGCCACCATTCCGTACTCGAGGGCCTCGGCCACTCGGAAAATCCGGCCGATATCCCGCGAGTAGAAATAGGCCGCCAAGCCATAGGGCGTGGCGTTGGCCAGGGCGACCGCCTCGTCTTCATCGGTGAAGCTGGTGAGCGTGGCGACCGGGCCAAAGATCTCCTCCTGGGCGATCGCCATGTCGGGCGCGACATCGGAGACCACCGTGGGCTCGAAAAAGGTGCCGCCCAGCGAATGGCGGTGTCCGCCCAGCCGCACCCGCGCGCCTTTCGAGACGGCCTCCGCGATCAGACGTTCGACCTTGCGCACCGCCTCCTCACTGATCAGCGGGCCCTGTTCGATACCCTCCTCAGCCCCGTCGCCGACCCTCATCCCGGCCACTCTCTCCTCGAGGAGGCCGGCGAACGCGTCGTAGACATTCTCCTGGACCAGGAAGCGGTTGGCGCACACGCAGGTCTGGCCCATGTTCCGGTACTTCGAGACCATGGCCCCCGCCACCGCCGCTTCGAGGTTGGCGTCATCGAAGACGATGAAGGGAGCGTTGCCGCCGAGCTCGAGAGAAACCTTCTTCACGCCCGCGGCGCACTGCGCCATCAGCTTCTTCCCCACCGCCGTGGAGCCGGTGAAGGAGAACTTGGCGACGAGCGGATGGCCGGTGAGCTCGGCACCGACCTCCTGGGCCCGGGTGGAAGGAAGGACATTGAACACGCCCGCCGGAAGCCCGGCGCGGCGGGAAAGTTCGGCCAGGGCCAGCGCGGAAAGCGGCGTCTCCTCGGCGGGCTTGACCAGGAAGACGCAGCCGGCCGCCAGCGCCGGCGCGGCCTTGCGGGTGATCATGGCGTTGGGAAAGTTCCATGGCGTCACCGCGCCCACCACGCCAACGGCCTGTTTGAGGACCAGGATGCGCGCGCCGTCCTTGTGGCTCGGAATGACATCGCCGTAGATGCGGCGAGCCTCCTCGGCGAACCAATCGATGAACGCCGCGCCGTAGGCGACCTCGCCCCGCGTCTCGGCGAGCGGCTTTCCCTGCTCGGCGGTCATCAGGCGGGCGAGGTCCTCCTTTGCGGAGAGAATAAGCCCGCTCCACCGATGCAGGGCCTCGGACCGCGCCTTGGCGGTGAGGCTCCGCCAGGCGGGAAAAGCGCGCGACGCGGCCTCGATCGCCTCGGCGGCCTCGGGGCCAGAGAGATCGGCGACCTCGGCGAGGATTTCACCGCTGGCCGGATTCTGAATGGGGAAGCGGGCTCCTGATCGGGCCGGACGCCACTCCCCGGCGACGAAAGCGTCGGCGCGAAGAAGGTCGGGATCATCGAGCTTCACAGTCATGAGGCCTTTTTCGCCCAGCTTCGTCGATCGAGCGCGGCGGGTAGAGTGGCGGAGAGTCCGGCCAGAGGCCCAGAGGAGAGAAGAAGGATCACCTCGTCGCCGTCAAGGCTCGAGTCGAGTTCGGAAAGGACGTCCGCGCCCCCGCCGGCTTCGATCGTCGTCACGCCCGAGGCGCGGATGCGGCCTGCGATCTCGGCCTGCGAGAGCTGGTCCTCGCCTGCGCCGTGAGTGGGCGGCGGCAGCAGAAGAACCTTGTCCACCCCCGCGAAGACCTGATCGTACCAGGAAAGAGCGGCTCGGCTCCGCCAGCTGAAGGTGTGCGGCTCGAAAACAACTACGGCGGGGCGATGGGGAAAATGCAGAAGAATTGCCTCAATGGCCGAGCGCGCCTTTTCGTAGGATGACCCGAAGCCTTCATAGACCGGCGTCGGCGAGACCTTCGTCTTACGATCGAGGCGCCGCTCGATGCCCCTGAACGAGGCCACGCCCGAGCGAAGCTGGTCGGGATCGATCAGCGCTCGTTCGAGGAGAAAGGCGGCGGCGCCGGTGACGTTGTCGAGGTTGTGGAGGCCAAGGAGCGGGGTGGCCAGCGCGATCCGCAGGCCTCGCGGGCTGGAGAGGGTGAAGCGGGTCACCTCTCCGATTTCGATCTTCTCGCATGAATAACCCTCGCCTGGCCCCTGCCCGTACCAGATCACCTCCCGGCCCCTGACCAGACGCTCGATCGGCTCAAACCCGCGGGCGCAGACGAGCGGAGCGCCGGGGGGGAGCTCGCCCATCAGTTCGGCGAAGGGGGCCTCGTACTCGGCCATGGTCGGAAAGACGTTGAGATGATCGTGGACGATCGACGTCAGGATGAGGGCGCTGGGATGATAGTGCAGGAACTTTGAGCGCCGATCATCAGATCCGGAAATGTACTCGTCACCTTCGACGACGAACTCGGGGTCGGCGCCCCACCAGCCGGTGCGGGGAAGATCGAGCGGAACCGCGCCCACGAACCAGCCGGGATCGCGCCCGGCCGCGATGAGCAGATGCGCAAGAAGCGCCGTCAGAGTCGATTTTCCGAAGCTGCCGGCGACGACGATCCGGAAGCGATCCTCGATTTCACGGCCGAGGAACTCGGCGAAGCCGAATCGCGGAACCCCACGGCCGACGAGTTCGGCTAGCTCCGGGTTGTCCGTGAGATGAAGCTTGGCGCTCGAGCCGATGATCGCCGCATCGATCCTTTGGGGCAGGCGTTTGGCATCGAAGCCGTCGCGCCAGCCGATCCCGGCGCGGTCCAGATAGGTCGTCACCGGAGGAAAGACACCCTCGTCAGAGCCTGAGACGACATGGCCCTTGGAGGCGAGCACCGAGGCCAGCGCGCTCATGCCCGCCCCGGCTATCCCCAAGAACCAGACGTTCACGCCGAAGCATCCAGTTGAGCGCCGGCGCTCGCCATTCGCGCTTCGAGTATCTCAGCCAGAATCTCCATGGCGCGCCAGAGCCCCTCGAAGGAAAGGAAGAGCGGCGAAAGACCGAGACGGGCAAGATCGGGCGGGCGGAAATCGCCGATGACCCCTCGCTCGGCAAGGAGCGCGATGAGCCTGCCGGCGTCGGGATGGCGAAGGCAGACATGTCCACCGCGCCGCTCCGCTTCAGAAGGCCCGATGATCGTGAGGTCGAAACAAGCGAGGCGCGAAGCAGCGCAGGCGGCGAGGAATTCGAAAAGGCGCGCCGCCTTGGCCTCGATGGCCGCGGCGCCGGCTTCCGAAACGATCTCGACTCCGGCTTCCAGCGCGGAAAGCCCCAGGATGGGCGGAGTGCCGACGAGGAAGCGCGCGATCCCCTTCGCCGCCCGATATTCCGGCGCAAAGGCGAACGGATCGGCGTGGCCCATCCAACCGGAGAGCGGATTTTCGAGCCTCGCCTGATGACGCTCGGCGACAAAGAGGAAGGCGGGCGCGCCCGGTCCGCCGTTCAGGTGCTTGTAGCCGCAACCAACCGCAAGGTCGGCGCCAGCCCCGTGAAGATCGATCCTCACGGCCCCGACGCTATGGCTGAGGTCCCAGAGCATGAAGGCGCCACAGTCGCGGGCCGCCCTCGAGATCGCCGCCATGTCGCGCCTTTCGGCGGTCTTGTAGTGGACATGACTGAGGACCGCGATGGCGATGTCGGGGCCGAGAAACTCGCAGAGGCCGCCGGGAGGGGCGATTTTCAACCGTGCGTCTGGCGCGAAGCCGGCGACGCCGCGGGCGAGGTAGAGGTCGGTCGGAAAATCGTCGGCTTCGATGAGAACGGTGCGCCTCTCCGGCTGCGCCGCCAGGGTCGCGGCCATCAGTTTGAAGAGGTTCACCGAGGTCGAATCGCCGACGATCACCTCGTGGGCCGACGCCCCCACCAGAGGGGCGATCTTGGCCCCGATCCGCGCCGGCGCCGCGATCCAGCCAGCCTTCTCCCAGCTCCCGATCAGGCCCTCGCCCCATTCACCGGAAATGACTTTGCCGATCCGCTCTCTCGTTTTTGTGGGAGGAGGTCCGAGTGAGTTGCCGTCGAGGTAGA
This sequence comes from Caulobacteraceae bacterium, assembly GCA_050729515.1. Lineage (GTDB taxonomy): Bacteria > Pseudomonadota > Alphaproteobacteria > Caulobacterales > Caulobacteraceae > Acaudatibacter. The sequence goes on from JBOHLG010000044.1 coordinate 7,852, forward strand.
TGACGCCCTTGGGCAGCGAAAATCGGTCTCGAAAGCTCGCCAGGGGATCAGCGGCGTCCAGCGCGCGCGCCTCGTCGAGAGTTGGGCCCATGATCCTCTTATGTTGCAATCTCTGTCCGCGCGCCACCGGCCGGCGCCCCAAGGTGGCGACGCTGCGGCTTGACCTCTGAGCGAGCCGCTGGCGTTATCCGCCGCCATGAACGCCTCCCGAGCCGATCTCGTGATCCGACGCGTCGAGGGGCCGATCGCTCGCATCGTGATGAACGATCCGGGACGCGCAAACGTCCTTTCCCTGGCGATGATCGAGGCGCTTCTGGCCGCCCTGGCCTGGGCGGACGAGGAGGCCCAGGCGCGGGTCATCGTCCTCGCCGCCCAAGGTCGGGTCTTTTCGGCCGGGCATGATCTTTCGGAACTCGTATCAGACGAAGACCGGGCCCGCCAGTCCGCGCTCTTCCACCGCTGCAGCCGCCTCATGCTCGCCATCGGCGCGTCCAAAAAGCCGGTCATCGCCGAGATCGCCGGGGCGGCGGTGGCGGCCGGCTGCCAACTCGCAGCCAGTTGCGATCTCGCCTATGCAGCGACCTCCGCGACCTTCGCCGTCTCGGGGATCAATCTTGGCCTCTTCTGCTCCACGCCGTCCGTGGCGCTCTCCAGGATGGTCGGGCGCAAACAGGCTCTGGAAATGCTGCTCACCGGCCGCTTCATCACCGCCGCGGAGGCGCAGGCCGTGGGCCTGATCAACCGCCAGGCGAGCGCCGCGGATCTCCCGAAACTAGTGAAGGAGACGGCGCTTCAGATCGCCGCCAAGGATCCCAAGGCCGTCGCGCTCGGAAAATCGCTCTTCCGCCGGCAGATCGAGATGGGCGTCGAGACGGCCTATGCGGCGGCCGAGGAAGCAATGGCGGACAACCTCGCCTTCCCTTCGGCCCGGGAGGGCATCTCCACCTTCCTCGCCCGTCGGGGCGCCGCGTGACGGACGCGAAGATCGTCCGCTCCGCGAGTGAGCCGCGCTGGACCTATCGCAAGGGCCTTCATGACCTTGGCGAGGGGGTCTGGGCCTGGCTGCAGCCTGACGGCGGCTGGGGCTGGTCGAACGCAGGGCTCATCGCCGATGGCGACGAAGCGCTCCTCATCGACACCCTTTTCGATGCACGCCTCACGGCCGAGATGCTCACCGCCATGGATCGCGCCGTCGGGGTGGCGGCGGACGAGATCGACATCCTCGTCAATACCCACGCCAACGGCGACCACACCTTTGGCAATGGCCTCGTCGCCCAGGCGCGGATTATCGCTTCGAAGGCGAGCGCCGCGGAGATGGAAGATCAGACGCCTGGCGCCCTCGCCGCCCTGATGCGGCGGACCGACGAGCTCGGCAGGACCGGGGCCTATCTCGAACGCATCTTCGGGGCTTTTGATTTCGAAAACGCGGCCCCCAGAGTCCCAACGGAGACCTTCAGCGGCGCCCTTTCCGTCAGTGTCGGCGCAAGGACCGTCGATCTCTACGAGGTCGGACCGGCCCACACTGCCGGAGACGTCATCGTCCACGACCGGGAGGCTGGAATCGTCTTCACCGGCGACATCCTCTTCATCGACGGAACGCCTCTCATCTGGGCAGGGCCAGTCTCCAACTGGCTCAGAGCCTGCGATCTCATCTGCTCGCTCGCGCCGCAGGTCATCGTCCCCGGCCATGGCCCGATCACCGACGAGAGGGGTGTGAGGCGGGTGCAGGACTATCTCCGCTACATCGACGGCGAAGCGCGATCGCGTTTCGAGGCGGGCATGGCGGCCGAGGACGCCGTTCTCGACATGGCGCTTGGCGACTTCGCCTCCTGGGGCGACGCCGAACGCCTCGCGGTCAATGTCGCCTCGCTCTACCGAGAGTATCGCGGCGGACCTGATCCTGGCGGCGAATCCTCTCCCTTCCGTCTTATGGCGGCGCTCGCCTCACGAGGGCCGAAGCGGTGAGGACCGCGGGTTCGATCCTCATCCTGGGCGCTGGAGCGATCCTCGCCGCAGCGTTCGGTCCCGCCGCCATGGCCTGCGAAGGAACCCCCGGGCGGGACCGCTTGATCCTCGAGGTCGAGAACGTCCGCTCCAATCAGGGCCTGATGACCGCCTCCCTTTATCCAGGAGATCCCAGCCAGTTCCTCGTCAAGAACGGCGCCCTCAGGGTCTGGTCGGTCCCCGCTCACGCACCGGAGACGCGCATGTGCATCTTTCTGCCTGGCGAAGGGAATTACGCGGTGGCCATCTATCAAGACGAAAACTCCAACCACCGATGGGACCACAAGATCTTCGGCCACTTCGAACCGTTCGGATTCTCCGACGATCCGAGGATCCTCTTTTCGCAACCCTCGTATGACTCAGTGAAATTTACTGCCCATCATGGCGAGACGGCGATCCGCATCCGGCTCGAGCATCGCTGAGGCGGACCGTTCAGGCGTCGAGAGGGCGCGTGACATCCAGGCGGGATCGAGCCATGTAGCGGGCGGGGGTTGCCGGAGAATCCGATGGGCGGGCGGGCAAAGTGAGCGGCGTGGGCCTCGGCGAGGCGCTGGCGATGGCGGCGCGGGTCGTGGCCTCCAAGCGGCGGCCGCTCCTGGCCCACCTCGTGGTGACCCGTTATTGCAACCTCGAGTGCGCCTATTGCAGTGAGTACGACAAGGTCTCGAAGCCGGTCGAGGAGGCCGCGCTTCTGGAGCGCATCGAGGCCCTGGCTGCGCTTCAGACCCAGATCGTCACCCTGACCGGCGGCGAGCCCCTCACACACCCGGGCGTTGTCGAGATCGTTCGCCGCATCCGTGAAACCGGCATGATCGCCACTCTCATCACCAACGGCTTCCTCCTGACCCGCTCGCGCATCGAGGCGCTCAACCATGCGGGTCTTCAGGAACTCCAGATCTCGATCGATGGGGTGCGCCCCGATGAGATCTCGAAGAAGGCGCTCAAGTCACTCCGTGGCAAGTTGAGGCTACTCGCCGAACACGCCTCATTCCACGTCAACATCAATTCGGTTCTAGGCGTCTCCGAGGAGCGGACGAGAGACGCCGTCGAAGTCGCCGCCGCGGCGCGCGCACACGGATTTTCCCACACAATAGGCGTCCTCCACGACGAGAACGGGACCCTTACGCCCCTGTCGAGGAGCCAGCGGGAGGTTTACGCCGCTCTGCGGTCCAGGAGTCCCTTCACCCACCGACTCAATTACTGGATGTTCCAGAGGAACCTCATCGCCGGTAGGCCCAACGCCTGGCGCTGCCGGGCAGGGGCGCGTTACCTCTACATCTGCGAGGAGGGCAAGGTGCACTACTGCTCCCAGCAGCGTGGATTTCCGGGGATTCCTCTTCGCGAGTACGGTGTCGAGGACATCGAGCGCGCCTATGGCCAGGCCAAACCCTGCGCGCCCTTCTGCACGGTGAGCTGCGTCCATCAGGCGAGCTTCCTCGACGCCTGGCGATCGCCTCAGAAGGCGGCTCCAGGCTTGGCGGCATAGAGGTCGGGATGGCTGAAGGCCCCACGGCCAAGGAAGTCGGATCGAGGGCGAGACCCGCCGTCTGGGCCGACCGGAATGCCGTCGCCCGTACGCTTTCGCGGGCGTTCATGGACGACCCCATGATCTCCTTCCTCCTGCCAGATGAGAGGCGCCGCGCGGCGAAGTCGCCGGCTCTGTTCAGCCTTCTCTTCAAGCTCGCCCTTCCTCACGGCGGCTGCGATGTCACGCACCGGTGCGAGGCCGTGGCGTTGTGGCGCCCGCCGCGGGCCTGGCGCGTGACGCCCTGGCAGCTACTCCGAAGCGCGCCAGCGCTGATCGGCGTCTTCGGCTTTGGTGTGCGTCGGGCGACCGCGGCCCTGGACTATGTCGAGGAACGCCACCCGCACGAACCGCACTTCTATTTGCAAGTCCTGGGCGCCGATCCCGACAAGCAGGGCAAGGGCTTTGGCGGCGTCGTCATCCGCCGCCAACTCGCCGCCGCGGACGCCTCGGGCGCGCCTGCCTATCTGGAATCCAGTAAAGAGACCAACATCCCCATCTACCAGAGCTTCGGCTTCGAAGTGACCGGCGAGATCGTCATCCCTGACGGGCCGACGCTGTGGCCAATGTGGCGCAGACCTCGATCCGCGTCCTAAGGCGGCCAATCCACCGACCCGCGCTTGGAGCCGCGCGCCGCCAGAGCGACGAGGGAGGCGAGGCGGAGAAGCCCTTCGTCGGCGAGCCCTAAGAAGGCGCGGGCCGTTCCGGTCGAAGGACGGCTCGCTTCGACCAGGGCCGGCGCCACGATTCGTTCCTCGAACGCGCGGGCGAGAGGGGCATCGTCGATCACCGCGATCAACTCCTCCTCGGCGGACCAACTCACGAAATCGAAGTTGGCCGATCCGAGGACGACGAGCCGACGATCGAGGAGAAGGCCCTTGAAGTGGCTCATGCCGGGCGTCAGCCAGGTCTCGAAACCGGCCTTAGCGGCCGCGAAGAGCAGGGCGTCGCGCACCAGGGGCTTGTTGTTAGCCGAAGGGGTGATGAGGCGTACCCTCACCCCCCTCGCCGCCGCCCGGCTCAGCGGCGCGATGAAGGGAAAGGTGAGATAGGGGCTCATCACGGTGATCTCACTCGCCGCCGCCTCGATGAGCGCGATTACCTCCGAAAAGGCCTCGGCGTTAGTGCGGCCATCCAGAGCGAGGAGGCGAAGCGGCCCGAAGCAGGCCTGGGCGCGTTGCGACCGGGAGTCGTAAGCCCGGGAGAAGTCGCTGGCCAGGAAGTCGGCCGGACCCGACCCCTCGATCCGCAGCATGAAGTCGGCCCAGGTGAAGTTGTGGTCGCTGAAGTTGATCCCGCCCAGATGGACGACGTCATCGGCGAGGATGAGCTTCCTGTGATTGCGCGCCGGATAGCGCCAGAGGAACGGCCCCACCGGATTGGTGAGGCGGACCTTCACGCCGGCGTTTCGCAGGTGCGCGAACATGGCCCGGGTGGCCCGGGACTCGGCCCGGGCGGCGGGATCAAGGAGACTCGCCGGGGCGAGGACGAAGCGATCGGAAAGCACGAGGGTCGAATAGGCGTCCACCAGCACCCTCCTCTCGCTTGCGCGCGAGGCGGCGATGGCGGCGGCGACCTTCAGGCCGGCGCGGTCGCCTTCGAAGCTCATGGCCTGGACAAAAAGGCGGTGTCGGGCGGAGGCGATATCGCGCTCGGCTCTCTCCCAGAACGCCTCGGACCCGACGAGGAGCTCAAAACCGATCAAGCCATCTCCAGCGCCACTTCGCCCTCCCGGCGTCCTTGGAGAACATCCCCGTTGCCCCTGGCCGCCAACCGCGGCTAGAACCGGCGAGCCCCGACAAGGGGAATCGGGGGCGGTGGGGAGATAGCATGAACGAGCCGGTGCGCGTCATGCTTCTGCTCTCATCCCTCAATGGCGGCGGAGCGGAGCGGGTGGCGGTGCACCTTCTCAACCGCTGCGATCCGGACCTCCTGGACGTGCGGATGGGGCTGCTCAACCGGTCCGGACCATTCCTCGCCGAGGCGGAGGATCACAGCCGCATCGAATCCTCGCCGATCGGCGAGGATCTGCTCTCGTTCGAGGGCCACAACTCGGCCTTCTATCGACCCCGCAAGCTCCTAGCCGGAATCTTCCTCGGATCGGCCAACATCAGAAGCATGATCCGCGCGAGCCGACCCCAGGTGGTGATGAGCTTCCTCAAGGGAATCAGCGTCATCACCTATTTCGTGGTCAAGGGCATGGGGCCGGAGCGACCAAGGTGGATCGCCCGCGAAGGCAACAATACCGATGCGGTGATCGACGATGAGCTGGCCAGTCCGACAGGCCGGGCCCTGATGAAGGGGCTCACCCGCCGCTGCTATCGGAGTGCGGACTGCTTTCTCGCCAATTCCCACGAGATGGCCCAGGGACTCGAGAAGGCGCTCGACCTCAATCCTGCCCGCGTCAAGGTGATCCACAATCCGGTGGACCTCGCCAAGATCGTCGGCAAGGCCGCTGAACCCCTGCGCCATCCCCCGCCGCGGGAATTCATCGTCACGGCCGGCCGGTTGGAATTCCAGAAGGGCCACGATCTCCTGATCGAAGCCTTCGCCGCCAGCCGCGCGGCGCGCGACATGGACCTCGTCATCCTCGGCCGCGGCAGCCTCGAACACGACCTGAGGCGGCAAGCCGCGAGCCTCGGCATCGCCGACCGCGTGAAGTTTCCAGGATTCCAGTCAAATCCCTGGGCTTGGTTGGCGAGATCGCGCCTCTTCGTGCTGCCCTCGCGATGGGAAGGATTCCCAAGCGTGGTCGCCGAGGCCCTGGCCTGTGGGACGCCAGCTGTCGTCACGGCCTGCGATTACGGTCCAAGCGAAGTGGTCGAGCATGGAAAGAGCGGCCTCGTCGTGCCGCCGCAGGACGCCGCCGCCATCGCCTCTGCAATCGATCGGTTGCTCGAGACTCCGGAGTTCGCCTCGAACCTGGCCCGGAATGGCCTCCGCCGCGCGACGCGCTTTAGCCTGGAATCGATGGTGGGGTCCTACACCCGGCTTTTCCTCGCCGAGGCCGCCTCCAGCATCCCAATCGCGGCGACCGCCTGAGCGGGTCCGGAGATCCGCGGTGAAGCGCGAGGCCTCCCGCAGCGGCGTCCAGGCGCCCGTGAAGCTCGGCATCCTCGGCGCCGCCAGGATCGCTCCCGCCGCCGTGATCTCGCCGGCCCACGAACGCATGGACGTCGAAGTCGTCGCACTCGCCGCCCGCGACCCGGCGCGCGGTCGCGCCTTCGCGGATGCTCACTCCATCCCCCATGTCGCGTCAGACTATGCCGAACTGATTGCGCGAGAGGATGTCGAGCTCGTCTATGTGGCCCTGCACGCCGGCGCTCATGCGGAGTGGTCGATCCGCGCCCTCGAAGCCGGCAAGGCGGTGCTTTGTGAGAAGCCATTCGCCCTGAATGCCGCGGAGGCCAGGGCCATGGTCGAGGCCTCGCGGGCGAACGGCCGGCCTCTCCTCGAAGCCTTCCACTATCGCTTCCATCCGGTTCTGAAGAGAGCCTTTCGGGTCGTCTCTGAAGGCGGGTTGGGCCGCCTCGCGCGCGCCGAGGCTACGTTCAACGCGCCGATCCCCTTTCGGCCGGACGAAATCCGCTGGCGACGGGAGCTCGGAGGAGGAGCGCTGATGGATCTCGGTTGCTATTGCCTGCACGCCTTGCGGACCCTCTGCGGCGAGCCACACGTGATCGCGGCCAACTGCCAAATCGAGCGGGGTGTCGATGCAGAAACAACTGCCGTGCTCGGCTTTGAGAGCGGGCTTCAGGCGTCCCTTGCCTGCGCCATGAACGTCGAGCGACCCACGGCGAGGCTGATCGTTGAAGGCCAGCGCGGTCGCCTCGAGATCGTCAACTTCGTCGCGCCCCAGCTCGGCTGCCGGTTCACCCTCGACCTTGGGGAGGGGCCGGCGCCCCAGCCGACTGACGGGCCCACCAGTTACGCCGCCCAGCTCGATCATGTCATCGCGGTCCTGCGCGGAGGAGCGGCGCCGATCACGGGCGGTGAGGATGCGATCGCCAACATGACATCGATCGAGGCGATCTACGCGCACGCCGGCCTTCACTGAAAGATTGGCCCCTATCGGAGCATCAGGCGATGACTCGCTCGGCCTGGCCGTGGGCGACCGCATCGTCCACATCCAGCCAGAACCGCTCGCCGATATCGAACACCCAGGCCGCTCCGCGCTGCGCGAGGCGGTTCATACCTCCTGAAATTCCTCCATCGCCGTGCTCCTCGGCGCTCCGGCGAATCGCCGAAATAAGCGCCTTTGAAGCCAGGAAGACGCCGGTGTCGAAGGCATCATAGGGTTCGATGAGCTTGCCGATTCGCCGGATGCGGCCGTCGGCGAGGGTCTCCACCCGGGTGACGTCGGAAAGATCGACCAGCGGGTTAGCGAGCCGCCGATCGACCGCCAGGATCACACCCTCCCGCTTCGGACCGGCTGCGAGGAGATCGGCCACCAGCGCCGGATCGAAGAGGTGATCAGCCATCAGGAGCACGAAATGCTCACCGAGCAGAGGTTCGGCGGCGACGACCGACCATCCGTTGGCCCTTGTGAAGTCCGGATTGCTCACGATCTCGATCGGGACCTCGAGACGGCCCGAGAGCCCCTTGAGGAAGGATTCCAGGCGCTCACCCTGGTATCCGGTGACCACGACGAAGGCCCGGAGCCCTCCCTGGATTGCCTGGCCGATCACCCTTTCGATGAGCGGCACCCCGCTCACCAGCGCCAAGGGCTTGGAAGCGGCGATGTCCCGGATCCGGGTCCCCTGTCCGGCCGCAACGATGAGGCCCTTCACCTCAAGGCGCCGTGGCTTTGGCGCCGACGCGCGCCTTCTTGGCGATGAAGGCCTCAGTCTTCCTCTGGGCCTCGTCATCGGTGAACTGCTCTGGCGGATGTTTGCAGAAAAAGGCGGAAGGACCGATGAGCGCGCCGTCATCGCCTCGGTCGATCGCCAGCTTGCAGCAGCGGATGGCGTCGATCACCACGCCGGCCGAATTGGGCGAATCCTCGACCGAGAGCCTGACCTCGATGTTCATAGGCACATTGCCGAAGAGCGCGCCCTCCAACCGCAAGAAGCAGAGCTTGTTGTCGTTGAGCCAGGGAACATAGTCGCTGGGACCGACATGGATGTTATCGTCGGCCAGCCGCGCGGCCATCACCGACTGCACGGCCTCGGTCTTGGAGACCTTCTTGGAGGCCAGGCGCGTGCGGTCGATCATATTGAGGAAGTCGGTGTTCCCGCCGACGTTGAGCTGATAGGTCCGATCGAGCCGCACGCCCCTCTGGCGCATCAGATTGGTGAGGGTGCGGTGGACGATCGTGGCGCCGAACTGGGCCTTAATGTCGTCCCCCACGATCGGGATCCCGCGCTCGGCGAAGCGGCGTTCCCACGCCGGATCGCTGGCGATGAACACTGGCATGCAGTTGACCACCCCCACCACAGC
>JBOHLG010000045.1:0-13935 GCA_050729515.1 Caulobacteraceae bacterium
CATGTCGGCGGAGGCGGCGAGGAGGGCCAGCTGCTCCCACCTGGCGAAGGCGGCGTACCAGCGGGCGGGCGTCGGCAGGACCTTTCCAAAGACGCTGTAGCTCGAGCCCTTGCCGAGCTCGGGCGACACCAGATGGTCGATGATCCGGAAGTCGAAGGCGTCGCCGGCCAGCGGAACGCCCGAGGCGCCCATCGGCTGGGCCCGGATCTCCGCGCCGGTCCTCTCGAAGCGGAGGATGGAGAAGTCGCTGGTGCCGCCTCCGAAGTCGCCGACGAGCACGGTCGCCGAACGCTCCAGGCGCCTGGCGAAGAAGAACGCCGCGGCGGCCGGCTCTAGAACATAGCGGATCTCCGAAAAGCCGAGCCGCTCCAGCGCCCGCTGATAGCGCTCGATCGCCAGGCGCTCGTCGGGCTGGGCGCCGGCGAAGGCGACCGGGCGGCCGACGATGGCGGCGGCGGGAAGCTCACCCAGGGCCTCGCCGCCATGGGCCTTCAGGCGCAGGAGGAAGGCCGAGAGCATGTCCTCGAAGCGGTAGCGGCGGCCGAGGATCCGCGTCTCGGAGAAGAGCGCGCTCGCCGCATAGCTCTTGAAGGAGTGGATGAAGCGGGTCTCCAGCGGCTCCTCCAGCCAGGCGTCGATGGCGAAGGGGCCGGCCTCCACGATCCGCCGGTCCGGCCGCTCCGGATCGAGGTGGAAGCTCAGGGTGGAGCGGAAGGGGACGATCTCCTCCTCGGCATGGGCGAAGCCGACCAGGCGCATCTCCCCGTCGCCGTCGGCCGTCGCCAGGACCGTATTGGTGGTCCCGAAGTCGATCCCGATGGCGCCCGCCGCCCTGACCTGACTGGCAGCGCCCACGTCGATCCCGCTGGCGCGCGGCGCCGCCATGATCCCCCCGATCGCCCGCCCCGGAATTCCGCGGGGCGCGCCTCATAATCGTTCGCGGCGGCGAAGCAAAGCCGGGGCGGCCAACCGCGAGGAGCACGTTCTTGCTCGCCCGAAGGCCGAAAACGCCGCCAAAAGGGCGCCGCTCTGTAGGATTCTATCGTCTTTACAAAAGCTTGCGCTCGTCAATGACGGCTGTCGGGCCGGCTCGTTTTCGCACTTTCCCGCTCAAACTGGCTCGCGCTTGCTCTGATGTGCTCGCCACTGCTCGGACTCGCTCGCTTTTGCTCGCCATCGCTCCAATTCGCACCCCGTTTGCTCGGGTCGGCCGGGAAGCGTCTCGAGGTCACGATGGACGATGGGCGGACGCACGCAGCGAGGCTCCTAGTAGGCATCGCAATATGATATCTCCTAGCGGCCGAAATGTCAATATGCAAAGAGCTGACCGCCGAGTGCCCGACCTTCGGTTCGGGTGAGCAACAAAAGCTAGCTGCGGAGCAGCGACGATTTTCAGCCGTGGCCGGAGACCGCTAGCTCGATCCGGAGCGACGGGTCGGTTTCGACTCTTTCGACGATCCTGTTGTACCGCTCAAGTAAGTCCTGGATCGCCTGCGCCCTCCCTGCACCGGTGTCGCCCTGTTGCTCGAGAATGCCCGTCACGAGCCACTGCTCGATGTCGAGGACATCGACCCGCTCGCCGATTTGAGCGTTCTCAGCCAATCCGGCTGCGATGGCCGCACCCGCCGATTGGTGACGATAACGGGACGCTGTCCGCCATCGATGTTGGTCCGGCACTTTCGAATTAGAGCCTCGCCGGGCGCGGCGGACACGTGGATCGCGAGCTCGCCCAGGTCGAAGTCGCCGGGACGAGATTGTCCCTCGTCCTTGGTTGATGCTGAGTGGTGGATGAGCCGGTCGCCAAACACGCCGGCGAGCTTGGCACCGACGAGGTGCTGCATCATCGTCCCGACGACCATGGTCCCTTGCATCTCCCTCTGCCGCGCCTCAGCCTGGGCGAAGAGATTCCGAAAGACCGCGTGCAGGCCCGACGTCGGGTCAAGCCTTAGAACAAAGGGCTTGGTTGCGAAGAACTCCCGAACTCGCGAGATCCAAAACTCCTCCACCTCGTCCAAATCGAGTTTGTCGCCCTCGGGCCGGCTGTTGAGAAAGTCGACGTAGGCCGTCATCCTCCCCAGTGATCCGCGGCTCGTCCGCCCGCCCTCCTCGGCGAGGACTCGATTGATCCCGTGCCGCTCGAGAATCCTCTGCACCCTGCCTTTGCCTAGCCCCCTGGCCCTCCCTGCCAGTGCGAAGCAGCTTCGGGTCCAACGGCAATCCCATCGTTCGAGCGTGGTCCGTCACTACCAAAGGAAGGCAGAGCGCCCCTTTGGATTTGATCCCGTGTTTGTCGGCGAAGGCGCTGAGCGCCTCGTCGATGGGAAGGTCTGGTTCGCTCACTCGGCGGCTACGGCGATCGTTTCTCTGGCGGCGCGCGCAAGCGGCTCCAGAAGCGTCGCTGCAAGATGCCGGACCACAGGCACCACGACGCCATCGCCAGCGACGCGGTAAGCGTCGTTGTACCGCTTCGGAAGCTTGTACGTATCCGGCAAGCCCATAAGGCGAGCCGCCTCCCGAGGAGAGAGTAGACGCGTGCGAGCCTTCTTGCCCTCGACGATCAAGAGCTTCTGACGCGACGAGCCTCCGGCGGGCGTTCGCAGACAACCTGCCACGTCATCGAACCGAACCTCCGCTCGAACCGAATTTCCGCCGTGCGGATCCGGGCGCGTGCGCCGGTAAACCGTCCCGACAATCCGACGCTGGGCGGCCACGGCGACCTTCACCTTTTGGCGGTTCACGGCGGACATGCTGTCGAGGAGCTTTCGCGTCTCGCTCGCATCGTGCCACGAAACTCCTTCGGGCTCCTCCTCAAGCAAATCGGCGAAACAAGGCGGGGTCCGGCCCGGTTCTGGGACACTCCACCAGAGCCACTTATCGCGCAGTTGCGGAGCTAAGCGGGCATGCGCCGCCCGAAGCATCGGCGGGGTCCACCGCTCGACTGGCTTTCCGGCGACCAGCTCAGTCGGAATCGGCACGTCTTCTCGAACCGCAACGATAAAGACGCGCGGCCTGGATTGGGCCACGAACCAGCGTGCGTCGATGACAACCGCGCCGAACCGATACCCTCCGTTCGCAAGCACCGAGCTGATCGCGGCGAAGTCGCTCCCCCCGCTTGAGGTGAGGACGCCGAGCACGTTCTCAAGGACGATGAGGTTGGGTGCGCGCCCTTCTCTCTGAAGGGCCTCCATTAGTCTCCAGAAGGGCCAGAACGTTCCCGAGCGCGTGTTGGTCTTGTCGTCACGGTGTCCCAGGCCCCGGTAGTCGCCGGCAAGCGACAGGTCCTGACAGGGAAAGGACGCCCAGACTAATTCAGGTAATCCGGGCAGGTCCGACGTGGAGAGCGCGGTGACGTCCTCGCACACCATGTGCTCGCCGCCCCAGTTTTCAGCGTAGGCCCGCGCTTTCATCGGATCGAAGTCGTTTGCGAGAAGGCACGCCCACCCCTCACCGAGGCCCGCTCTGGCCATGCCGCCGCCGGCGAAGAATTCGTAGTAGCTAAGGTCGCTCACGGGCGCCTGACCTCGAATCGAGTCTGCGGGATCGCAACTGGGACATAACATGAACGCAGGCGGGCGTGCAGGGCTCTCGAGTTACTCGCAAGCGCGCCAGTAGACGACCTCCCCAAAGGAGATGACGGGTCCGGCCGAGCAGGAGAGCGCTGCGGATCGCAAGCGCAAACCACCGTCGGCTCACGGCAACCTCTAGTCCGGCGGAACGGGTGTCGCCGATTGATCGATCACGCGGGAATTTGGTCACGTCTCGGAAAGCCGCTCGTTCGCCGAGGATCAGCGACTTAGCTGGACCGACCGAGAATGATCATCGACGACGCCGTCGAGCCTTACGGCGCTGGTTCCGATCGCCAAGGGCCGTGTCCGTTAGCCGGTAAATTTCCAAGCACAATTTCCTAGCCGCCGGTACCCAGCTGCTCAATGATACAACGCCCATTGAAACGCTTTCGCCATGAGCTATTCGGTTCCTATTCGAAACTATCGATTTTATGCTGTCTGCGCCTACTTCATTTTCCATGAACTCCTCGAGGTGGCTTGCCCACCGCGCGTCGAAACGCCTAAATACCTCGCATATATACTCAGGGCTTGGACTGCGGCCTATCTTTAGTATTTCCGCCACGAAACCGCGAAGCCGTTCGTCCCCGACGCGACCCGCGTAGCTGGAAGCGCTCTCGACGATTGATTGTTCGAGCGCCGCACAAGTAAGGACGCATGCGTGCTGAACCAGCTGAGCCTGCACGTACGCTCCCTCTGCGGCCGAAAGCTGGGTGGCAATTTGGCGTGCATGCTCAATTAGCTTATCGACTTGGTCCAGGAGGCCATGACTTTGCATCTGTCATGGCACCGCGTGAAACGCCTTCGACGCGAGCTCCATACGGCCCTTGACACTTTCATCGTCCGCCGTTGCACGTTTGTAGTATCTTTCGAAGTCTGGGTTACTTAGGAGCGCTTCGTACGCGCTTCGTAAGCCCGCTCGATCGCTGATTGGGCCCCTGTCCAGACGCAAGGCGCACCCCACCATGACCGCGTCGTACACGGCCGCGTTTAGAGCGTTTTCCGGTCGAAAGAGTCTGTCTCCCACCGCGCCGCGCAATGTTTCCAGCGTTCTCTCGAACACCTGTCGGAGCTTAACAATGCGCAGATCCTCTAAGTCCTTATTTTCATCGAGGTATTTGTCAAGGAACACCCTCATTGGCCGTGTATATCTCTCCTTGTTCTCGACGAACGCAAAGAAGCGCAAGATAAGCTCTTCGTCCTTTAGACGAGGACTCCTCTTACCGTAGACGGTTCGCCAGGCGGGCAATTCGGCGAGTTCTTCGAGTTGCAGGACGAGTTTGCCGTAGCTAATGCAGGCGCGGATTTCCTGCGCGGACAACCTGAGGCCGCCGGTGTTGATTCGTTCAAATACCTCGTAGATGCTCCTATCCAGATCTCTAGGCTGGTCCTGTCGAAAAATGGTGGCGTGGATGAGATAGTTCTCGATAGCGTCTCGGTCGTCCTTCTCAAGGGTGTTGAAAGTCTTCCCGCCCCAGGCGTCGGCTACATCTTGGAGATCGAACTGGACGGTAACATCTACATCGCGATTACCCTGGCGACGTGTCCGTTTATCCCACACGCCGTCGAGGAAGCGCTGGAGTGTTATCAATCTCTGCTGCCCGTCAACAATTAATTGCTGCCTGTCCTTGAGATAGATGAATATCCCGGGTACTGGCAGGCCGAGCAGCACAGACTCTATGAAACGTGACGCTTGCTTTTGATTCCAGACGAATTTGCGCTGGAACGGTGCCGGTATGAGAATTTCCTTACCCAGCCGACGAATTAGATCGAAGACGGATAGATCAGCGCCGTAAGAGGTAATTGTGAAACGGTCGCTCTTTTGCGCTTCAGACTCGGCTTCGTCTACGACATTTAGATCATCCGTGACTTCTCTGAACGCTTCTACCGCTTCGGCGGTTTGAATAGCGTCTGGTACGTCTGGCTCAGCGTTGCTCATGTTTGTTCCTCGATCCTGGTTCATCGAAGCGCCTTCCGTGCGCGGCCTTGGCGGGACCTGCAGTGGCCAGCCATGAACCCGTCAGCATCGCATGAGGCCGATGTCTTCAGCGTCGCGCTGGGCCAGCCATAGCCCTGCAACAGCCGCGCCGCGAGCGCCCGCGAAAAACGCACGCATTCGGCCGGGTGTGGCAGACATCCCAAAGGTGGCGGAGCTTTTCTCTGGGGGTGCGCAAAGGCGAGAGGCTTGCTACCCCCCTACGGGCTGTCGTCGACAACGCGCGGGCTAATGTCCAATCCGCGGGTCGCGGCAGCATCAAGTTGGTGGAGGTGCGCCAAGGTTGCCTACTCGCGCGCCGAACAAATACCTACAGCCATCATCTTGCGCACCGAGGAAGTAGCCGTAAGCCCCCGGGTGGAACCGAGATCCCTTCTGCTTGCGCTTGCGCAAGTGCAAGTTCCTGGGATCGCTCCATGCCCAACCGAAAGGGAGCCTCGTCGTCGCCGTGCAATATGAGTTGAGCAAAGCGGCCGTTGCCGAGTTCAAAAAGGCCTAGGCGAAAGCAAGGGCCGCCGCCTTCCTGTTGCATCTTCGGCGTGCCTAGCGTGACGAAGAGCGTCGCCACAGTGAGTGCGTCGGGAGGTCCTGCCTCAACGAAAATGACCCCCTCCCAGAGCTTGCCTCTTCGTTGCTCTGGCAGCACCGCCAGTTCTGATGTCACGAAGACCAACTTGAATGCGATCACCGTGTCTGGGAGTGTTGCACGCGGCCCTTCCCAAATCTCCTATGCCCGGTTCTGTCCTGGACCCAACAAGGTGGGCCGTTTCACAACGGCTTCTGCGGTAAAGCCCATGCGCCAGCGCCCGCTGGCGCGCAAGCTAACTTTCGTTTCCTGAAAATTGTCTCGGCAAGCAATATAGAGGTCCGACCTTTCAACCCAAATCCTCCACGAGTTCGACGTCCGCCCACCGGGGTCGCCGACTGCGAAACGCACAGGCTCATTGAGGGGCGGAAACAAGCCGCGTTCGGCGGCTTGGCGGTGTGGAATCAATTCATCGCTCCGATTCCTAGGGCATGCAGCCTATGAACGGCGGGAAGCCTTTCCAAGAACGTCGACGCGCTCAGCGTGAACGGCGCCGCAGTGCCAGTCGCGACGCTCTCGACCCATTGTTGGGATCTTCGAGACCGATGCCCCGTGGACCCCCGTCCTCACTCCCCCGCCTGGCGCTTGAAGTAATGGAACGGGAACCAGCTCGCCACATAGACCCAGCCGTCCTTGGCGAGCTTCGCCATGGCGAGCTCGGCGGTGACGGCGACGGCGCGCCGGTGCTCCCAGACCCTTCCGGTCTTCTCGAAGACCAGCGCCAGGGCGCCGACGCGGACGAGTTCGTTCCCCTTGCGGCCCCCCTGATCGAGGATGCGCGCCTCGTTGAAGGCGGTCGCGCCAAGGCGCCCCTCGATCTGGCCCGGCTCGACTCCCTCGCCTTCCTCGAACTCGCTCCGGAAGCGCTTCTGGGCCGCCTGCTTGCTGACGCCGAAGACCTCGCCGGCGGTGAAACCGATGGAGTCTTCGGCGAGGATATCGGCCAGCAGCGCACGGTCGCAGCGCGCGTAGGCATCGTTCCATCCCTCATCCAAGCGAAGTATCTCCGCCTCTTCGCTCGCCCTCATCGCCCAACCCGACCCCGAACCGCCGAGACCGCCATGACCACCGAGCACGAATTATCGATCATTCGCCGGGCCTATGCGCGCCAAGTCACTTTCGCCGCCCACTCCGACGACCCGCGTCTGGAGGCCGCGTTCGCCGAGCTTCGCCGCGAAGACTTCCTCGGTCCCGGCTCGCTGCGTCGGTCGGCCAAAATGCATTTCGGACTCTCGAAAACCCCTTACGCCTTGTCGGCTGCTCCCTCCGCCGCCAGCCGCGCCTCGGCCTGCGCCAGCATGGCCGCAAAACGCGGATCGCCGCGAACGGGATCGAGGTCGGGATCGATCCGGGCGTAGCGAACCATTGATGTGTGGGTCATCGCGGCGAAATAGGGGCCGAGTAGTTCGATCGCTCCGTCGATGTCCTTGAGATGAGCGCTCAATCCGCAGGCGAGATTATAGCGCATGGTCTGATTGTCCGGGTCCATCAAAAGGGCGCGCCGCACCCAGTCCCGGGCTCGATCGCTTTCGCCAAGGACGGCCAGGGCGTAGGCGCCGTTCGCCAGGGCCGAGCCGTTGGCGGCGTCCCTCGCCAGAGCCGCCTCGGCCCGCATGAGCGTGATCCGCGCCGCCCGCCGCGCCCCTTCGCCATCGCCCAGAGCGGTGTAACAGGCGATCAGCATGGATGGATTGTTGAAGTTCGTTTCGTTCAGCGCGGTCGCCTTCTCGAAGAGCGGCGCGGCGTCGGCGAAGCGGCCCAGGCTGTAATAGACGTCGGCCTCGCTCATGTTCGCAGCGGGCGATTCCGGATCCAGGCGCAGGGCGATCTTTGCCTCGGCATGGGCCTCGTCGAGACGGCCCTCCACGTGCAGACAATTGGCCTTGGCGGAGTGCGCCTCGGCCAGGTCCGGATCGAGGGCCAGGGCCTTCTCCACCGCCGGCCACGGGTCGATATCGGTCCGGCCGAAACGCTGGCGCAGGTCCGTCTGCGTGTGGGCCATCATGGCCCAGGCGCGTGCGAAGCCAGGATCAATCTCCACCGCGCGCCGGCAGAGGCGGATGACGGTCTCCCACAGTCTCGGATCGTCGTTGCCGCCCGACATGTGACGGCGGGCCATCAGATAGATGTCGTAGGCTTCGGCGCTGTCGGCGCCGCGCCGCTCGATGGCCTTCCTCTCCTCGGGCAGCAGCTTCAGCTTCAGCGCCTTTACGATGGCTTCGCTGATCTCATCCTGCAGGGCGAAGATGTCGTCGAGGTCGCGGTCGTAGCGCTCGGCCCACAGGTGGTTGCCGGTGCCGCCGTCGATCAGCTGGGCGGTGATCCGAACCCGGCCGCCCGCCTTGCGCACGCTGCCTTCGAGCACATGGCTGACGTTCAGCTCACGGGCGATCTCAGGGACCTTGGACGCCTTGCCCTTGAAGGTGAAGGCGGTGTTGCGGGCGGTCACCTGCAGGGCCGAGACCTTGGAAAGGTCGGTGATGATGTCTTCGCTGATCCCGTCGCTGAAATACTCCTGCTCGGCCTCGCCGCTCATGTTGGCGAACGGCAAGACGCAGATGGAGAGCTTGTGGAGCGCGGGCGCAGCCCGCGCGTCCGGCGCGCCGGCCGCCGGCCCGCTCAGAGCGGCGATGCTCTCCACCACCTTGCGCCAGCCGGGCGCGGCGAGATCGCCGGTCCAGCCCGCCATCTCGGCGCATTGGATCTGATCGAAAGGCATGGGCAGTTCCGCGCCGTCCACGGTGAGCTGGATCAGCTTGCCGTCGGAGCGGGCGCGCTCGGCCTCCGAGCGCACCCATTGCGAGCCGGCCGCCTCGGCCGACCAGATCACCAGCACGGCCTTGGCCGCGGCCAGGCGCTCGCGGATGACATCGGCATAGGAGCGGTGAGCGGGCAACTCGTCGTCGCGCCAGACGCCATAGCCCAAAGTCCGCAGGGCTTCACCGATCTGGCGGGCCTGGGTCTCGGTCGATCTGGCGTAGGAGATGAAGACGTCGGACATGCCGCCGCGGCCCCGCCCACGGCCGCCGCGGAGACACTAGCGACGCCAAACTGGCGCAAGCAAGGGAAAGGTTGGACTGCGCGCTGATCGGGCGAACCTGAAACACCCCCTCTGAATTGTCACCCGCCGGCGCAAGACCGGCGGGCCCATGATCTCCGCCGCGGGTCTGTCTGCGCGAGCGGCCGGGCGGGCTGAGTTCATGGATCGGCCGGTCCCCCGGTCAAGCCGGGGGATGACGCAGCCGGCCGATGACGGTAGTGGGGAAAGCGGACAGAGATGGGGGCCGGCCCCTTAGAACCACATGTCCTTCACGCGGCGCCCGTCGTCGACGCCCTCCCAAGTGTCGAAACCGTCGAGGTGGTGGACCGGGATGTCGGCGACCGCGTCGGGCTCGGCCAGGCGCAGGTTGAAGCCCATGCGTCGCCGACCCTCGGCATCGGTGGAGAGCCCGCGCCAGTAGGCGACGATCCCGCAGGTCGGGCAGAAATGAGTCTCGAGGCTGGCCTCGCCCCAGACGTAGACCGCCGTCTCGCCCTCGACATGCACATCGACGCCCTCGTGGCCATAGCCCCAGAGGGCGCCGCGGCGGCGGCACATCGAGCAGTTGCAGCAGGTGGCGTGGCCCAGAACGCGATCGAACCGCCAGCCCACCTGGCCGCAGTGACATCGTCCTTCCAGCATGCTCGCCTCCACGCCGCCAAAGCGACCTTGCAGGGTTCTATCAGAAGGCCGGTCGGGATGAGCCAAGCCGGCTGCGGCGGCGCTCCCCTCGCCGGGTTCGCGGTCGAGCCCGGTCAGCCTGGCGGGAACCAGGGCGCCAGCCTCACCGTTTAGTGAACGTGGAGCGGCGCGGCCCGTGCTGGCCACCCTTGGTTGCAACGGGAAACCCGGCCGCCAAATTCAGGAGGACGAGAGTGGGGACTTTAGCGAAATCGATGGTCGTCGCCGTGGTCGCGGCCTCTCTGACGGCCGTGGCGGGCGCAGCGTCGGCGGAGATCGTGTGCAACGCCGACAACGTCTGCTGGCACGTGCACAGGCACTACACCTACCAGCCCTCGTTCGGCATCGTGGTTCATCCCAACAACTGGCGATGGGGCCGGAACGAGCACTACACCTGGAAGGAGCACCGGGGCCGCGGTTACTGGCGCAACGGCGTCTGGATCACGTTCTGACGTCGGCCGGAGCCGAATGAACTGGAGAGGCAGGCGGCCCCCCGGCGGGGCCGCCTAGATCGGCGAGCAGACTCCCCCCTCGATCGGAAACCGGGCGTGGGCGGGGGGCCGGGCCGGTCCGGTCTGGCTTACAAATGCGAGCGTGGCGCGCCTCAAAGCCCTCCCCACGAACATCGGGACTCGATGTCGCCGGCGTGCGCGTTCGCGTCGGCTTTTGGTCGAGTCCGCCCGTCGGCGTCACGAATCTAAGGTCGAGTCTCTGGCACGACACTCAAGAAGGATCGATCCTCGCTCAGGATCGCCCCGGAGGCCTCCACGCGTCGCCTGATCTCAATCCCTTCGGGGTCGACAGCCATTTTCTCGCGAAAGGCCCCATAGGCCGCCCAATCCGGAAAATCCGTCAAGCCGATCGCCGCGTTCATCGGACCCGCAAAGTTTGTCGGCAGGTAGTAGCCGGCGGGAACTCCGCCGCAGCGCGAGACCGGCGCGACAAGGGCCTTCAGGTAGGTTTCGAATTCAGAGATCTTATACATATCAAGTGTATACCGAATATAAAGCGTGATCATGGCAAGTCTCCAAGTCGGAGGCGAGAGCCTGACTTTCCGCAATTTTGGAACGGCGACCGCCCGTCAGTCTGGCGACCCCGGCGTTTCACCCCTGTCATCCAACAGCCACAAGCGTACCAGTCGAAGCGACGAGGACGCGCCGCTCTGGATCGAACTGTGCGGACATCGAGTATTCGGGACAGGAGAGGGACCAGCGGACCTTGCGGCGCCGCTCGAACAAGCCCTCGGGCGGGCTTCCCCGTCCCATCCGTCATCGCCGGGCGGACGCGACCCCGAAGTTTCGAGAGGAGCGCACAGGAATCCGTCCCGGCGACCCATGAACGCCGAAGGGAAAGTGGGCCGCGCCTGCGCGGCCGAAATTTCCCCCAACTCCCACTCCCCCGCATCAAGCCCGAGCCCGGCCGAGGGCTTCAGCCCGAGAGCCGGGACGCTGGCCAATGGCTCGATCTGACGCTGATCCTGAGAGTTTTGCCTGGCCCCGGCTTCGCCGGGGTGAGCGGGTATTTTGGAAAGCCCCTCCCAGTTCAGTCGGCGACCTCGGCGAGCGGCTGCTCGTAGGCCGCCATCTGGGCCATGATCAGGATCTTGGAGACCGAGGCGGAGAGCGGACAGATCTGCACCGACCTGGAAAGGCCGAGCAGGATCGGCCCTACCACCGTCGCCGCGCCGAGCGCCTGGACGAGCTTGGTGGAGATGGAAGCCGAGTGGATCGCCGGCATGATGAGGACGTTGGCCTCGCCGGCAAGGCGCATGAAGGGGTAGTTGTCCCTGGCCTCGGCGTCGAGGGCCAGCTCGGGGGGCATCTCGCCCTCGTATTCGAAGCCGACGTCGCCGCGGGCGTCCAGGAGCGCCACCGCCTCGCGCACCTTGACCGAGCGGATGCCGAGCGGATTGCCGAACGCCGAATAGGACATGAAGGCGACGCGCGGGGTGAAGCCCAGGCGCCGCACCGCCGAGGCGGATTCGCAGGCGATCTCCACCAGGTCCTCGGCGTCGGGCATCTCGGTGACGTTGGTGTCGGCGATGAAGAGGGTGCGGCCCTTGGCGAGCACGATGGACATGCCGATGATCCGCCCGCCCGGGGCCGGATCGATCACCCGCAGCACCTCCTCCACGGCCTGGTCGAAGTTGCGGGTGACGCCGGTCACCATGCCGTCGGCATGGCCGAGCGCCACCATGGAGGCGGCGAAGGAGTTGCGGTCCTGGTTGATCAGGCGCTGGACGTCGCGCTTGAGGAACCCCTGGCGGCGCAGGCGGCTGTAGAGGAAGTCGACGAAATCGGGGTTCCAGTTGGAGAGGCGGGCGTTGATCACCTCCATCCCCGCTTCCTTGGGATCGAGCCCCACCTGAGCCATGTTCTCGGCGACGAGCGCCTCGCGACCGACCAGGACCGGGATCCCCAGGCCCTGCATCTTGAACGACCAGGCGGCCCGGATGACCGACGGCTCCTCGCCCTCGGCGAAGACGATCCGCTTGGGCGGGGCGGACTGCACCGCGGCGGAGATCTTCTGGAGGAACCCGGCGGCCGGATCGAGCCGGCGGGCGAGGCCCGAGCGGTAGGCCTCCATGTCCGGGATCGGGCGGCGCGCAACGCCGGTCTCGATCGCGGCCTGGGCGACGAACGGCGGAATGTAGTGGATGAGGCGCGGATCGAAGGGGGTGGGGATGATGTACCTCGGCCCAAACTTCAGGCGCGCGCCGTGGTAGGCGGCGGCGACTTCGTCGGGCACGTCCTCCCGGGCCAGCGCCGCCAGGGCGCGGGCGCAGGCGATCTTCATCTCGAGGTTGACGCGCCGGGCCCGCACATCGAGCGCGCCGCGGAAGATGTAGGGGAAGCCCAGGACGTTGTTGACCTGGTTGGGATAGTCCGAGCGGCCGGTGGCGACGATGGCATCCGGCCTGACCTTGTAGACCTCCTCGGGCGCGATCTCCGGATCGGGATTGGCCATGGCGAAGATGATCGGGCGCTTGGCCATGGAGGCGACCATCTCGCGGCTCACCACGTCCTTGGCCGAGACGCCGAGGAAGACGTCGGCGCCTTTCATGGCGTCGGCGAGGGTGCGCGCATCGGTCTCGATGGCGTGGGCGCTCTTCCACTGGTTCATGTTCAGGGTCCGGCCGCGCCAGATGACCCCGGTGTTGTCGACCGCGATGCAGTTAGCGGCCGGAACGCCCATGGCTTTGACGAGCTCGAGGGTGGCGATGCCGGCCGCGCCGGCGCCGCAGAGGACGAGCTTGATGTCGGCAAGGCGCCTTCCGGTGATCTCGCAGGCGTTGATCAGCCCCGCCGCCGAGATGATCGCGGTGCCGTGCTGGTCGTCGTGGAAGACGGGGATGTCGAGGAGCTCCTGCAGCTCGGTCTCGATCCGGAAGCATTCGGGGCTCTTGATGTCCTCCAGATTGATCCCCCCGAAGCTCAACCCGATGTTCCGGACCACGGTGATGATCTCGTCCGGATCGCGCGAGGCGACCTCGACATCGATGGCGTCGACGTCGGCGAAGCGCTTGAAGAGGACGCACTTGCCCTCCATCACCGGCTTGGCGGCGAGCGCGCCTCGATCGCCCAGGCCCAGGATCGCGGTGCCGTTGGAGATCACCGCCACGAGGTTGCCCTTGGAGGTGTAGTCGTAGGCGAGGTCGGGGTCGGCGGCGATGGCGAGGACGGGGGCGGCCACGCCCGGCGAATAGGCGAGCGAGAGGTCGCGCTGGGTGGCCATGGGCTTGGTGGGGGCGACGGCGATCTTCCCCGGGGTCGGGAGGCGATGGAAGGCCAGGGCCTCCTCATCGCTGAAGGTGCGTCTTTCCGGCTCCGCCATGCCTGCCTCACCCGCCCTTCGCGCTTTATGGGTCGAGCCTAGCGGCGGCGGGCCGGGGCGACAACAGAGGGTCGGGCAACAGCGCCTTCTCCTCCCTCGCGCTTCAGCGCGGGGGAGGGGGACCACGCCGAGCCTGCGCGAGCGGGCGAAGAGAACGTGGTGGAGGGGGCGAGGGAATGAGCGCCGGCGCACGGCTTCCGCCCCCTCCACCGCTTCGCGGTCCCCCTCCCCCGCA
>JBOHLG010000046.1:0-13772 GCA_050729515.1 Caulobacteraceae bacterium
TTCTCAAAGCTCAAGCACAGCCGCAGGCTGGCCACCCGGTACGACAAAACCGCCGACAGCTTCCTCGGCTTCATCCTCATTGCCTCGGCCCGACTGTGGGTCAGGCACTTCGTCAACAGGACCTAGTGGACGGATTTTGACATTCGCTTCCTGCCCGACATCAACCGCCGAGCGAATGTCAAATTCAAAAGTTCCACTAGAAAATCAAAGATTCGCTCGTGGTCCTTCTTGATTCCAACATTTGCCCGGCGCGCAGTATCAGGCGGATGCAAATGTTGGAATCGGACCACTAGTGCGGCTGAGGGCCGGAGAGCGCGATCCGACCAAGAACGGTCAGCGCCCGTCGAAGTCTTCCTTCGGAGAGGGCGGCGAGACTGGAAGAGAGGTCCCCTTCGGCCGCCGCACCCAGAGGAGGGACCGATCGCCGGGCCGGCTTCACGCTCGGCGCGGGCGGCGACCGGCGGACAGGGCCTTGGAGGATCCGCAGCCGGCCGACGGCTCCCTCGCCCAGGAAAAGATTGACCCGGGCCAGGACGTCGTCCGCCTGATGGGCGATGAGAGTCGCCGAAGGCCCTTCGACGCGGATCTCGAGGATGGCCGGCGCCGGTCCCCTCGATTTGACGATCCGGATCGGTTCGGTTCGCCGCGCGAGAGTCTCCCCCACGATCTCGCGCCAGCGCGCCCTCAGCCCCTCGCCTCCCGAACCAAATCTCTTGGAGAGGGCCTTGAGCGTGGCGGCGAGCGCCCTTCCCGCGGAGGGCGGAGGACGCCTCGAAGGCCGGGTGGGCTTGGCGGCGAGGATGCGCAACGTCTCTTGTCGGGACGGCAGAGGCGATCGAGTTTCCATCGAACGGCCCAGGCAGAGTAAGGACCCCGATCCATGGCCGCCGCCGCGCCGATCCGCAAGCGCCTTCTTTCCTGGTACGCTCGCCATGGACGATCCCTCCCCTGGCGCGACCGCGAGGGCCGTCCCGATCCCTATCGCGTCTGGCTTTCCGAGGTCATGCTCCAGCAGACCACCGCCGCCCACGCCCTGCCGTATTTCCTTACCTTCACCCGCCGTTGGCCGAGCCTCGCCGCCCTCGCCGGAGCAGAAGATGCAGAGGTCATGGCGGCCTGGGCCGGCCTTGGCTACTACGCCAGGGCCCGCAATCTCCTCGCCGCGGCGAGAACTCTGCGCGATGATTTCGGCGGGTCGTTTCCGCGCTCTTCGGAACAGCTTCGAAGGCTTCCAGGCGTGGGCCCCTACTCCGCCGCCGCCATCGCCGCCATCGGCTTTTCAGAAGCCGCCGTGGCCGTCGACGCCAACATCGAGCGGGTGATCGCCCGTCTTTTCGCGATCCGCACGCCCCTTCCGACCGCCAAGACCGAGATTCGCGAGCTGGCCGGCAGGCTTCTGGATCCTCGCCGTCCCGGCGATTGGACGCAGGCCCTGATGGACCTGGGCGCCACGATCTGTCAGCCCCGTGCGCCCCGGTGCGGCTCATGTCCATTGAAGCGCGACTGCGCCGCCTTCGCCCTCGACATGGCGGGCGAGCTTCCCCATCGCGCCAAGAAGTCCGAACGTCCCGTTCGCCGCGGAGTCGCCTACCTCGCCGAACGGAACGGCGCGGTCGGCCTGGTGCGTCGCCCGCCGAAGGGCCTGCTTCCCGGCATGCTTGGCCTTCCGACCACCGACTGGCGGTCCGAACCATGGAGCGCGGCCGACGCGCTGGCCGTCGCGCCGTTTGCAGCCCCCTGGCGCGACGCCGGTTCGATCAACCACGTCTTCACCCATTTCCGGCTCGAACTCGACCTCTGGCGGGCGGAGGCTCCGGACGAAGTCGAAGGGCTCGCCTGGACGCCAAGAGGCGAGGCCCTCGCCGGCCTTCCGAGCGTCTTCGCCAAGGCCGTGCGCCTGGTCGGAAAGGCGCCGTCAGATGAGGGCCGCACGCACCTTTGAGCGCAGGACGTCAATGGGGGCGAGGCCCTCGTCGGTGCGAATATGCCAGAAGGTCCAGCCGTTGCAGGCGCTTTGATGGTCGGCCATGGCTCCAATCTTGTGGATGGAGCCTGTCGCTGCGCCCATGGCCAGGCTTCCGTCAGCGCGCACCCTGGCCGTCTGCTCGCCTTTTGGGCACCACAGGGTGTCGCCTGGACGAAGCAGCCCCGCCTCGATGATCTGGCCGAAAGGGATGCGCGGCTCCGCCTTCTTTGAGGAGGTGACGTCGAGGTCGATCGGCTCGACCGGGACGACCTCAGCGAGACGGCGACGGGCGATCTCGGCATACCCAGCCTCCTTCTCGATGCCGATGTAGCCTCGGCCGAGCCGCCGGGCCGCCGCGCCGGTGGTCCCCACGCCGAAGAAGGGGTCGACGATGAGATCGCCAGGACGCGTGGAGGCGAGGATCACGCGATGGAGGAGCGCCTCGGGCTTCTGGGTCGGATGGGCCTTGGCGCCCGCCGCATCCTTCAGCCGCTCCTCGCCGGTGCAGAGCGGCAGGGACCAGTCCGAACGCATCTGGACCTCGTCGTTGGCCATCTTCATGGCGTCATAATTGAAAGCATAGCGTCGCGCCCCGCGGGTCTTGGCGGCCCAGATCAGAGTCTCATGGGCATTGGTGAACCGCGAGCCCTTGAAGTTCGGCATCGGATTGACCTTGCGCCAAATGACGTCGTTGAGGATCCAGAAGCCGAGGTCCTGCAGCGCTCCGCCGACGCGGAAGATGTTGTGGTAGCTGCCGATCACCCAAAGCGTCCCCTCCTCCCTGAGGATGCGCCTCGCTTCGGTCAGCCAGGCGCGGGTGAAGGCGTCGTAGGCGGCGAAGGAGTCGAAGCGGTCCCACTCGGCCTCCACGCCATCCACGCGCGAGTTGTCGGGCCGGGTGAGTTCGCCTCCAAGTTGGAGGTTGTAGGGGGGATCGGCGAAGACGAGATCGGCTGACTTCTCCGGAAGGCGCGCCATCTCCTCGATGCAGTCGCCCACGATGATCCGTCCGACAGGTTCGGCCGCGCCCTTCGCCATGGGAGCGATCTTACCGATCGTGGTGAAGATATCCCTAGCGACGCAAGACGGATTTTCCGTTCTTGATCACGGTGGCCCCACGGGCCTTCACCCGGGCTTCGAACGAGACGACCTCGCCGTCTCGCCACAGATCGACGGTGATCACATCTCCGGGGATGACCGGCGCCGAGAACCGAGCCTGATGGCTGGCGATGGGTTCGGGATCGTAGTCGGTGATTCCCTGGAGAACCGCGCGGCAGGTGATCCCGTAGGTGCAAAGGCCATGGAGGATCGGCCGCTCGAAGCCGGCCCTCTTGGCGACATCGGGATCGGAGTGAAGGGGATTACGGTCGCCGTTGAGCCGGTAAATGAGAGCCTGGTCGGGCCGGGTGGCGAAATCGAGCGACAGGTCCGGCTTTCGCGACGGAACTTGATGCGGCTCGGGCGCGCCTTCGCTTGGGCCTCCGAAACCTCCATCGCCGCGCGCGAACGTCGAGCCGGTGAGGGTCGCGATCTTGTTTCCCTTCTCGTCGGTCCAGGTCGTCTCATTGACCACAACCGCCCCCTTGTCCTTCCCCTTGTCGAAGGCGCCGATGGTGCGGCTCTCGGTGGTGAAGCTTCCCGAGCTCGGCAGCGGCCGGTGGAGTTCGACCTTCTGCTCGCCATGGACGACCATGAGGAAATTGAGCTGGCTGACCCGATTTCCGGCGGGAGGCGCGGAGCGGCCTGCCTCTCCGCCTCTCGCCCTCGCGGCCGCCGCCAACACCGTCGCGGCGGTCGGCACGACCTTGAGGGCCCTTTCATAGACGTAGGGGAGTTCGGTCTCGTTCATCGGATCGGCTCCCATGCCGATGCCGAGCGCATAGAGCATCACGTCCTTGTCGCCGTAGGAGAAGGTCCTGGCCTCGCTCCGCTGCTGAAGGATGTCGGGATAGTAGATGGGCATCGTCGCGGCTTCCCTTCCTGCGCTTCAAACCAGACATAAGAGCCGCTGGAGAGCGCCTCGGCAAGCCGCGCGGCCCGGACGCGTGGCCGCGTTGCCGCCGGCAGTCGCATCGACTAGAAGCCCGATCCTCCCCCACAACCCGCCCGCACGCCCAGGATGTCGATGGAAACCGCCGAATTCCCCGGATTGGGTCAGCTCTCCGGATCGGTCCTCTTCTATTCTCGACCCGAGCCTCTCACCCCCGAGGCGCATCGGAGCCTCGGCCTACGGCGGATCGACAAACCCTTCGCTTTCGCCGCAACCAGCCAGATCGTCCCATTGACCGTGGCCGAGTTCCCAATGGCCGCGCTTTCCTACCCCATCATCTTCGCCGGCGAGAAGCATCAGCCGGTGGCGGTCATGGGCCTCAACGCCGACCACAACATGTTCGTCACCGAACACGGCCTGTTCGAAGACGGAGTCTATGTGCCGGCCTACGTCCGCCGCTATCCCTTTGTCCTGGCCGCCGACCAGGCCAGGGAAAAGCTGGTGGTGTGCATCGACCGCGCCGCGCCGATGCTGGGCGATCTTCCTGATCTGGCGTTCTTCGACGACAAGGGCGAGCCGACCGAATACACCAAGGGCTGCATCCAGTTCTGCAACGACTTCGAGGTCGAGCTGCGGCGCACCGAATCGTTTTGCAAGCTCCTCACCGACCTCGATCTCTTCGAGACTCGGCAGTCCACCCACACGCAGGCCAACCCTGACGGCAGCCCCGGCGAGCCGCATGTGATCGCCGAATACTTCGCCGTCTCCGAGGCCAGGCTCAAGGCTCTGCCGGACCCCAAGGTCCGCGAGATCCTCGACAACGGCGCGATCAGCCAAATCTACGCCCACCTCGTCTCTCTGATCGGCTTCGATCGCCTCGTCGCCCTGGCCATCGCCCGCCAGGCCGCCGCCGCCCAGGCTCCCGCAAATCTCAATTAGGAGCTGGCGCTTTTTGGCGAGCGGCGGGTCGACTACACTTCAGCCTCGATGAAGCTCCTCTCTTCGCTGGCCTTGGCGTTCGCTCTGCTCTTCGCCGGCGCCGGCATCACCGCGCCGGTCGCGACTCCGCACCTGACCGCCGATCTTGGCGCGCAGACATCCTCCGCCGCTCCCGGCTCGACCCTCTGGGTCGCGGTCGTCCAGAAGATCCAGCCCGGCTGGCACACCTACTGGCGCAATCCGGGCGACGCCGGCGAGGCGACTCGCCTGACCTGGAGCCTGCCGCCAGGATGGCGGGCCGGGCCGATCCAGTGGCCGGCTCCGAGCCGGTTCCTGCTGGGCCCGATCATGAGCTACGGCTATCAGGGCCGTGTTCTTCTTCCGGTTCCGATCGAGGTCCCCGAGGGGGAACGGCCCGGAAGCCTCGTTCATCTCGCCGCGCGCATGGATTTTCTCGTTTGCAAGGACGTCTGCGTCCCGGGAAGCGCCAACCTCGACCTGGCCCTGCCGATCGCCGCCGGCGTTCCGCCCCTGGACCCCAAATGGGGTCCTCTCATCGCCCAGGCCCTCGCCAAGGCCCCCAAGGCGGGGGGGATCGAGGCGGACTGGCGCACCGAACGCGGCAGGCTCGTCCTCTCCCTCGTAGGGGCCCCGATTGGCGGAGGCGGCGCCTCAGCTTGGTTCTACCCCTACGACGACAAGCTCATCGACCAGGCGGCGCCTGAGGCTGTCGATCTTGGCCGCAATGGCCTCACCTTCACCCTCGCCGAGGGGGCGGAATTCAAGAGCGGTCGTTCCCCATCGAGCGTCTCTGGCGTCCTCGTCCTCGACGACCGGGGATACGAGGTCGTCGCCCGTCCGGGCGGTCCGCTTCCCGGAGCGAGTGGACTTGGCCCGCCAAGGGCGAGCACGGCACGCTCGACACTCACTCTGCCGCTCGCCGCCCTCTTCGCCTTCCTGGGCGGGCTCATCCTCAATCTGATGCCGTGCGTTTTTCCGATCCTCTCGATCAAGGCCGCCGCGCTCGCCGCGAGGGCCGGCGAGCCCCGGCAGGCCCGCCTGGAGGGCCTCGCCTTCTTCGCTGGAACCATGGCGAGCTTCCTGATCCTGGCCGGCCTCATGATCGGGTTCCGTACGGCCGGGGTATCAGCCGGATGGGGGTTCCAGCTCCAATCCCCCCTCATCGTCGGACTCCTGGCGCTCGTCATGCTGGCCGCGGCGCTCAATCTCTCAGGCGTCTTCGAGGCGGGGCTCGGGCTCCAGTCCCTCGCCTCCCGGGCCAGGCCGACGCAAGGGGTGGCCGGCGGGGTCCTCACCGGCGTCCTGGCGGTCGTGGTCGCCGCGCCCTGCACCGCGCCCTTCATGGGCCCTGCACTCGGCTTCGCCCTGACTCTGCCCACCATTCTGACGCTCGCCATCTTCGCCGCCCTGGCGGCCGGATTCGCGGCGCCGTTCACGCTGCTCTCGGTGAGCCCCGCGCTTGTTCGCGCCCTTCCTGGGCCGGGACCTTGGATGGAAGCGCTCCGCAGGCTCCTCGCCTTTCCGATGTACGCCGCCGCGGCCTGGCTGTTGTGGGTCTTTGACCGCCAGACCGGAGCGGGCGATCTCGCCCGACTCCTGGCCGCCGCGATCTGCCTGGCATTCGCCGCCTTCCTCTGGGGCGCGGCCCAGAAGCGGGCCGCCCACGGCGCGCGCGCCTGGCCGATCGGAGCGCTCGGCGTCGCCGGTCTTGCCGGCTCGATCGCATTGGTCGCGGTGGGCGGAGCCTCCTCGCCGGGACCGGTTCCGGCCTCAACGGCCGAAGCCGCCGCGCCGGCGCGGACCCTTTCAGGCGAACCATGGAGTCCTCAGAGGTTGGCGGACATGCGCGCCGCAGGAAAGCCTGTCCTCGTCAATTTCACCGCCGCCTGGTGCGTCACCTGCCAGGTCAACGAGCGGCTCGTGTTCTCCTCGCCCGAGGTGCTCGCGGCCTTCCGGCAAACGGGCGCCCGGTATCTGATCGCCGATTGGACTGATCGCGATCCGGCCATCGCCCGGGCCCTTGCGGCCGAGGGCCGCATCGGGGTCCCGCTCTATCTTCTCTACGCGCCTGGCGCCGACGCGCCGAGGATACTCCCTCAGCTCCTCAGCCCCGGGCTGGTCGCCGAGGCGGTCCAGAGCGCCGCTGTCAGGCCGCCGGGACAGTCGTCGGGGGCAGGCTCGGAGGGGTCGTGATCACCTGTTGATTGTCGCGCAGCAGGTACATCATCTCTTCCAGAGCCTCGTCGCGGGCGTGGGGCGTGCCGGCGACCTTGATCGCCTTGAGCTTCTCGGGAAGGTCGTCGGCGATCCCCTTGAGGATGCACTTGAGATCGTTGTCCTGGCCGCTCCTGACGAGGGCGATGTGCCCCTCCATGTCCTTGCGGGCGAGGGCGTCGATCGCCCCGTCGAAAGCGGCGAAGCCCGGGAGAGATCTTGCCGAGGCGCCGGCGGCGCGCCAGGCGGCCACTTCGTTCTTCAGCGCGCCGGCCTGGCGAGCGATGTCGGCGAAGAGCGGCTCTCCGGCGACCGAATGCGGCACGGCTGCGCTCGGGGCGCGGGCCAGGACCAGCGCCGGCGTTGGGGAAGCGGAAAGAAGAAGGGCGGCGGCGAGGGCGCTGAACATGCGAAGGACCAACCTGGAAGCGGCGCGGGAACCTCGCTGGTGTGGTCTCGAAAGGTAAACGAGACCCTATCGTCCGCTTCCTTGCCCGGCCGCGTCCCAGAAGGTAAGCGCCCCTGCGATGGACGAAGCCGGCCCTTTCCGCCCACGCGCCCGCGCGCCCAGAGGCTTTAGCGACCGGCGGGGAGAGGCCCTCCGCGCCGAACGCCGGCTCCTCGCCGCGATCTCTGGATGTTTCGAGAGTTTCGGCTTCGAGCCTCTGGAAACCGGCGCGCTGGAATACGCCGACGCCCTGGGGAAGTTCCTTCCCGACGCCGAACGGCCCAACCAGGGAGTCTTCGCGCTGCGGGATGATGACGAGCAGTGGATGGCGCTCCGCTACGACCTCACCGCACCCTTGGCGCGGTATGTCGCCGAGAATATCGAAACCCTGCCACGCCCTTTCCGCCGCTACGCCTTCGGGCCGGTGTGGCGCAACGAGAAGCCGGGACCGGGGCACGGGCGACAGTTCCTCCAGTGCGACGCCGACACGGTGGGTTCGGCCCTTCCCGAAGCGGACGCCGAGATCATCGCCATGGCTTTGGCCGCCGTCCACGCCGCCGGCCTCGCCGAAGCTCAGGTCGAGGTCGCGATCAACAGCCGAAAGCTGCTCGAGGGCCTTCTCGCCTCGGTGGGGATCGTCGAAGAAGGCCGCAGGCTGATCGTCCTTCGCGCCGTCGACAAGCTTGACCGCCTCGGAGCCGAGGGAGTCGCCGCCCTCCTCGGGAGGGGCCGAAAGGACGAGTCCGGCGCCTTCACGGCGGGCGCGGAACTGGCGACAGCGGCGATCGACGCCGTCCTCGCCTTCCTCTGCGCTGGCCACGGCGATCGCGCCGACACCTTGACGAGTCTCGCCGGCGCGATCGGCGACTCCAGCGAAGGCGAGGCGGGGCTTTCCGAGCTGGCGCGGATCGACGAGGCCCTCAAGCACCTCGGGATCGGCGAGACCCGCGCCTTTTTCGAGCCTTCGATCGTGCGCGGCCTGGAATATTACACCGGCGCCGTCTTCGAGGCCCGTCTCACCGGCGCCGGGCTCGCCGATCCCGAGGAGGCGGCCCGATATGGCTCGGTCGGCGGGGGCGGCCGCTACGACGATCTCGTCGCGAGGTTCACCGGCCAAGGTGTTCCGGCCACCGGGTTCTCCTTTGGCGTCTCTCGGCTGGCCGCAGCTCTGGAGGCGGGCGGAGCCGCGGCCCATGCTCGCGCCGCCGCTCCGGTCGTGGTGCTCTCGCTCGAGCCCTCGTGCCTGGGCGACTATTTCGCTCTCGCGGCCGAGCTGCGCGCCGCCGGCCTCCCCGCCGAGGTCTATCTGGGCGCCTCGGGCATGCGCGCCCAGATGAAATACGCCGACCGCCGCGGCGCGCCCGCGGTCGTGATCCTGGGCGAGGAAGAGAGAGCCGCAGGAACCGTGACCATCAAGGACCTCGAGCTCGGCCGACGACTGGCGGCCGACGTCGAGGACAACACCGCCTGGCGGCGCGAGCGGCCCGGCCAGACGACGGTTGCGCGCGAGGGATGGGTCGCCGAAGTCGTGCGTCTCCTGAGGCCCCGAACATGAGGCGTGGCCGTCCGATTCCGGAGGAGGTCCTCGCCGCCATCCGCGCTCCCTTCGGAGCCGAAGGCGCGGTCCGGCTGGAAGCGGCGGTGGTCCAGCCCCTCGGCCTCTACCTCGATCTGGCCGGCGAGTCCCTGCGCGAGCGGTTGGTCGCGGTTGCTCTACGCGATGGCGAGGAAGGTTGCCTTCGGCCCGACTTCACGGTCGCCGCGGTCCTGGCCTGGATCGCCGAAGGGGCCGCGCCGGCGCGGTACTTCTACGAGGGCGCGACCTTCCACTCCGCCCCGGAGGCCGGCTCGGATACGAGCCCTGGGGCCGAGGAATTCCAGCAAACCGGTCTCGAAGTCTTCGAACGCGCCGAACAGTCGCCGGCCGAGGCGGCCAAGGCTGACGCCGCCATGGCGGCGCTCGCCTGGCGTGCGGCGAGCGCCGGCGGACGCGACGACCTTTCGCTGGTGATGGGCGATGTCTCTCTCTTCAGGCGCCTCATGGAGGCCCTCGCGATCGCTTCTCCGACCGCGGCGCGGCTTTCTCGCGCCTTTGCCGATCAAGCCCGCCTTGGGGCCGAGCTCGCCCGCCTCGCCGAGGAGGCGACGCCGCAGGATCGCGCGGGCGAGCGGCTCGGCCGCCTCCTGTCGTCCCTTCCGCCACAGCAAGCCGCCGAGGTTCTCGAGGACATCTGGGTCCTGGCCGGAATCGAGCCGGTGGGCGGACGCTCGGCGGCTGAGATCGCCGAACGCCTCGCCGCCAAGTCGACGGACCCTCCCGGCGCCCTTCTCGAACGCATACAGGTTGGGAGCATCAACCAATATCTCGCCATCGCCGGCAAGCCGCGCGAAGCGTTCTTACGCCTTGGGGCGCTTGACCCCGCCGGTCCGTTGCTGGCGGACGCTCTGGAGGGCTGGCGCGAGCGCCTTGCTGAGATGGAGCGGTGCGGGATCGACCCGGACCGGGTGAGGTTCGAGGCCGGGTTCGCGCGGCCCTTTGGCTACTACGATGGAGTACTTTTCGAAGTGCGTAGCGAGGCGCTCGGGCCGGCAGCGCCGCTGGCTGCCGGGGGCCGCTACGATTCTCTCCCCAGCCGGCTCGGCGGGCCTTCGGCGCGGGCGCTCGGTTGCATGGTGAGGCCCGATCGAGCTTGGCGGGACGGTAAAGCGTGAGCGGACCGCTCCTCCTGGCCATCCCTTCCAAGGGCCGACTCAAGGACCAGGTCGCCGCCTGGCTCGCCGACAGCGGCCTGACTCTGCGCAGCGAGGGCGGCGAGCGCGGCTATCGAGGGAGGCTGGATGGCCTCGACGCCATCGAGGTGCGGCTCGTCTCCGCCTCCGACGCTGCGGCCGGCCTTCGCCGCGGCGAGTTTCACCTCGGCGTCACCGGCGAGGATCTCCTGGCCGAGGCGACGAGCGGCGGGGAGGTCCTGAAGCTTCTCGCCCTCGGCTTTGGGCGCGCCGATCTGGTGGTCGCGGCCCCAAGGTCATGGATCGATGTCGAGACCATGGACGACCTCGACGAAGCCGCCAGGCTCTTTCTTACCCGGACAGGAGCGCGCATGCGCGTGGCCACCAAGTATCCGCGCCAGGCGCGCGCCTTCTTCGCCCGCCACCACGCCGCCGATTTCAGAATCGTCGAGTCGACCGGCGCGACCGAAGGCGGCCCCGCCGCCGGGCTCTGCGAGGCGATCGTCGACATCACCTCCACCGGCGCCACCCTGGCCGCCAACGGCCTCAAGGCGCTTTCCGACGGTCTGATCCTCAGGAGCCAGGCTTGTCTTTTCGCCTCGCTCGCCTCGCCCTGGCCCGATCGCGTTCTTTCGGCTTGTCAGCGCCTCCTCGCCATCCTGGAGGCGCGCTCGGCGGGCCACAGCCGACTGGTCCTCTCTTGGCCCAAGGTCTCGGAGGAAACCGCGCGCGCCGCCCTCGCCGCCTTCTCCTTGCCGGAAGAGACGCCTGAACCGGGGAAAGCCCTGGTCGCCGAGGGTGAAGTCTTCGCGGCCGCGGCCGCTCTGGGCGAAGCCGGGGTCGGCCCGATCAGTGTGGTGCGGCCGACCTACGTCTTCGCCTCCAAAAGTGCGCCGTTTCTGGCGCTCAGGTCCGCGCTCGGAGTCGTCTGAGCCTCACCAGATGCGGACCCTCTGGTCGGGCGGCGTGTAGAGCTTGTCGCCCGGCCCCACGTGGAAGTCGACGTACCAGGCGTCGATGTTGCGGAAGACGCCGTTGACCCTTTCCTTGTTCGGCGAGTGGGGATCGGAAACGAGCTGCCGGCGCACGGCGTCGGGGCGGATCTTGCCGCGCCAGACCTGGGCCCAGCCCAGGAACACCCTCTGGTCGCCCGTGTAGCCGGAGAGGACCGGCGCGCGCCGGCCATGCAGATAAAGCCGATAGGCGTCGTGGGCCAGGAGATTGCCGCCCAGATCGGCGATGTTTTCGCCCATGGTGAGATCGCCGTTGATGTGCGCTCCGGCGATCGGCTCGAAGGCCGAATATTGGGCGCCCAGCCGTTTGGCCTCGGCTTCGAAGCGAGCGGCGTCTGCGGGGGTCCACCAGTTGGTGAGTTTTCCGGTTCCGTCAAATCGGCGGCCCTGGTCGTCGAAGCCGTGGGTCATCTCGTGGCCGATCACCGCCCCGATGGCCCCGTAGTTGATCGCCGCATCGGCCCTGACGTCGAAGAATGGCTTTTGCAGGATGGCTGCGGGGAAGACGATCTCATTGCCCCTTGGATTGTAATAGGCGTTCACCGTCTGAGGGTTCATGAACCACTCCTGGCGATCCACCGGCCCATAGAGGCGACGCACCTCGCGATTCCATTCGAAACGGTCCGCGCGCTCGACATCGCCGAAGAGATCGCCGGGCGAGATGCGAAGGGCGCGGTAGTCGCGCCATTTGTCCGGGTAGCCGACCTTGACCCTGAGCATCGAAAGCTTCTGCAGCGCCTTGGCCTTGGTCTGGGAGCTCATCCAGGTCAAGTTCTGGATGCGCGCGGCGAGCGCGGCGCGCAGATTGGCGATCATGGTCAGCATGGTCGCCTTGGAGGAGGGCGGGAAGTAGCGCTCGACATAGAGCTTGCCGACGGCCTTGCCGATTTCATCATTGAGCGTTGCTTCGGCCCGTTTCCACCTGGGCCTTTCCTGCGGCTGGCCGCTCAGAGTCTTCTCATGGAATTCGAAGTGAGCCTGGTCGAAAGCCGCAGAGAGGAACGGCGCGGCGTTGTCGAGGAAGTGGAATGCTCCCCACGCCTGCAGGGTCGCGATCGGGGTTTCGGCGAAGATGGCGGCGATCTTGGGTAGGGCGGAAGGCTCCGCTACGATCACCCGCGGCGCCGCGTTCAGATCGGCGGCGGCGAGGAAGGCGGACCAGTCGAAACCCCCCGCCACCGCGGCCAGCTCGGCCGGAGTCATGGGATTGTAGGTTTTGATCGGGTCGCGGCGCTCGGCTCTGGTCCAGCTCGCCTCGGCGATCTTGGTCTCAAACCCCACGATGTCGGCGGCCTCGGCTCGGGCGTTCGGCCAGCGGACCATCGAGAGGAGATGGGCGATGTAGACCTGATAGGCAGCCTTCTGGGCGGCGAATTCGGGCGTCAGGTAATAGTCGCGGTCAGGAAGGCCCAGACCGCCCTGGCCGATGTCGATGGCGTAGCGCAGCGGCGACTCGGAGTCTGCCGAGATGCCGACGTTGAAGATGCTGGAGAAATAAGTCGGGTTCGATCGGCCCATGAGAGCGGCGAGCTTGGCCCGGGTGTCCGCGGCTCTGATCTGGGCGAGCTCCGGCTCAAGAGGCTTCGCCCCCAGCGCGTCTACCCGCGCCTCGTCCATGAACGCCTTGTAGAAATCGCCGACCAGTCGCTCATCGCCCCTGGCGTTTGGGTGCGCCGCCGCCTGCTCCAGGATGGCGTGCACTTGGTTCTGGGTCCGCTCGTCGACCTCGCTGAAGCTTCCCCAACGCGACCGGTCGGGCGGAATGCGGAGCGTCTTCAGATAATCGCCCACGGCGTAATCGTAGAAATCGTCTCCGGGCCTGACGGCGAGATCCCGGCCGGCGAGGTCGAAGCCCCATCCCCCGCTGGCGGAGCTCTTGGACGGAGCGGGCTTGGCGAAGGCGGGTGCGGCGAGGGCCAGGCCGATCGTCGCGGCTAAAAGAAGCCTCGCGGTCACTTGAACTGTTCCTCCGATCAGGCGGGGAGCCCCAGACGCTCGAGGGCGAGAGCCTTCACCTGTTTGTAGTCGAGCTTGCCGTTGGGCGCCCGCGCCACGGGCGCGAGGACGAGGGCGCGCGGCGCCTTGTAGGCGGCGAGCTGTCCGCGGACGCACTCGGAGACTTCGGAAAGACTCGGCTCATCCGCCGAGGCCATCTCGACCACGGCGCAGATGCGCTCGCCGAAGCGCGGATCGGGAATGCCGACCACCGCGGCGTCTCGCACGCCCGGGAAGCGCTTGATCGCCTCCTCCACCTCCTCGGGAAAGACCTTCTCGCCGCCGGTGTTGATCACCTGGGAGCCGCGACCGAGCAGGCGGATGGCGCCGTCCGCCTCGACCGTCGCCCAGTCGCCCGGCACGCTCCAGCGCTTGCCCTCCATGAGCCGGAAGGTCCGCGCCGTCTTCTCCGGATCCTTGTAATAGCCGACCGGCAGGAAGCCCGAGACGGCGAGC
>JBOHLG010000047.1:0-12242 GCA_050729515.1 Caulobacteraceae bacterium
CGTCTACGTCAACTACGGCATGGAGGCCGATTACAAGGAGCTCCGAAGGCTCGGCGTCTCGGTCAAGGGCAAGATCGCGATCGTCCGCTACGGCGCAGGATGGCGGGGCCTCAAGCCCCGCCTCGCCTACGAGCATGGCGCGGTGGGTTGCATCATCTATTCCGATCCGGCCGACGACGGCTACGCCACCAACGAGCCCTATCCGGAGGGCGGCTCCAGGCCCGCCTTCGGCATCCAGCGCGGCTCGGTCGAGAACATCACCCTCTATTCGGGCGATCCGCTCACCCCCGGCTGGGGCGCGACGGCGCACGCCCGGCGCCTCCCCTTGAGCGAGGTGAAGGTGTTCCAGAAGATCCCGGTCATCCCGATCAGCTGGGGCGACGCCGAGCGCTTCCTTGCGGCCATGAGCGGTCCGGTGGCGCCGAAGGCCTGGCGTGGCGCCTTGCCGATCACCTACCACGTAGGGCCGGGGACCGACCCGGTCCACTTGGCGGTGCAAGCCGAGTGGACCCGCAAGCCGATCTACGACGTGATCGCGGTGATGAAAGGATCCATCTTCCCCGATCAGTGGGTGATCCGGGGCAACCACCGCGACGGCTGGGTCTACGGCGCCTACGATCCCCTGGCCGGCCAGACCGCCGAGATGGAAGGGGCGAGGAGCCTCGGCGAACTCGCCAGGACCGGCTGGCGGCCCAAGCGCACGATCATCTATGCGAGCTGGGATGGCGAGGAGCCGGGCCTCCTGGGTTCGACCGAATGGGCCGAAACCCACGCTGACGAGTTGAAGAAGCACGCCGTGCTCTATCTCAACTCCGACACCAACAACCGCGGATTCCTGTTCAGCGCATCGAGCCAGGAAGCTCGCCATCTCCTGGATGGCGTCGCCTCGGATGTCGCCGACCCGGAGACCGGGGTCAGCGTCAAGCGCCGCGCCGAGGCGAGACTGGAAGTCGAGGCGCTCGCCGCCTCGGCCAATCCCGAAATCAAGGCCCTCGCCAAGCAAGCCGAAGAGGGCGGAGATATTCCCACGAGCGATCTGGGCTCAGGAAGCGACTACACGCCCTTCGTCCAACATCTGGGGATTGCGGCGATCAACATCGGCTATGGCGGAGAGGACCAGTGGGGCGTCTATCATTCCGCTTACGACACCTACACCCATTACGAGCGGTTCGGAGATCCCGGACTGCGCTATGGCGTGACGCTGGCCCAGACCGCCGGCCGCATCGTCCTTCGGGCGGCGGACGCCGATCTCATCCCTTTCCGCTTCGATGACTATGCCGCCGCCATGGCCCGCCAAGTGAAG
The DNA here is from genome assembly GCA_050729515.1 of Caulobacteraceae bacterium. GTDB lineage: Bacteria > Pseudomonadota > Alphaproteobacteria > Caulobacterales > Caulobacteraceae > Acaudatibacter. The sequence goes on from JBOHLG010000047.1 coordinate 1,304, forward strand.
GAGCTCGAGACCCTCCTTGCCAAGGAGCGCGGCGATCATGCCAGCCTCGACCGGCTCCTGAAGGCGGACGCCTTCGCCCTCGCCGCCGACCCCAGTCTCCCCCATGGCGCGCCGGAGGTCGAAGCGAGCGTCCCCGATCTCAACTTCGCTCCTCTCGACCGCGCCGTCGAGCGGCTCCAGAAAGCGGCGGCGCGATATGACGCCGAAGCCGAGGCCGCTCCGGGCCGGTCCGACCCCGCCGCCATCGCCAGGGCCGACGAGGTCCTCCAGGAGGTGGAGCAGGCGATGACCGACCCGCGCGGACTTCCGGGCCGGCCCTGGTACGTCAATCTGATGAGCGCCCCCGGTGTCCTCACCGGTTATGGCGCCAAGACCCTTCCCGGCGTGCGCGAGGCGATCGAGGCCGGCCGCTGGGCAGAGGCCCAGGAGTACATCGGCCGCACCGCCCAGGCGCTGGACCGGGTGAGCGATCGTCTGGACGAGGCGAACCGCATCCTGGGGGGCTGAGGTGAGCATCGGCTTTGCGGCCCACTGAGGGGTGCAAGGCGCCCCGAACCCCTCTACGGTCTGGACGTGATCCGCCGACGCCGCACCCGCATCGTCGCCACCCTCGGTCCGGCCAGCCGTACGCCCGCTCAGGTGGCGGCCCTGGCCAAGGGCGGCGCCGATGTTTTCCGGCTCAATTTCAGTCACGGCGCCAAGGCCGACCACGCCGCCGCCTTTGAGGCGGCCAGAGCGGCCGAGGAAGCGGTCGGCCGGCCCTTGGCGATCATGGCCGATCTCCAGGGCCCCAAGTTCCGCCTCGGCGCCTTTGCCGAAGGCGGAGTCTCGCTGAGCGCGGGTGAGCTGTTCAGGCTCGATCTCGACCCCGCGCCGGGGGATCATCGCCGCGTCGGCGTCCCCCACCCCGAAATCCTCGCCGCCATGAAGCCGGGGATGCTGATCAGCCTCGACGACGGTAAAACCCGACTGCGCGTGGAAGCCGTCGGCCAGGAGTGGGCCGAGACCCGGATCGAGGCCGGCGAAAACCTCTCCGACCACAAGGGGATCGCCCTTCCCGGCGCGGCGATCAAGGTCCCGGCCATGACCGCCAAGGACCGCGCCGATCTCGAATACGCCCTTCGCCTGGGCGTGGACTGGATCGCCCTCTCTTTCGTCCAGCGCGCCGAGGACATGGCCGGCCTTCGCCGTCTGGTGGCCGGCCGCGCCGGTCTCCTCGCCAAGATCGAAAAACCGGCCGCGGTCGACGAGCTCGAAGCGATCCTCGATGTCAGCGATGCGATTATGGTGGCCAGGGGCGATTTGGGCGTCGAACTCGCGCCCCAGGAAGTGCCGGTGGCCCAAAAGCTCATCGTGCGCGCCGCCCGCCGCCGGGGGACGCCGGTGGTGATCGCCACCCAGATGCTGGACTCAATGACCCAAAATCCGACCCCCACGCGGGCCGAGGCGTCCGACGTCGCCGGCGGAGTCTACGAGGGGGCAGACGCCCTGATGCTCTCGGCTGAAACCGCCGCCGGGGCATGGCCGGTCGAGGCGGTGGCGATGATGGACGCCATCATCGAGCGCGTGGAGGCGGATCCCTCCTGGCCAAGCCTGATGCGGGCCGAACACGGCGAAGAGGCCGACGAGGACGTCGACGCCCTGATCGCGGCCGCCACCCGCGCCGCCCAGAGCCGTTCCACGGCCTGCCTGGTCGCCTACACCACCACGGGGGTCACCGCGGCCCGGCTGGCGCGCGAGCGGCCGGCCCATCCCATCCTCGCCATCGCTCCGGACATGACCGTGGCCCGGCGCCTTGGCCTGGTCTGGGGAACCGAGCCGCGCGTCGCCTCTCAGCCCAGGGGAGTCGCGGCGATGACCGACGAGGCCGCTCACATGGCCGCCGAGCTGGGTCTGGCCGGCCCCGGCGCGCGGGTCCTGATCATCGCCGGTCCGCCGCTGGGAAGTCCGGGCGCGGCGAACCTTCTTCGCATCACCCATGCGCCCCGGCTGCGCGCCCGACCTGAATTCTGAGCTAGACCGCCCGCGAGAGGAGTTCGCTCGCCTCGCCGTAACCGGCGTCGGACGGGATCACCAGGATCCGGCCATTCGGCCCATCAGCAAGGCGCGGCTCGACCGTGACCAGCCGTCGGGCGCGAGCGCGGACCAGCGCGTCGGCGCTATCCTTCGCCTCGCCGAGCAACTTGAGGTTCATGCGGGTCGGGAAGATCACCTTTCGCTGGCCGGCGTCGCCCAGGCGGATCGCCTCGGCCGGGGCGATCCATTCGGCGTCGACCGTCTCGCTCCCATCGCACCGGGCGAGCTGGCCGGCCGGGGCTTGGGCCAGGAAGAACCAAGTGTCGAACCGCTTGGGCATCATCGCCGGGGTGATCCAGCGGGCGAAGACGGCGAGGTCGTCCAGCTCCAGGACGAGATCCAGTTCCGAGACGAGGCCAAGGAAGCTTCGGCGGTCCGCCGCGATCGCCTCGCGGGCGGCGTCGGCGCGCTCATCGCCGGCGAACGGCGCGCCGTCCGAACGGCGGGCGAGCAGTATTGCCGACTCCTCGTAGGCCTCACGCAGGGCGGCGATCTTGAGGGCGCACAAGGGATCGGAGATCGCCGAGGGCGGCGAAAGGCGCTCCCGCCAAGCGGGTTCGGCATCGCCGGCGTGGGTCCTTCCTCCCGGGAAGACCAGGGCCCCGGAGGCGAAGTCGATCTGGTGATGGCGGCGAACCATCAGGACCTGGAACTCCGGCTCGTCCCGGACAAGCAGGATGGTGGCGGCCGAGGCGGGAGGGACCTCGCTCATTCCTCTCCTATTCCCCATCGAGAGCCGGGCAGACAAGGGCTGGCGGCCCAACAGTCCTGTTAAGCCTGTTCCGTAACCCTGTCACAAGCACGGCGGGGCTAAGGAGGGCCGGTTCGCCATTCCCACGGGATTTCCATGGCCAGCTTGCCGCCCCCCACTGAAATCATACGCCGCCACTCCCTGCGGCGAGGCGACGCCATCACCCTGATGTCGCTCCAAAACCAGGCTCAGCTTCTTCCTCAGGCGCTGGGCGTCTTCGCGATCCTTCTGCCGATCTATGTGTGGGTGGGCTCCTTCGCGCCCGACAGCGCCTTCCTTGCGGCCAGCCTGGCGGTCTTCGCCATCGACTGGGCGGCGTTCTACGTTGTGGTCAACTGGATCAAGTCGCCGCAAGCGGGAGATCCCTCCCGTCGCCTTCGCGTCCATATACTGGGCGGCCTCCTATGGGCCGCGGCCATCGCCCAGATCGCCGCCTTCGGCGATGGCGCCGGACCCGACCGCGTGCCGATCCTGTTGCTCGCGGCCGGAGCGGCCATGGCCTGCCTCTTCTTCCTGGCCGCCTCGCTTCCCGCCTTGCTCATCGTCGGACCGGCCGCGGCGGCCTTGCCGCTCCTGGCTCTCCTGGCCAGACCCTCTTCCCGCGAGCTCGGGGTCATGGCCGGCGGCGGCTTCGCGGTGGGGCTCATGCTGATGCTGATCCTGAACCGCAGCCTTCGCGCCCAGTTCGCCCTGCTTCTCGACAGAGAAGCCCTCGCCGCCGAGCGCGCTCAGTCGCTGCAGAGAGCCGAGAGCCTGGCCAGATCCAAGTCCTCTCTCGCCGCCACCCTCTCCCAGGAGATCCGCAGCGGCCTTTCCGGGCTCATCCACATTCTCGCCGCCCAAACCGGACCGCGTGGGACGCCGTCCCGCTCGCAGATCGCCGCCGCCATCTCGGCCGCCGGCGAACTCGTCGGCGTGCTCAACGCGACCCTGGACTCGGAGCGGGCGGAAGCCGGCGAGCTGGAGGTGTCGATCGCCCCCTTCGACGCGGTCGCCAAGGTGCTGGAGCTTGCCGATGAGCACCGAGCCAAGGCCGCCGAAGAAGGGCTTGAATTCGCTCTGTGGATCGATCCCGAGCTCGACGAGGAGAGCGCCGGCGCCGCTCTCGCCGACCCCGAGCGCAGCCGCCAGATCGTCTCGAGCCTGCTTTCCAATGCGGTGAAATACACCCAGCGCGGCCGTATCGAAGCCCGCGTCGAGCGGCGAGGCGAGAAGGTCGCGATCGCCGTCGCCGACACCGGGCCCGGCCTTTCCGAAAGCGAACTCGCCCTCGCCTTCGAGCCTTTCGGCCGGATCGAACGCACCGGCGCGGGCGTCGCCGGCGCCGGACTCGGCCTTCCGCTTTCGCGGAGGCTCGCGGAGTTGATGGGGGGCGAGCTCCTCGCCAAGTCCGCACAGGGGGTGGGAAGCTGCTTCACCCTCGTCCTTCCCTACGATCCGGACTCCCCCAGGCCTGCGGCCAGGGAGTCGGACGAGGCGAGGCCCAGGGGAGCCTTGAAGGTGCTCCTTTCCGATGACGACCCGCTTTCGGCGGCCATGCTGCGCAAGTGCCTCGAAGAGCTCGGCCATCAGGTCGCCCAGTGCCGTGGTCGCGAGAGGCTGATCGACCTCGCCCGCGGCCTTCCCTTCGACCTCGTCGTCCTCAGGCTGGCCGAGGATGAGGATCCGCACCAACAGATCGCCCTCTTGCGCCGATCCGGCGAGCGCCTGGCCGCCATTCCCCTCGTCCTCGCCGCGGGCGGCCCCGAAGCGGCCCGCGCTCGCGGAGCAGCCGACGCGGTCCTTCGCCTTCCCGCCAGCCTTCCCTCGCTCGCCCGCGCGGTCGCCGAAGCCCTCGCCGCTCCCGCCGAAAGGGTCGCATTCGACGAGGGCGACTCCTCCGCCGCTTAGGGCTTGGGCCTAGCGATCCGGTCGGGATCTCGTCTGGCGGGCGAGGACCTCCTGGTAGATCCGCTTCTGGGCCAGAGCGGCCTCGGCGCGCCTGGCGGCCGCGTAGCGGGCGAAGGCGCCCCCCTCCGCCGGGCTGGTCCGCTCGCCGGTCAGTTCGTCCCTGACTTCGGCCAGGGTGGCCGGCCGGCCATCGCGGCGGAAGATCGTCGGATTGGCCCGGGCCGCCTCCGGAAAGAGCGCCGCCGCCTCCAATCCCGGCGTTTCGCTGGTCCACTCGAGAAGATCCGCGGCCCCCATCGGCCCCAGGAAGTGGGCCGCGTAGAGCTCTCCGGCGCTGGGAGAACGCCCCATCCGCGCCTTCAGCCAGCGGGCGTGATCGGCGGCCATCTCGGCGGCCATCAGCGAGGCGGCGCGCGGATCATTGCGCAAGCCCATGACCGCTGCGCGCGCTTCGGAGCCCGGAACGAAATAGCGGCCGTCGCTCCCCTGACGAATGAGCTCGGCGTAACGGGCGTAGCCGAAACGCGCCCCATGCCGCTTGAGCTCGACGAGCCAGGTCTGATCGACGAACTGGAAGAGGCCGGTGGCCGAGGAGGCGCGCGCCTTGGCCTCGGGATTGAACGCGCTCTCGCGATCGGCTTCGAAGAAGAGGAATGACAGATCGACGTGGGCGGCTTCGGCGGCCCGCGAGATGGCGACCGGTACGGCCGGCGGCGCGGTATGGGCCATCATGGCCTGGCCGCGTCCCGCAGAATCCGGATATGCCTTTGCGGCAAGGATGCGCCCCCGTGCATCTCCCTGTCGGCGAAGCGAGTCGGCTTGGCCGGAGATGCACTGGCCTCGCTCAACGGGCTTAACCGCCGCTTAAGATTTCGCCGAAAAGACCCCGATCGGGACGCTTGAGACGCACGATCGACGAAAGAGTCACGCCATCTCGAAGCGTATCGGCAGGCGCTTGGGACCGCCGACGAAGGCGCCCTCGGAGCGCGAGGGCTCGCCGGCCAAGGTCACGCTCCTCAGTTTCGGCAGCAGCTCCTCCCAAAGGATCCTCATCTCCATCTTGGCGAGGTGCTGGCCAAGGCACAGGTGCGCTCCATAGCCGAATGAGAGATGTCGGTTGGGGCTGCGGTCGGGTCGGAAGACGAACGGGTCCTCGAAGACCTCCTCGTCGCGATTGCCGGAGGGATAGCAGAGCATCAGCCAGTCCCCCTTGGCGATCGCCATCCCGCGAATTTCTGCGTCCCGCGTCGCCGAGCGCATGAAGTGCTTGACCGGCGTCACCCAGCGAATCGACTCCTCCACCAGGCCAGGAATGAGGCCCGGATCGCTTTTGATCTTGGCCAGGACGTCGGGATTCTCGGCCATGGCCCACATCGCTCCGGCGGTCGAAGAGGAGGTGGTGTCGTGGCCGGCGGTGGCCACGATCACGTAGTAGCTCATCGCCTCGAAATCGCTGATCGGCGCCTCGTCGATTGTGCCGTTGGCGATGACAGTCGCCAGATCGGCGCCCGGCGCGGCCTTGCGGTCATCGGTTATCTTCTTGAAGTACATGAAAAAGTCGGCGATCGTCGCCTGCAGGTCGGCGAGACCCCCGCCATCGTCCACGCGATCCTCCCAGCCCTTCCTGGAGCGGTTGAGTTCCGGATCCGAGGCCCCGAACAGCTCCTGGGTGAGGCGCAGCATGCGCGGCTCGTCCCCTTCCGGCACGCCCATGATCTCCATGATCACCCGCAAAGGATAGGTGAGGGCCACGTCGGTGACGAAGTCGCATTCGCCCCACCCGCCCGAGGATCGGCCGGCCATGCGCGCGACGTGCTCGCGGGCGATCTCGCGGATGCGGTCCTCGAGGCGGCGGATGTTCTGGGGCAGGAACCAGGACTGGGTGAGGACCCGGTACTTGGGATGGTCGGGCGCATCCATCTGCACCAGCGTGCGCACCAGGTGCGGGCTGCCGCCGGTCATCTCGCGGATCCTCTTGTCGCCTTCGATGGAGGTGAAAGTCGTCGAGCGGTCGCCGGAATGGAAGAGATCGTTCTGGCGGCTCACCTCCAGGATGTCCGCGTGCTTGGAGACGATCCAGAACGGGGAGATCCCTTCGAGGTGCGCCTTGGCGAGCGGCCGGTTGGCCCTGATCCAGGCGAAGGCGTCGTGGACGGGTTTGTCCGCCGCATAGGCCTTGGGATCGATCACCGTGGCGGCGATCTCGTCGGGAATGGTGGGCTCGGCATCCATGGGGCCAGTCTAGCCCAAGCGCCACGGGCCATGTAACCAGCGTTCATGGATCTCTCGCTCGGCCCCGAATACGAGGCCTTCCGCGCCGAGCTGCGCGCCTTTCTCGAAGCCCATCGCGGCGAATATCCGAAGGCGGGCTCGACGCGCTCCAGGCTCGTCGCCTGGCAGAAGCTCCTCATCGAAAAGGGCTACGCAGGCCGGACCATTCCTCGGGAGTACGGCGGCTTCGGCGGCGAGCCCGACATCCTCAAATCGCGGATCATCGCCGAGGAGTTCGTGCGCGCCAGGGCCCCTGGCGGACTTTCCGGCCAGGGCGTCTCCATGCTCGTCCCCACCCTGCTCGAGGTCGGATCGGAGGAGCAGAAGCGGCGCTGGATCGCGCCCACCCTCGCCGGCGAGGTCATCTGGTGCCAGGGCTACAGCGAACCGGGCGCCGGCTCCGATCTCGCCTCCCTTTCAACCCGCGCCATCGAGGACGGCGAGGATTTCGTCATCAACGGCCAGAAGATCTGGACCTCCACCGCCGCCCAGGCCGACATGATGTTCTGCCTGGTGCGCACCGAGCCAGAGGCCGAGCGCCACGCCGGGATCAGCTATCTCCTCCTCTCGATGAAGACGCCGGGGATCGAAGTGCGGCCGCTCAAGACGATGACCGGCCGCTCCGAGTTCAACGAGGTCTTCTTCACCGACGTGCGCGTTCCCAAGAGCCAGGTCGTTGGAGATCGCGGAGAGGGCTGGCGGGTCGCCAACACCACCTTGAAGCACGAGCGCGGCATGCTCGGGGACCCCAACTCCGCCGAGGCGCGCCTCGCGGCCATCATCGAACTGATGAGGGAGGAACGGGTCGCGGGCGAGCGGCTCATCGAGAATCCCGTCCTGCTGGATCGGCTCATGACGCTCCAGGGCCGGGTCCTCGCCATGAAGGCGAACGGGCTTCGGCTTCTATCGGCGGCGATCTCCGGCGAGAACGCCGGCCTCGCCGGCCTCATCGTCAAGCTCCAGGGCTGCGAACTGAACCACCAGCTCGCGGCGCTTGCTATCGACGCGCTGGGCGAACTCGGCGTGCTTTATGGCGAGGGCCCGCGCCTGCGCGCCGGCGGCGAGTGGCAGCAGCGCTACATGTTCGATCTGGGACTCATCATCGGAGGGGGAACGGCCCAGATCCAGAAGAACATCATCGCCGAGCGCGGGCTCGGCCTTCCCCGCGAGCCGAGGGTGAAAGCCTGAATGGATTTCGCCCTTTCCTCCGAACAGAGGCTGATGCAGGCCGCCCTCGGCCGGGCGCTGGATGACCACTCGCCTTTGGAGAGGGTGCGGGCCGTGGCCGTCGCCAAGGACGCCGCGCCGCGAGAATTGTGGAGCGGCCTCGCCCCGCTTGGCCTTCCGGGCGTGCTGATCGCGGAGGAGGCGGGCGGCCTCGGCCTCGCGCTGCTCGACGCCGCCCTGATGGCCGAGATCCTGGGATCGCGCGTCGCGCCGACGCCATTCCTCTCCTCCGCCGTTCTCACGCCGCTCGCCCTTGCGGCGGAGACCGACCCCAGGCTCGTCGCGTGGCTTCCGAGGCTCGCTTCCGGCGAGGCGATCGCCTCGGTGGGCATCTCCGAAGCGGTCGCCGGGCCGCGCGATGGGGCCGGCCTTTCCAGGAAGGACGGCCGGCTTTCCGGAACCGCCCTTTTCGTCCTTGGGCCCCCGACGGCCGACGTCTTCCTCTTCGCGGACGCCTCCGGCGACCTGCATCTGGTCGAGACCGACGACCCGGGCCTGCAGACCATCGCCCTTTCCACCATCGACGACACCCAGGCGGTCTGCGAGGCGCGCCTGGACCGGGTCGCCGCCCTGCCGCTCGAGCGCGCCCGCCTCGCCTTGCTGCGCGACGCGGCCTTCATCATCCTGGCCGGCGACATGCTGGGCGCCGCGCAGGCCATGCTCGACAAGGCGCTGGCCTATGCGCGCGAGCGCCAGCAGTTCGGCCGGCCGATCGGCGCCTTCCAGGCAGTGAAGCACCTCTGCGCCGAGATGGCGGCCGAGATCGAGCCAGCCCGCGCCCTCGTCTGGTACGCGGCCCACGCCTTCGACGCCATGCCCGACGAGGCTTCCCTCGCCGCCTGCCACGCAAAGGCCCACCTTTCCGAGGTCGGCCGCTTCGTCGCCCGCACCGCGACCGAGGTCCATGGCGGGATCGGCTTCACCGATCTCCTCGGCCTCCATTTCTGGTTCAAGCGCCTGGGGCTTTCGCGCCAACTCCTGGGCGGACCCGAGCGCGTGCGGCTCGAGGCCGCGCGCCTTCAGAGCCTCGTCGCGTAGATGAACGGGGACGAGATTGAGGTGCGGCTTCTTTCGAGCCAGGACATTGGCGTTTTGGAAAACGTCGACGAGGAGGTCTTTGACCACGCGGTCGATCGGGGACTGGCGGCCGAATTCCTGGCCGAGCCGACCCACAGCCTCTGCGTCGCGATCGATCACGGCCTCGTCGTGGGCATGGCCTCGGCGGTGCGCTATGTACATCCGGATAAGAAGGCGCAGCTGTGGATCAACGAGGTCGGAGTCAGCGGCCGCTGGCGCAACCGGGGTGTCGCAAAGAAGATCCTGGACGCGCTCCTTGACCATGGCCGGAAGATCGGCTGCACGGAGGCCTGGGTCCTCACCGACGCCGACAATCGCCCTGCCCGCGCCCTTTATCGCTCCGCCGGAGGGATCGAGAGCGAGCAGCTGATGGTGACGTTCGATCTGAAGACCGCGCGCTGAGGACGCGCTTCAGGAGTTCGGCCAAGGCTGTGGCGACCGCCCCCGGCTCGACCCCGGTCATGCAACGCGGCCGGACATCTCCGATCATGCACGAATCCACCCAGTTTCCCGTTTTCAGCCAGCAGCTCCGGCAAGCATCCGAGGCCAGATTGAGGTTGCCGGGATAACCGAAATAGGTCCGGTCGGTCGGACCGAAGATCACCACCGCGCGCGTGCCCAACGAAGCGGCGACGTGGACCAAACCTGAGTCGGTGTCGACATGCGCCGCCGCGCCTCTCAGGACCCGTGCGGCGACGGGCAGGCTGATCGCTCCTTTGAGATCGAGATCAACTCCCGGGATGTTCGCGCCCGCGCGCCCGCCGATCTGAACCACTCCTACCCCGGGCGAGGCGCGTTTTATATGCGCCATCAAGTCGGCCCAGCGATCGGTGGGCCAGGCCTTAGTGGGTCGTCGAGATCCAATCCGGAGCTGAGCGTCCCAGCCGTCGTGGACTGTCACATAGGGTGCCGCCGGAAGCTCCAATGCCGAGATTTCGGAGCGAGGCGGCAGCCGAAAGGGAAACGGCGCCACCGGCGCCTTCAATCCGGTCTGCGCCTCCAGAATCGTGTGGCGGCGAAAGCCCAGCCGCTCGATTAGACCAGCGAAATTCCGGCCTAGATCGGGATGATAGTCGTCAGTAGTGAAAGGTGAGAACATCTCCACGCCCGGCCCCCAGGAGCGCACGAGTTCTTTGAAAGGCAGGTCACCCGCATGGTCGACATCCATCTCGATGTATCCGAGATGATTGATTACAAAATGAAAATCGTAGTATCCCCTGATGTATTCAAAGGTGATTTCATGATACACGTAGCGGACTTCACTGAAGTTGCCAAAAATGAACGCGATATTCTCTGGAAGAGCGTAGTAGAGATCCGCGACGAAATCGGCGGACTCGGCCATGGCGTCGAAAGCCGTCCGCAGCCAGCGCGCCGCGATCATGACGTCGCCGACTCCACCCCGCAGCAAGATCGCGATCTGGACTCGACTCTGTGCGCCGCCGAGCATGCGGTTGTCGAGAAGATGGCGGGCAAAATTCCACGCGTTGGCGAATCTCTCGCCCAGACCGCGACCATTTCGCCAGGCGCGCTCGAGCCGGGCAACGTCCGGTTGGTCGCTTTTCATATCTCCCTGCACCCCATCCCACCTCCCTTCGTCTTTCCATTCTCACGTTCGCATTGGTGCGCCGAGCCTCATCGAATCAGGAT
>JBOHLG010000048.1:0-12159 GCA_050729515.1 Caulobacteraceae bacterium
GGATGATCTCGGCGGAAATCCTCGCGGCGCTGGGTCCCGAGGGGCTACTGGTGAACGTCTCACGCGGGCAGGTCGTGGACGAGGACGCCCTCATCGCGGCGCTCAAGGAAGGACGTCTGGGCGGAGCGGCCCTGGACGTGTTTGTCGAGGAGCCGACGCGCGCCAAACGCTGGGCCGATGTCCCCAACACCGTGCTCACGCCTCACACCGCCGGCGCGGCGAGCGGGGCGCTTCCCAAGATGCTCGCCCTCACCCTGGAGAACCTGCGCCGCTTCTTCGCCGACGAGCCCCTCGCCAATCCGGTGGTTGAGTAGCGGCCGGCCGGGCGCGGGTTGACAGGGCCATATAAAGACATCCTTATATCCGTATGGCCCTAGGCGCCGACAAGACGGTCGAGATGCTGCGCGCGGCCGGCGAGCCGACCCGCCTGCGCGTTCTCTATCTTCTCGCCCGCGAGGAACTGGCGGTCCTCGAACTCTGTCGCCTACTGGGGCAGAGCCAGCCTCGGGTGTCGAGGCACCTGAAGCTTCTCGCCGAAGCGGGCCTGGTCGAGCGTTTCCCAGACGGAGCGTGGGTGTTCTATCGCCTCGCCGGCGGCGAAGCGCGGGCGTTCGCCGAGGGTGTCCTCGGCGTCGTCGGGACCTCCGATCCGACCCTGGCGCACGACAAGGAGCGCCTGGCCGACATCGAGGGCGAGAGGGCGCAACAGGCCGCTCAGTACTTCTCCGTCAACGCCGACCGGTGGGACGAGATTCGATCGCTCTACATCTCCGAGACGGCGGTGGAGGCGGCGATCCTGGAGGCGGCGGGGGAGGGGCCGTTCGGCCGCCTGGTCGATCTTGGCACCGGATCAGGCCGCATGCTGACCCTTTTCGGCGAGCGGGCGAAAAGCTCGCTGGGCCTGGATCTCTCGCGCCAGATGCTCACCATCGCCAGGATCCGGGCTTCGGAGGCGGGCCTCACGGCCTGCGAGCTCCGCCACGGCGACATCCTCGCAACCCATCTTCAAGAGGGTTTCGCCGACCTCGTCCTGGTTCATCAGGTCCTCCACTACCTCGCCGATCCGGCGGCGGCGGTCGCCGAAGCGGCCCGCCTGGTCGGCCCCGGAGGCCGGCTCGTCATCGTCGACTTCGCCCCGCACGACCTCGAGTTCCTGAGGATCGAGCACAGACACCGACGCCTGGGCTTCGAGGATGCCGAGCTCGAGCGCTGGCTCGCCGCCTCCGGCCTCGGCGCGATCACCGTCAAGTCCCTGCCCCCGACCCAGGACGAAGGCCTGACCGTGAAGATCTGGACCGCCGAGCGGGTCCGGGAGCGTCTTTCGGGCCGCCTTCGGAGGATTGCATGAACGCCCTTGCCGCCGAAGCGAACGCGCCCAAGAGCGCCTTGGGCCCGGTCGCCCGCGCCGGGGGAAGGGGCGAGCGACGCCTCAAGGTCTCCTTCGAGTTCTCCCCGCCGCGCACCGACGAGGCCGAGGAAGAGCTGTGGCGGTCCATCCGGCGTCTGGAGCCGCTCGCCCCGGAGTTCGTCTCGGTGACCTATGGGGCCGGAGGCTCGACCCGAGAGCGGACGCATCGGACCGTGCAGCGGATCCTCGCCGAGACGGGCTTGTCGCCGGCAGCCCACTTCACCTGCGTGGGCGCCACGCGAACCGAGGTGGACGCGATCGTCGAAGGCTACTGGGCGAGCGGCGTGCGCCACCTCGTGGCGCTGCGCGGCGACCCGCCCGGCCACATGGGAGGCGCCTACCTTCCCGGACCGGACTCCTACGCGAACGCCACCGAGTTGACCCGCGGCATCCGCGCCATCGCCCCCTTCGAGATTTCCGTCAGCCTCTATCCGCAGGTCCACCCGGAGAGCCCCTCGATCAGCCACGACATCGACGTGCTCAAGGCCAAGGTGGACGCCGGCGCGGTCCGGGCGATCACCCAATTCTTCTTCGATGTTGACGGCTTTCTTCGTTTCGTCGAGCAGGTGAGAGGCGCCGGGCTCGCCATTCCCATCTCGGTGGGGATCATGCCGGTGACCAACTTCCGCGGTCTCAAGAGGATGGCCGAGTCCTGCCGCGTTCCTCTGCCGGACTGGCTGGGAAACCTCTTCGAGGGCCTGGATACCGACCCCGACACGAGACGTCTCATCGCCTGTTCGGTCGCCGCAGAGATGTGCGCCCGGCTCGAGGAGGAGGGCTTCGATGATTTCCACTTCTACACCCTGAACCGGGCGGACCTGGTCTACGCCATCTGCCGGGTCCTGGGTCTTCGCGAGGAGGCGAGGCCATGATCAACCAAAGCGAAGAGCGTCGGGCCTCGCGCATCGCCGACCTGAAGGCGGCCGCGAAGCGCCGCATCCTCGTCCTGGACGGGGCCTGGGGGGTGATGATCCAGAGGCGCGGGCTCGACGAGGCCACCTGGCGCGGCGAGCGCTTCGCCGGCCATCCCCAGCATGTCAAGGGCGATCCGGACCTACTTTCGCTCACCCGCCCGGAGATCGTCAGCGAACTCCACGAGGCCTATTTCGAGGCCGGCGCCGACATCACCGAGACCAACACCTTCACCGCCACGTCGATCAGCCAGGCCGATTATGGCCTGGAAGGCGCGGTGCGGGACATGAACCTCGAAGCCGCCCGCCTCGCGCGCGCCGCCGCCGACGCCTGGACGGAGCGCACGCCGGAAAAGCCGCGCTTCGTCGCCGGCTCGATCGGGCCGCTCAACCGCACCCTTTCGATGTCGCCGGACGTCAATGATCCAGGAGCCCGCACGGTCAGCTTCGAGGAGGTCCGCGCCGCCTATCTCGAGCAGGTCCGCGCGCTCCACGAGGGCGGCGTCGATCTCTTCCTCATCGAGACCATCTTCGACACCCTCAACGCCAAGGCTGCCATCAAGGCCATCGCCGACTTCACCGCTCAAGGCGCCGCGCCCCTTCCGATCTGGATTTCGGGGACCATCACCGACCGTTCGGGCCGGACCCTTTCGGGCCAGACCGTTGAGGCGTTCTGGACTTCGGTGCGCCATGCCAGGCCCTTCGCGGTCGGCCTCAACTGCGCTCTGGGCGCCGATCTGATGCGCCCGCACGTCGCCGAGCTTTCCCGCATCGCCGACACCCTCCTCGCGGCCTATCCCAACGCCGGCCTTCCGAACGCCTTCGGGGGATATGACGAAGGGCCGGAAGAGACCGCCGGCAAGCTCGGCGAATGGGCGAGGAGCGGTCTGCTCAACATCGTCGGCGGCTGCTGCGGCACCACGCCCGACCACATCCGCGCCATCGCCAGAGCCGTCGAGGGAATTGCTCCACGGGCCGTCGCGACCCGTGAGCCGGCCCTGCGCCTTTCCGGCCTCGAAGTCTTCGAGTTGGCATGAGTCCTTCGCTCGCGAAGGAAGCCGCCGCGGCGAGCCGTCCCCTCTTCGTCAACATCGGCGAGCGGACCAACGTCACCGGCTCGGCGCGTTTCCGCAAGATGATCACCGAGGGCGACTTCACCGCCGCACTCTCGGTGGCGCGAGATCAGGTCCTCGCGGGGGCCCAGATCCTCGATGTCAACATGGACGAGGGGCTGATCGATTCAGTCGCGGCGATGCGGAGCTTCTTGAACCTGCTCGCCGCCGAGCCCGACATCGCCCGCGTGCCGCTGATGATCGATTCCTCGAAATGGGAGGTGATCGAGGCTGGCCTCAAGTGCGTCCAGGGAAAGTCGATCGTCAACTCGATCAGCCTCAAGGAAGGCGAAGCGAAGTTCCTCGAGCAGGCCCGCGCCTGCGCAAGCTATGGCGCGGCGGTGGTGGTGATGGCCTTCGACGAGGAGGGCCAGGCGGCTAGCCGGGCGCGGAAAGTCGCGATCTGCGAGCGGGCCTATGGCGTCCTCACCGGGAAGATCAACTTCCCGGCCGAGGACATCATCTTCGATCCCAACATCTTCGCCATCGCCACCGGCATTCCCGAGCACGACAACTATGGGGTCGACTTCATCGAGGCGACGCGGTCGATCAAGCAGATGCTCCCCCACGCCCGGGTCTCGGGCGGGGTCTCCAATCTTTCCTTCAGCTTCCGGGGAAACGAGCCGGTCAGACGGGCGATGCACGCGGTCTTCCTCTACCACGCCATCGCGGCGGGCATGGACATGGGGATCGTCAACGCCGGCGACCTGCCGGTCTATGACGAGATCGATCCGGAGCTCCGCGAGGCGGCCGAGGACGTCATCCTCAACCGTTCGGCGGCCGGCACCGAGCGCCTCGTCGAGATCGCCCCCCGCTACAAGGCCGGCGCGGCGGTGGAGCGCGACGAGACCCATCTCGCCTGGCGCGAGGGCTCGGTCGCCGATCGCATCTCCCACGCCCTCGTCCATGGGATCACCGACTTCATCGAGGCCGATGCCGAGGAGGCGCGCGTGACGCTCGGCCGCCCCCTCGAGGTGATCGAAGGGCCGCTGATGTCCGGCATGAACGTGGTCGGCGATCTCTTCGGGGCCGGACGGATGTTCCTCCCCCAGGTCGTCAAGTCGGCGCGGGTGATGAAGCAGGCGGTCGCCTGGCTGCTTCCCTTCATGGAGGCCGAGGCGGCCGGAAAGCCCAGAGCCAGCGCCGGGCGGATCGTCATGGCCACGGTCAAGGGCGATGTCCACGACATCGGCAAGAACATCGTGGGCGTGGTTCTCCAGTGCAACAATTTCGAGGTCTTCGATCTCGGGGTCATGGTTCCGGCCGATCGGATCCTCGACGAGGCCGTCAAGCTGAAGGCCGACATGGTCGGCCTTTCCGGCCTCATCACGCCCTCGCTCGACGAGATGGTTTTCACAGCCTCCGAGATGGAGCGACGCGGTTTTTCGATGCCGCTCCTCATCGGCGGGGCGACCACCAGCCGGACCCACACGGCGGTGAAGATCGAGCCGGCCTACAAGAGAGGCTCGACCACCTATGTCCTGGACGCGAGCCGCGCGGTGGGCGTGGTCTCGGCGCTGATGGGCGAGAAGAGGGCTATCTTCGAGGCCGAACGCCGCGCCGAGTACGCCAAGGTCAGGGAAAGCTACGCGAGGGGTTCTGCGCCGCGGGTGCGAACCCCGCTGGCCGAAGCTCGGGCCAACCCGGTGCGCCTCGATCCGGGGGCGCCGTCTCCCCCGAGACCGGCGTTCCTCGGCCGTAAGGTGTTCGAGGACTACGCGCTTTCGACGCTCGAGCGGTTCATCGACTGGACGCCGTTCTTCTCGGCCTGGGAGCTGGTCGGCCGCTATCCAAATATCCTGGAGGACGAGGAGGTCGGCGAAGCCGCCCGCTCGCTCTTTGATGATGCCCGCAGCATTCTCGACAAGGCCATTGAGGAGAAATGGCTTTGCGCCAAAGGCGTCGTCGGCCTTTGGCCGGCGAACTCGGTCGGAGACGACGTCATCGTGTGGACCGACGAGAGCCGGCGAGTCGAGCGGGCGCGCTTCCACACCCTTCGCCAGCAGATGGCGAAATCCGAAGGCAAGGCGAACGCCGCCCTCGCCGACTTCGTCCGGCCGCAAGGCGAGGACTACATCGGCGGCTTCGCGGTCACCGCCGGCCACGGCGCGGCCGAGCGGGTCGCCGCCTTCAAGGCGGCGGGAGACGACTATTCGGCGATCATCCTGCAGGCGCTCGCCGATCGCCTCGCCGAAGCCTTCGCCGAGGCGCTCCACTTCGAGGTGAGGACGAAGATCTGGGGCTATGCCTCAGGCGAAACGTTCGATCTCCCCTCTCTCGTCGGCGAGCGGTACCAGGGAATCCGTCCCGCGCCGGGCTATCCGGCCCAACCCGACCACACCGAAAAGGAGATCCTCTTCGAGCTCCTGGGCGCGACCGCGGTGACCGGCATCGAACTGACCGAGGGCTTCGCCATGACGCCGGCCGCATCGGTGAGCGGGCTCTATTTCGCCAGCCCCGAGGCGTTCTACTTCGGGGTCGGGCGCATCGAGCGGGACCAAGTGGAAGACTACGCCGCCCGCAAAGGCTGGGACATCGCCGTGGCCGAGCGCTGGCTCTCGCCGATCCTGAACTATCAGCCCTGACCTGCCGATCGGCTCGGCAGGTCCCTGCGAAAGGCCTACTTCGGCCCAACGTCTCCCTTGAGATCGGTATCTGATGACTTTGGTTGATCGGCCGCCCCAGGCGACGCAGCTGGAGTTTCGGCGTTCGTGGCGCCGGCGGGGGCCGCGTTGGAGCCGACAAGGGCGCCGAGGGGATCGTTTGCGGAAGGAGTCCCGCCGCCAAACGAACCGCTGGGGGCCGGGGTCGCCGGCGGCGCCGCCTGGGCGGGGGCGGATGGACCCTCGTTGTAGGTGAGCGCCTTGCCAAGAAGCCGGGATCGAGCGGTGAGCGCTCTCGCCGTGGAGTCGCATTTGTCAGGCATCGCCCAGGTGAGCCAGGCGTCGGCGAGGCGCCGAGGCGGCTGCATCTCGGCGGGAATCCAGATCGCGCGGCCCTGCTTGATCGCCTCCAGACCCTCCGGCGCGATCGGATTGGGGCTCGCCTGTTCGGCCGCTTCCACGGCTTGGGCCAGGGCCTTCAGTTCGACGCGTGCGGCCGCCATGTCGGATTGGTAGGGCTCGGCCTCGTGGGGCTCGGAGGTCCCGAAGAGCTTGTCGATGGCCCGAAGCTGCGGCTTGATCCGGTCGTAGATCGAGATCCATTCGCCCATCGCCCCGTAGCACCAGGCGGAGAGCTGATAGGGGTCGGTGGGGGCCCCGGCGGGGAGCGGCTCGGCGTCGGCCTTGGTCGAATTCGGCGAGGCCGCCGGAGGAGGCGAGGGGTTGTCCGCCGGCTGGTTCGCGGCAGGCGCAGTGGCGATGGCTCCGCCGGACTGGGCGAGCGCCGTTCCCGAGAGAAAGGCGAAGGCGAAGCCGCCGACGATCAAGCCCTTAGCCGCTGCCGACATCTTCTTTCCTCCCCGGCGGACCGTATCCGCCGCCGCCTGGCGTCTCGATCTCGAGCGCCTGGCCGGCCTCGACGGTCAGGCTGAAACAACCCTCGAGCAGCTTCACCGTTCCGTCGGCCAGGATGAGCCGCTGGGCCCCGGGAGCGCCGTCGCGCCCTCCTTGAAGCCCGGCCGGGGCGATTTTGCGGCGGGTGGAGAGGAGGGCCGTTTCCATGGGAGCGAGGAACCGGATGCGGCGGATCGCGCCATCGCCGCCTCGCATCGCGCCTTCGCCGCCGGAGCCCCGCCGCACGCCGAACGCCTCGACACGGACCGGGAACCGGCGCTCGAGGATCTCGGGGTCGGTGAGGCGGGAGTTGGTCATGTGGCTGTGGACGGCGCTCGCGCCCGGCTCCTCCGCCGTCGCGCCCATGCCGCCGCAGATGGTCTCGTAATACTGCCGATCGGCGTCGCCGAAGGTGAAGTTGTTCATCGTTCCTTGCGAGCCGGCCATGACCGCGGTGGCGGAGTAGAGGGCATCGACGATGTGCTGGCTGGTCTCGACATTCCCCGCCACCACCGCCGCCGGCGGGGAGGGGGAGAGCATCGATCCGGGCCGCACCCTCACCTCCAGCGGCGCAAGACAGCCGTCGTTCAACGGGATGTCGTCGTCGACCAGAGTGCGGAAGACGTAGAGGCTGGCGGCGTCGACCACTGAGGACGGGGCGTTGAAATTGGAGCCGAGCTGATCGGATGAGGCCGTAAAGTCGAGGATCGCCTCGCCCCGTTCGGCATCGACGCCGATCGCCAGGCGGATCTCCCCGCCGCCGTCCATGCGGATCACCGCGGCGCCGTCGCTCAGCCGCCCGACCGCGCGTTTGACGCAGGCCTCGGCGTTGGTCTGGACGAAGCCCATGTAGCGATGGACTTCGGCCGCCCCATGCTCGGCGATGAGGGCGAGGATCGCCTCCGCTCCGGCCCGGCAGGCGGCGAGCTGGGCCTTGAGATCGCCGATGTTGCGCTCGGGCGCGCGCGCCGGCCATGGACCCGAAGCAAGGGCGGCGCGAACCTCCTCCTCGAGGAACCGATTGCGCTTCATGATCGGAAGGGCGTCCAGGAGCACGCCTTCTTCCTCGATCGAGCGCGAGAACGGCGGCATGGAGCCGGGCTGGACGCCGCCTACATCGGCGTGATGGCCGCGGGCGGCGACGAAGAAGGCGGGGGTGTTCTCGTTCTGCTCGAACACCGGCATGACCACGGTGATGTCGGGGAGGTGGGTGCCGCCGAAATAGGGATTGTTGAGGGCGTAGGCCTGCCCTCTTCGAAGCTTGGGGTGGCGGCCCTGAACCGCCCTGACGCTCGATCCCATGGAGCCCAGATGGACCGGCATGTGCGGGGCGTTGGCGACGAGCCCGCCGGCCGGATCGAAGAGGGCGCAGGAGAAATCGAGCCGCTCCTTGATGTTCACCGAGCGCGCCGTCCTCTCCAGAGCTGCGCCCATGGCCTCGGCGATGGCCATGAACCGGCGGTTATAGAGTTCCAGCGTGATGGGATCGGCGTCGCCGCCGTTTGGGCGCGAGCGGCGCGTCGCCAGCCCGGTGCGATGGAGGCGGATCAAGCCGCCTTCCCGCGGCTCGGCCCGCCATCCCTCAGGCGTGAAGATCTGTGTGTCGGCGCGCGCAATGAGGCGCGGCCCCTCGATGGGTCCGGTCATGTCCTGGGCGCGAAGGGTTCCCCATCGTTCGCTCGGCGGATCGCACTCCAATTTCTCCGGCCCCGCTGACGACTGGCGCGCGCCAGGCTGCTTGGCGGCGGCCTCGCTCGCCTCGACCTCGACACTGGCGATAAGGATCTCACGATCCGGTTCGACGAATCCGAAAAGGCGCCTGTGCGCCGCTTCGAATTCGCGCCGGACGGGGGCTGCCGGCCCGAAGGAGACAGGAAGAACGGCGTCGGATTCCTCGTAGCGAAGCGCTAGGCGCCGCTCGGCGACGCTGTTGCGGGCGCCTTCCGCCTCGAGCTCCGCGCGGCAGGCGGCCTCCAGCCTGTCGGCGAGGAGGGAGGCGTCGCGGAGCCCGGCGGAATCGAGGCCTCGCTCCAGGCCTGCCTGCCGCAAGGCCGAGAGGCGCGCGCGGCCGATGCCAAAAGCGGAGAGCACGCTCGCCTCCCCGGGGCAAAGCACTTCGCCGATCCCCAGGGCCTCGGCGATGGCGCAGGCGAATTGTCCCGCCGCTCCGCCGAAGGCGAGGAGGGCGTGATGCCGGGGATCGAAGCCGCGCTCAGTGGAGATCTTGCGGATGGCGCCGGCGGCCTGCTCGACAGCGACGGCGAGGAAGCCTTCAGCGGCGGTCTCCGGGCTTTCGAGCCCCATGACCTGGGCGAGCGAAGCGAGGGCGCCTCGAGAAGCTGCGGCATCCAGCGGCGAGTCGCTCCGCGGGCCGAAGATGGCGGGAAAGAAGGCAGGGTCGAGCCGGCCGGCGACTAGGGCGGCGTCGGTGACCGTGGGCGGACCCCCCAGACCATAGGCCGCCGGTCCGGGCCGCGCGCCGGCGCTCGCCGGGCCGACCCGGGCCCTGAGGCCATCAAAGGCGAGAATCGAGCCCCCGCCGGCGGCAACCGTCTCCACATCGAGTCTCGGAGCGCGCAGGCGCACTCCCGCAGTCGTCGCCCTTTCGCGACGCTCCAGCCTTCCGGCCCAGCGGCAGACGTCGGTCGACGTGCCGCCCATGTCGACGCCCAGGGCCCGCGAAGATCCGGCCCGGCGCGCGACCTCGGCCAGGCCCAGGACTCCGCCGGCGGGTCCGGAAAGCACCGCGTCACGGCCTCGAAAAGACCCGGCCGCGGAGAGGGTCCCTCCCGAGGTCATGAAGAAAAGCGGCGCCCCTGCGGTGAGGCGGGCGAGGCGTTCCACATAGGCCGAGAGAACGGGCGTCAGATAGGCGTCGGCGAGGGTGGTCTCGGCTCGGGGAACGAAGCGCGGGAGGGGGGAAACCTCGTGGCTGAGGGCGACGAAACCGATCCCCGCCTGCCTCGCGATCTCGCCGGCCCGCTCTTCGTGGGTTCCATCAAGATCGGCGTGGAGGAAGGCGATGGCGCAGCTTTCCGCGCCTTCTTGCGCCGATCGATCCAGATCACAGCGCAGCGCCGCTTCGTCAAGGGAACGCAGCTCGCCGCCGGCCGCGTCGAGTCGTTCGTCCGCCTCGATCACCCATGAGGAGAGCGGGGTTGGGCGCTCCACGCGCAGGGCGAAGAGATGCGGCCGGCTCTGGTCTCCGATCAGAAGGGCGTCGGCGAAGCCGCGGGTGACGACCAGCACAGTCCGCGCGCCATTGCGCTCGAGAAGTGCGTTGGTGGCGACGGTCGTCCCGATCTTGATCGCGGCGATTTGATCGGCAGGAAACGGCGCATCCGGGCCGATCCGGAGGATCCGACGCATGGCCTCGACGCCGGCGTCCTCCCAGAGCGGCGAGGCGGAGGGCAGCTTGAGGCGGCTCTCCTCTCCGTGCGGTGAGACGGCGAAGACATCGGTGAAGGTGCCCCCGCGGTCGATGCCGAAGACCCAGCCGCCGCGCCTGTCATTTTGGTCCATCGCTTCGCCTTCTTCGCCGGACGCGACTCTTTGGAGCTTTATGACCGAGGAAGCGTTGACTATGGGAGATTTCAGGCGGTGGAATGCCGCTCCATCGAAGGATGCCAAAGGCGTCATGGCGCACCAGTCGACCCTCGCCAAGCCTCTGCGGGCCGCCGGCCGATCCCTTGCCCTTCTAGCCGGCGTCATCGCTTCGGCGGGCGCGGTGGCGATCGGGGCGGTGATGGCGGTCTTCTTCGCCGCCGCCATGGTGATGACCGCCGTGCTCGCCTCCGCGCTCCTGGCCCTGGTCGGCGCGGCCTTGAGGGCCGGACGCGCCCGTCGGCGGCCAACCGAGCCGGATCTCATCGAGGCTCGGCATCTGGGCGGCCACCATTGGGTCGCCTATGGCTGGGACGGTGGCCGCTAGGCGGCCCGTCTCCATCGTCCATCATCGGTGAGATCGGCCGCCGAGGGCAAACGCGGGAGAGCGAAAATGATCGGGGTCGTGGCGACGATCAGAATCCAGGACGGCAAGGCCTCCGAGTTCGAGCAGGTGTTCGCCGAGCTCACCCAGAAGGTCCGCGCCAACGAGCCGGGAAACCTGCTCTACCAGCTCACCAGAACCCGTGCGGACCCGAACGCCTACAAGGTGCTCGAACTCTACCGAGACCAGGAGTCGCTCACGGCCCACGGCTCGAGCGAGCACTTCCGCGAGATCGGTCGCAGGATGGGGCCCTGCCTAGCCGGTCGGCCCGAGATCGAATACCTCGACGGCGTCGGCTAAAGAGGGCGGAACACCCGGCGAAGCGACTCCGCTTCGCCGGGAAGATACTTGAGGCGTCGCTTCCGGAGCGGCCTCAGCAGTAGCCGCGGACCCTCACGTTGCGGCCAAGGTAAGGATCCCAGCGCCAAGAGGTGCAGCCGTAGCCGGGATAGCCATAATAGCTGGGATAGCCATAGTCATAGCCGTAATCGTCGTAGCCGGGATAGTCCCAGCCCCACGGATAGCCGCCGAAGCCGAGGTAGATGTCCGGACCCCAGCCGCCGTAATAGCCGCCTCCATAGCCGCCATAGTAGCCGCCGCGTCCGCGGAACCCGGAATAGCCGCCGCGTCCACTGAACCCGGAATAGCCGCCGCGCCCGCGGAACCCGGAATAGCCGCTGCGCCCGCTGTAGTGGCCGCCGCTGTAGGCATGGCCGCCGGAACGCGCTCCGCCCCAATGACCGCCGTGCGTCTGGGCCGCGGCCGGAACCGCCATCGCCAAAGCCAGCGCGGCGCCGGCCCCGATGGCGGCGCCGTGAATGATCTTGCCCATGGAACGGGCCTCCTAGACTTGTAAACCCAAGGCCCCTCGCGTCGTCTAACTTGGGACGAGGCGCCTGAACCTCTCCTGAACGGATTGGTTAACCTGCTGGTTCCTGCGCCTGGGCCGAGCGTTCAGGCGTTGAAGGCGAGCTTCAGGCCGGGCCTTGGCCACCGACATCGGTAGAGCTTGCCGGTGGAGGAGGCGGTGATCGAGGCGTCCCGCATGTCGGCGCCGCCGAAGCAGATATTGGTTGTGACAAGATCGGGAACCGCGAAGTGCTCGATCGATCCATCCGGATCGAAAGCGGTGATGCCGCCATTGAGGATGGTCGCCACGCACACCTTGCCGCCAGCCTCTACCGCCAGACTGTCCAGGTATTGAACGCCTTGGAGATTGCACACCGAGCGGCCGGGGGAGAAG
>JBOHLG010000049.1:0-9886 GCA_050729515.1 Caulobacteraceae bacterium
ATCTGGTCTCGCCCGAGCTCGGCAAGGGCTCGAGCTACAGCGTCTTTGGAAAGGTCCTGCCGACGCCCGCCCGCTGGTACGCCGCCTTCGCCAGGTGGGAGCAGCTGGCCCTCCTCGCCGCCTCCGCCGACATGCGCGAGATCCGCGCCATGCGGCGCACGGCGCTGGAGCCGGAGAAGATCGCGGCCCTGGTGGAGATCCTGGACGACAACCACGCCTATCGCCTCTACCAGGCGGTCTCGGAGACCAAGGTCGCGCTCTCGAGCGCCGAACGCGCGCCTTTCCTTTTCGCGGCCGGCTCGGTGAGGATCGAGGCGGACGTTTCGCGAGGCGATTTCGAGGCCTGGATCGGCCCGGAGCTGGCGGCGATCGAGGCGGGCGTCGAGGCGGCGCTCGAGCGGGCCGGGATCAAGGAGGGGGCGATCGACCGGGTCTTCCTCACCGGCGGCTCCTCCTTCGTTCCGGCCGTGAGGCGGATCTTCGAGCGGCGGTTTGGCCTCGTGCGCCTGGAAGGGGGCGCCGAGCTCGTCTCCATCGCCTCGGGCCTCGCCCTCATCGCCGCCGAGGCGGACCCCAGCCCCTGGTTCTGCGAGGAGGGCCTCGCCTGAGGACCGAGCTCTCCAGTTCCGAGGCGCGGCGCATCGCCCTTGCCGCCCAGGGCCTCGCCCGCGAGCGCCCGCCTGGACCAGTCGCGCGGCGTGATCTGCGGCGGCTCGCCCAGAAGCTCGGGGCGATCCAGATCGACTCGGTCAATGTCCTCATCCGCGCGCACTACCTTCCCGCTTTCTCCAGGCTCGGGCCCTACGCCACGGCCGACCTCGACAGGCTGGCCTGGGGCCCTCGGCGCATGCTCTTCGAGTACTGGGGCCACGAAGCGTCCCTGATCCCCGTGGAGATGCAGCCGCTCTTCCGCTGGCGCATGGCCGCCTGGCGGAGGAAGGCCCAGGCGCTGGATGCCGATCGTCGGCGCAAGATGGCCGAGGTCCTCGCCCGCATCCGCGCCGAGGGCGCGCTCACCGGCGGCGATTTCGCCGAGGAGCCAGGACGGTCGGGCTGGTGGGAGTGGAGCGAGGGCAAGCGCGCGCTCGAATGGCTTTTCCTCTGCGGCGAGCTCGCCATCCGCACGCGCCGGGGCTTCGAGCGGGTCTACGATCTTCCCGAGCGCGTCCTGCCGGCCGCGATCCTGGCCCTTCCCGATCCCACCGAAGCGGAGGCCTGCCGCGCGCTCCTCCTCGCAGCCCTCCGGGCGCTCGGCGTGGCGACCCGGGCCGATCTCGCCGACTACTTCCGGCTCGAGATTCGCCAGGCGCGTCCCAGGCTCGAGGAGCTCGTCGAGGAGGGCCTGGCGATCCCGGTCAAGGTGCGCGGGTGGGCCGAGCCCGCCTTCCTCGATCCGGACGCGACGCGGCCGCGCCGGGCGCGGGGCGCTGCCCTTCTCTCGCCCTTCGACAACCTCATCTGGTCGGGCCGGCTTCGCCGCCGCGAGCGCATCGAGCGGCTCTTCGGCGTCCACTACCGGATCGGCATCTACACCCCGGCCGCGGCGCGCACCCACGGCTACTATGTGCTGCTCTTTCTCCTGGGCGAGGCGATCGCGGCCCGGGTCGACCTCAAGGCCGATCGGCGGGCGAGCGCCCTCCTCGTCAAGGGCGCTCACCTCGAGCCCGGCGCGGCGATGAAGGAGACCGCCGAGGCTCTGGCCGGCGAGCTCGCCGCGATGGCGGCCTGGCTCGGCCTCGAGAGGATCGAAGTCGCCGGCTCAGGGGATCTTTCCCCGGCCCTCGCCGCCCCTCTTCGCCGCTCCTCTTTCCCGTCATGGCCGACCGAAGTGTCGGCCACCCATGCTCGCCGAAGGTCCCCGTGAGGCGCGCTTTTACGGCCCGTTCAGCGTTCATGGGTGGCCGGGACAAGCCCGGCCATGACGTTGATAGATGTGTTTAGGCCGCGCCTTCGGCGACGGCATGGAGGCGGGCGTAGGCCCCGCCGCGGGCGACCAGCTCACCGTGCCGACCCTCCTCGATCACCCGCCCGTCCTGGAAGACCAGGATGCGGTCGGCGCTTCGGATCGTTGAGAGCCGGTGGGCGATGACGATGGTGGTGCGCCCGGCCATCAGTTCCTCGCTCGCCGCCTGGACCTCGCGCTCGGTCTCCACGTCGAGGGAGGAGGTCGCCTCGTCGAAGACCAGGATCGGGGCGTCGGCCAGGAAGGCTCGGGCGATCGCCACCCGCTGGCGCTCGCCGCCGGAGAGCTTGACGCCCCGCTCGCCGACCAGGGTGTCGTAGCCGGCGGGAAGCGCGGAGATGAAATCGTGGGCCCTCGCCCTCTTGGCGGCGAGGGCGACCTCCTCGCCCGTCGCCCCGGGCCGCGAATAGGCGATGTTCTCGGCGATCGAGCGATGGAAGAGGGCCGGATCCTGCGGCACCACGGCGATGGCGCAGCGCAGGCTCGCCTGGGCGACCTCGGCGATGTCCTGGCCATCGACGAGGATGCGGCCCTCCTGGATGTCGTAGAGCCTCTGGATCAGCTTGACGAAGGTCGACTTCCCCGAGCCGGTGGGACCGACGAGCGCGATCCGCTCGCCTGGAGCGATGGTGAGGGAGAACCGGTCGTAGATCGGTTGATCGGCGCTCTTGTAGCGGAAGCTCACCTTCTCGAAGACGATCTCGCCCATCTGGCCCAGGAACCGGCCGGCGCCGCGCCGGTCGGCGACCTGAGGGGGAATCGTGGCGTAGCGGGCCACGTCCTCGACATCGGCCAGGCCCCGCTGGAGCATGCGGATGTTCTCGCCGATGTTGCGCAGATAGCCGCTCATCAGAAGGAAGGAGGTGATGACGAAGGTGACGTCTCCCGCGCTCGCCTGGCCCTTGAGCCAGCGCAGGAGGAGGAGGCCGGAGAGCCCGGCCTGGAGCACCACCAGCAGCAGGTTGTGGATCACCCAGACGTCCATGTAGCGGTTCCAGGTGACGAGCGTGGCCTTGCGCCAGCTGCGCGTGACCAGGCCGATCCGCTCCTCCTCGCGGCGCTCGGCCCCGAAGGACTTCACGGTGGGATTGGAGGAGATGGAATCGGAGAGGGCGCCGCCGATGCGCGAATCCAGCGCCACCGAACGCATGTTCGCCTTGCGCACGTAGTAGTTCGAAAAGAGGATGTTGGAGGTGATGTAGACGACCACCATCACCAGGGAGAAGGTCCCCACCAGCGGCCACTTCACCATCATCTGGATCGAAAGGCCGGCGAGGATGAGGAGGGCCGGTCCGATCCACAGCACGACGGCGTCGGAAACCACGTCGTAGCCCCACATGGCCCGCGAGAGGCGCCGCACGGTCGCCCCGGCGAAGGTGTCGCCATGCCAGTCGGACGAGAAGGATTGGACGCGGGCGAAGCCCTCGTTGGTCATCTCCTCCATGTTGCTGGCCGCCAGAGGATTCCAGAACCGGAAGGCGATGTTCCGGATCACCGCAAAACCCAGATAGACGCCCACGAAGAGGGCCCAGGCCCGCCAGGCGCCTCGGGTGTTGGAAAGGCCCTTGCCCACCGCATCGACCAGCATGGCCGAGGCCCTCGGCAGCATGATCTCGAAGCCGAGCGCGATCAGGGTGAGGACGATGGTGATGGCGAGCAGAGTCCGCCGGCGCAGCCAGTAGGAGGCGATGAACCTCAGGACCTGGCCGTTGGAAAGCACCCGGGCGCGGGTGCGCTCGTCGTCGTCGTATTGTTCCATGGGGAAGCGCCTGCGAAGGCGCGCTCACATAGCCGCGTTTTGTCTGATGCGCGAGGCGCCGACATTGATTTCCCGCCTCTCTGGCCGAAAAGTCACAGCTATGCCGAGGATCGGCGAACGATGACTGGCGAGATCATCAATCCTCCCTCGCGCGTTAGCGTGGGGGAGGGGGACCGCGAAGCGGGGGAGGGGGCGAGAGCCGTGCGCCGGCGTTCTTCCACCTGCCCCCCTCCCGGCTTCGCCGGCTCTCCCCCCAGCTCCGCCGGAGGGAGATTTGCGCCCGCGAGGAAGAATTGATCGCGCCCCTACCTGACGCCGATCCCGCCAACTGGGTCGATCGCCTCGCCCCGGACGTCCTTCGTCCGTGGCTGCGCCTGGGCCGCTTCGACCGGCCGATCGGGATCTGGCTCCTGATGCTGCCTGGGTGGCAGGGGATCGCGCTCGTCTGCGCCGCTCGCGCGACCTGGCCCGATCCGAGGCTCCTCGCCCTCTTCGCGCTCGGCGCGGCGCTCATGCGGGCGGCGGGCTGCGCCTACAACGACATCGTCGACAAGGATCTCGACGCCAAGGTGGCTCGCACCGCCGGCCGCCCGGTGGCGAGCGGCCGGATCAGCGTCGCGGGGGCCTGGGCCTTCATCGTCCTTTGCGCCCTGGCGAGCCTCGTCATCCTGCTCTCCCTGAACCTGATGAGCCTCATTCTCGGTTTGGCCTCGCTCATCCTCATCGCCGCCTATCCGTTCATGAAGAGGATCACCTGGTGGCCCCAGGCCTGGCTCGGCCTCACCTTCAACTGGGGCGCGCTCCTGGGCGCGGCGGCGGCGGGGGGAGGCCCAAGCTCCGCCCGGATCCTCTCCATGGCCGTCCCGGCCTGGGCCAAAGGCGTGGACCTGAAGCTCTATGCCGGCGGACCGGGTCTCGCCGCCCTCCTGCTCTATGCATCCGGGATCGCCTGGACGCTCGGCTACGACACCATCTATGCGGTCCAGGATCTCGAGGATGACGCCCTCGCCGGAGTGAAGTCCTCGGCCCGGCGCCTGGGCGCAACCGCGCCCTCCTTCGTCCTCGCCTTCTATCTTCTCGCCGTCGCCCTGGCGCTGGCCGCCTGGCGCCAGGCGGGCCTGGGGCTCCTCTTCATACCCTTCGCCGTCATCTACGCCGGCCTTCTCATGCGCCAGGCGCTGAGGCTCGACCTCGCCGATCCCCGCCGGGCCCTTTCGCTCTTCAAGTCGAACGCGCTGGCCGGCCTCGTCCTCTTCGCCGGCCTCGCCGCCGGCGCGGTCCGGCTTTACGCCGGGTGAGGCTTTGGACTTGGACGCGGGGCCGCTAAAGCGCCTCGCCAAACCCCTCACCTTTCAGCGAAGGCCCCCATGAAACTCGATTCCTCGATCTCCGCGGTCATCACCGGCGGCGCCTCGGGCCTGGGCGAAGCGACCGCCCGCGCCCTGGCCGGCCATGGCGTCAAGGTGGCGCTCTTCGACATGAACGAAGACAAGGGCCAGAAGGTGGCCGGTGAGCTGGGCGCCTGCTTTTGCAAATGCAACGTCACCTCCGACGAAGAGGTGGACGCCGCCTTCGCCAAGGCCCGCGCCGCCATCGGCCAGGAGCGCATCCTCATCAATTGCGCGGGGACGGGCAACGCCGCCAAGACCGCGGGGCGCGACCGCAACACCGGCGAGATCCGGCATTTCCCGCTCGCCGCCTTCAACATGATCATCCAGATCAATCTCGTGGGCACCTTCCGCTGCATCGCCAAGAGCGCGGCGGGCATGCTCAGCCTCGATCCGCTCGAGGACGGGGAGCGGGGCGCCATCGTCAACACCGCCTCGGTGGCGGCCGAGGACGGCCAGATGGGCCAGGCGGCCTATTCGGCCTCCAAGGGCGGGGTGGTCGGCATGACCCTGCCGATCGCCCGCGACCTGATGAGCGAGGGGATCCGGGTCAACACCATCCTTCCGGGGATCTTCGACACCCCTCTGATGAACGCCGCGCCGGAGAACGTGAAGGCGGCCCTCGCCGCTTCGGTCCCCTTCCCCAAGCGGCTCGGCCGGGCCGAGGAGTACGCCTCCCTCGCCCTCCAGATGGTCACCAATCCCTACTTCAACGGCGAGGACGTGCGCCTCGACGGCGCGATCCGCATGGCCCCGAGGTGAGCCGAGCGAGAGGTGTTATCCCAATTTCCGCTCACCCCGGCGAAAGCCGGGGCCTAGGCAAGACTCTCGGGACCAGCGCTCTTTTCAGGCTTTTGCCTGGGTCCCGGATCTTCAGCCCTGCGGGCCTCCGCCCGGGATGAGCGGGTTGTTCAGTGACTAGGGCTTCTGGCCGGGCCTCTGGATGGTCGGGCCGAGGTTGGCCATCACCGCGCGGGCGTCGAAGGCTCGAGGATCGCCGGCGGGCTTTGGACCACGGTGCATGACGATCTCGGTCGAGGCCTGGAATCGCTGCACGGTCTCGACATCGAAGTCCGGTCCCCAGAAGGGATCGCCCCACCACGGGCCCCAGCCGCTCCAGCCCCACCCGCGGCCGCGCCAGCCGCCCCAGTAGCGCCAATAGGGCCGCCAGTAGGGATAGGGTCCCACCGGCGTCCCATAGGTCTCGACATTGCGGTCGGTGTGGCGATCGACGGTCTCGAACCAGTCGTCGCCCTGGTTGAGGGTCAATTCGGCCGACCGGTAGAGGAGATAGTCCTCCACGCGCTTGCGCGAGGTGAGCGAATTGCCTTGGAAGGTGACCCGGAACCGGTCCGGCTCGATCCGCTGGTCGGAGAAACCGCCGGAAACTGCATTCTGCGACGAGAGCGGCTGGTAGGGCGTCGCCGTCTCGCAGGCGGCGAGGCTCGCGGCGAGGCCGACAGCGACCAGGATGGCGACCCACTTCATGGGCATGATTTTCAACGCTTCCCTTGGGCGCCCCACCCCACGCAGGGCCGCCCTGGCGTCCCTCGCCGGTGACAACGTCTCATGAATGGGCGAGTTGCGTAAAGCTCGCGTTTGTTGCGCGTCAGAGATGCAGCGCCACGGCGACCCAGATGACCTTTCCGAGGGCCCCGACGAAGAGGACCGCAGTCGCTGCCATCTGGATGAGGAATCCGGTGGAGCGCGTCGCCGGGTCCTTGGTGTAGGCGAGCATGTAGATGACCCGCCCGATGATCCACACCAGGCCCAGGAGCGCGGCGACCCAATCGCTCCAGTAGATGGCGAAAAGCCACAGAGAGACCAGGAAGATCGGCAGCCATTCCAGGGCGTTCATCTGCACCCGGTAGTTGCGCTCGAATTCCGGGTGGCCGGTGACGGCGGGCGCGACGATGTTGAACCGCTGGCGAGCCCTGCCCACCCTCTGGATGGTCGCGAAGTAGGTCAGCAGCGCCAGCAGCGACGCCAGCGCGGCGAGGGGATAGTGTTGCATGGATCGCCTCCTCCCAAGAACGATGGTGCCACGATTTCCCCGATGAGCGAAATTCGGCTCTTTGGACCTGAGGTCGGAAGCCCGCTCGCTTCGAGCCGCTGGAGCCGTCTATTGTGGGCGGGAACGATTCGGGGCGAGGCTGGATGGATCCCCAGGCGCTGATCGTCGCCGCCGCCGCGGGCGCTGTGTCGCTCGCCCTGGCGGCGAGCCTGTGGGCCCTGGCGATCCGGCGCTCGGTCGGCCCAGGCCACAAGGACCTCCTGGCACGGCTCGCCGCCGCCGAAACCCTGGGCGATCTCTTCTCCTCGGCGGAGGAGAGCTTCGGGACGGTCCTCATCGCCGTCGATGCCGGCCGCGCGCGGCTCATCTCCGGAGAGGGCGCGCTCGCCGAGCGCCTGCTCGGGCTCGGCCTTCCGAGCGGTGGTGAAATGGACCTGGTCTCGGCGCTCGCCAAGCTGGAGCCGGCGCCGGGCGGCCGGATCGCCCGCCTCATCGAGGCCGGAGAGCCGTTCGCCTTCGAGATCGCCAGCGAGGGCGCCCGCTTCAGCATCGAGGGTCGCGCCGCCGGGGCGATCGCCTTCCTCCGCGTGGCGCCCGCGGCCTCCCGCCTGGCGAGTCCGGCTTTAGGCGATCTCGCCGGCCTTCTCGACACCCGCGCCGAACCGGCCTGGATCGCGAGGTCCGACGGATCGCTGGTGTGGGCCAACCGGGCCTGGCTCGCCGCCGTCGGCGCCTCCAGCATCAAGGACGCCCAGGAGAGGCGCCTCACGCTCGACCGGGCGATCAACACCATGATCGGAGAGGCCGCCGGCCAAAGGAAGAGGCGGTCGACGGTGCGCTGGGCGAGTCTTCCTCGCGGGCGGCGGGCCTTTCGGATCTCGGCGACGCCGCTCGAAGACGGCTCGGTCGGGGTGTTGGCGAGCGATGTCACCGACTCGGAGTCCGCCGCCGCGACGCTGCGGCAACGGGCGGCGGCCCACGAGGCCCTGCTCGGCCAGCTCGCCGACGCGGTCGCCATCTTCTCGAGCGAGAAGCGCCTCGTCTACCACAACCCCGCCTTCGCCGAGCTCTGGGACCTCGAGCCGGCCTGGCTCGCCGAAGATCCCGGCCACGGCGAACTCCTCGACCGCTTGCGGCGCAGCCGGCGTCTTCCCGAGGCCGTCGACTTCGCGAGCTTCAAGGCCGCGGAGCTCGACCGCTACGGCAGGGTCGAGCCGTCGCCCGAAATGATCTGGCGCCTGCCCTCGGACCGGACCTTGCGGGTGGCGAGCCAGCCGCATCCCGACGGCGGGATCGCGCTCACCTTTTCCGACATTACCCACGAGCTGCGCCTCAAGACCCAGTTCAACCACCTCATCCAGGTCCAGAAGGCGACGCTCGACAAGCTCACCGATGCGGTGGCGGTGTTCGGGGCCGATGGGCGGCTGAAGCTGCACAACGAGGCCTTCGAGCGGTTCTGGTCGATGAGCCCGGCCCAGGCCTCCGGCCTCGCCGATTTCGACGGCCTCATCGATCTTTGCGTGCGCCAGCTCCCCGACCGGGCGTTCTGGCGCGACCTCAAGGCCCGGATCACCGACGCCGATCCGGAGGCGCGGGCGGCCGTCGGCGAGGAGATGTCCACCGCCGATGGGCGGGTCGTGGCCTTTCAGTCGAGGCCCCTGCCGGACGGGGCGACCCTGGTGAGCTTCGCCGACGTGACCGGCGCCAAGAGGCTGGAAGGCGCGCTTCGCGATCGCGAGGCGGCGGTGGTCGAAGCCGAGCGGCTGAAGCGGGAGTTCGTCGGCAACGTCTCCTACGAACTGCGCACTCCACTCACCACCATCATCGGCTATTCGGAGTTGCTCGAACGCGACTCCGAGGACCTCAGCGAACGGGGCCGCGAATACCTTGCGGCGGTGAGATCAGCGGCGAGCCAGCTCACCAGGTCGATCGACAATGTCCTGGACATCGCCCAGATCGACGCCGGCGAAATGGCCCTGGAGGTCTCGGACGTGGATGTCGCCGAGCTCCTCGCCGCCGCGGCCGTGCGCTGGGCCGACGAGGCCGAGGCCCGCGGGATCGGCGTGCGCCTCAACGTCGATGGCGCAAGCGGTTTGATCCGCGGAGACGCCCGGCGCCTCGCCCAGGTCCTCGACCACCTCGCCCACAACGCCCTGCGCCACACTCCGGCGAGGGGATCGCTGACCTTCTCGGCCGACCGGGCGGCGGGCGAGCTGCGCCTCCAGGTCGCCGACACCGGCCGCGGCATCCCCTTCCACGTCCAGGCCCACATCTTCGATCGCTTCGGCGGGTCGGCGCTCGGCGGACCGGGCCTGGGCCTGGCGCTGGTCAAGGCGATCGTCGAACTGCACGGCGGGTGGGTCGATCTCGAGAGCGCGCCCGACGCCGGGGCCTCCTTCACCTGCCATCTTCCCGAGGAGGCTCAGGCCTCCGCGGCTCGCCCGGAACTCTTCCGAGCCTAGAGCGCAAGCGGATCGTTCTTCTCCTCCCTCGCGCTTCAGCGCGGGGGAGGGGGACCACGCCGACCCCGCGCTTGGCGCGGGGGAAGAGACGTGGTGGAGGGGGCGGATGAAGAGCGCCGGCACCCTTTCCCTCGCCCCCTCCACCGCTTCGCGGTTCACCTTCCCCGCATCGCGCCGCTCGCAGGGGAGGAGAAGTCCGCGGCGTCCTCTTCTCCTTACAATGAGAGGTGTTCGGAGTGGGCCGCGAAGCGATTCTGCTTCGCCGGAAAATGGCCTCAGTGCTGGCTCTCGGGCATCCGC
>JBOHLG010000050.1:0-9351 GCA_050729515.1 Caulobacteraceae bacterium
CTCTTCTCCGAATGGATGGGGACCAGGCGCGCGCTCGCCGCCGCCTCGACCGTCGCCGGCGTGATCTTCGCGGCCATTGGGTGAGCGGCGGGCGACCTCGCGGCGACAAGCTGAGCCCTCGAGGCTATCACCATCCACGTGCTGTGGATCCCGCTCACCATCGGCGCGGCCGCCCTGCAGGTCGCCCGCAACGCCGTCCAGCGGGAGCTCGTCGAGGAGGCCGGGCCGTGGGGCGCGGCCCTGGTCCGTTTCCTTTTCGGCCTGCCGTTCGCCCTCATTTTCGCGATCGCCGCCGTCGCCGGCTTTGGAACCAGCCTCTACGACGTCTCGCCCCGCTTCTTGGCCACCTGCGCCGTCGGCGGCGCGGCCCAGATTGCTGGCATGGGCGCGATCCTGGTCTCGATGCAGAGATCCGGTTTTGCCGCCGCCCATGTCTTCCAGTTGAGTTCGGTCCCCCTGGCGGCCGTCTTCGGCCTTGCGATTGGCGACCGCCTCGATTCCCTTCGTTGGACTGGGATCGGTCTCATCACCCTGGGCCTCACGGTCCTTGCTTGGCCCCGGGGCGGGATCGGCGAGGGCTGGTCGGGCGCGTTCCTTGGCCTGGCCGCCGGAGCGCTTTTCGCGCTACAGGCCAACGCCGACCGGCTGGCGAACCTGGCGCTCAGCCCCGGCCACGCCTTCGCCGCCGCACCGATCACGCTTCTCACCGTCTTCTCCATGCAGAGCGCCGCGCTCACCACCATCCTCGCGCTCGCCGACCGCAAGGCGCTCTTGGCCGTCTTCAAGGCCTGGAGAGCCTCTCTCTCGGCGGGGTTCATCGGCGCCGCGGGCGCTGCCCTCGGGTTCATGGCGCTTGGCCTCTTTCCCGTGGGGCCGGTGAGGGCGGTGGGGGCTGCCGCCAACGTGCCGATCGCCGCCTTCGCTGGGCGCCGCCTCTTTGGGGAACGAATGGGCCCACGGCGGGCGCTTGCGGCGGCCGGGACCCTCGTCGGTGTGTTCCTCGCGGCCGTTGGGTGAAGGCAAGGTTCAGAGGCGGCGACGCTCTGCCCGGAACCGCACCGGCATCGCTTTTGGGCCAGAGATGAAGTTGGAGGCAAGCCATTCCACCGGGCCGGCCACTTCGATCTCGTCCATGCGGGAGAGGACTTCGCGGAGCATGGCGTCGATCTCGATCCGGGCGATGTGCTGGCCCAGGCACCCGTGCGGACCGGTCCCAAAGGCGATGTGCTCGTTGGGCGAGCGGTCGAGGAGAAGATGATCGGGGTTCGAAAAACGCGCCGGATCGCGATTGGCCGCGCCGAAGTACATCACCACCTTGTCGCTGCTCGCGATCTGCTTGCCGGCGAGTTCGACCGCCTCCTTGGCGGTTCGGCGCATGTAGATGACAGGGCTCGTGAAGCGCAGAAGCTCCTCGCGGGCCGCCGCCAGGCGCCCCGGAAGATCGGCCTTCAGCCAGGCGAGGGCGTGCGGCCGCTCGAGGAGGGCGAGGAGGCCGCCGGAGAGAAGATTGCGCGTGGTGTCGCCTCCGGCGTCAACGAGCAGGAGGAAGAAGAGCAGGAATTCCGGATCGGCGAGCCGCCGACCCTCCACCTCACAGGCGAGCAGGCGCGAGGCGAGATCGTCGGCCGGGCGAGCGCGCTTTTCGGCCATGACGCCGGCGGCGTATTCGAACATCCGTCCCACCGCGGCCGCGCCCGCCCCGGGGGCGAGCGCCTCAGGCGCGGTGTGGATCTGCTCGGTCAGCTTGTAGAGCTCGCGGCCATCGTCGAGCGGCAAGCCCATCAGCTCGGCGATGACGAAGCTGGGCATTTCGCCGGCGACGTCGGCGACGAAGTCGCATTCGCCGTCCTCGATCACCGCCTCGATGATCTTCCTCGCCAGCTCGGCGATACGCGCCTCGCGCAGGCGCGCGGCGGGAAGAGTGAACTCCGAGCGGATGAGCTTGCGGAACGCGGTGTGCTCGGGCGGGTCCATCATCAGCATCATCTTGTAGGGACCGAAGGCCGGCGCTGCGCCCGGCGGATCGGCGATCATGATCGTGGGCTCGCTCGAAAAGCGCTGGAAGTCGCGGTCCACCGCCCACACCTCGGCGTGGCCCGTCAGGGCCCAGAATCCGGGACCGGCCGGCTCATCGCACCAATGGACGGGGTCGTTGGCTCGGAGCCAGGCGAACTGATCGTGCGGCTGGCCGCCGGAAAAGCTCGCCGGGGAGAGGAGATCGATTTTCGGCGCGTGCACCGCCGTCATGTCTTCAGCCTGTAGCCGGTCTTGAAGATCCACACGATGAGGATGAGGCAGACGAGAATAAAGAGGAGGGTCATGGCCAGGCTGAACTCCACCTTCACATCGGCCGAGCCGTAGAAGCTCCAGCGGAACCCGCTGATCAGATAGACCACCGGATTGAGCAAGGTGAGCTTGCGCCACAGCGGCGGGAGCATGGCCAGCGAATAGAAGCTGCCGCCCAGGAAGGTGAGGGGAGTGACGATCATCATGGGGACGATCTGCAGTTTCTCCCAGCCGTCCGCCCACACCCCGATCACGAAGCCGAAGAGGGAGAAGGCGAGCGCGGTGAGGAGGAGGAAACCCACCATCACCGCCGGATGCTCGATGCGGTAGGGGACGAAGAGCCGGGCGGTGGCGAGGATGATCAGCCCAAGCATCAGGGACTTGGTCGCCGCCGCCCCGACGTAGCCGGCCACCGTCTCGAGCGCCGAGACCGGGGCGGAGAGGACTTCGTAGATGGTTCCGGAGAACCTCGGCATGTAGATGCCGAACGAGGCGTTGGCCACGCTCTCGGTCAGAATCGAGAGCATCATCAGGCCCGGCACGATGAAGGCGGCGTAGGAGACCCCGCCCATGTGGCTCATCCGCGAGCCGATGGCCGAGCCGAACACCACGAAGTAGAGCGAGGTGGCGATCACCGGCGAGACGATCGACTGCACCAGGGTGCGGAAGGTGCGGGCCATCTCGAAGCGGTAGATGGCCAGGACGCCGTGGGCATTGACGGTCATCTGGCCGTTCCCAGCGGCTGGACTTGGCGTGCGCGCGCCCGCGTCTCTTGGGTGGGGGCGGAAGCTGTGCCGGAAGATGGCATGGGCAAAGCCTTTCCCGAGACGAGGTCGACAAAGATCTCCTCGAGCGAGCTTGCGCGGGTGGTGAGATCGGAAAGTTCCAGCCTGGCGTCGGCCAACGCTTGCATCAGGGGGTTGAGCTCGGATCGCCCGGCGTGGGACTCCAGGGTGAGGATGAGCTCGGCGCCGCCGGCTTCGAGCCTCGCCGGCCAGGCCGCCAAGGTTGCGGGGACGGCGGCGATAGGTCGGGCGAGGGTGAGACGCAATTCCTTGCGCCCGAGCGTCCTCATCAGCTCCGACTTCGCCTCCACGAGCAGGATGCGGCCGTGATTCATGACCGCGATCCGATCGGCCATTTCCTCGGCCTCGGCGATGTAGTGGGTCGTGAGGATGACGGTGACGCCTCGTTCGCGAAGGCGACGCACCATCTCCCACATGCCGCGGCGAAGCTCGACGTCGACGCCGGCGGTGGGCTCGTCGAGAAAGAGGATGGCGGGATCGTGGGCGAGCGCCTTGGCGATCATCACCCGCCGCTTCATGCCGCCGGAGAGCTCCATGATCCGGCTCGTGCGCTTGTCCCACAAGGAAAGGTCGCGCAGCACCTTTTCGAGCCAGGCCGCATCAGGCGGCCTGCCAAAGAGGCCGCGTGAGAACCGGCACGTCGCCCAGACGCTCTCGAACGCGTCGGTGAAGAGCTCCTGAGGGACCAGGCCGATCTTGGCCCGCGCCGGCTTGTACTGGCGCACCGTGTCCAGGCCGTCGGCGATCACCCGCCCTGCGCTCGCCCTGACGATGCCGCAGACGATGTTGATGAGGGTGGTCTTGCCGGCCCCGTTAGGCCCGAGGAGGGCGAAGATCTCGCCCCGCTCGATGGAAAGGTCGACCCTCTCGAGCGCCGTCACCCCCGAAGCGTAGGTCTTGGACACGCCCTCGATGCGAAGGATCGGCGCCATGGCCCACCGCTACGGCGCGGGCGAGCGTCTGGCCAGAGGCGAAGCGTTCTCCTGGGCCCGTTCTTCGTCAGGTCCGGCTTGGCCCCTGCGTCCGCCGGGGCGCGTCGCCCAGAAGAGAGCGGCCTCAAAGAGAATGAACAGGACCACTGCGCCGACCGCCCCCGCCGGGCCGGCCAACTCGTCGCCGAAACGGCTCGCCACATAGAGAAGGACGATGAGGCTCATCGCCATTCCGGGCGCGCCAAGTCCGCGCATCGCGGCGCTCTGGTGGTAGCCTATCCAGAATGCGAAGCGGGCCGCGATCCACACCACCGTGGTGGCGAGGACCGCCCGCATCGCCGCGCCGCTCGGGCAGTAAAGCGCCAAGCCAAAGAGCCCCGCAGCGAAGATGACGGTCTGCTCGAGAGTGTTCTGGAGATAGCGCTGGTTGACCCTGAGCCGGCGCGTGACGAAGCCGGCCAATGGGTCGAACGCCGGGGAGGAAAGCCGTTCGTGGGCGACCGCTTCGACCCCGCTCGCCAGGCAGAAGAGCACCGCCATGGCGACACACTTGAGGGTGAAGACCATCCGATCCTGAAGGCCGGCCATGCCGGGGATGGGGGGCGCCAATCGGTCGATCGCGATCCACAGCGCGATCGCGACCGGCATCGCCCCGGCGATGAACCCGATTCCGGCCCGGCGCTGGACGCGGAATTCCTGTCCCTCGCTCCCTCGCTCCATTTCGAGCTTCCCCCTTTATCTTCAATTCGAAAGCGAGGCGCCGAGCGCATCGAGCAGGAGGCCGGTCCCCCTCTCGCGCGAGCCCGCGTCGTCGTAGCCATCGAGGAAGGCGCCTTGTTCGGTCACCTTCAACAGAGTCTTCGCCCCATCGAAGGCCAGCTCCATGGTCGCCAGCGAGACGGAAATCTTCTTTTCGTTCAAGAACATCTCATAGCTGTAGATCAGGCGCTCGCCCTCGACGACGTCGTGATAGATCGCCTCGAAGGTGGAGACGACCCCGCCTTTCCAGCGGCCCTTCAGCCGCTCGCGGCCTCCCACCCGCACGTCCATGGCCCGCTCGATCAACTCCCATTCGCCAGCCGTTCCGGCGAACCATTTCATCTTGGCCTCGGGCCCTGTCAGGGCTTCCCAGACCCGCGCCTTGTCCGCGCCATAGGCGCGCTCGAGCCGAAAGCTGGCATGGACGACTGAGCGAGCCTGCGTCCCCACCCCGCCCTGCATCCGCACCACTTCAGCTTCCAGCCTGTCGAGGGTGGTGCGCCAACCCTCGGCCGCGCCCGCAACCATGCGGGCGGCGATGTTCGGGTCGTCTAGGCTGTAGGTCTGCATCAGATCCATGCGGGTCCCTCCGAGCGCGTCGGAGAAGTCGACCTCGGTCCGGGCGCGGAAGAGCGGTGCCCCGGCGGCGCTCTCGACCTGCGAAGTGATGACCAGCCGGCGGTCAGGCTCGATCTCCTCGAAGACGCCCCTCATCCAGTGCTCTTCGCCGCTCGGCGAGCGCATGCACACCTCGAAGGCGCCGCCGAGGC
The DNA here is from genome assembly GCA_050729515.1 of Caulobacteraceae bacterium. Lineage (GTDB taxonomy): Bacteria > Pseudomonadota > Alphaproteobacteria > Caulobacterales > Caulobacteraceae > Acaudatibacter. The sequence continues at coordinate 5,554 of JBOHLG010000050.1, forward strand.
GCGATTCCACCTTCGTCTTGGGCACGGAATAGGTCTCGGGGCAGAACCACGCCTTCACATGCTCGCTCGAGGTCCAGGCCCTGAACACCGTCGACCGAGGCGCGTGGAAGACCCGGCTGATCTTCAGCGGCGGCGGCTTCATCGCGGTGGCTTTCTCATTCATCGTCGTCTCCTTGGCTTTCGAGGGTTTCGAGGTAGTGGCCGAGCCGATCGAACCGCCGCTCCCATTCCAGACGCCGGGCGGCGATCCACTGCTCGGCCATGCCAAAGACGTCCGGCTGAATAGCGAAGGTCCTCACCCGCCCGACTTTTCGGGAGCGCACCAGGCCGGCCGCTTCGAGAACGCCAAGGTGCTGGAGGACAGAGGGGAGCGCCATGGAAAGAGGCTGGGCCAGTTCGCTCACCGGCGCCGGTCCCCGACTGAGGCGCTCGACCATGCTCCGCCGGGCCGGATCGCCTAGGGCGTGGAAAAGGTCATCGACCGTGGAACGATGGTTAGGCATTTGCCTAACTATAATCGCGATTCCGCCGATAGCAAGGCGGCTCTCGCCACTTGGCGCCGACGAAGGGCCGCGCCGTTGGCCCGGGCCAGACGGCCCGGGCCTAGTCAGCGAAGAGGGGGTCTTCCCGGACTCAAGCCGTTCCGGTTGTCCTCACAACGTTCGTCGGCCCCGCACGAAATGTAGAACGAGCAGGATCACCGCGACCACGAGGATAATGTGAATGGCCGCCATGGTGACGTGGAAGGCGAGGAAGCCGAGAAGCCAAAGCACAAAGAGGACCAGTGCGATCCACAGGAGCATCACTTTGACCTTTCATGGGTCAGCGTTTTCCAAGTCTCGCCTCAATGCCCAAAAGCCATCCGTGGTTCCGCGCCAATTCGGGTCCCGAACAAATTCTCGACAAAGTGCGGCTTTGGGATCGGCTTGCTCGCAAGCGCGTTGTTCCCCTTCGAAAGCCCGCGTCCGAGCTGGGCCGCAATCCCGAGACGGAGATGAAAATGAGAGGCAAGACAGCGACTCTGGCCGGAGCGGCCGCCCTCGCCGCCCTTCCCGCCGCCGCCGCCGCAGCGCCTGCGGCCGGACCAGCGGTTCCGGTGGCGAGTTCCTACGCCGAACTTCTGACCCCGATCCCCAACGCGGTCGAGCGCCTGGCCCGATCCGACGCCGAGGAGACGATGGGGGCGCCCGAGCTCATCGAGGTGCAGTACCGTCATCACCACCATCATCACCATCACAACGCTTGGTGGTATCGGCGTCACCACTATGTCTTCTTCAATGGCGCATGGATCCTGCGCAATCCGGCTTGGTATCGCTCCAACGGCTACGTCTTCTACAACGGTGGCTGGGTGCTCAGACCGCGCCGCCACCATCATCACCATCACCACCACAACAGTTACTGATCTGATCGTCGGCACGGCCTGAGGGAGCCTCAGCCCCTGCCGCGCGCCTTGGCGGCGCGCAGCATATGTCGATAAGTCCCATCGAAGATGGTCTTGGTGGTCGATGTCCACCTCGTCCCCTCGGCCAGCGCGTCCCGGTTCTTGGCGAGACGCCTGGCCTGCATCTCGCGCTGGGCCGCCTCCTCCTCGTCCATTTCCTGCAGATCGAGTTCGGGCTCGGCCGGCACGACCGTGAGCATCATGTAGGGCTCGCCTTTGCGGAAGACGTGGACGTGGCCGAAAGGCGGGGCCTTGAAGATGCAGAAAAACATCATCGGCCACCATTCGGCGCGGATGAGCGCCGGCACGGCCACGGGGGTCGAATCGGTGGGATCGGCCCAGACCCTCGGATGAGGGCCGGTAAGGATCGCCCAGCCGGGACCGGCGGTGAGATCGAGGGCGATCTGATGGGAGTAGAAATTCTCGCCAAACGTGCGGAAGGGCGGCCACATCATCTCCGGATCTTCGGGCTCGCCCCAGTCCGCTTCCAGCTTGACCTTGCCGCGGAAGCGGCGAACGCGCAGCTCCGCGTCGAACGGATAGCGCACCTCCACGCCGTAGCGGGCAGCCTCGGAAAAGGGCGTGCAATGCCAGATCTGCTCGTGTGATCCGTCGGCGCGCGGCTGGGGCTCTCCGCCCCATCCCGGCACCGGCAGGCGAATGGGCTGGGGCGCGGGCCTGTGGCCGTGCCGGCGCCATCTCACGCGAGGCATGGATCGCTCCTCATCGGAGGTCAGGCTGCGCCGCCTGAGTCGAGGGCCTCATCCCCGGGACCATCCGCCAGAGCACGCGAGGGCCGCCGAACTGGTGATAGAGCGCCCCGGCGACGTGCAGGACGAAGGTTCCCACCAGGAACCAGATGAAGATGTAGACGTGGACGTGGCCGAGCTCTTGGCGCTCGGGCTTGGCCGCCGCCGAGCCGAGGAGATCCAGGACGCCGGGAAGATGCGGCCAGGGAACACCCCACCAGGAGATCGGCTTGGGGCTCGCCGAGACGATGGTCCAGCCGGAAAGCGGCAGGGCCAGCATCAGGCAATAGAAGAGAAGGTGCGTGCCGCGGGCGAGCCAGCGCTCGGCAAACGGCAGGCCCGCCGGAAGGGGCGGAGCGGGGAAGGCGAGCCTCGCCAGGATCCTCAGGATGACCAGGATGAGGATGCTCAGGCCGAGCGAGACGTGCACCCAAAGGATCGAGGCGTGCATCGCCGAGCGGTGGGGAAGCAGTTCGTTCATCCACCAGCCGAGGCACACCTGGACGAGAATGAGCAAGGCGATGAGCCAGTGGAGAACGGCTGCGATGGTGGTGTAGCGCACGTCTTCTTCGGCCGCGACCGACGCGTGGGGCTGGATGATCGTCTGGCTCATTCGCCCTGCCTAGCGTCAAGCTGAAGACTTGAAACGCATCCGCGGGGCTTTCGTTCGCGGCTCATGGACAGGCTCGCTGCGCCCGTCTAGGTGAAAGTCGCGGACTGAAGCCGCGATGAGGAGCCGTCATGTTCTCCCACATCATGGTCGGGACCAACGATCTCGATCGAGCCAAGACGTTCTACGATGCGGTTCTGGGCACGCTCGGCGTTCCGCCTGGGCGACGCGACGACAAGGGCCGGGTATTCTACATGACGCCGGCCGGCATATTCGCGGTCAGCCAGCCGATCGACGGCGAGCCGGCGACCCATGCCAACGGCGGGACCATCGGCTTTGCGGCCAAGACCCCGGCCGAGGCCGACGCTTGGCATAAGGCGGGTCTGGCGAACGGCGGAAAGGCGATCGAAGATCCCCCCGGCGTGCGGGAGAATGGGCCGATGAAGCTTTATCTCGCCTATCTGCGCGATCCCGACGGCAACAAGATCTGCGCCCTGCACCGGATGTAGACGGTCGACTTTTAGTCGAGGACGCGTCCAGCCCCCCCACCCGGCAAAGGTTGAACGCGACGGTTTGGCGGCGATCGCTGTGACCGTGGCATTGCGAGCGATCCTGCGCCGTCCACAGACTGCGGCGATGCGGGCCTTGAATTCGAAGGCGACGCAAGGCAATCCCGCTCCTGGTCCCCCGGGAGACTCGCTCGGAAGCGAAGCGAAAAATCGTCAAAAAAAGGCGAGCGATTCGCGATCTGTTCAGATTTCTTAAGGGACTGCGGACACATCTAGAATCAGAGCGGATCGAGGGCGGGCCCACCGGATGTTTTCGTCACTATTCGGCGTCATCTCCAACGACATCGCCATCGACCTGGGGACGGCGAACACCCTCATCTACATGAAGGGCCGCGGGATCGTGCTCAACGAGCCCTCGGTGGTGGCGCTTCGCACCGCCGGCGGGCGCAAGATGGTCTATGCCGTGGGCTCGGAAGCCAAGATGATGCT
>JBOHLG010000051.1:0-7585 GCA_050729515.1 Caulobacteraceae bacterium
GCCAGAGCGCGCCTCTGGTCCAGCCGCGGATGGCGCGGCGGCGCGCGCCCCGCCGCCGGCAGTCCGGGCACGCGAAGGGCCGGGATGTTCCAGCGCCTGACCGCCCAGGCGGAGGTGAGGATCGCGCTCATCGCCGCTCCGTCGATGACATCCGAACCGTTGGCGAAGCGAATCGTCGGCAGAGGCTCGAGCGGCGGCGTGATGGCGATCCGCCAGCCCGGCGCGGCGGCGGCGGCGCGCGCCTCGAGGGCGTGATAGGTTTCGAGATCGGCGCCGGGGAGGACGCCGGCCGCGGCGGTCGCCTGCTTGTGCTGGCTGTCCACCACGACGTCTCCGGCCGGAACGCCCGCCGCCAGGGCGACCAGCCTGGCCACGCGATCGCTCTCAGCTTGGGCGGCGGCGGCGGCGTCGTTCGCCTCCTGGAGACGGGCGCGCTGCGCCTCGAGGCTGTTGGCGTTTTGGCCGAGCAGGATCTGGTCGACCTGGATCGTGACCGCGCGCCCGAGCTTGCGCTCGAGGCCGGCGCGGAGAACCTCGCTGGTCGCGGATTTCGCCCTCGGCGCGACCACGACCGAGCGGATCGCCAGGGGCTTGGCGTCAAAGTCGACGGCGAGCTGGGTCACCCGGGAGCGGGCCCCGAAGCGGTCCGAAAGGTAGGAGCGGACTTCGGTGACGATCACCGCCTGGCTGGCGAAGCGGCTGAGAGACAGGCCCAGGGGAATGGAAAGGCCGACGAAGACCAGGATCAAGAGGATGGTCTGGATCCACGTCTGGTGAGGCGAGAGGGCGCGGCCGAACCCGTACCAGCGGGCCATCACGGTGGCGGCGAGCGACATGGTGACGAAGTTGGTGACGAAGAGGGCCAGCGCGCCGATCAGAACGGGGATGTTCCAGGTCGCCAGACCGTAGCCTACGACCGCCAGCGGCGGCATGAGCGCGGTGGCGATGGCCACGCCGGCGATGGTTTCGCCCTTGCCCCTGATGACCGCGAAGGTTCCGGCCAGGGCCGCGAACAGCGCCACCAGCAGGTCGAAGAGATTGGGCCGGGTGCGCGAGAGGATCTCGGCGGTGGGCTCCTTGAGCGGCGAAGCGGTCACGATCAAGGCGGCGAAGGCGACGGCCAGGGCCGAGCCGGCGACCAGGGCGGAGAGCGAGCGGCGCGTCTCGGGGAAATCGAAGGTGGCGAGCGAAAAGCCGAACCCGAGGATCGGGTCCATCAGGGGCGAGATCAGCATAGCGCCGATCACCACGGCGGGCGAAGCGAGCAACAGGCCCAGCACGGCGATGCCGGCCGACATCGCGGTCATGAACATGTAGCGCGGGGACCAGCCGCTCTCTTCGACGATCTGATCGACCACCCTCTGATGGTCGATCGGCGCGACCATCGAGCGCCACCACTGGTGAAGATCGAGAAAGCGACGCGCCCTCCCCGCCAGGAGCTCCCGCGCCGTCCGCCTCTGGTCGCTCACGCCTTCGCCCTTCGTGGCGAACCGCCGCCAACGAGTCCGCCAGGCCCCCGGCGGATCTGGAACCTTGGCCGCGGGGCGCCGTTTTTGAGAGCGTCAAACACCACTCTCCGAGCATCCGGCATCGCCGTCTCGCCGTCCAGGACCGCCGCGATTGCGGTCGCCATCGTCTCTTCGCGACTCGCGCAACGGTCAGCGCGGCGATCCCCCGATGAACGCCGTGCAGCGCGGCGAGCAGGGCGGTTTGGCCGTCGTGCTAAAAGAGTCGAGGTGAGCGCCGTCAGACCAATCAAGCCGAAGGGCCGCGAGGCCGGCGCGCCCGCGCCGAGGCCGCGGCGATGACTCCCGCGCCGCACCCCTCGCACAAGGATTTCCTGGCGATCGTGATCGGCCATTTCGGCGGCCAGGCGATCACCGTCGGCGGACTGGTCGGCAGCCTCGCCATTCTCGTCGCCGCCATCGTGGTCGCGCGCCTGGTGGCGACCGGAGTGCGACGGATCCGGGGCCGGCTTCCCGACGGCGGGACCGCCCTCTACATCGTCGAAAAGCTGAGCGGCTACGCCATCTTCCTCATCGGCCTGGCGGTGGCGCTCTCCACCCTCGGCCTCAACTTGAGCTCGCTGGCGGTGTTCGCTGGAGCGCTCGGAGTCGGCGTCGGGCTGGGCCTTCAGGGCGTCGTCAAGCAGTTCGTCTCCGGCCTCGTCCTCATCTTCGACAGCGTGCTCAACGTGGGAGACTATGTCGAGCTCCCCGGCAGCGGCGGGGTGCGCGGACAGGTCGCGGAGATCGGGCCGCGCGCCACCCGGATCCGGACCAACGACCGGGTCGACATCCTGATCCCCAACTCCACGCTGATCGAAGACCGGTTCGTGAACTGGACGCTGCACGGCGAGACGCGGCGCATCCACGTTCCCTTTTCGGTGGCCTACGGGGCCGACAAGGCGCGGGTCCGCGACGCCGTGCTCGCCGCGGCGAGGGGAATGTCGATCACGCTTCCCGACGAGGGCTCACGGCGCGCGCAGGTGTGGCTCGTGGGGTTCGGCGAATCGGCGCTCAATTTCGAGCTGGTCGTGTGGCCGACACTGGACGCGGTGAAGCGGCCCGCCTCGATGATGGCCGCCTACACCTGGGCGATCGAGGACGCCCTGCGCTCCCAGGGCATCGAAGTGCCGTTCCCGCAGCTGGACCTGCGTCTGCGCAGCGTGCTGGGCCGCGAGGGCGATGCGGGTCTGGAGGCTCTGGGGTTCGGGGCCAAGGCCGAGCGCGCGCCCAGGCCGAAGGCCGCCAGGCGGGCGGACGTCAACGACGCGGCGCAGGATCTGCTGGAGCCCGAGGATCCACCCGAATCTGAAGATCCGCCGAGTTCGTGACGCCGCGTTCGGAGGCCGGCGCTCGGCCGGAAGAGCGCCGGGGCGGGCCGTCGGGGAGGCGTTCTCAATCCTCTCCCGAGTTGCGCCTCGGCGGCCCCCTCCTCCCCCTTCGGAGGTCGCCTCCCCCAGGGGGGAGAGGAGAAAGCCTATGTCCCAGGGCGCGGCCCGTCGGAGCGCGCGATCCAGGCGGTGATGATGGCGAGGGCCTTGGGGGAAAAGGTCTCCTCGATCGCGCTGTATTCCATCGGCGAGCCGGTCTTGGCGGTCTGGAAGAGGTGATTGAGGCCAGGAATTTCGATCACCGTCGCCTCGGGGTCGTGGGCGAGGGCGACGCGGATCGGCGGCAGGTTCTGATCGGGCGGGACCTGGAGATCGTTGGAGCCGGAGAGGACCAGGACGGGACCGTGCAGCCTCTCGAGCGCCGGGACCGGATCGTAGGTGAGGAAGAAGCGCAGCCAGGGGCTCGAAACCATCGCCGCCTGGACGGCGATGGTGGCGGCTGGCGCGGTGGGCGCGGCGGCGGTGAGGATCGCCGTGGCGCGGGCCTTCAACTCCGCCTCCGTTCCCTTGGCCTCGACGGCGGCGAAGAGGCGGTCGTCGAGCGCCATGGCCTTGGCGATGGCGGCGGCGGACGCCCCATTGGCGTGGGCGATGGCCGCGCCCTGGGCCTCGAGGATCCTGGCCCCATTCACGCCGGGGCCGGCGAGCAGGACGACGAAGGCGATCTTCCGATCCTCGTCGGCGACGATGGGGGCGATGAGACCGCCCTCGCTGTGGCCGATGAGGCCGATCCGCGAAGGATCGATCTCCGGTCGAGACCGCAGGAAGGCGACCGCGGCGGCGGCGTCCTTGGCGAAATCGAGCGTGGTGGCGGTGGCGTAGTCGCCCTTGGAGGCGCCGATCCCGCGCTTGTCGTAGCGCAGCACCGCCAGGCCGGCGCGGGTCAGCCGGTCCGCGAGAACCAGAAAGGGCCGATGGCCGGCGACCTCCTCGTTGCGATTCTCGGGACCCGATCCGGCGATCAGCACCGCGGCGGGGAACGGTCCCGCGCCCTCTGGCTCGGTGAGGATTCCGGCGAGCGCGGCGTGAGCGTCGGGACTGACGAAGGAGACCTCCAGGGCGCGGTAAGGGACCTTCCCCAGATCCTCCTGGGGACGGATGAGACGGGCCTGGGCTTGGCCCGCGGCGCGCCGGGTGAAGACGATCGGAAAGTCGCGGCCCTGCCGGAAGGTCCCCGAAAGGCTCCGTCCATCGCCGGCGAAGCTTCCTAAGAACGAGGCGCCGATCTTGGGAATGGCGAAGGCGACCTGGCCGCCGGGGCCGATCGTCGGACCCTCCACCGGGATGCCGATGACTGCCTGATCGATGGAATCGAGGCTGGAGACGAGGCCATGGGGACCTCCCCTGACGTGCAGGGCCAGGCGGAGCGTGACCGCGCCGCCGACATGCAGAGTCCCGTCCCAGTCTCCGATGAGCCGCTCAGCCTTGATGGGGGCGGAGTGGGCCGCCGGGGCGAGGGCCGAGGGCTCGGCTCCGGCGAGGCCCGCCGTGACGAGCGCCGCGGCGGCGAGCATCGCGGACAGAACCAGCTTGACGATCATCCCCGCCCTCCTGGCAGGGCTTGACCCCGCCTTGCGCGCGCCCCAGCAATGGCGCCGATGGCCAAGGCGGATCAAGACGAGGGCGGCGCGGCTCCTGTGCGCTCCGCTCGAAACATCGGCGGCGCGGGTTCTGTGCGCGCCGCTCGAAACATCGGCGGCGCGGCTTCTGTGCGCGCCGCTCGAAACACCGGCGGCGCGCCGCCGGAGCTGGCCGAGCTGCGCCACTCCATCGACAACATCGATGCGGCGGTCCTTCATCTTCTGGCCGAGCGCTTCAAGTGCACCCGCAAGGTCGGGGCCCTGAAGGCGCGCCTGGGACTGCCGCCGGCCGATCCGGCCCGCGAGGGGCGCCAGATCGCGCGGCTTCGCGCCCTGGCGGTGGAGGCCGACCTCGACCCGGAGTTCGCCGAGAAGTTCCTCGCCTTCCTGGTCCGCGAAGTGATCCGCCATCACGAGATCCTCCGCGGGGCGGCGCGCTGAGGGGCGCCGAGGAGCCATGGACGCTTTTTCGGTGACGCCGAGCGGCGCGGGGTTCGGGGCCAGGATCGAGGGGGTCGACCTCTCGGGGCCGATGACGGAGGAGACGCGAGGCGCGGTGCGCGCGGCGTTCGCCGAGCACGGCGTCCTCTGGTTCGCCGACCAGAGGATCGACGACGACGCCCTGGAATGCTTCACGCTCGCCATGGGAGAGTTCGGCGAGGACCCCTTCATCGCCGCCCTGCCCGGCCGCCCTCACGTCATCGAGGTGCGCCGCGAGCCCGACGAGACCGCGAGCGTCTTCGGGACCGCCTGGCACTCCGACTGGAGCTTCCAGGAGCGGCCGCCGGCGGCGACCCTTCTCCATGCCCGCGTCGTGCCTCCGTCAGGCGGCGACACCCTCTTCTGCGACGCCAAAGCGGCCTTCGAGGCGCTCTCGCCGGCGTTCCAGGCCATGCTCGCGCCCCTGGCGGCGATCCATTCGGCTTCCCGGCCCTATGGACCAAAAGGCTTCTACGCCAAAGAGGGCGCCAGAAAGGGGATGACCATCCTTCCCGCCGCGGCGGCCGAGGCGAGGACAGCCCATCCGCTCGTCCGCACCCATCCCGAGACTGGAGCGCGTTCGCTCTTCGTCAATCCGGTCTACACGGTCGGGATCGAGGGCTTCGAAAAGGCCGAGGCCGACGCCCTGCTTTCGTTCCTCTTCGCCCACATGACCGCCGAGCGTTTCGTCTACCGGCTGAAATGGGGCGATGGCATGCTGGTCATGTGGGATAACCGCCGGCTCAACCACAACGCCACCGGCGGCTACGACGGCCATCGGCGCGTGATGCACCGGACCACGCTCGCCGGCGATCGGCCGAGGTGAGGGCGCGGTCGGCTGGACCGCCCTCCATGACTGAGGCACAGGGGGGCCCTCGCCGGCGATCGTCCGCGGCCAGGGAGCGCATGGGCATGCCCCCCGCAATCACGTCCACTCCCGAATACGCTTCGCTCAGGGAAAAGGAGCGCGCGCGGCGCGACGGCTGGCCCCAGCCCTTCCGATTGCGGGTTCATCGCGCGGTGAGCTGGCTCGGACGCGCCGAGCAGATGGTCGATGACACGGATATCGCCTTCATCCTGCTGTGGATCGCCGTCAACGCCGCCTACGCCGACCTCCAGGACGTCGAGGCTCTCGACGAGAGGGGGCTCTTCGCCCGCTTCGCCGGCGATCTGGTGGGCTTCGATGGCGCGCACCGCATCTACGAGACGGTCTGGGGGCGCTTCTCCCAGGAGATTCGTCTGCTCCTCGACAATCGCTTCGTGTTTCGCCCCTTCTGGGACCACCACAACAGCGGCGGCGCCGTCGCCGGCGATTGGCGCCAGAGGCTCGAGAGGGAGCGCCGGCGCGTCCATCGCGCGCTCAAGGAGGAAGAGACCGCCGTCATCCTCGTCCATCTCTTCAATCGCCTCTATGTGCTTCGCAATCAGATCGTCCATGGCGGCGCAACCTGGGGAAGCAGCGCCAATCGCGCCCAGGTCAAGGATGGGGCTCGGGTGCTTGGCCGCCTGGCGCCGGTCTTTGTCGATGTCATGATGGATCATCCGGATCACGACTGGGGAAGGCCCGCCTATCCGGTCGTCGACTAGATCGCCTCGACCCGCCCGAAAGGCGAGCCGCGCCGAGGGCGCCGAAGGGAAAGCGCCAGCGCGCGCGCCACCAACGCCGTCATGGCCAGGCCCCGTCTCGGCCACCCACGAGCGCGAGGGGGAGCGAAGAGGAGCTCACTGGGCGGCGAAGAACGGCTCGGGATCCTCGATCTCGACGAGCCTTTCCTTGCGGATTTCGAGGAACCGGCTCGCCGCGGCGCGGATGAAGAACCGATCGTGGGAGACGATCAGGGCGGCGACGTCGGACTTGTCGAGCTCGGCCTCGAGGTCCTCCTGGCCGGCGATGTCGAGATGGCTGGTGGGCTCATCGAGGAGATAGAAGTTCGGCCTCGCCGCTTCGAGCCCCAGGAAGACGAGGCGGGCGCGCTCGCCGGGGCTCATGACCGCGATCGGCTCGCCTTGCCTGGGTTGGGGGAAGCCGGCCCGGGCGAGCGAGCGGACCGCCTCCTGGCGCGAAGAGCCGGCCTTTTCGGTGAGATGCTCGAGCGGGCTCGAGCCCGGATCGAGCCCGGCCAGGGCCTGGTCGAAAAGAGCGAGGCGACAGGCCGGATTGAAGCGGATCGCCGCCCCCGTCTCGTAGTGGGGCGACCTCGCCGCAAAGGCGGCGGCGAGGCGCTTCACAAGGGTCGACTTGCCCGCTCCATTGGCCCCTAGAAGGGCGATTTTGTCGCCGGATCCGACGATGAGCCGGTCGATGGAAAAGAGCGCCCGCCCATCGGGGGCGGCGACCTCCAAGCCCTCGATTCGCAGAGCGGCCCTCGCCGCGATCTCGCCCTCGGAAAGGGCGAGGCGCCGGCGGTCCGCCTTGACGACGTCGCCCTGGCCCTCGCGGATGTGGCGCACCCGGCTCTCGATCGCTTTCTTGCGGCGGTTGAGGTCGGGATTCTTCACCGCCCAGACCTTGTAGCGGGCGGCCGCCTTCTGAAGGCGGGCGATCTCCTTCTCCTCGAGCGAGCGTTGTCTGGCGGAGGCCAGGTCGAGTTCGATCAAGGCCTCGCGGGTCCGCGCGAAAGGCGCCTTG
>JBOHLG010000052.1:0-7208 GCA_050729515.1 Caulobacteraceae bacterium
GCGCGGCCACGGCGCGGTCGTCAAGGCCGGGCCCTACACTCTCGTCTCGAGCTACCACTGCTCGCGGCTCAACACCAACACCGGCCGCCTGACCCCCGCAATGTTCCAAGCCGCCGTCATCGCCGCCAGGACGGCGATCGAGGCGAGCTCCTGAGATCAGGATTGGAGCAAGCCTGAGCCGCCGCCGCGGCTCACCCCTTCTCGCGCATCAGCCGGCCCTGCTCGCGCTTCCAGTCGCGTTCGGCCTCCGCGGCGCGCTTGTCGACCGTGCGCTTGCCCCGGGCCAGCGCCAGATCGAGCTTGGCGAGCCCTTTGTCGTTGAAATAGAGCCGTAGGGGGACAAGGGTGCGGCCCTGGCGGCGCCCGCCGGCCCGCACGGTCGTGGTGCGCGATATCCGTAGCGTCCTCATCTCCAACTACGAGAAGCGGCGGGCCGAGTACGGCGTCTCCGTCAGCCGTTATTTCGAGGGCGACCCGCATGGCGGGGCCTTCGTCTGCGATGTCTCGTGGAGCGCCCGGTTCCTGAACCGGTAGGCGGGGTCGCCGCCCGCTACCCTTCCGAAATCCTGGTGCCTCGCTACGAGGACTTCCGCCGCGACGCCTCGACCGCCCCGGAGCGCCTCTCGCGCCATTTCCAGCTGGACCTCGCCCCGACCAATCTCGAGGCCGCCTCGTCAGCCCCGAGATCGCGAAGGCTCGGGCGCGCGCCGTCTTGCCGTTCGCCAACGCCCCGCTCTACCCCGCCTCCGCATCCTCCGGTCCGGATCGACAGAATTCCACAAAGAACCGCACGGCGCCGAGAGGCGCGACCTCATGCTGGACGGTGGGCTCGATGACGCCAGGCGCGCCGCCGGCCGCCAGAACCTCTTCGGATCCAGGGCGCCGCGGATCGGTAATCCGGTAGGCGAGCGCGCCTTCCAGCACATGGATCACGCCCCAGGAGCCCGCCTTGGTCGCATGGGCGCGGATCAGCCCCGGGGGGACGGTGGCCTCAGAGAAGACGCGCGTCCGCCCATAGGAGCGCGCCTGGGTTGGGAGTTTCGCCACGCTCAGGTGCCCTTCGACCCGAAGACGAGATAGCTCTTCTTGTCCGGAACGCCGTCCCAGGCCGCGGCATCCTCCGGCGGTTCTCCCTTGTGGATGATGTTCGGCCACACCTGCGAGAGTTTGGCGTTGAGTTCAAGCCATTCGCCCGTCGCGCCGGGGTCGGTGTCCGGGAGGATGGCTTGGGCGGGGCATTCGGGCTCGCAAACGCCGCAGTCGATGCATTCTTCGGGGCTGATGACCAGGAAGTTCTCGCCCTCGTAGAAGCAGTCGACCGGACAGACCTCGACGCAGTCCATGTACTTGCACTTGATGCAGTTCTCGGTGACGACGAAGGTCACGGGCCGTTCCTCTGCCCCTGCGCGCCCGGCTGATCCGGCGCTCGCGGAAGCTCGCCGCGGCTGGCCGCGATGTTGAGTTGAAGGCTCTGGGCGATGATTTCGGCGCGGGCAGAGAATGCCGCCGCGACCTCGGGAGGGCAGAGTTCGCGTGCGGTCTGGCCGAAGAGATGAAGCCAGCGGGCGAAGTGCGTTGGCCTGATTCCCCCGACCCGGATGTGGACGGCCATCGGCGCACCGTTGAAGCGGCCGGTCTTCAGCATCACCGATGACCAGAAATCACACATCTTGCCGAGGTGCGCGGGCCACCGGTCGTGGGCGATGACGCGGTTGAAGATCGGGCCTAGGGCCGGATCGGTGCGGACCTTGGCGTAGAAGCCGTACACCAAGGCATCGATCATTTCTTCGGTGATGCCGGGGACCGCGCCGACGGAGGACTGGTGGACGCCAGCGGAATGGCAAACGCTCATCGGCCATAACCCTGCTTCAGCATCATAAGAAGTATCTAATATATTGCTTATGCTTTGGCCAGAGTCTAGGTTCGCCGGGGAGGATAGTTTTTTCGGAGCGACCGGTGTTCATCGTCACTGAGGCCACGCCCAACCCGGAGGCCATGAAATTCACTCCTCACGTGCGGCTGACCGATGGCTCCTCGTGGTCATTCGAGAAGGAGAGTTTCGACCCGGGCGCCTCGGCCCTGGCCGCCGCCCTCTTGGAACTTGCCGGCGTGGCGCGGGTCTTCATTGCGGCCGGCTTCGTCACCGTTGTCCGGACGCCGGCCGGTCCCGGGTGGGACGAACTCCGCTACGCCGCCATTTCCACGATCGCCGACTGCGTCGCCTCGGGCATCCCGGCCCTCGGCGTCCTGGAGCAGAACGAAGAACGCGGAGACGCCGCCGAAGATGAGATTCGACGAATCCTCGCTCTCCATGTCGCTCCGGCAGTCGCCCGTCACGGCGGCAAGGTCGTCTTCGACCGCTTTGAGGAGGCGACCGGCATCCTTTGGATCCGCATGCATGGGGCCTGCGGCGGCTGCCCGTCGGCGCGCCTTACCTTGAAGGCCGGTGTCGAGCGAATCGTCCGAAGCAACGCGCCAATGGTCGCGCGGGTCGAAGAGTCCGTCTCCGATCCATCGCGCGCCGGGCGAGCCGCGCACCTGGAGCGCCGGACGCAATTCCCGCGCGAAAGCCGGGCGATCGCTCACGCCGCCCTGTTCACCCACCGGGGCTTGGAGATCGCACGATCCTCGGCATAGGTCGCGGACGCCCGAGGACCGGCAATTCCGCCGGCGCGTTGGCTCACAGCCTCAGAAATTGACGGGAGATCAACGCGACACACGAGCGGCACCCAATCACAGCGGGACACGAATAGGCGCTGCCGAGACGCCCCCGTCGACGATGGATTGGCGCCTCACGGCGCAAGGCTGCTTTGCCTTCCCATAATCGCGAGATCAGTGCGCGTTTTCGCGTGCGGCGAACAACTCGCACCACCCTTGGCGCGCGATTGGACCGGCGACGAATCTACATTGGTTCGGCGGCCGAAAATTGATGCAGATGTCGCAGCGCTGCTGGCCTTTCGGGTGGTTCTGATACTTGGCTGCGACCTTGCTGAGTTTGGTTTGCGCCGCCCGCGCGCCGCCTCCGAAGCCGATCAAGCCAGCTAGAGACGTGAGTAACCCGAGCGCGCCCCGACGCGACAACGATGCGGATATGAGTGACACCTTGCGTTGACCACTGAGAGGGTCGGGATCGGTCGAGGGCCGGCCCCGCCCGACGCCTACTTCGCCACCAGTCGTTCTTGCGCGACGGGCACATGCCACAAGATGATGTGGTAGTGAGGCACCGGTACGCCGGGATGGCCGGCGTTGAATTGGAGCGTGACATGGTCGACTCTCCCTCCGGGCGCTGACAAGACGAATCTCTTTTCCGCATTGAGGTCGGATAGCGGGATCATGAAGATCGTGCTGATGAGCCTGCCGCGATGGTCATAAGCGAGCCATGGCCCCGCGGGGATCGTCTTCGGATTGACGTAGAGCGTTCCGAGCCCGGGTAGAAAGCACGGCAGTTTCACCAACTTGCAGACTTCCTGATAGGGCGCGGGCGGCGGCGATGTCTCAACCCCTGCCGCCGCCGCAGGACCGGCGGTCAGTCCGATTGCCCCCGTTATTCCGAGTGCGATGATCAGTTTGCGTAACATATTGAACCTCATAACGATTAGATTGAAAGATAAGTCTTTGAGCTCTGCGGGATCCGGTTGATTTCCCTGTGTCCACAAACGTGTTTCTCGCGATCGGACTCGTCGGGATCGGCTGATCGATTTCGCGCTCGCGCAAGCCGCGACGAAACGGTAGGCATGCGCAGCCCGAAATCGTTGCGGAGGCCGTCGCGATAGATCCCGCCACGCCTCTTGAGCTGGTTGCGCGGTATCTCCCCGCTGGGGATGCTCCAACCCTCGGCGGTCATCCCTTGGCCTTCTCGTCAGGACCGACGGTCTCGCCGAGATAGGCCGCCAGGGCGATGGCCTGGTTGTGCGTCTCATCGCGCGCGCCATAGATCAGCGTGACCGGACCCGCGGCGACAAGGTCGCGCAGCGTCCCGATGGCCGGGTTGGAGCGCAGTTCGTCGAAGTAGCGCGAGCGGAATTCAGCCCAACGCTCCGATTTGTGGCCGAACCACTTGCGAAGGCCGGCGCTGGGGGCGACGTCGCGAAGCCACAAGGCGTCCGCAAGGTCACGCTTGGTCAAGCCTCGCGGCCACAATCGGTCCACCAAGACGCGGCGGCCATCGCTTGAAACGTGCCGCTCATAGGCGCGCTTGACGCGAATCCTCCCCTGCGACGGTCGGATCGACGCCTCAGCGGCGGGGCGCTGGCCGGCAGCCACGGATACGCGCTCCCGAAGAACAGGCCGCGCGCCGCCGCTCATTCTGGGCATCTGTCCCGCTCCAAGCCAAGTCCGCCCGATCGCGATCAGCGAATCGATGCACCCATCGGAGCGGATCGATGGGACAACTTCTCAATACAAATATTGTTCCCACTGCTTTGTTCGTCGATCCTATTTTTGAATCAAGCATCCAGACCCCTGCCCAGACAGGGGGCGGCTCAAGCGCTTGCCCTCGCTCGCAATGGGGTCTCAGTGGGCGCGGGAAACGGGAAACACGAGCCGAACGATTGCGCCTTGACCGCTCTCGAAGGTGATCTTCCCTCTAAGCTGCGAGGCCAGGCTCTCGGTGATATTCTGGCCCAGGCCGCCATCTTTCATCTTTTTGCCTCGCGGTAAAAAGCCGGGACCGTCATCATGAACGGTGAGTATGTAATCGCGACCGACGACCCGAAGGTCGATCGTCAAGGCTCCATCGCTGCGATCACGAAAGGCGTATTTCAACGCGTTGGTCAGCGCCTCGGCCACGATCATCGAGAGCGACATCATCCTTTCGACATCAAGCGTAACGGGCGGCGCGACGACGCTCAGGCGCACACGCGGGGTACTGCTGGCCCGGATCAAATCCTCGCCCATGCTTTGCAGGTAGGATCCGATCGGTTGGTTCATGATCGTCGGACTGTTGAGGCTGCGGTGAACTTTGACCATGAGCTCGAGACGATCTTTCGCCGTTTCGAGAGCTCGCGCGGCCGCGCTGTCCCGGTCGAGAGCCCGACGCTCAAGGCTTAGGATGGCGGCGACGGCCTGAAGATTGTTGGCGACGCGATGCTGCAATTCCCTGAACATCGTCGCCGACCGCTCCTCGGCCTCGGAGCGATCGTTTATGGCTAGGTTGAGGACGCGGACCACATAGATTTCAAACACCGCCGTGACGACAAAAGCTGCGATGGTCACAGCATCTTGCGGTTCAAGATCGAACGACCCGTAAGGCGGAAAGAACAAGGTCCAGGCGACGAGAAGGCAAACGACAAAGGCTCCGACGCCGACTCGAATCCCTCCGAGGAGACCGGCAAGCAGGATCGCCGGAAGTAGGAGCATTGGAGCGAACCCCTCGGTCAGGCCGCCGAAGCTCCAGCGAATTACAACGGCCAATCCGAACAGGGTCGCGCCAGCCGCAATCCCCCACCAGGGCCGATCGCGCCTCAACGGCCGGAAGAGTGACGACGCCTTCAAGCGGGAGCCTCCCGGCCCCGACATTAGAAGTGGGGACGAACGATGTTAAGCGGCGCACGTAGGGGCCGAGGAAGCAGCGATTTTCGGCGACCCGCCCGGACCTGTTTGAACGTAGATCGAGCCTAGCCGCCGCTCGGCCAATGTCGGATTAGGCGGAGTTTCCCGAGATGGCGGCCGCGCCGGCCGAGCGGTCGAGGAGCGCGCGCAGCGCTTCGTGGTTTTCGACCAGATTCGCCAGGGAATAGAGGTCCAGTACGTCCAGGAAGGCCGCCTCGGCCCGACGGAGCGCCGCCCGCAACTTGCAGGCGGGGGTCAGGACGCAGGACGCCCGCGTCGGCTCGAAACAGGGGACGAGCGCGAGGTCGGGCTCGGTCTGGCGCACGACTTCTCCCAGGCCGATCCGCTCGGGCGGGCGGGCGAGGCGAAGGCCGCCGCCCCGGCCCCGCGTGGTCTCGATGTAACCGGCCACGCCGAGTTCATAGACCACCTTCATCAGGTGGTTGCGGGAGACGCCATGGCTCCTGGCGATCTCACCGATGGTTGGCGTCGGCTCCGGATGAACCGCCAGATACATGAGGACCCGCAGAGCGTAGTCGGTGTAGACGGTGAGACGCATCTCCCCACACCTTATCACAGGCAGCCAGATTGGCGCGAAGCCGCGCCAAGGAGGATCCGATGTCGGAACTCTACCCTCAGTCGACCCGCGAGACTCACGCGCGTCGCAAAGCACTCGCCCCCGAGTCGCTCAGCGCTTTCCAGGAGTTCAGCCGCCGGGTCTTCGCCGACGGCGCGCTCAGCGCCAAGGTCAAGCAGCTTGTCGCCGTCGCGGTGGCCCACACCACGCAATGCCCCTACTGCATCCGCGGCCACGCCGAGGGAGCGGTGAAGGCCGGCGCCGCCGATGAAGAGATCATGGAGGCGATCTGGGTCGCCGCCGAGATGCGAGCGGGGGCCGCCTACGCCCACTCCACCATCGCCCTCGACACCCTCAAGAAGGCGCGGACGGGCGCCTGATCCGACCGCGGATGGGCCCGGGCGCGACCGGAACCGGCCCTTCCACGCGCAGTTTCCGGTCGAACAGAGGAAGGATCTTGAACATGGTCGAGCGCACGGCGGAGGCGGAGTGGCTAGGATCGGTCCCCGGCGGATCGGGAACCATGGAGCTCGGAAGCGGGGCCTTCAAAGGGGCCTATTCGTTCGCCTCCAGGTTCGAGGACGGGAAGGGAACGAACCCCGAGGAACTGATCGGCGCCGCCCACGCCGGCTGCTTCTCCATGGCGCTCGCCCTGGCGCTCGGTCAGGCCGGTTTCGAGCCCAGGCGCATTCACACCCGGGCCAAGGTGGAGATCGAGCGGGTCTCGGATGGGTTCAAGATCACCCGCATCGCGCTTGATAGCGAGGCTAAGGTCGCCGGCATCGACGCCGCCGCGTTTCAGATCCAGGCCGAAGCGGCCAAGAAGGGCTGCCCGGTCTCCAGGGCCCTCGCCGGCGTCGAGATTCATCTCACCGCCCGCCTCGCTGCGAGCTGATCGCGGCGCCGCACCCGATCCCGCCGCCCGGTACGACGACAATGATTTCATCGCCACCAGCCCTCCCGCGCCTCAAGGCCATCCTCGCCCTGGGCGAAGTGGCTAGGCGCAATGTGCTGAAAGCCCTTGGCTTTCCGGCTTCGGCCGGACCGCGCGGCCACGGCGCGGTCGTCAAGGCCGGGCCCT
>JBOHLG010000053.1:0-6456 GCA_050729515.1 Caulobacteraceae bacterium
GACGACGTTCGCGTGACTTTGTGGGGACCTTCTCCCCGGCCCCGAAATTTGCCGAGCGGCTCGTTTTCGACCACGAAGACTGCCTCGCGGGGAGGGTCTCGCGAACCCTCCACCGCCCAGCGGACCGCCGCGAAGGCGCGCTCACGCCAATCCGGAGATTCCCGCTGGTCTCCCCGGGCGGGAACCCGTGAACCGGACCACCAGCGATTTGCGGAACCGCCGATTCACAGAAATCCGCAATCCGCTCTAGGAATGACCCATTCAGTCAATCGGAGGTCCTGTGAGGGAACTGGCGGGCAAGGTCGCCTTCATCACCGGCGGGGCAAGCGGCATCGGCCTTTCCATGGCCCGCGCCTTCGGAGCTCAGGGCATGAGCGTGATGATCGCCGACATCGAAGAGGCGGCCCTGGAGGGCGCGCTCGCCGATCTGAGGGCGTCACAGATCCGCTGTGAGGCAGTCGCGGTCGATGTCGCCAGCCGCGAGGCGGTGCGCCGCGCCGCAGAGGCGACGATCGAGGCCTTCGGCAAGGCGCACGTGGTCTGCAATAACGCCGGGGTCGGGGCGGGCGGGACGATCGGCGAGGTCTCCGAGGGCGACTGGCGCTGGGTGATCGAGGTCAACCTGCTGGGCGTGGTCCATGGCATGGAGGTCTTCGCGCCCATCCTTGAGGCCCAGGGAGGAGGCGGCCACTTCGTCAACACCGCTTCGATCGCGGGCCTGGTCAGCCCCGCGGGAATGGAGCCTTACTGCGCCACCAAGTTCGCCGTGACGGCGATGAGCGAAGGCTGGGCTGCGCAGTTCGCGCCCAAGGGAATCGGGGTCTCCATCCTCTGTCCCGGTTTTGTCAGGACGCGCATCCATGAGAGCCGGCGCAACCGCCCCGCAGCCTATGGGCTCGAGCGCAGGCGAGACCCGGATCCCGAGGCGCCGCCCTCGCCGGTTCTGAGCGGGATCGATCCGGCGATCGTCGGCGAGCGGGTCGTCGAAGCGGTCAGGGATGACGATCTCTATGTTTTCACCCACCCGGAATTCAGAGCCGCGGTGAAGGCGCGTTTCGATCGCATCCTCGCCGCCTTCGACAAGGAGAGCCCGGGCCTCGCCGGTTCCGCCCCCGAGCGCGAAGCCCCCTCGCGGGCCTGACGCCACGCGAGTGAACCAGGCGCCGCCTCTCTCGCCGGGGCCCGAGACACGCTGGGCGCGAATGTGGATAAATCTGCTCGCCTGTGGATTGAATCGACTTTACCGGCCGCCCAGCGAAGCTTAGTCGAGCGCCAATTCGGGTAACTGGGCGTGATCTAGCCTCAGCGGGAAATCACAGGGGATTTGAAAGCCATGAAGCCAATCAAGGCTGTCGCCATCGCCGCCGGTCTCGCCGCGCTGGCGGTGAGTGGACAAGCGTTCGCCGCCAACATGCTTGCCGCGACCTACTTCGAGGCTCCTACGACCGGTGACGCTGACTTCGGCAACAGTTCAAATTGCTGCAGTCAGGTGTTCACCAACGAGGCGACGTCTACGTTGGGGGTCGATGGTTTTCCGGTCTACAACACCGCCTCGGGTGACCCGATCAACGATGTGAACGGAGTCACCGGCGAGATCGAGTGGTGGAGCCACGCGATGGACGCCAACATCACCCAGACGGGGACGGGCACGATTACTCTGCCCTACGCCAACAACAACATGTATCCGCCCAACAGTGGGGGCTCGAACGACTCCAGTGGCTATGAAGCGGCGATCTTCCATGGGACGCTCTACGTTCCGATCGCTGAGAACGTCACCTTTGATCTCATGTCCGACGACGACGCGATCCTCGCACTCGGCAACACGGTCATCGACCAGATCGGCGGGGTTCATCCGGCCGCGACCAACAATGTGACCGAGATGCTGAACGCCGGGACCTATTCGCTGAACCTCTTCTACGCCGACCGTTATCAGACGCAGGCGGTTCTCGATTTCGGCGTGGTCGGCGACGGCGTCACCCTCGGCGTTCCCGAGCCGGCCACCTGGGCGATGCTGATCGCGGGCTTCGGCATGATCGGCTTCACCATGCGTCGCCGTCGAAGCTTCGCCGTCGCCTGATCGGCGCCAGGCACTCACGAAGTTTCGCAAGAGGGCTGCGGCCATCGTCGCGGCCCTCTCTTCGCGCCGGGCTCGCCAGAGCGGCTTGCGCGTCCCATCCCTGCGCGAAGATGCTAAGGACGCCGGCCTTCCTTTTCCGCCCTGAGCCGAGCGTGCCCGTCGCACCTGTCAAGCCGCTGAACTGGAAGCGGGCGCTCCTCGCCCTTGTGGTCTTCGGGGGCGCAGCCCTCGCCCTCGTCATCGGCTCGCAGGTCCTCGGTCCCGGCGGTGGCGAGGCGGCGAGGCGCTGGTTGGCGCTCGCCAGAGGGCCGTGGGCGCTGCCGGCCGCGATCGGCGCTTTCTCGGTCCTGGCCTTCGTGGGCGCGCCGCAGTTCGCCCTCATCGCCGCGGCGGTCGCTGTGCTTGGCCCCTTCGATGGGGCGCTGACGAGCTGGGTCGCGACCATGGTCTCGGCCGTGGTCGGCTTTGAATTGGGCCGTCTCGGCGAGGCGCCGCGAAAGGAGATGGGAGGGACGCGGCTCGACCGCCTCGGGAAACTCATCGCGCGCAACGGCCTTTGGGCCAGTTTGGTGATCCGTCTGGTGCCCTTCGCCCCCTTCGTGCTCGTGAACATGGCGGCCGGGGCGACGGGAATGGGACTCCTTCCGTTCCTTGCCGGAACGGGTCTGGGCGTCATCCCCAAGATCGCCGCCATCGCCCTCGCCGGAGGGCTGGCGAGCGCCGCGGCGCGCGGGACCTCCGGGCCGGTCTTCTTGGCCTTTCTCGCCGCCGCTCTTCTCGCCTGGGTCCTCGCCGCGGCCGCCGCGCGCCTCTGGGCGAGACGTCGGCCGCCCAAGCCATAAGGAGAAATTGCCTGCAATCCGCTTTCCTCGCCGCGTCGGCGCAAGATTCTTGCTCAACTGCGCGGAGCTGGCCTAAGAGAGTTCTCGTGACTGGAGCGAGCGCCATCGTCAGCTGCTGGGGCCGGGGGCTTAGACGCCCCTGGGCGCCGATCCTCGCGCTCTAAGAAGGGGGCCGGGGGGAGGGCGCTCAGGGGCCCTGTCGTTCCCCTTCCCACGACTCCATCAGGAAAGCCCTTCGATGAGCCCAAGATCCACGGCCGCGCCGCAACGCGTGATCATCTTCGACACCACCATGCGCGATGGCGAGCAATCACCGGGAGCCTCGATGTCGCTCGAGGAGAAACTCGAGCTCGCCGGCGTCCTCGAGGAGATGGGCGTCGATGTGATCGAGGCCGGCTTTCCGATCGCCTCGAATGGAGACTTCGAGGCGGTGCGCGAGGTCTCGAGATTCGCCAAGGAGAGCATCGTCGCCGGCCTCTGCCGGGCCGCCATCGTCGACATCGACCGCTGCGCCGAGGCGATCCGCATGGCGAAGCGCGGCCGCATCCACATCGTGATCGCCACCAGCGCGCTCCATATGGAGCACAAGCTCAAGATGAGCCCCGAGGCGGTGCTTGAGGCGATCACCCGCTCGGTCAGCCACGCGCGCAACCTCTGCGAGGATGTCGAGTGGTCGGCAGAGGACGCCACCCGAAGCGAGCGGGGGTTCCTGAAGCGCGCCGTCGAGGCGGCGATCGCGGCCGGCGCGACCACGATCAATCTGCCGGATACCGTCGGCTATGCTTATCCGGCCGAATATGCGGCGCTCTTTTCGGAGATGATCGCTTCGTGCGAGGGCGCGGAGGGGGCGGTCTTTTCGACCCACTGCCACAACGATCTGGGCCTCGCCGTGGCCAACAGCCTGGCGGGGATCGAGGGCGGGGCGAGGCAGGTGGAGTGCGCGATCAACGGTTTGGGCGAGCGCGCCGGCAACGCGGCGCTCGAGGAGATCGTCATGGGCCTCAAGGTCCGCGCCGACCGCCTGCCCTACCATTGCGGGATCGAGGCGCGCCACATCACCCGGGCCAGCCGCTACGTCTCGGCGATCACCGGCTTTCCGGTCCAGTTCAACAAGGCGATCGTCGGCAAGAACGCCTTCGCGCACGAGAGCGGCATCCACCAGGACGGCATGCTCAAGAACCGCGAGACCTACGAGATCATGCGGCCCGAGGACGTCGGCCAGACCGCCTCGAGCCTTGTCATGGGCAAGCATTCCGGCCGCCACGCCTTTCGCGAGAAGCTGAAGGATCTCGGTTACGAACTTGGGCCCAACGCGCTCGAGGACGCATTCGTCCGCTTCAAGGAGCTTGCCGACAAGAAGAAGCACGTCTTCGATGACGATATCATCGCGCTCGTCGACGGGGCGCTCTCGCGAGTCGCCCGGCGCATCAAGCTGGACGCGTTGCGCGTGATCTGCGGGACTCAGGGCCCGCAGGAGGCGGAGCTCAGCCTCATCGTCGATGGCGCCAAAAGCGGCGCCACGGCGGCGGGGGACGGACCAGTGGACGCGATCTTCAAGGCGATCCACGCCCTCTTCCCGCACGAAGCCGAGCTTCGCCTCTATCAAGTCCATGCGGTGACCGAGGGAACCGACGCCCAGGCCCAGGTCACGGTTCGCCTGGAGGAGGCCGGCCGCGTGGCCAGCGGAACGGCGGCCGACACCGACACCCTGACCGCGAGCGCGCTCGCCTATGTGGGGGCTCTCAACAACCTTCTGGCGCGAAGAGAGAAATCCTTGCCGCCGGAGATCGAGACGGCCGCCGTCACCGCGACAGCCTGAGCGGCGCACGATATCAGCGCTCGTGTGGCGAAAATGAAATTCGCTGGGGTGGCGAGAAGGACGCGGTGACGATTTTCAAGCTCGTGAGCCACACGAGATTCAGCGGCTTGCGCGGCTAGCCGTGCTCTGGGTCCCGATCACGATCGGCGCGGCCGCCCTGCAGGTCGCCCGCAACGCCGTCCAGCGCGGGCTCATCGAAGAAGCCGGGCCGTGGGGCGCGGCGCTCGTCCGGTTCCTTTTCGGTCTGCCCTTCGCCCTTCTCTTCGCGATCGCCGCAGTCTTCGGGTTCGGAACCCGGCTCTACGACTTTTCGCCCCGTTTCTTCATCGCCTGCGCGATCGGCGGCGCGGCCCAGGTTGCGGCCATGGCGGGAATTTTAGTCTCGATGCGGCGCTCCGGCTTCGCCACCGCGACCGCCTTCCAGCAGAGTTCGGTTCCCCTTTCGGCCCTCTTCGGCCTGGCGATCGGCGACGGCCTCGACGCCCTGCGATGGGTGGGGATCGGCCTGACCACCGTTGGCCTGGCGGTCCTCGCTTGGCCCAGGCGCGAAATCGGGGAGGGCTGGTCGGGCGCCTTCCTGGGCCTCGCCGCCGGCGCCGGCTTTGCGCTCTCGGCCAACGCCTATCGGGTGGCGGACTTGGCGCTCAGCCCCGGCCATCCCTTCGCCGCCGCCCCGATCTGTCTTCTCGTGGTCCAGACGATGCAGAGCGCTGCGCTCACCGCCATCCTCGCCTTCGCCGGCCGCGGGGCGCTCCTCGCCATATTCCGGGCCTGGCGCGCGTCGCTGACCGCCGGGTTCTTCGGGGCGACCGGTTCTGGACTGTGGTTCATGGCCGTGGGCCTCTTTCCGGTCGGGCCTGTCAGAGCCGTGGGCGTGGTGGACGTGCCGATCGCCGCCCTCGCCGGCCATCGGCTCTTCTCCGAATGGATGGGGACCAGGCGCGCGCTCGCCGCCGCCTCGACCGTCGCCGGCGTGATCTTCGCGGCCATTGGGTGAGCGGCGGGCGACCTCGCGGCGACAAGCTGAGCCCTCGAGGCTAACCTTCGCTCGGCCGCGTCTAACTGAGGAACTAAAAATGATCCGTCCCTTCGTCCCTGCGCAGAACTATGAGCAGTCCCGACAGTTCTACGAAGCGCTTGGCTTCGTAAGCGAGTATGCCGACGAAAACATCACCATTTTGTCTAGTGGTGATGGCAGCTTCATCTTGCAAAACTTCTATGTGGAGGAGCTGGCCCATAACTTCATGGCCCAGCTAGTCGTCGCCGATTCCGAAGCGTGGTGGCGGCAACGCAACCCGGCCAGTGTGGCAGAACGGTTTGGAACCAAGAGCCCGAAGAAACCAGCCATCCAACCTTGGGGCTTGAAGGTAGGTTTCATCCATGATCCCTCCGGCGTTCTTTGGCACATAACGTCGGCATGACTTAATCGGCGAGGAAGACGGACGATAAGCAAGACCACTGACCACGGCCGATGCTAAAACGTCTGAAGTCGCTGCCATGCTCGACGTAGAGCATGTCCGGGATACCGCAGACCGACTAAGCCGCCTCGCGCTTGCGCCATACCGCCCGCCGAAGAGCGAGACATGCTGCGTCGGCGGGGCGCTCCTCGCCATATTCCGGGCCTGGCGCGCGTCGCTGACCGCCGGGTTCTTCGGGGCGACCGGTTCTGGACTGTGGTTCATGGCCGTGGGCCTCTTTCCGGTCGGGCCCGTCAGAGC
>JBOHLG010000054.1:0-5685 GCA_050729515.1 Caulobacteraceae bacterium
GCGACGCCTACCTGATGGACTTCGTCGAGAGCTACAATCGAACCCGGCTGCGATGTCTCGGCTACCACGCCCCTCTCGAAGCCCTCAACAACCTCACGGGACACAACACTTTCGCCGGGGTGAGCGGATGGGGGGGTGGGTGCGGCCGCGTATCCCTGAGCGCGCATCATCTCCACAAATGACGTCACGGCCGGGCCTTTCGTCCCGGCCGCCCATGAACGCCGGGTTGCGGGATGAGCCGCGTGCGCACCGGCCGCGTTCGCGAGCATGGGTCGCCGGCACAAGTCCCTGTGCGCGCCGCTCGAAACATCGGCGGCGCGGGCAGCCGGCGATGACGGTAGTTGGGTGGGATGGCGGCGCCCTTACACCCGCTCCTCACCCCAATTCCCGCGCCGGCGCTACGACATCCCCAGCGAATGGGCGGCGGCGGGGTGGACGACCTTGCCCGCGATGACGTTGAGGCCCTCGGCGAAGCCGGGATCGGCGGAAAAGGCGGCCTCCATCCCCTTGCCGGCGAGGGCCGAGACGTAGGGGGCGGTGGCGGCGGCCAGAGCATAGGTGGAGGTGAGCGGGGCGGCGCCTGGCATGTTGGCGACGCAGTAGTGGATGACGCCCTCGACCTCGAAGGTGGGATCGGCGTGGGTGGTGGGGTGGCTCGACTCGAAGCAGCCGCCCTGGTCGATGGCGACATCGACGAGCACGGTCCCTGTGCGCATGCGCTTCAAGTCGGCGCGGGCGACGAGCTTGGGGGCGGCGGCCCCCGGGACGAGAACGCAGCCGATGACGAGATCGGCGGTGGGCAGGTGCTCGGCGACGAGGTCGTGGGTGGAGTAGCAGGTCTTCAGGCGCCCGCCGAACTGGTCGTCGAGCTGCTCCAGGCGCGGGGCGGAGATGTCGTAGAGGGTGACATCGGCGCCGTGGCCGATGGCCATCGCCGCGGCGTGCTTGCCGCTGACCCCGCCGCCGAGGATGAGGACGTTGGCGGGAAGAACGCCCGGCGCGCCGCCGAGCAGGATTCCGCGCCCGCCGGCGGGCTTGAGCAAGTGATAGGCGCCGACGTCGACCGCCATGCGCCCGGCGACCTGGCTCATGGGCGCGAGCAGCGGCAGGCGGCCGAAGCGATCGGTGATGGTCTCGTAGCCGATGGCGGTCGCCCCGCTTGCCATCAGGCCCTTGGCCTGGGCGGGATCGGCGGCGAGGTGGAGATAGGTGAAGAGGATGTGGCGCGGCTCGAGGCGGGCGATCTCCTCGGGCTGGGGCTCCTTGACCTTGACGATGAGATCGGCGGCGGAAAAGACCGCGGCGGCGTTTGGGAGGATCTTCGCGCCCACCCCCTCGTAGGCGGCGTCGGCGAGGCCGATCCCGGCGCCGGCCCCGGCCTCGACGAAGACCTCGTGGCCCTCGCGCGCCAGGCGCTGGACCATGCCCGGGGTGGCGCCGATGCGGAACTCGAGGGTCTTGATCTCCTTGGGAACGCCGATCTTCATGGATGCTCCTTCCAATCCGGGCGTGGGCCGCCCTCGTGGCGCGACCCCGGTCACATGGTTCCTGCACAGATCGATCCGCGTCGCACCACAAGTCATTGAATTTAGTGGATCGGACCACAAACCGATGTGATCATCGGTTTGCTACGATCCACTAGCACCTTTGCGGGGGCGGAGGGAGCGGCCCTCCTCGCTCGCTCTTGCAGCGCGGGGCGCGGCCCACATTCCATTTTCCGCTCACCCCGGCGAAAGCCGGGGCCCAGGCAAGACTCTCGGGATCAGGTCCGGGGCCGGCGAAAGCCGGCGCCCAGGCAAGACTCTCGGGATCAGCGCCCGGCCGAGGCTATTGCCTGGGTCCCGGCTCTCCGCCCTTACGGGCTCCGGCCGGGATGTGCGGTTAGGAGAATCCTTCCCATCCGGGCGTGGGCCGCTTAGCAGCTTTGCTCAAGGGGCGAGAGGCGAGAGGCGGCGATGAGGATCATCGACTTCGAGTGCGACACGCCCACCCGGGAGGCGGCGGAGGATACGGTGCGCCTCATCAAGGCCGGCCGGGGCTTCGACAAGGAGGGCTACGCCAATCTGATGGGCCGCGGCTGGGCGGCCCAGCTCGGCATGAGCCTGGCGGCCTTCGAAGCCGAACGCCGCACCGAGGGCGGGCTCACGCGCCTCGCCCTAAAGCTCTGCGACAAGCACCTGGCCGAGGCGATGAGCGAGGAGGAGGTCATCGCCTTGCTCGACGAAGCGGGCGTGGAGGCGGCGTGCGTCGGCAACGCCGGACGGCGTGCGGACAACGCCGAGGTCGCGGCGTTTGCGAAGCGCTTTGCGGACCGCCTCGTCCCCTGGTTCCGGATCTGGGGCGAGGAGGGCGAAATGGGCGTCGCCGAATTGGAGCGGGGTGTTCGCGAGCTCGGCTGCGCGGGCTTCGAGATCGCCAGCTACCGCGAGGGCCGCTCGATCGACGATCCGGTCTATCGGCCGTTCCTGGCCAAGTGCGTCGAGCTCAAGATCCCGGTCCGGATCACCACCGGCGTCCACCTCCTCTCCGACCGGGCGTGGGACCTCGCCCATCCCCGGCGCCTGGACGCCCTGGCCATGGCGTTTCCGGACCTGACGATCATCGCCGGCCTAACCGGCTGGCCGTGGGTGGGCGAGCTTATCGCCATCGCCCTTCGCCACCGCAACCTCTTCATCGACTTCGCCTGCCGCCGGGTGCGCCAGCTCATGGCCCCGGGGGCCGGCTACGAGCCGCTGATCTATTACGGCGCGCGCACGCTCCAGGACCGCATCCTCTTCGCCAGCGGCTGGGGGACGCAGGGTGTGCCATTGAAGCAGCTGATCGCCGAGACCGAGGCCCTGCCGCTCTCGCCGGAGGTGCGGCGAAAATGGATGGGCGAGAACGCCGCCAGAGTGCTGGGCCTCGACTGAGATGGCGGCCCCGACCCGTCGCGGGAGCCTGGTCCTGGCCGGCGGCGCAGTCGCCGCCGCCCTGCTTCCCGCGCCGTCGTGGGCGGCCGGCGCGCCGGTCGAGGTCTTCGCCGCCGCCTCGCTGAAGGATGCGCTCGACGCCGCCGACGCCGCCTGGACGCGCCGGAGCGGGGTTCCGGTGCGGGGCTCCTACGGCGCCTCCTCGACCATCGCCCGCCAGATCGAGGAGGGGGCGCCGGCCGACCTCTTCGTCTCCGCCGATGTTCAGTGGATGGATTGGGCGGCCAGGCGGGGCCTGATCCGCGCCGGGACGCGCCGCGATCTTCTCGCCAACCGCCTCGCCCTCATCGCGCCCAGGGGCTCGCGGGTCACCCTCGCGATCGCAAAGGGCATGCCCCTCGCCCGCGTGCTGGCCAAAGCGCCCGGGGGCGGAGGCCGCCTGGCGGTGGCCGGACCAGAGGTGCCGGCCGGGATCTACGCCAAGGCCGCGCTTACCGCGCTCGGGGTCTGGCCCAGCGTCGAGGCCCACCTCGCCCCGGCCGAGAACGTCCGTGCGGCGCTCGCCTATGTGGCGCTGGGCGAGGCCCCGCTCGGCATCGTCTATCGGACCGACGCGCTTTCGGAGCCCAAGGTCAAGATCGTGGGGCTCTTTCCGGAGTGGACCCATCCCAAGATCCTCTATCCGGCGGCGATCACCGCGGCCTCGCGCAACCTAGCCGCCGCAAGGCTCCTTGCCTTCCTGGAGGGACCCGAGGCGGCCGCGATCTTCGCCCGCTTCGGCTTTGCGCCGCTGATGGGGCGGTGAGGGCGCCGTCCATGGCTCTAGCTCCCTCTCATGGCGTTGAGGGCGACGGCGGCGCGATCGCCCACCCACACGAAGAGGAGGCAGAGGGCGACCGAGGCGAGGATGTTGAGGGCGGCCCGGAAGTATTCGCCATCCTGGGCCAGCGTCAGGGTCTGCAGGCTGAAGGAGGAAAAGGTGGTGTAGCCGCCGCAGATCCCGACCAAGACGAATTGCCTTATATCGCCCGAGACGAGGAGGCGCCCGTCCGGCCCGGCGAGCGTCGCGAAAAGGCCGATGACGAAGGAGCCGGCGATGTTGACGAAGAGGGTCCCGAGCGGAAAGGCCTCGCCGGAGCGGTCGGCGATGGCGCTGGAGCAGGCGTAGCGGGCGGCGCTGCCGAGGGCCCCGCCAAGCGCGATCCACAGATAGACGATCACTCGGCGCCCTCCGCAGCGTTCCTCGCGCGAGAACCTGGGTCCCGGGTCTCGCCCCGGACCTGGTCCGTGGCTCGCCCGGGATGAGCGGAAAGGTGATGGGTCCCCGATCCCGCCCCGGAGCTGATACTGGGCACGCCCGGGAAGAGTGGAAAGGGCCTCAGGTCTCGCGAAGGGGAGAGTCCGGAGAGAGCACGGGCTCCTGCAAATCGTCGAAAAGGTCCCTCCAGCCGGGGTTTCCAGTCTCGATCAGCGCGATCTTCCAGGCCCGCCGCCACCTCTTGATCCTCCTCTCGCGAAGAAAGGCCTCTTCTCGCGAGTCGTGTTCCTCATACCAGACCAGACGCGTCACTCCGTAACGGTCGGTGAAGCCCGGAAGCTGGTGCTCCTTGTGCTGGGTCACGCGCCAGATAAGATCGTCGGTGCAGCCGGTGTAGAGCGTCCCGTTGCGGCGGCTGGCCAGGATGTATGTCCAGAACGCCAATCTTCGTTGTCCTCCGCTCAACCTTTACCGCTCACCCCGACCCGCGTCTCCAAATCTGGGTCCCGGGTCTCGCCGCGGACCTGGTCCGGGGCTCGCCCGGGATGAGCGGAGAAATCGATGATATCCCAAGTTTCCGCTCATCCCGGCCCGCGTCAGCGGAGCCGGGACCCATCCTCTCTCCCAGCCTTGCGCGGGGGCGCGGCGGGGGCCAATCTCAGCCAAGCTTGAGGGAGAGGGAGATCATGATCGTCACCACCGCCAACGATCTCGCCGGCCACAAGATCGTCAAGCACCTGGGCCTGGTGCGGGGGATCACGGTGCGCTCGCGAAGCGTGGTCGGCAACTTCGCCGGGGGCGTCCAGGCGCTCTTCGGGGGCAAGCTCAGCGTCTACACCAACCTCGCCGAGACGGCCCGGCAGGAGGCGCTCGACCACATGATCGCCCACGCCAGCGAGGTCGGAGCCAATGCGGTGATCGCCATGCGTTACGACGCCAACGACATCATGGACGGGATCACCGAAGTCCTCGCCTATGGTTCGGCGGTGGTGGTCGAAGGACTGTGAAAGAAAAGGCGGGCGCGATATCTTCACGCCGGAGTGAACAATCGCCGCCGGTGCGCGTTCGAGGCTTGGCGGCATGGAGCCGGAGGGCGCAAGGATGAGCGAGCGGGCCATCGAGACTGCGGAGGCCCTGGCCCCCACGAGCCTGGTCTCCTGGGCGGCGGTCTTCGCCGGCGCGCTGGTCGCCTTCGCCTTCGCCGCCATGCTCGATTTTCTGGGGCTCACCGTGGGGGCGGGCTCGTTCAATCCCTTCGCGCTGGCCGCCGGGGCGACCGCCCACGGCTTCACGGTCGGAGGCGGGGTGTGGGTCTCGGTGGTGAACCTCATCGCGCTTTTCATCGGGGCGGCGATCGCGGCCCGCTCGGCGCGCTTTTCCGACCTGCACCGGGGCATGCTCCATGGCCTGGCGGTCTGGGGCCTCGCCTTCTTCGCCGCCCTGCTCATCGCCGGCTGGTTCGCCGGCCCGGGCCTGGCCGGACCCGCGCCCGCCCCGGCCGCCGGGACGGTCCAGACG
>JBOHLG010000055.1:0-4526 GCA_050729515.1 Caulobacteraceae bacterium
GATCGCCTATTGGAACGGCGCGGCCGCCGAAACCTGGGCGGCCCTCCAGGAGCGCCTGGACGCCCAGATCGCGCCGCTCGGCGAGAGGGCCATGTCGGTCCTGGCTCCGGAGCCCGGCGAGGTGATCCTCGATCTTGGCTGTGGGTGTGGGGCCACCAGCCTCGAACTGGCTGCAAGGCTCGGTCCCAAGGGCGCGGTGCAGGCGGTGGACATTTCCGGCCCCATGCTCGCGGTCGCCCGCGCAAGACCCCGCGGGCCGGGCCAGGCATCTATAGAATTCGTCCAGGGGGACGCCCAGGTCTTCCACTTCGAAGGGGGCGCGGCCGACGGCGCCTTTTCCCGCTTCGGCGTGATGTTCTACGCCGATCCGGTCGCCGCCTTCGCCAACGTGCGAGGAGGGTTGAAGCGCGGCGGACGGCTGGCGTTCGTCTGCTGGCGGGACGTTTCGCTCAATCCGTTCATGACCCTTCCCTACCAAGCCGCCCTGCCCCTGCTTCCGCCTCAGCCGCCGCCGGGGGATCCGTTCGCGCCGGGGCCCTTCGCCCTGGCCGACGGCGCCCGCCTGAGAGGCATCCTGGCCTCAGCGGGATACGGCGATATTATCCTTGAGCCCTTCGACTGCGCGATCGGCGGCGCCGACCTTGGAACGCACACCGAAACGGCTCTGCGGATCGGCCCTCTGGGCCGCGTCCTGAGAGAATCTCCAGAGCTCCTTGCGCCAGTGCGCGCGAAGGTGCTCGAGGCCCTCAAGCCCTATGCCGGAGCGGACGGCGTGAAGCTCCCCTCAGCGACCTGGATCGTCGCCGCGCGCAATCCCTGACCGGCGCGCCGAAGATGAAAGAGCCAAGATGATCGATGGGTCGTGCCACTGCGGCGCCATCCGCTGGAGCTTCGAGGGCGTGCCCGAGGGCGCGACCGCGTGCAATTGCACCGTATGCCGCCGCTATGGAGTGCTGTGGGCCTACGACTTCGAGAACGAAGGGATCCATGTGGCCGGCGACACCACCTTCTATCGCCGCACCGACGAAGCTGGCGACGGCCACATCGAATTCCACTTCTGCCCCGGCTGTGGAAACCTCGCCTGGTGGCGGGCGCATGCGCCTAGAGCCGACGGCCGCCGGCGCATGGCGGTCAACTTGAGGCTCGCCGATCCGGAGGCGGTCGCCGACGTCCCCATCCGCCATTTCGATGGTCTCGACACCTTCAAGGACCTGCCGCGCGATGGCCGCACGGTCGCCGACTATTGGTTCTGATCTCGCCAGGACCTTCGCGAGCCCCGCGAGAGGCGCAGAGGAGACGAGGATGATCGAACGCGAGCTGGCCATCTCCACCCAGGATGGAGCGATGGAGACCTTCATCGTCCATCCGGAGCGCCGCGGACCCCATCCGGTCGTGCTCTTCTTCATGGATGCGCCTGGCATCCGCGAGGAGTTGCGCGACATGGCGCGCCGCATTGCCGCGGTGGGCGCCTACGTCATGCTGCCCAACCTCTACTACCGTGAAGGGGTGAAGGAGCTCTCCGGCGCCCCGCGTGAGCGGTACATGGAGCTCATGGAGTCGCTTTCGATTCCCAAGGTCATGTCGGACGCGGCCGCTCTCATCTCCTTTTCGGAGTCTGACGCGGCGGCGAAAGACGGGCCGATGGCCGCCATCGGCTACTGCATGAGCGGCCAGTACGCCATCGCGGCCGCCGCAAAATGGCCGGACCGCGTCGCGGCTGCGGCCTCTCTCCATGGGGTGCGCCTGGTGACCGAAGCGGACGACAGTCCTCATCGACTGGCTGCCGGGGCCAAGGGCGAACTCTATTTCGCCTGCGCTGAGAAGGATCCTTGGGCGCCGCTTCCGATGGTCTCCGAACTGAAGGAAGCTCTCGCGGCGACCGATCTCGTCGCCGAGGTCGAGATCTACCCTGGCGCCGAGCATGGGTTCGCCTTCCCGGCCCGCCCCGCCTACGACAAACCGAGCGCCGAGCGCCATTGGGAGCGGCTCTTCGCGCTCTTCGCCAGGCGTCTTGGAACCTGAGCCGCCCTCACCTATCCGGCGCGCCGGCGTAAGCGATGAGATCAGCGCGGAAGCGGCGCAGAAAGCCGATCACGCGCGCCTGGGCGTCGAGAAACTCGGGCGTGGCGATGACGCCGCGTGGGGTGATGACCCCGCCCGGAACCGGTTCGAGGAGGCCGCCTTGGATCAGCCGGGCGATCTTGCGTCGGACGGTCTCGCGCTTGAGCCCCAGGGTGTGAGCGATGGCCTGACGGGAAACCGGCCGGGCGAGTTCGGCCGGCAGGGCGTTGCGAACGTCGGCGAAATGCTCACTGAACCACGGCTGGCGGATGTTGACCGCCCCGTTGTGGGCGAGGACGGCGAGAAAGATCAGCGCCGCCTCGTAGTCGCCCCCAAAGAGCGCCGCGACTTCGCGCATGTAGGCGAGGACGAATTCGATCGAAAAGGCGTTGATCGCCCGGGCCGAAGTCGGGTCGGCGAGCCAGGCGTCCATGTCGATTTCAGCCGGCCCGGTCTGCTTTTGGTTCACTGACGCGCGCCCCCCAGTTTGCCCAGGGCTATCAAGACTCAAATAACACCGATGATTGCTGCGACCGCTCGTCGCGCGACGTTTCGTCTAGCGGCACGTCTAATAGACGTATTTGAGACCAAGCCGGGCCGTGATGAGCGGAAGGCAGATCGTCACGGCGATGAGGGCGATGGCGTAGAGCGCAGCCAGGATCGGCCGCCCGCCTTTCAAATTGAACACCACTCCGGCCAGCAACGGACCCGAGATAGGACCGGCCAGTAGAAACGGGGCGAGGCGCTTGAAGCGGGACACTGCACTCTGCTCCGAAGGGACGTGAACGGCGAAGCTTCACCAGAAGTGCGCGCCGACGTCCATAAGAAATTCACTTTTTGTTAAGCATCGATCGTGCCACAGGCGGCGCGGCGCCATCACGAAAGGGAGAGGCGGCTCGTGATCGACCTCCATTACTGGCCCACGCCCAACGGCAAGAAGGTGACGATCCTCCTCGAGGAGCTCGCCCTCCCCTATCGGGTCGTCCCCTGCAACATCGGCCGGGGCGACCAGTTCGAGGACGCCTTCCTGGCCATCAGTCCCAACAACCGCATGCCGGCCATGATCGATGACGAGCCGGCCGACGGCGGCGCGCCCATCGCCGTTTTCGAGTCCGGCGCGATCATGATGTACCTTGCCGAGAAGACCGGCCGCTTCCTGCCGGCCGATCCACGCGGGCGCTGGGAGGTCGGCCAGTGGGTCTTCTGGCAGATGGCCAATCAAGGCCCAAAATCGGGGGAAGCCGGCCATTTTCGACGCCTGGGCGATCGGGCCGGCGACCAGAGCTATGCGGTGCGCCGCTTCACCGACGAGGTGAACCGACTTTATGGAGTGATGAACAACCGGCTCTGCGACCGCCGCTACCTGGCCGGCGAGGCGTACACCATCGCCGACATGATCTCATTTCCATGGACCGAAGGCTGGAAGGGCCAGGGCCAGGAGATCGAGGAATTCAAGCACGTCAAGCGCTGGCGCGAAGAGCTGGCGGCGCGTCCGGCGGTGCAAAGGGGCATGGCGGTGACCGCCGGGCCGGTGGAGGATCCCGCCTCGCTTTCGGAGGAGGAGCGGCAGCGCCGCATGAAGCTGCTCTACAATCAGCGCGCCCGCCCCGCCCCCGACGCCTAGCCCTTCGCCGCCGGGAGAATCATGGGGTGTGCTTTCCCTCACCTCTTGGAACCTTCTAGAACCGGCCATCAAGCGTGAGTGGGGGATCTCCATGTCCAAATTGGCTCTTCTGGCGGCGAGCGCACTTCTCGCCACCTCGGCGACGGCTCAGCCGATGGCCGGATTCACCGACCAGGGAGCGTCCTTCGAGCGGGCCCTCGAGGCGCAGTTCGACCACAACCTCTCGCCGGAACGAATCAAAGCGCGGCTGGAGCTGATGGCCTCTCGACCCAACCAGGTCGGCTCGCCCCACGACCACGAAAACGCCCTCTACACCCTCGCCGAGTACAGGAAGTGGGGCTGGGACGCCCATATCGAGGAATTCAGCGTCCTCTATCCGACTCCCAAGCGCGAAGTCGTGGAGCAGGAGGGCCGCCATCCCTGGCGCGCCCGCCTGACCGAGCCGACGCTCGCCGCCGATCCCTCCACGCGCTACAACTCCGAGGGCCTGCCAGCTTGGAACATCTATGGCGCCGATGGGGACGTCACCGCGCCCCTCGTCTACGTCAACTACGGCATGGAGGCCGATTACAAGGAGCTCCGAAGGCTCGGCGTCTCGGTCAAGGGCAAGATCGCGATCGTCCGCTACGGCGCCGGATGGCGAGGCCTCAAGCCCCGCCTCGCCTACGAACATGGCGCGGTGGGCTGCATCATCTATTCCGATCCGGCGGACGACGGCTACGCCACCCACGAGCCCTATCCCGAAGGCGGCTCCAGGCCCGGCTTCGGCATCCAGCGGGGCTCGGTCGAGAACATCACACTCTATTCGGGCGATCCGCTCACCCCCGGCTGGGGCGCGACG
>JBOHLG010000056.1:0-3005 GCA_050729515.1 Caulobacteraceae bacterium
TGGCAAGAGCGGGACTTGAAGGCCAGGATCAAAGCGCGCAGCGTCGCGGCGACCGCTCCGAAGGGGGAACATCAATGGATCGTCGCCAGTTCGTCCTTTCCCTGCCCGCCGCCGCGCTCGCCCTTGGCGCGACCGGCGCCTTGGCCGGGCCAGGCCCGCTCCTGGCCCAGGCCATCGCCTCTCCCTTGCGTTCGGAGAAGTTCCGCGAGCGCGACCGCTACCGCCATCCGGCCGCTTCCCTCGCCTTCTGGGGACTCCAGCCCGGAATGACGGTGGTCGAGATCGATCCGGATGGCGGGTACTGGACGGAGATCCTGGCCCCCTATCTCAAGGCGAGCGGCGGGCGATACATCGGCGCGGTGGGCGCCGAGGGCTCTGAGGTGAAGACCCGATTTGCCGATCCGGCGATCTGGGGACGAATCGAAGTGGAGGACTTTGGACCGAAGTCCGGCCCTCTCGCCCCTCCTGGGACGGTCGATCTCGTCCTCACCTGCCGCAATGTCCACAACTGGATGTGGATCCCCGGCTTTGTCCCCAAGGCGTTCGGCGACTTCCACGCCTGCCTGAAGAAGGACGGAATCCTCGCCCTGGAGGAGCATCGGGCCGACCCCCGCCCGATGGTCGCCGAGGCTCGCGATGGCTATGTGGCGACCAAGTTCGTGGTCGATGCGGCGCGCGCCGCCGGCTTGCGCCTGGAGGCGAGTTCGGAGATCAACGCCAACCCCAAGGACGATAAGAACCATCCCTTTGGGGTGTGGACCCTCCCCCCGACACTGCGCAATCACGCCCGGGGCGAGCCGACCCCTGCGGGCTACGATAAAGCCAAGTACCTCGCCATTGGAGAGAGCGATCGCATGACCCTGCGCTTCCGCAACGCGTGAGGCGCCCGGCCGCCTCAGAGCGATCCCACGATCCTCGCCTTCACCGCCTCGAATTCGGCGTCGCTGATCAGACCCGCAGAGAGCATCCGGCGCGCCCGGGCCAACCGCTCGGCCGGACTCTCGGAGGCTTCGGCTGGGGTGAGATCGATCGCCCGATAGGGACGCTCGGCGCTTGGCGGATAGACGCCGGCGGCGATCTGGACCCCTCCGGACTCGGCCCGCATCTCCTCGAGGGCGCGAACACGTCGCTTTTCCCGCCAGGACTGCTCTTGGGCCTGGCAGGCGCGATAGAGCGCCTGACCGCCTTCTTTTTCGAGGCCCGCCACGGTCAGCCAGTGGGTCTCGCCCTCACCGGAGGCGGTGTCGGAAAGATTGGCGCTGAAGGCGATTGTCAGCCGGGCCGAAATCGGACCTACCTCGAGTTCGACCTCTCGCAGATCCTGCCAGCGGATGCTCCGGGGTCGAAAGCCGCCGAGCAGCGAGCGATCCATGACGATCAATCGGCCGCTGGTCGCGGCCGCCAGGCGCCGGCGATGGGCGAGAGCGTAGAGCCGGTGCTGGAGCGCGACCGCCGACACGCTCTCCGCCTCGACGAGCAGGCTCTCCAGCTGCCCGTATCCGGCCCCTCTTCGGTCGGGGCCGTCTTGGCTCCAGGTCTCGAGCGCCGGACTCATGCGCGACTCACCTCGCCCCAATGGCTTCAGTGTAGGGCCAAGGCGCTCGCGCCGGGAGTCCGCCCGGCGAATTGGAGCCCCGACTTCTCGCAAGAGGATTTCCCACTCTTGCGGCCTGCGCTCTAGGGACGACCATGCTGATCGTGCTCTTCCTGGCCGCTGTCTGGGCGGGGGCGCAGAACGCGCTCGCCGGCGGAGGCTCCTTCGTCACCTTGCCGGCCATGATGCTGACGGGTCTGGACGCCCGAGCCGCCAACATCGCCTCCACGATCGCGCTCTTCCCCGGTCAGGTGACGACAGGATGGGTGAACCGCCAGCTCGTTGAGGGCGCCGCGGGGCTCGGATTCTGGGTCCTGGCCGGCATCAGCCTGGCGGGGGGCGTTCTCGGCGCGGGACTCCTCCTGGTCACTCCGCCGGTCTTCTTTGCCCATATCGTCCCCTGGCTCGTCCTCTTCGCCACCGGCGTCTTCGCCTATGGCCGCTTGGCGCGGCGGCGGAATTCCGAGCGACGGCGTCTGGGTCCGGTCACGGCCGGAGCGGCGCAGTTCCTGATCGCCATCTACGGCGGCTATTTCGGCGGCGGAATCGGCATGCTGATGCTCGCCGCCCTCACCGCCGCTGGCCTGGCGGTGCGCGCCGCCGGCTCGACCAAGAACGTCCTGGCCGGCATCATGAACGCCGGCGCGGTGGCTCTCTTCGCCATCCTCACTCCGGCCATTCCCTGGGGACGAGTGGCGATCGTCGCGGCCGGAGCGATGGCCGGCGGCTTCGCCGGCGCACAGATGCTGCGCAAGATCGACGAACGGATCCTCAGCATAATGGTGATCGTGCTGGGCATCGCGCTCACCGTCGGTCTCTTCATCACCGCCAAGCGGTGAAGGATGGGGGACCAGACGTTTCTCAGCTATAAGGCCGCTCATGCCGCACCGCCTTGGACCCACGCGCCTCGAGCACGTGCTCGACGCCGAGCGGCTGCGCGCCCAGCTTTCCGCCGTGGCTCTCGAAAGCAGCGGCGTGGAGCGACGCTCGAGGGCGATCGAGATCCTCAAAGCCGGCCTCTTCCGCGGCCGGATGATCGCCAAGGAGCGGCTCGAGAACGGGGCCGGCGGCCGCGAAACCGCACGACTGCTCTCGGGCGTCACCGATACGGTCGTCGGGGCCCTGTGGGACTTCACCCACGCGCACGTCCTGGCGGAGCGAAATCCCACTGAGGGCGAGCGTCTGGCGCTCCTGGCCGTCGGCGGCTACGGGCGAGGAGCGCTGGCGCCTTTCTCCGACATCGATCTGCTCTTTCTGAGGCCCTACAAGCCCACCGCCCACGGCGAGAGCGTCATCGAGTTCATGCTCTACGCGCTGTGGGATCTGGGATTCAAAGTCGGCCACGCATCCAGGACCCTCGCCGAGGCGATCAAGCTCGCCAGGGAGGACATGACCATCCGCACCTCGATCC
>JBOHLG010000057.1:0-2401 GCA_050729515.1 Caulobacteraceae bacterium
CTCCAGCGCTTCGGCCTCGCCCACGAGATCGAACCGGGCATCTGGACTATCTCGGAAAAGCTGGAGCCGACCATGCGGGCGCTCGGTGAGCGCGGCGACATCGTCAAGGCGATCAATCGGGCGCTGGCTGAGCAGGGCCTTGAGCGAGGGATGGACCGCTATGTGCTTCACGGCGAGGAGATGCCGCAGCCGATCATCGGGCGCGTGATCGGCAAGCGGCTGACCGACGAACTGGGCGACCGGGTGGCGTTGATCGTGGACGGGGTGGACGCCCGCACCCATCATGTTGCGCTCGGCGACAAGGCACAGGCGCAGGACGCGCCGATGGGCTCCATCGTCGAAATCGGCCGCGCGCCCGCAGGACCACGCGCCTCGGACCGCAATATCGCAGCCCTGGCGACGGATACCGGCGTCTATCGCCCGAGCGAACACCGGGCCGTCGCCGAAGCGGGCCATGTCCGCATACCGGGTGGCGATTATGACAGCTATATCGACAGCCATGTCCGCCGCCTGGAGGCGCTGCGCCGGGCCGGCACCGTCGAGAGGCTGGATACGGATCGATGGGCAATCCCCTCCGATTATGCGGCGCGGGCCGCAGCCTATGACACCGCGCAAAGCCGCCGAATGAACCTCCGCGTTCTCTCGACCTTCAATCTTGAGCGCCAGGTCACCAGCGATGGCGCGACCTGGCTCGACCGCGAGTTGGTCTCGCCCAACCGCACATCGCTGACTCAGGCCGGATTCGGGGCGGAGGTCAGCCAGGCGATAGAGCGGCGCAAGGACCGCCTCGTCGATCAGGGACTTGTCACCCGCACGTCCGAGGGCGGCACCCGCGCGCCCAAGGACCTGATCGCACGACTTGAGAGCCAAGAAATCGCCCGCGTCGGGCCGGAGATGGCGAGGGCGCGGGGCCTGACCTTCAAGCCGGCGGAGGTCGGCAACTATGTGAGCGGAACGATGGTCGGCGTCGCCCATCTCGGCAGCGGCAAATTCGCCATGATCGACGATGGATTGGGCTTCAGCCTCGTGCCCTGGCAGCCGGTGTTGGAGCAGCGGCTTGGACGGCAGGTTACGGGCGTCGCCATGCCCGGCGGCGGAATCGATTGGACGTTTGGGCGAAGTCGAGGGCTCGGCCTTTAGACGCCTCGCACGCTTGCCGCCGATGGGGCCGGACCGGGGCCGCGCCGTCAAGGCTGGCGCGTTCCGCGCCACCGCTTCGCGGCTGACGGCCTTGACCGCGCGTCCCCGGCCCAGCAGAGGCCCGGCATGCGCTTAAGGCTCTTGGCGAGCGCGGCGCTGTGCCCCCCTATCGGCCCGAGGTTCGTCCTATTTGCACCCGGAGGCCGCCGTTTCTGCGGGCGACGATCAGGATTCATTCCCTTCCGGCCCGGCATTGACCACCTGCCCGGGATGAACCGTTCCCGCGCATCCCGCCGGACACGTCGCGTCGACGCCGCCGCGCTGCCGGATGACCTTTACGACTACGCCCTTGCGCCGGTGCGCAGAGCGGGACGCCCGATCAAGCATGACCTCTCCGGGTGGTGCGTGGTGGACGATTGGCCGGACCCCGTGCCCGTCACCGAGCGCGAGGTGGACGTGTTCGAGGCGTGGTTCGGCGACATTCTCGATGACCTCTTCGGGTGACGCTGACCGATCCTGACTCGTGCATTGGGTTACCATAGCTCTTGCAATTCATCATCCATTGGAGTAGTGTCACTGATGTCCAAGCCAGCCCCCGTCAGCGTCGTCGAGACGCCCGAGTTCCTGGCCGCGACGCGGCGGATCATGGACGATGAGGAGCGCGGCTTGCTGGTCGATTACCTTGCCCGCAATCCGTTGGCCGGCGATCTGATCCCCGGCACTGGCGGCGTTCGCAAGCTCCGCTGGGGTTTGGAGGGGCGCGGCAAGCGCGGCGGCGCGCGGGTGGTCTATTTCTACCACAACGACGCCATGCCGATCTTCGCCCTGACCGCCTACGCCAAGAACGAACGGGCCGACCTCAGCCAGGCCGACCGTAACGATTTCCGCCGCCTGACCGCGCTTCTGGTCGAGCGTTATGCGAGGAGGACGAAATGACGAGCAAGGTGGCCGAGAGTATCCGGCGCGGACTGGAGGAGGCCCTTGCCTATGCAGAGGGAACGGCGGACGCCGACCGCTACGGCGTTCACATCCCCGAGGATATCGACGTCAAGGCGATCCGGGCCAAGCTGGACATGACGCAGGAGGAGTTCGCCGGCCGGTTCGGCTTCAGCGTCAACACGCTGCGCCACTGGGAACAGGGCCGCCGCGTGCCCGAGGGACCGACGCGCGCCTATCTGCTGGTCATCGATCGCAATCCGAAGGCCGTCCAGAAGGCATTGAGGGCAGCATGAACGCCGGCATTCCCCTCCGCGCCGCGCTA
>JBOHLG010000058.1:0-1894 GCA_050729515.1 Caulobacteraceae bacterium
CGATGGGCGTGTTGACCTTGACCTCCTCGGCCCCTTCGGGAACCAGCAGGGCCTCGACCACCCCTTCGTCCACCGCCTCGACCTCCATGGTCGCCTTGTCGGTCTCGATCTCGGCGATCACATCGCCGCTCTTCACCTCGTCGCCCACCTTGACCAGCCACTTGGCGAGCGTCCCCTCCTCCATGGTCGGGGAGAGCGCCGGCATCAGAACCTCGACGCTCACGCCGAGGCCTCCTCGAGCGGGGCGAGATCATGGATGTGGGCCTCGAAATCGCGCCCGTCGAAAGGCGTGACATCAAGAGAAAGCGGCTCGTCGAGGCACCGGGCGTTCGCCGACCATCCGTCCGGGTGCGACCTTGGCCGGTAAAAGCCCTTCACCCCGCATACGCGGCAGAAGAGATGACGCGCCGTCGCGGTGTTGAAGCGGTACTCGGTGAGCGCCTCGGCCCCGGAAAGAAGGCGGAACCGGCTCTCCGGGACGATCAGATGAAGAAATCCGGTCTTGGCGCACATCGAGCAGTTGCAGGAGACCGCCGCCGC
This sequence comes from Caulobacteraceae bacterium, assembly GCA_050729515.1. Lineage (GTDB taxonomy): Bacteria > Pseudomonadota > Alphaproteobacteria > Caulobacterales > Caulobacteraceae > Acaudatibacter. The sequence goes on from JBOHLG010000058.1 coordinate 541, forward strand.
GGGCTCGGCGAGGAGAACCTCGAATCTCACCTTTCCGCAGTGGCACCCACCGGCCCGCCACGCCGCCGCGTCCGCCCCGCTCATCGGTAGGCCGCCTTCTTGGCCGCCTCGACGATCCTCTCCACCGACGGAAGCGAGAGCGCCTCGAGGTTGGCCGCGTAGGGAAGCGGCGCGTCCGCCTGGAAGACGCGGATCGGCGGGGCGTCGAGCCAGTCGAACGCGGCCTCAACCACCCGGGCGGCGACCTCGGCGCCGACGCCCATCGGCCCCCAGCCTTCCTCGACCGTCACCAGCCGCGAAGTCTTCTGGACGCTCCTCGCCACCGTCTCGGCATCGAGAGGTCGAAGGGTGCGAAGATCGATCACCTCGGCCTCCAGGCCCTCTTTCGCCAGACGCTCGGCGGCTTCGAGGGCGAAGCCCACCATGCGCGAATGGGCGCTGATGGTGATCCCGTCCCCCTGCCGGCGGATGCGCGCCTTGCCGATCGGGACGAGGAGATCGCCCTCTTCGGGGATGTCGAACTCCTGGCCGTAGAGCATCTCGTGCTCGAGGAAGATCACCGGGTTGGAGTCTCTGATCGCTGACTTCAGCAGACCCTTGGCGTCGGCGGCGTCGTAGGGGGCGATGACGGTGAGGCCGGGGATGTGAGCGAACCAGCTCGAGTAGTCCTGGCTGTGCTGGGCCGCCACCCGCGCCGCCGCTCCGTTGGGGCCGCGAAAGACGACGGGGCAGCGCACCTGGCCGCCGGACATGTAGAGCGTTTTGGCGGCCGAGTTGATAATCTGGTCCATCGCCTGCATGGCGAAATTGAAGGTCATGAACTCCACGATCGGCTTCAACCCGGCCATGGCCGCCCCCACGCCGAGGCCGGCGAAGCCGTGTTCGGTAATGGGCGTATCGACCACCCTCTTCTCGCCGAACTCGGCCAGAAGGTCGCGGCTCACCTTGTAGGCGCCCTGGTATTCGGCGACTTCCTCGCCGATCAGGAAAACATCGGGATCGCGCCGCATCTCCTCGGCCATGGCGTCGCGCAGGGCGTCGCGCACACTGATCTTGCGCGTCTTGGCGACAGGGACGATCGGCGACTCGACGGCCGAAGGGCTCGGCTTCGCGGCGACCGGGCCTTCGCCCGCGGGACGCGGCTTGGCCTGCTCGGGAGGGCTCTTCTCCGCTTCGCCTGAGGATCCGGGCGGCGCGGCCCCGTTGGCGCCCTTCTCGGCCGACTTTGTCGGGGCCGCCGCCTCGCCTTCGCCGGAGAGGCGGGCGATGGGCGTGTTGACCTTGACCTCCTCGGCCCCTTCGGGAACCAGCAGGGCCTCGACCACCCCTTCGTCCACCGCCTCGACCTCCATGG